>NZ_JBFACK010000004.1:0-109488 GCF_040640795.1 Streptomyces sp. NPDC021622
GGGATTGGGGAAGGCCCCGCAGGGACCGCCCCCGCCCCCCCCCCACTAGCCCCCCGCCCCCGCAAAATGCTCCCGCACCAAGGACTGGACGACGGCCAGGTCACGGGCCACCAACGCCTCCAGGAGAGCCGTATGCTCCGCCGCGTCGGCGACGAGGTCGGCGCGGCGCCCGGAGACGGGCCCGCTGACCAGCGGCCACTGCGACCGCCGGTGCAGATCGTCCGCCACCTGCACCAGCTGCTGGTTCCCGGAGAGGCCAAGGACGGCCCGGTGAAAGGCCCGGTCCGACTCCGCGTAGCGCGCAAGGTCTCCACCCGCCGCCGCCACCACGCTCGCCTCAGCCAGCGGCCGCAGCTCACACCACCGCGCGGCAGGCACCGTACGGGCAAGCCGCAGCATCACGGGCACCTCGATCAGCGCCCGCACCTCCGCGAGCTCCCCCAGCTCCCGGGCGCTCCGCTCGGTCACCCGGAAGCCACGGTTCGGCACGACCTCGATCGCGCCCTCGATGGCGAGCTGCTGCATCGCCTCGCGCACGGGAGTGGCGGAGACCCCGAAGCGCTCGCCGAGCACGGGCGCGGAGTACACCTCGCCGGGCGCGAGATCACCGCCGACCAGCGCGGCGCGCAACGCGTCGAGCACCTGACCGCGGACCGAGCTCCGCTGCACCGGCCTGCGCGGCGCGGGCGGCGCAGGCGGCGCGACCTGCGCGGACGGCTCGGACTCAGCCTCCGCGTGCGTGTGCTCACCGCGCGCCGAGCCCGACCGCGGCTGCTCCGGCACACGGACGGCAAGGCGGTACGCGTCATGCGCTCTGGCCTGCTCCACGAGGTCCACCCATAGTCCGCTCGGTCCGAAAGGTACGAGAGGCACCATAGGCGGACAGCACCGCAGTTGAAACCTCGATCACTTCGGGTAAGGTAAGGCTAACCTGTAATCGATCGTGATTCGGTGGTCCCCGTATGCACGTTCCCGCCTTGGCGAAGCGCGCCCCGAGCGCCCTCGCGGACGCCTACGCCCGCCTCACCGAGGTGTTCCCAGGACTGCGCGTGACCGAGCTCGGCAACGAGGAGCAGGCCCCACAGGGCGACGGCTGGGTCACCGCCGCCCGGCTCGCGGAGGGCGGGGCCGACCTCGACGCGTTTCTGGCGTGGGACGAGGCGCAGGTACTGAAGGACTACGGGCAGGCCGGGCGCCCCGACGTCATCGCAAGCTTCGGACTGCACCGGTACGCCTGGCCGGCCACGCTCCTGATCACCGTTCCGTGGTTCCTGCACCGCCGCGTCCCCCGCTACCCCGTACAGAACGTCGCCTTCCAGCGCACCCTGGGCCGGATGGCCGTCCGCGACGCGGGCTTCGCCTGCCTGCCGGGCGATCCGGCCGCGGCGCTGCCCGGCGCCCGTGTCGTACCCGACGAGGAAGCCCTGCGCGTCGAGGTGCGGGCGGCCGTCGCCGAGCACCTGGGACCGCTGCTCGACGCCTTCGGGCCCCGGATGCGGCGCCGCTCGCGCGCCCTGTGGAGCGTCGCCACGGACGAGATCGTCGAAGGTCTCTGGTACATCGCCCACCTCCTGGGCGAGGAGCAGCGCGCCACACAGGATCTTGAGCTGCTGCTGCCCGGCGCCACCAAGCCGTACGTCGGGACGGCCGGGTTCCGGGAGCTGACGGGGCCGAACGGCGAGTCCCTGCCGACCCGCGACCGCGCGAGCTGCTGCATGTTCTACACGCTGCGTCCCGAGGACACCTGTGTGACCTGCCCGCGCACCTGCGACACGGAGCGCGTCGCACGGCTCAGTGCCGCGGCCTGACCGCCCCCCAGCGCCCCACAGCGCCCCCACGGTCTCCAAAACCTCAGCCGCTTCCCCCTGAACCACCCTTTCGTGTCCGTTTAATCGAACTCAACTCGCCTTCCTGGCCGCTGAGTTCGAGCAAAACGGCGCGCGCCGCACCCCTTTGCACCCCCCAACGCGTTCTCTTGCCCCGAAACCCCTCTGAGGGCCACCGGGATTGGGTCACTATGGCGCCCGAACGCCCTACCGCGACGCAAGGACCCCAGATGAGACTGACCGACATATCGCTGGACTGGCTGCTTCCTGGCTGCGTCCTGCTCCTGGGCATGCTGGTCGCGGTGGCGGTACTCGCACGCGGCAAGCGGGCCGGACAGAAGGCCGCCGGCGCCTCCAGCGACGAATCGTGGGAGCGCAGCGAGGAGCGCCGCAGGCGCAAGGAAGCGATCTATGGATCGGCTTCGTACGTACTGCTTTTCTGCTGTGCGGCGGTCGCCGCCGCACTCTCCTTCCACGGCCTTGTCGGCTTCGGCCGGCAGAACCTGAACCTGTCCGGCGGCTGGGAGTACCTGGTCCCGTTCGGGCTCGACGGGGCGGCGATGTTCTGCTCCGTGCTCGCCGTGCGCGAGGCGAGCCACGGGGACGCGGCGCTCGGCTCGCGGCTCCTCGTGTGGACGTTCGCGGGCGCGGCCGCCTGGTTCAACTGGGTGCACGCGCCCAGGGGCCTCGGCCACGCGGGCGCCCCGCAGTTCTTCGCGGGGATGTCGCTCTCGGCGGCGGTGCTCTTCGACCGCGCACTGAAGCAGACCCGCCGTGCCGCGCTGCGTGAACAGGGCCTGGTGCCGCGGCCGTTGCCGCAGATCCGCATCGTGCGCTGGTTGCGCGCGCCCCGCGAGACCTTCGGCGCCTGGTCGCTGATGCTCCTCGAAGGCGTACGCACCCTGGACGAGGCGGTCGAGGAGGTCCGTGAGGACCGGCGCGAGAAGGAGCAGACCCGGACCCGCAGGCGGGACCGGGAGAAGCTGGAGCGCGCGCAGCTCAAGGCGATCAGCCGGGGCCACCGCGCCCTGCCGGGACGCGGCGGACGCCAGGTCGACATGCAGGCCGTGGCACCGGCCGCAGGGTCCGCGCAGGTCGGCGCGGACCCTGCCATAGCGCCGCAGGAACAGCTGGCGCTGCGCTCCCGCCCCTCCCTCCAGGCCGTCAGGAGTGGCCCTGACGCCGCCACGCCGGTGACCGTCGACCTCACGGCCGAGGACGACACACAGACGCTGCCGAGGCTCGACTCCCTGGAGCAGAAGCTCAAGGACCTTGAGCAGCAGTTCGGTTGATGCAGGGCGGGTAACGGTCGGCGGTCCGGGTCACACCGGGCCGCCGTCCAGTTCGAACCACACCACCTTCCCCACCCCGTGCGCCCGCACGCCCCAGGCGTCGGCGAGGGACTGCACGAGGACCAGGCCTCTGCCGTGCGTACCGTCGTCGGCGTTCGGTACCCGCAGCTTGGGGCGGCGCCCCACGAAGTCCCTGACCTCGACCCGCAGGCGGCCCGGCCCGACGGTCGCCGTCAGGATCGCGTCGTGATCGGTGTGCACCAGTGCGTTCGTGACCAGTTCGCTGGTCAGCAGCTCGGCTATCTCGGATCTTCCCGGTTTGCCCCAGGAGCGCAGGAGTTCACGCAGCGCCCCGCGTACCTCGGGAACCGCCCGTAGGTCTGATCGCCCCAATCTGCGCCGGAGTTGAGCCCGGTCGGACTCCCCGACCATGTCGTCGGTCGGCTCGTCCCGTGCCTTCGGCGAAGCAGCCCCGGATCGACGGGGACCACCCCCTCGTACCTGCCTTGTCATGACCCCCGCCCACAAAATGAGTCCTGTTCCTCCTTGCTCGAACGCGCTCACGGAATGCATGCCCCACCCGGTTGGCGGCACTCATGTCCATTCATCAATCAAAGGAACGGGTGCGCCCTGGCCCCACGGGGAAGTGAAGCGGTGGATCGTTCCCGCATGATCCCGGGAGATCCCGCGTGAGTCCGTCCGAGCCTGCCGAGGAGCCGCCGTGCACGACGACCGACTGCTGGTTGAGGGCCGCCTGGAGCGCGCCCTGCGGCAGTTCATCCGCCCCGCCCAGTACACGGACCGTGTGCCGCTCGCCCTCTCGGTCTGGCACGCCCCGGGCGAGCCGGTGCCCGTCGCCGAGGCGCTGAAGGCGTCGTACACGCCTTTCGAGACCGGGACGGAGTGGGGAAGTCCCTGGTCAACCAGTTGGTTCCGGCTGCGGGGGCAGGTGCCCGACGCATGGCGCGGGCGGCGCGTCGAGGTGGTCGTCGACCCCGGGTTCACCGGTGACGGGCCCGGTTTCCAGGCCGAGGGTCTGGTGTACGACGCTTCGGGTGTTCCTCTGAAGGGTGTTCACCCACGCAACCGGCACATCCCCGTGGCGGCCCCCGCGCAGGGGGGTGAACCGGTGCATCTGCTCCTGGAGGCGGCGGCCAATCCGGCCGTTCTGCGTGACTTCGAGCCGACGCCGCTCGGCGACGTACTGACCGCGGGCGATCGGCCCATCTACCGATTCGCCTCTGCCGATCTCGCCGTACTGAACGAGGAGGCCTGGCGGCTCACCCTGGACATCGAGGTCCTCTCGGAGCTGATGTACGAGCTGGATGCGGCCCGGCCGCGCCGCCACGAGATCCTGCGGGCGCTGGAGCGGGCGCTCGACGCGCTCGATCTGCACGATGTGCCGGGCACGGCCGCCGCCGCCCGCGCCGAGCTCGCCGGGGTCCTCGCGAGCCCCGCCCACGCAAGCGCGCACCGCGTGTCCGCCGCCGGGCACGCGCACATCGACTCGGCCTGGCTGTGGCCGCTGCGCGAGACGGTGCGCAAGGCGTCCCGCACTTTCGCCAATGTGACGGCGCTGGCCGAGGAGTATCCGGAGCTGGTCTTCGCCTGCTCGCAGGCCCAGCAGTACGCCTGGGTGAAGGAGCATCAGCCGCACATCTGGGAGCGCATCAAGAAGGCGGTGACGGACGGGACTTGGGCGCCGGTGGGCTCGATGTGGGTCGAGTCGGACGCCAACATGCCGGGCGGTGAGGCCCTCGCGCGGCAGATCACGCACGGGATGCGGTTCTTCCGCGAGGAGCTCGGCGTCGAGACGGAGGAGATCTGGCTGCCGGACTCCTTCGGATACACCGCCGCCTTCCCGCAGTTGGCGAAGCTGGCGGGCGTCCGCTGGTTCCTCACGCAGAAGCTGAGCTGGAACCAGTCCAACAAGATGCCGCACCACACCTTCTGGTGGGAGGGCATCGACGGCACCCGTGTCTTCACGCACTTCCCGCCGGTGGACACCTACAACTCGCAGTTCCACGGCGCCGAACTCGCCCACGCCGAGCGCAACTTCACCGAGAAGGGCCGCGCGTCCCGCTCGCTCGTGCCGTTCGGCTGGGGCGACGGCGGGGGCGGCCCCACCCGCGAGATGATGGAGCGTGCGCGGCGCCTTCGCTCCCTGGAGGGTTCGCCGCGCGTCGAGATCGAGCGCCCTTCGGCGTTCTTCGCGGCCGCCGAGGAGGAGTACGGGGAGCGGGCACCGGTCTGGTCCGGCGAGCTGTATCTGGAGCTGCACCGGGCGACGTACACCACGCAGGCGGCGACCAAGCGCGGCAACCGGCGCAGCGAACACGCCCTGCGCGAGGCCGAGTTGTGGTGCACCGCGGCCTCGCTGCGGGACCCCTCGTACGCCTACCCGTACGAGGCGCTCGACCGGCTGTGGAAGACGGTGCTGCTGCACCAGTTCCACGACATCCTGCCGGGCTCGTCGATCGCCTGGGTGCACCGTGAGGCCCGCGACACCTACGCACGGGTGCTTGCCGAGCTCGATGAGATCACCGCCGACGCGGTGCGGTCCCTCGGCGCGGGCGAGCCCGCCGTGCTCAACGCGTCGCCGTACGCCCGCAGCGAGGTCGTCACGAGCAGCGCGGGGGCCCTGGTGCACGTGAACGTCCCGGCCCTCGGCACGCAGAGCCTCGCGGTGGCGGCCGGGCACACCCGCGCTCCGGGTGCCGGTGTCACGGCTCAACTCGCCGACAGCACCATCGTGTTGGGGAACGAACATCTCCGCGTCACCATCGACACGGACGGGCTCCTGACCTCCGTAAGCGATCTCGACGCCGGCCGCGAGGTCCTCTCCCCCGGTTCGCGCGGCAACCTCCTCCAGCTGCACCCCGACCATCCCACGCACTACGACGCCTGGGACCTCGACCGGCACTACCGCAACACGCACACCGACCTCACGGACGCCGAGTCCGTCGAGCTGGTGGAGGACGGGCCGCTGCGGGTCGCCGTCCGCGTGGTGCGGGTCTTCGGGGACTCGCGCATCACGCAGGAGATCCGGCTCGCGGCGGGCAGCCGGCGTGTCGACGTGGTCACGGACGTCGACTGGCGGGAGTCGGAGAAAGTCCTCAAGGCCGCCTTCCCGCTGGACGTGCACGCCGAACGGTCCGCCGCCGAGATCCAGTTCGGGCATGTGCACCGCACGACACACGCCAACACCGGCTGGGACGCGGCCCGTTTCGAGATCTGCGCACACCGGTGGCTGCGGGTCGCCGAGGAGGCGTATGGCGTCGCGGTGCTCAACGACTCGACGTACGGCCATGATGTGACGCGCGCGCCGCACGCGGACGGGCTCGGCACCACCGTGCGGCTCACGCTGCTGCGCGCCCCGCACAGCCCGGACCCGGAGACGGATCTGGGCACGCACCGGTTCACGTACGCGCTGCTGCCCGGCGCCACGACGGGCGACGCGGTCGCGGAGGGCCTCGCCCTGAATCTGCCGCTGCGGCTGGCCGAAGCACCCGTGCTGCCGTCCCTTGTGAGCGTCGACAACCCGGCGGTGACCGTGGAGTCGGTGAAGCTCGCGGACGACGGGAGCGGTGATGTCGTGGTGCGGCTCTACGAGTCGCGGGGCGGGCGCGCGGCGGCGGCGCTCACCACGTCGTTCGCGGTGAGCGCGGCGCAGGTGACGGATCTCCTTGAACGACCGCAGGGGCCGGCCGAGACGGACAGCGCGGGCCTGGCGCTCGACCTGCGGCCGTTCCAGATTCTCACCCTGCGGCTTCGGCCCGCCTGACGGAACGTCAAGGCCGGGGCACGTTCCGCAGGTTGGAGCGCGCCATCTGGACCATGCGGCCGACGCCGCCGTCCAGGACGATCTTGCTGGCGGAGAGCGCGAAGCCGGTCACCATCTCGGAGCTGATCTTGGGCGGGATGGAGAGGGCGTTCGGGTCGGTGACGATGTCGACGAGGGCGGGGCCCTTGTGCGCGAAGGCGTCCTTCAGGGCGCCCGCGAGCTGCTTGGGCTTCTCCACGCGGACGCCGTAGGCACCGGCCGCGCGGGCCACGGCGGCGAAGTCGGGGTTGTGGTTGGCGGTGCCGAAGGACGGAAGTCCTGCCACCAGCATCTCCAACTCGACCATGCCCAGGGAGGAGTTGTTGAACAGGACGATCTTCACCGGCAGGTCGTACTGGACCAGCGTGAGGAAGTCGCCCATCAGCATGGAGAATCCGCCGTCGCCCGACATCGAGACGACCTGGCGCCTGCGGTCGGTGAACTGGGCGCCGATCGCCTGCGGCAGGGCGTTGGCCATCGAGCCATGACTGAAGGAGCCGATGATGCGGCGCTTGCCGTTCGGTGAGATGTAGCGGGCCGCCCAGACGTTGCACATGCCCGTGTCGACGGTGAACACGGCGTCGTCGGCGGCGAGTTCGTCGACGACGGACGCGACGTACTCGGGGTGGATCGGGATGTGCTTCTCGACCTTGCGCGTGTACGCCTTGATGACGCCTTCGAGGGCGTCCGCGTGCTTCTTGAGCATCTTGTCGAGGAAGCGGCGGTTCGACTTGGGGGTGACGCGCGGTGTGAGACAGCGCAGGGTCTCGCGTACGTCGCCCCAGACGGCGAGGTCCAGCTTGGAGCGGCGGCCGAGGCGCTCGGGGCGCACATCGACCTGGGCGATCTTGACGTCGTCGGGCAGGAAGGCGTTGTAGGGGAAGTCCGTGCCGAGGAGGATAAGGAGGTCGCATTCGTGGGTGGCCTCGTAGGCAGCGCCGTAGCCGAGGAGCCCGCTCATGCCGACGTCGTACGGGTTGTCGTACTGGATCCATTCCTTGCCGCGCAGGGCGTGGCCCACCGGGGACTTGATCTTCTCGGCGAACTCCATGACCTCGGCGTGCGCGCCGGCCGTGCCGCTGCCGCAGAAAAGGGTGACCTTGTCGGCTTCGTCGATCATCGCGGCGAGCTGCTCGATCTCCGCGTCGCCGGGGCGTACGGAGGGGCGCGATGTGACCAGGGCGGTCTCGATGGCCTTGTCGGGAGCGGGCTGGTCGGCGACGTCTCCCGGCAGCGTGACCACGCTGACGCCGCTCTGCCCGATCGCGTGCTGGATGGCGGTCTGGAGCAGCCGGGGCATCTGCTTCGGGTTGGAGATCATCTCGCTGTAGTGGCTGCACTCGCGGAACAGCTGGTCCGGGTGCGTCTCCTGGAAGTAGCCGAGACCGATCTCGCTCGAAGGGATGTGAGAGGCAAGGGCGAGGACCGGGGCCATGGAGCGGTGCGCGTCGTACAGGCCGTTGATCAGGTGGAGGTTGCCGGGCCCGCAGGAACCGGCGCAGGCGGCGAGGCTCCCGGTGATCTGGGCCTCGGCGCCCGCGGCGAAGGCGGCGGTCTCCTCGTGGCGCACCTGCACCCAGTCGAGTCCCTTGGTGCGCCTGATCGCGTTCACCACCGGGTTCAGGCTGTCGCCCACGACTCCGTACAGGCGCTTGACGCCCGCGCGGACGAGGATGTCGACGAACTGTTCGGCGACGTTCTGCTTGGCCATGGCTTCACGAACCCTTCAGTCCCCTTGACGCTCTTGGGGTCCATGAATTCACAGTGCGGGCGCTCACGCCTCCCAAACGGCGGCCGCGGTCCGGTCGTCGGCGTACCCCTTGACCCTGACCTGGATGTCCGCGAGGAACTCCGCGAGGCCGGGCGGACCGGCGTCCGACCACCGCTGGGTGAGGTGTCCCGCGAGGTCGGGCTCGCCGCGCAGCGGCTCGGCGAGGCCCCCGCTGCAGAGCAGCAGGGCGTCACCCGGGCGGGCGACGGAGGCGCGGAAGCGGAACGGCTCGCGGGGCGGCGGCTCAGGGGCCGGCTCATAGGGACTCGGCGGCGTGATGATCCCCATGTCCATGGTGAGGCGGTCGCCATCGGGGGTCTCCGAAGGCACCGAGCCGAAGCCGACCACCGGAGGTCCCGCCTCGCCCGCGGGGTCCGAGACCCGTGGCTCTATGTCCTGCCACTCCCCGCCGCGGAGGCGGAAGAGTCCGCCGCCGCCGACGCCGAAGAAGACACGGGTGCGGCAGTCGGGGTCGGCGGGCAGCAGCAGGCAGCGCAGGGAAGCGGCGTACTCATCGGGCTCCACGCCGAGGTCGGCGGCCTGCGCGCGGAGCTTGCCGAGGCTGCGGTCGGTGAGGCGGTGCAGGCCGCTCTTCAGGTCGCCGCGCCGGGCGGCCCTGATGTCCTCGGCGAGCCGCTGGTGACTGCGGCCCACGGCACGGCCGATCCACGCACAGGCGTCGGCGGCCGCCCGGTGGGCGCCCGGCGTGGCCCGCGCGCCGGTGGCCATGGCGACCAGGACCAGGGCGCCGTCGCCCGTCCCGAACCGGGCGGTGAGCAGCGAGTCACGGCGCGGCTCGCCCCGGTACCTGGCGGAGTCCCCGCGCACGGAGACCGCCCGCAGGGTGGCCGTGCCGTAGCGCGCGCCGTCGAGAACGGTGTCGGCGACCAGGTCCGCCAGGTCGTCGGGGTCGGCGGCGGGCAGCACGGTGGGCTCGGCGTCGTAGGTGGGCGGGCCGTCGCCCACGTAGTCGACGGCGCGTGAGGCTTCGGCGGGGGCGGGGGCGGGTGCGGACGCGGGTGGTTCCGGCGTCGTCGGCTCCGGCGTCCGCTCCGGTTCTTCGGTACGTCCAGACAGCGGCGGGCCCGCGGATTCGTCGGGCGGGCGGGGCGCCGGGACCGCGGTGGTGCGGCTCGGGGCCCCCGCGGGCGGCTTCGGTCCCGCCGGAAAGGTCACGGGACCTGCCGGAGCCGCGGGGGGTTCCCAGGGGCGGGCGGCAGGGCCAGGCCGGTCCTCGAACTGCTCGCCGAATACGCCCTGTTGGGCGGGATCGCCCGCAGTATCGGCGTCCCCAGGGGCAGTTCCCGTGGACGACGCGGACACCGCCGAGGCGAATCTGTCGTCGAGGGTGTCGGCCACCTGCGCCGGGCCCGTGTCGGGTGCGGAGTCGTCGTACAGCTGACCCCACCAGTCGTCTTCCTGGCCGGAGGCCCCGGTGTGCTGCTCCCCCTGCTGACTCATGCCCCTATTGTCCACCGCACGGGCCGTACGAAAACGGTTCATCCGGAAATTCCGGCCGTCGGGCGACGGATTGAGGGCCGCCGGGCGGGCCCACCCCCCACGGGAGGACCGCCCGGCGGTGTCTATGTGACTAACGCACGTCGTAGGCGCGGGCCACGGTCTGCGCGACGGAACTGTTGTTCGCGTCCGTCAGTTCGGTTTTCAGCCAGACCTGCTTGGGGGACGCATCGCTGTCCCCAGGGTTGACGGGCATGCATGACCGCAGGATGAACCGGCCCAAAGGCCGTATTCACCGCTGCGGTTGGTGCTGCGGTGGCGTCACCTTGGCAGAGAGGTGGCTGGTACGGGGATGATGTCCTGGGGCGGGTTTACGCCGTGGCCGTTTTCCGCCACGGAGCCGTCGGAACGGATCCTTGGGGAGGGACGTCGCCGCATGCTTGCTGCGATAGGTCTGGACGAGACACATGAGTCGGCGTACCGCGCACTGGTGGCGGTGGGGGCCGCCGACGTGCCCGATCTCGCGCGGCGGCTGACGCTGGGCGAGCCGGAGACGGTGCACGCGCTGCGCCGCCTTGAACGGCACGGCCTGGCGGCACAGGCGTCCGGAAAAGCAGGCCGGTGGGTGGCGGCCCCGCCCGCCGTGGCGCTCGGCGCGCTCCTGACGCAGCAGCGGCACGAACTGGAGAAGGCGGAGCTTGCGGCGACGCTGCTCGCCGAGGAGTACCGGGCGCAGGCCGCCGAGCCCGCGGTGCACGACCTGGTCGAGGTGGTCACCGGCGCGGGCGCCGTCGCGCAGCGCTTCCTCCAGCTGCAGCTCGGCGCGAGCGACGAGGTTTGCGCCCTGGTGACCGGCAACCCGGTCGTGGTCTCCGGCATGGAGAACGACGCGGAGGAGCAGGCGGCGGGCCGCGGCGTCGCCTACCGCGTGGTGGTCGAGCGCTCGGTCCTCGCGCTCCCCACCGGGCTGCTCGAACTGTCGACGGCGATCGGCCGCAACGAACAGGTGCGCGTCGTGGACCGCGTCCCGACCAAGCTGGTGATCGCCGACGGCTCGCTCGCGATGGTGCCGCTGACCTCGCGCACCGCGGAACCGGCCGCGCTCGTGGTGCATGCGAGCGGCCTGCTCGAATCCCTGACGGGGCTCTTCGAGGCGGTGTGGCGGGACGCGCTGCCGCTCCGGCTCGGCGAGGGCGGCCATGCGGTCACCGAGGACGCCCCGGAGGGCCCCGACGGCGCCGACCTCGAGATCCTCTCCCTGCTGCTCGCGGGCCTGACCGACGCGAGCGTGGCCAAGCAGCTCGATCTGGGCCTGCGGACGGTGCAACGGCGGGTCAAGCGCCTGATGGAGCTGACGGGCGTGACGACGCGGCTTCAGCTGGGGTGGCATGCGTACGAGCGGGGCTGGGTGGCCCGCTGACGCCTCCGGGGCTTCCGTGCGGGGCGGCCTCGACTCTCGCGACCTGCGGTTTTCTCCTGATTCCTGCACGCTTGGCAGATGGGAGTGTGGGAACTCCTGCTGGTCGCGGTGGTGCTGCTGCTCGGCCTGTGCGGAGTGCTTGTGCCCGGTGTTCCGGGGCCGTGGCTGGTGTGGGCCGCGGTCCTGTGGTGGGCGCTCAAGGACGCCTCCGCGGTCGCCTGGGGCGTCCTGGTCGGCGCGACCCTCGTCCTCCTGCTCGCCCAGGGCATCCGCTGGCTGCTGCCACCACGCCGCTTCCGGCAGAGCGGGGCGACGCGCCGTACGGCCGTGTACGCGGGCGGCGGGGCGCTCATCGGGTTCTGTGTGCTGCCGGTGATCGGAGCGATACCGGGGTTCATCGGGGGGATCTACCTCGGGGAGCGGCTGCGCCTGGGCGGGCACGGCGAGGCGGTGACGGCGACGCGGACGGCCATGCGGGCGGGCGGCTGGAGCGTCCTGACGGAGCTGTTCGCGTGTCTGCTGATCGCGGGGGCGTGGCTGGGGGCGGTGATCTGGGGCTGAGCGGCCGGGGTCGAGCGGCCGGGCCGAGTAGCCGGGCTGAGTAGCGGGCCGAGTAGCGGGCCGAGTAGCCGAAATCAGTTCACATACAGTCTTTGCATCGGATCTCTCCCGACTCATTGACGGGATGGCGCACCCTCTCTAGCTTTCAGCGAGGTAAAGCTCCGATGACTCGGGAGACGCGATGCCAAGACCGTCCAGAAGAACCGTGCTCGCCACCGGATCGGCGGTCGGCGGTGCGCTGCTCGCCGGGGGCCTGCCCGCGCAGGCCACGGCGGCAGCCCAGGCAGCGGCGGAGGTGCGCGCGCCGGGCGACCCCTGGCGGACCGCGCTCGACGACGCCGACCTCGTCTGGCAGCAGATGCCGAAGACCTGGTACGAGGGCCCCTACCTCGGCAACGGCTTCCTAGGCTCGGGAATCTACGCGGAGCCGAGTGAGGAACCGGGCACGGAGCCGGGCGCCGCGGCCTCCGCGATCCGCTTCAACATCCAGCACTCCGAGGTGCAGGACCACCGCCCCCAGTTCGGCTCGCTCTTCGGCCTCGCGCGCCTCCCCATCGGCCACTTCACCCTCGAACCCGTCGGCGCCATCACCGGCATCGACTGGCGCCTGCGGCTGCGCGACGCCGAGCTGACCGGCACCCTCACCACCGACAAGGGCACGCTGCGGATCCGCGCACAGGTGCACAACACACGCTCCGTGCTGACCGTCGAGGTCACCCCCAGCGCGGGCGAGCGCGGCTTCCGCTGGGTCTTCCACCCGGCCGAGGCGATCAGCCCGCGCGCCGCCTTCAAACCGCTGCCCGAGGGGTACGCGGGCAACCCGCCCGCCGAGGTCGCGGAGCTCGACGGCGTCTCGACCGCCGTACAGCCGCTGCTCACCGGCGGGCAGTGATTCACGGCACCCGCAGCCCCCCTTGCGGCCACGCATCGCATGCCGAGCCGACTCCCTCGGCGTCCCCCGCACCACGGACCCGTCCCTGGTGAACGGCGCTTCGGTGACGGACGGCGGCTACGGAGTCGGCATTCCGGGCCAGGATCCTCCGACTCCCGAGGTCGGCAACCTCACTTGGGCGCTGCACAACGTCTGGCTGAGCTACCGCCACACGATGGACAAGTCGATCCTGCGGGACGTCCTGTTCCCACTTCTAAGGAAGGCGATCAACTATTACTTGCACTTCCTGGAGCCGGGAGCGGACGGCAAGCTGCACCTGCCGGCGACGTATTCGCCCGAGTACGGCGGCAATTCGAAGGACTGCAACTACGACCTGATGCTGCTGAAATGGGGCTGCCGCACGCTCCTCGGCACGGCGGAACTCCTGGGCGTGGAGGACGAGTTGACCCCGCGCTGGCGGGAGGTCGGCAGCAGGCTCGCGGCGTACCCGACCGATGCGAACGGCTACATGATCGGCGCGGACATCCCCTTCGCGAAGTCGCACCGCCACTACTCCCACATGCTCGCGGTCTACCCCCTGTACGAGGTGACGGGCCGCACGGCGGACGAACGCGCCCTGATCGAGAAGTCCCTGGCCCACTGGGTCGGCTTCGAAGGGGCCCTGCAGGGCTATACGTTCACCGGGGCCGCCTCCATGTCGGCGCTGCTCGGCAAGGGTGAGGACGCGCTGAAGTACCTCGGGCAGCTGATGGCGCGCTTCATCCAGCCCAACACCATGTACAAGGAGTCGGGCCCGGTCATCGAGACCCCGCTGTCCGCGGCGCAGTCCCTGCACGACATGGTCTGCCAGTCCTGGGGTGATGTCATCCGCGTCTTCCCCGCGCTGCCTGCGGAGTGGGCGGACCTGGTCGTGCACAACTTCCGTACGCAGGGGGCTTTTCTGCTGAGCGCGGTGCGGGAGGGTGGGGCGACTCGGTGGGTCCGGCTTGTGAGT
Source organism: Streptomyces sp. NPDC021622 (assembly GCF_040640795.1). Lineage (NCBI taxonomy): Bacteria > Bacillati > Actinomycetota > Actinomycetes > Kitasatosporales > Streptomycetaceae > Streptomyces > Streptomyces sp. NPDC021622. The sequence goes on from NZ_JBFACK010000004.1 coordinate 14,038, forward strand.
GAGGCGGGGGCGCCGTGTGTGGTGCGGCACGGGATCTCCGGGGCGGTGGAGGTGCGGGACGGGCGTGGCCGTCCCTTGCCGTACGAGGATGTGGGCGGCGGGGCGGTTCGGATCGCCCTCGGGAAGGGCGAGTCGGCCCTTGTGACGGCCAAGGGTGACCGGCCCGATCTGCGGATCGCGCCGGTCGAGCCGAATGCGGCGGCGGCGCGGTGGGGGCTTCCGGGGAACTCCTAGGCCGGGGCGGGGTACGCGTGCGAGGCTCGCGGCATGACCGAATTCAGCGAGGCCGAGCGGGCGTACCTCAAGTCGCAGCGGCTTGGGCGGATGGCGACCGTCGATGCGGCGGGGCAGCCGCAGGCGAATCCTGTCGGCTTCTTTCCACAGGACGACGGGACGATTCTGGTGGGTGGGTATGCGCTGGGGACGACGAAGAAGTGGCGCAATCTGCGGGGGAATCCGAAGGTTTCGCTGGTCGTGGACGACATTGTGAGTGTGCGGCCGTGGAAGGTGCGGGGCGTCGACATCCGCGGCGAAGCGGAACTCCTCACGGGGCCGCACGATTTGGGCCCCCACTTCAGCGAGGAACTGATCCGCATCCATCCTCGGCGGATCCATAGCTGGGGGCTGGAGGGGTAGGGGTGGGGGTTTCTTTCCCCAACCCCACCCCTACCCGAATCTTTTCCGGCTCCGCCGGCCGCGAGGTGACCGCAGATCACCGCCTCCGGCGAGTTCGTCCTCAAACGCCGGACGGGCTGAAAAGAGAACTGCGGCCGGGCTGGAAGGCCTACCGACGGGGTGGACGACCTACTGACGGGGTGGGCGGGCAACTTCGGGGCAATCGGGTGGGCGGGTGGGAAACTCGCCTGGGGCGCTGCGGGGCAATCGGGTGGGTGGGCGGGAAAGATTCGCCGCGAAGCGGCGGTCTTGGGCGGGGTTCACCCCACCCGTAGATGCCACCCCCCGTAAGACCGCCACGGCCGCCACGTGTCCGGCACCGGCTCCTCCCCCCGCAGCGCCACATCCGGATCACCCAGCGCCCGCATCCTGATGACCGCCGCGGTCTCCGGCTCAACCGGCAGCGCGAGCAGTCCCGCCTCCGCGTCATCCCGGTCCGCCCCGGCGTCCAGCCTGACCCGGCCGTCGGCCAGCGCCGCGGCCAGTACGCCCAGAGGGCCCGGCTCCCCGGCCAGCGCCCCGGGCTCGGGGAAGACATGGGTCAGCGTGCCGCACGGCGCGTCCAGCGTCTTGCCGTACCGCTGCACAAGCTCCGAGGCCCCCGCACACCCCACAAGCGCCCGCACCGCGAACTCATCGGGATCCGCCGCCCCGGGCGAGCGAAGACCGGGGCGGGCAGCGACCAGTGGGGCAAGCCGCGGGTCGGAGCCGAGGCGCTCGTCCACGGCGTACGGATCCGCGTCCAGGTCGAAGAGCCGGCGCAGCCGCTGCACCGCCGTGGTGAGATCCCGCAGGTCGGTCAGGTGCAGCCGGGTGTCGAGCCAGCCGCCGACCCCGTGGTCGCGCTCCTCCACCGCCGCGATCCCCGTCCCGTACGGCAGCCGCAGCGTACGCCGATAGGTCCGCCCGCCCGGCTCTCCGGTGACCTGCTCCACCCCGTCGACCGCCTCACCCGCCAGCAGGTCGAAGACGGCGCCCGCCTGGTAGGCCCCCCGGTAGGCCAGCCGCAGCGGAACACCGGCCGCCGGAGTCGCCCGTCCCGCGGCCCCCCTCCGCGGCGCCGCGTCCCGCAGCGCGGTCGGCGTCATCGCGTACACAGCCCGGATGGTGTCGTTGAACTGCCGCACACTGGCGAACCCCGCGGCGAACGCGATCTCCGTGATCGGCAGGCCCGTGGTCTGCAGCAACACCCTTGCGGTGTGCGCCCGTTGGGCCCGTGCGAGGGCGACGGGGCCGGCGCCCAGTTCGGCCGTCAGTTGCCGCTGCACCTGCCGGGCGCTGTAGCCGAGCCGTACCGCGAGACCGGGGACGCCCTCGCGGTCGACGACACCGTCGCCGATCATGCGCATGGCACGGCCGACGACATCCGCGCGTACGTTCCACTCGGCGGACCCGGGCACGGCGTCCGGGCGGCAGCGGCGGCAGGCCCGGAAGCCGGAGCCCTGGGCGGCGGCGGCCGTGGTGTAGTAGCGGACGTTCTGCCGTTTGGGGGTGACGGCGGGGCAGCTGGGCCGGCAGTAGATGCCGGTGGTCTCGACGGCGAAGAAGAACTCACCGTCGAAGCGGGCATCGCGGCTGCGTACCGCCTCGTACCTGGTCTCCTCATCGATATCGATCACGTCATCCAGTGTGCGGCCTCCCCGGCGACCCGGCTGGCGGGAATCGGACATCACGTTGCGCGTACCGTGCCCCGTAAGGGGCGCGGGGCTGTGACATCTGCGGCTCCGCCGCGTGGGCGCGACCAGCCCCCACCGGCCCGCAGCTCCCTCACCGCCCTCACAGCGAGGCGCTCAGCGGATACGCCCCCGCTTCGCCTCCATCGCCGCCCGCCCCTCCGCGCCCCGCATCTTCCACACGCGGCGCATGTCCGCACGGACCCGTGCGTCCGTCTTGGCGACGATCCGCTGGTTCTCGCGGATCAGCTTGCGGTAGCTGTCGAGACGGCGTTCCGGCAGTGTGCCGTCCTCCAGGGCGGCGAGCACCGCGCAGCCGGGCTCGGCGGTGTGCGCGCAGTCCTGGAAGCGGCAGTCCCGCGCCAGGTCCTCGATCTCGGAGAAGACCTGGCCGACACCCGATCCGGCGTCGTACAGGCCCACGCCGCGCAGGCCCGGCGTGTCGATGAGGACTCCGCCTCCGGGCAGCACCAGGAGGTTGCGGGTCGTGGTGGTGTGCCGGCCCTTGCCGTCCACGTCGCGGGCGGCGTTGACGTCCATGACGTCCTCGCCGACCAGCGCGTTGGCCAGCGTCGACTTGCCCGCTCCGGACTGGCCGAGCAGCACGGACGTACCGCCGGCGACGACGGCCGCGAGGATCTCGACGCCTTCGCCGGTGGCGGCGCTGACGGGGAGCACCAGGACGCCGGGGGCCGTCGTCTCCACGTCCTCGACGAGATAGGACAGGCCCGTGGCGTCCGGCACCAGGTCGGCCTTGGAGAGGACGACCACCGGCTGGGCGCCCGATTCCCAGGCCAGGGCCAGGAACCGCTCGATACGCCCGAGGTCGAGCTCGACGGCGAGCGAGACCGCGATGATCGCGTGGTCCACGTTGGCCGCGAGGATCTGACCCTCGGACCGCTTGGAGGAGGTGGAGCGCACGAAGGCGGTGCGGCGCGGAAGGAGCGTACGCACGTAGCGCGGGTCGCCGCCCTCGGGGTCGACGGCGGCCCAGTCACCGGTGCATACGACCTTCATCGGGTCGCGCGGGACGACGAACTCGGTGTCGGCGCGGACGGTTCCGTCCGCCGTGACCACGTCGCACTGACCGCGGTCGACGCGTACGACACGGCCGGGCAGCAGGCCCTGCGCCGCGTACGGGGTGAACTCGGCTTCCCAGTTCTCGTCCCAGCCGTAGGGCGCGAGAGGGTGCGAAGACGGAGAAGAAGCCTGCATGGATGCAGAGAGAGAAGACAAGGGGGACCCTTCACAGGGGTGGCCCCGGCGCACGCGCACGCTGGCGCGCGAAGGTGAAGCGGAAGGTCAGCCGGTGACCACGGAGGTGGAATGAACGGACTTCTCGATGCGGGCAGCGCCCATCTCAACGACAGCCATCGGTCACACCTCCTGGTACATACGGCGGATCAGGGCCGCGTGGAGCGGCCTCTCCGGAACGGCCCCAACGATAGGCGGGCCGCGGCGCGGGGCGCCAGCCCTTTTTCGGCGGCGCGCCACGCGACGCGACGCGCGGCGCGCCAAGCAGCGCCCTACGAGGACGGCAGCAGGAATCCGGTCGGCAGCTCGTCCCGCGGATCGACGACCAGGGTGTTGTAGCCGGTGACGTACGCCGTGCCCTCGACCTCGGGGATGACGGCGGACTTCCCATGCGCCGTGGTCGCGGCGGCGATGCGGCCGAGGAAGGTGGTGCCGAGGATGCCGTGATTGACGAGCACGGCGTTCTCGGTGAGCTCCCCGCGCGCGGCGAGGGTGGCGATGCGGGCGCTGGTGCCGCTGCCGCACGGGGAACGGTCGACCTGGCCGTCGGCGAAGACGGTGACGTTGCGTTCCTCGACGCGGCCTTCCTCCGTGGCGATCCTGTCGTGGAAGATCACGCCGTACAGGCCGTTGATCCGGGGGTCCTCCGGGTCGGCCAGGGGGTGGTTCTTGGTGACGTGGGTCTTGATCTCGGCGGCCAGGCCGATGAGTTCGGGCAGCCGGTCGCGGGAGACCTCAAGGCCGAGGGTGCGGGTGTCGACCATGGCGTAGAAGGCGCCGCCGTATGCGATGTCGGTGGTGGTCGTGCCCCGCCGGGTGGGCACCGGTACGTCCTGGGCGTGCAGGTAGGAGGCGATGTTGCGGAAGGCGACCCTCGGGTGTCCGTCCGCGGTGTCGCGGACCGTGCAGGTGACGCGGCCCGAGGGGACGTCGATGACGAGCGTGCCGTCGTCGCGCAGCGGGGTGTGGCCCGTGGTGTACGCCCAGACGGCCGCGGCGATGGAGCCGTGGCCGCAGGCCGTGCTGAAGCCCTCGCGGTGGAAGAAGACCAGGCCGAAGTCGGCGCCGTCGTCGTCGGGTTCGGTGACGAAGCAGCCGTACATGTCGGCGTGGCCGCGCGGCTCGTGGGTCAGCAGTACGCGGATGTCGTCGAGGCGGGCGACGGCGTCGTCGCGCTTGTCGAGGACGGTCGCACCGCGCGGGGGCCGGACGCCGCCGAGGACGATGCGGAAGGGCTCGCCCGCCGTGTGGTAGTCGACGGTGCTGATGAGGCGGGACGGCGCGGTCATGGCTGGCCTCTCGGACGGGCGGCTGGTGGTCGCCGGTTCAGGGTGCCTGACATGGGGTGGGGTGGGGGTGCGGAACGCCGCGATGAAGCCGTACGCCCGTCAGCACAGCACCACGCCGCACCCGTCAGCGCAGCACCACCGTCCACCTGCCCTGCACGAACACCCGGCCTTCGCAGTGCCGGCGGACCGCTCGGTCCAGAACCGCCGACTCCGCGTCGCGGCCGATCGCGGCCAGGCCGTCGGGGTTGTGGCTGTGGTCGACGTCGAACTATGAACTCGACGCCATCAGGGCACCTCCGGGGAGCCGTACTCGCTCATCGCGTCGATGAGCCAGCGCGCGAGGTAGTCGGCGAAGGAGGCCCTCGGGAAGAGGCGGTAAGTCGGTGCGCCGTCGACTTGGCCCTCGACCTGCCAGAGGAGTACGGGGACGGGGCCCACCGTGGTGGACACCGCCCGGCCGGGGCCGAACGTCCGGGGGTGAAGATCCAGCGGGCAGCCCTTCTCCAGGACCTGCCGGGCGGCCGGTCCTGTCAGCTCCAGCGTGGTGCGGTTCGCCGATACGTCCACCGCCGAGCCGGGGTCCGCGCCGAGCGCCTCCCTCAACTCGGCGGCCAGAGCGGGGCCTTCGGCCTGGGAGAGGACGAGCCACTCGTCGGGGCCGAGCCAGGCGGCCGTGTGGGCCCCGGCCGCGGTGGTGTGCCCGCACTGCCGGGGAAGCGGCGTCCCCAGGTTCTGCTCGATGCGGGCGGCCGCTTCGGATGCGGGGTCCACGCGCAGGTTCAGCATCGTGATGAACGGCCACTCGGTCAGCGCCACGCCACGGGCGCCGGTGACCGTGGCGGCGCGCATCCGCTCGTCCAGATGCGCCAGCGGGCTGCGGCGCAGGCGCGTCGGGCCGGGGGCGGCCTCGGTCAACTCAGCCATCTCGCTTGGTCCCTTCGGGGTCGTACAGCACGGAGTCGGCCACCAGGACGGGCACCAGGTCGTCGCCCACCGGGGCGAGGAGGGTCTCGCCGATCCTCGCCCGTCCGTCGGCGACGAGGGCGAGCGCGAAAGGGCGGCCGAGGGCCGGGCTGTGGTAGCTGGAGGTGACGTGGCCGAGCATCGGCACCGGACCGTCCTGCGGGGTCAACGGCGTGTCCGGCGCGATGAGTTGGCAGCCCTCGGGCAGTCGCGTCGTACGGTCGGCCGGCAGCAGGCCGACCAGTTGCCTGCGGTCGGTGCGGGCCGTGTCCGCGCGCGTGTAGGACCGGTTTCCGATGAAGTCCTTGCGCCGGGAGATCACCCAGTCCATTCCCGCGTCCTGCGGGGTGACGGTGCCGTCGGTGTCCTGCCCGACGATGATGAACCCCTTCTCGGCGCGCAGGACGTGCATGGTCTCGGTGCCGTACGGCGTGATGTCGTACGGCCTGCCGATCGCGTCCACCTCCTCCCAGACGTCCAGGCCGTACCACGCGGATACGTTGATCTCGTAGGCGAGTTCACCGGAGAAGGAGATCCGGCAGACGCGGGCCGGGATGCCGGAGGCGAGGGTGGTCTCGCGGAAGGCCATGAACGGGAAGGCCTCGTTCGACACGTCGATGTCGGGGGCGAGCCGGGCGACGACCTCGCGCGACCGGGGGCCGACGACGGCGATCGTCGACCACTGCTCGGTCACCGAGGTGCAGTGGACGTCGAGTTCGGGCCACTCGGTCTGCAGCCACTCCTCCAGCCAGTCGAGGACACCGGCGGCGCCGCCCGTGGTGGTCGTCATGAAGTAGCGGTTCTCTTCGAGGCGCAGCGTCACACCGTCGTCGAAGATCATCCCGTCGGGCTTGCACATGACGCCGTAACGGGCCATGCCGGGCTTGAGCTTCTTGAAGGCGTTGGTGTAGACGCGGTTGAGGAACTCGCCCGCGTCGGCGCCCCAGATCTCGATCTTGCCAAGGGTGGAGGCGTCCATGAACGCCACGCCTTCGCGGGCCGCACGGCACTCGCGCGCCACCGCCGCGTCCATGTCCTCCCCCGCCCCCGGGTAGTACCACGGCCGCTTCCACTGCCCGACGTCCTCGAACAGCGCCCCGTGGGCCACGTGCCAGGGGTGGATGGAGGTCGTGCGCTCCGGATCGAACAGCTCGCCGCGCTCACGCCCGGCCAGGGCGGCGAAGGCCACGGGCGTGTACGGCGCCCGGTAGGCGGTGGTGCCGATCTCCCCGGGGGACGCGCCCGCGCCGAGCGCTTCTGCGATCACCCCGATCGCGTTGACGCCGGACGTCTTGCCCTGGTCGTTGGCCGTGCCGAGCGAGGTGTAGCGCTTGACGTGCTCGACTCCCCGCATTCCGGCGCCGGTTGACCGCCACACGTCGGCGACGGTGACATCGCGCTGGAGGTCCACGAAGTGGGTGTCCCAGGCGGCGGGGTCGGAGCCGGAATCGGGCGCGGGGACCAGCCACAGGGCGCGGGTGGCGGGCCGCCCTTCCTCGGCGGGCGCCGCCGGTACCGGGACAGGGAATCCGGCGTCCGTCGCGGCCAGCGCACCGGCCCGCCGCCCTTCGGCAAGACCGCTGCCGAGGTCGTACGTCCCGCGGGCCGCGCCCACGACGTGCTGGTTGCGTACGCTGCCGTCGGGGACGAAGGCGGCCAGGTCCTCGTCCCAGCGGAGCTTGCCCTGGCGCTGGCTGTGCAGGTGCACCACCGGGCTCCAGCCGCCCGACACGGCGAGCAGGTCGCAGTCGAACGACTCGGGGGCGCCAATGAGTTGACCGCTTTCGTCGAGGGCTTGGACGGTGACGCCGGTGAGGCGCCCATCGCCCGTGGTGTCGACCACGGTGCTGCCCGCCAGGACCCGCACCCCGGTCGCGGCGGCGGCCTCGGAGGCACGGCGGGAGAGGGTGGGGCGCGCGTCGGCCACCGCGGCGATGTCGATCCCGGCGGCGTGCAGGTCGGCGACCGTGTCGTACGCGCTGTCGTTGGTCGTGGCCACCACGGCCCGCGAACCCGGGGCCACGGCATACCGGTTGAGGTAGGAGCGCGAGGCCGCGGCGAGCATCACTCCGGGGCGGTCGTTGCCCGCAAAGACGAGCGGGCGCTCGTGTGCGCCGGTCGCGAGGACCACTTGGCGGGCCCGGATGTGCCACAGCCGTTGGCGCGATACGCCTTCGGACGGTTCGGGGGCGTCGGCGCCGAGGTGGTCGGTGCGTCGCTGCAGGGCGAGTACGTAGTTGTCGTCGTAGCTGCCGAATGCCGTGGTGCGGGGCAGGAGGACGGCCTCGGGGGCGGCTTCGAGTGCCGCGCGGGCGTCGGCGACCCAGTCGAGGGCGGGCTGTGCGGCGATCGTCTCGGCGCGTCCGGAGAGCAGGGAGCCGCCGGGCTCCGGCTGGTCGTCGACGAGGATCACGCGGGCGCCGGACTCGGCGGCGGTGGCGGCCGCCGCGAGTCCCGCCGGTCCCGCGCCGACCACGAGGACGTCGGTGTGCACGTACTTCTTGTCGTAGACGGCGGGGTCGGGGGTCGGGTCGAGCCGCCCCATTCCGGACAGCGTGGTGGCGGACAGGCCGTCGTACAGCTCCACGGTCGTCGCGGGCAGCATGCCTTCGGAGCATGAACCCCCGAGCTGCACAAGGGCGTTGGGCTCCTCCACTCCCGCGGCGACGATGCCGCGCGGGCGGCCGCGATAGAGGGACGGGGCGGCCTCGACTATGCCGTTCGCAAGCATCGCGGATGCGAGGGTGTCGCCGGGGTGGCCGGTCAGCTCCCGTCCGTCGACGGTGAAGCGCAGGACGGTGCCGCGGTCGACACCGCCGCCGCCCCCGAGCCGGAAGTGCTGCTTTTCGGTCATCGCTCTCCTCCGGCGGCCGGCGCGGCGAGGTCGGGGCGCGGCTCGTCGAGACGGTAGGTGGCGAGCACCTCGTAAGTGGCCGTGTCGCGCAGGGCGTTGAACCAGCGGCGGCAGCCGTGGGCGTGCATCCAGCGTTCGGCGAAGGGACCCTTGGGGTTGTCGCGGTAGAAGACGTACTCGGCCCACTGCCGGTCGTCGAGCTCCGCGGGCTGCTCCGGGTAGGGGACGTGGGCCTGTCCCCCGTAGTGGTATTCGGTCTCGTCGCGCGGGCCGCACCACGGGCAGGTGATCAGCAGCATCGGACCCTCCTCTCAGTGGGCCACGGCGGCGGCGCCGTGTTCGTCGATCAGTGCGCCCGTGGTGAAGCGTTCGAGGGCGAAGGGGGCGTTGAGGGGGTGCGGTTCGCCGGTCGCGATGGTGTGGGCGAAGGTCCAGCCCGCGGCCGGCGTCGCCTTGAAACCGCCGGTGCCCCAGCCGCAGTTGACGTAGAGGTTCTCCACAGGTGTGGCGCCGATGATCGGCGACGCGTCGGGGGTGACGTCGACGATGCCGCCCCAGGTGCGCAGCACATGCGCGCGGGCGAAGACGGGGAACAGCTCGACGGCGGCGGCCATCTGATGCTCGATCACATGGAAGGATCCGCGCTGCCCGTAGCCGTTGTACGCGTCGACGCCCGCGCCCATCACCAACTCGCCCTTGTGCGCCTGGGAGACGTACACATGCACGTGATTCGACATGACGACGGTGGGGTGGACCGGCTCGTGCAGTTCGGAGACGAGCGCCTGCAGCGGATGGGACTGCACCGGCAGCCGGACGCCCGCCCGCTCGGCGAGGACACTGCTGTACCCGGCGGCCGCGAGCCCGACCCGCCCGGCGTGGATGCGCCCGAGGTTCGTCTCGACGCCGACGACCCGGTCGCCGTCCTTGAGGAAGCCGGTGACCTCGCAGCCCTGGATCAGGTCCACGCCCATCTCGTCGGCCCTGCGGGCGAGCGCCCAGGCGACGTGGTCGTGCTTGGCGATGCCGGCCCTCGGCTGGAAGGTGCCGCCGAGCACCGGATAGCGGGTGCGGGGCGAGACGTTGAGGATGGGGCAGACCTTGGCGACCTCGTCCGGGTCGAGCCACTCGGCGTCGACGCCGTTGAGGCGGTTGGCGTTGGCGCGGCGCACGCCTTCGCGTACGTCCTGGAGCGTGTGCGCGAGGTTGAGCACGCCGCGCTGGCTGAACAGGAAGTCGTAGTCGAGCTCTTCGGGGAGCCGCTCCCACAGCTTCAGCGCGTGTTCGTAGATCCCCGCGCTCTCGTCGAGGAGGTAGTTGGAGCGGATGATCGTGGTGTTGCGGGCCATGTTGCCGCCCGCAAGCCAGCCCTTCTCCAGTACGGCGACGTTGGTGATGCCGTGGTTCTTGGCGAGGTAGTAGGCGGTGGCCAGGCCGTGGCCGCCCGCGCCGACGATGACGACGTCGTACGACGGGCGGGGTTCGGGGGTGCGCCAGAGGAAGTCGGGGTGCTCCGGCTGCGGCTCGGCGGTCATGCCGCGGCTCCGTTCGGGCGGGGCAGGTGGGGATAGAGGGGGTACGCGGCTGCGAGCTTCTCGACCCGGGCGCGCAGCAGGCCCGCGCGCTCGTCGCCGAACCTCTCGTCCTTCAGGGCCTCGGCGATGACGTCGGCGACCTCGCGGAACTCGGTCTCGCCGAAGCCGCGGGTGGCCAGGGCCGGGGTGCCGATCCGCAGCCCCGAGGAGACCATCGGGGGGCGCGGGTCGAAGGGCACGGCGTTGCGGTTGACGGTGATGCCGATGCGGTGGAGGCGGTCCTCGGCCTGCTGTCCGTCGAGGGCCGAGTTCCGCAGGTCGACGAGGATCAGGTGGACCTCGGTGCCGCCGGTCAGGACGGTGATCCCAGCCTCGGCCACGTCGTCGGCGAGCAGCCGTCCGGCAAGGATGCGGGCCCCGTCCAGGGTGCGCCGCTGCCGCTCCTTGAACTCCTCCCCCGCCGCCACCTTGAAGGCCACCGCCTTCGCCGCGATGACATGCTCCAGGGGGCCGCCCTGCTGGCCGGGGAACACCGCGGAATTGATCTTCCTGGCCAGGGCGGCCCTGCTGAGGATCACGCCGCCGCGCGGGCCGCCAAGGGTCTTGTGCGTGGTGGTCGTGACAACGTCCGCGTACGGAACGGGACTTGGGTGCAGTCCGGCCGCGACAAGCCCGGCGAAGTGCGCCATGTCGACCATCAGGTAGGCGCCGACCTCGTCGGCGATCCGCCGGAACGCGGCGAAGTCGAGACGGCGGGAGTACGCCGACCAACCGGCGACGATCAGCTTCGGCCGGTGCTCGCGGGCGAGCTCCGCCACCTCGTCCATGTCGATCCGCAGGTCGGAGGCGCGGACGTGGTACGGGACGACGTCGTAGAGCTTGCCGGAGTAGTTGATGCGCATGCCGTGGGTGAGGTGCCCGCCGTGCGCCAGGTCCAGGCCGAGGATCGTGTCGCCGGGGTCGAGGAGGGCGAACATCGCTGCCGCGTTGGCCTGGGCGCCCGAGTGGGGCTGCACGTTCGCGGCCTCGGCGCCGAACAGTTCCTTCACCCGGTCGATGGCCAACTGCTCGATGACGTCGACGTGTTCACAGCCGCCGTAGTAGCGGCGGCCCGGGTAGCCCTCGGCGTACTTGTTGGTCAGTACGGAGCCCTGGGCCTCCAGCACGGCGGCCGGGGCGAAGTTCTCCGAGGCGATCATCTCGAGGGTCGACTGCTGACGGTGCAGCTCGGCCTCGACGGCGGCGGCGACATCCGGGTCGATGGCGGTCAGCGGGTGGGCGAGGGAAGAGGCGACTGCGGTGGTCGACGGGCCCGTCGACGGGTTGGTTGCCATCGGTGCACCATCCTGAGAGCCAGCTAATGGACAACTGATATATCAGCCTGTGCGGTAAGGTATGGGAGCTCGCGGGACGGGTCAAGGGGGCATTCGGCAAGGGGGATTCTCATGGAGCAGCTGGACACCGCGCCCAAGGGCGAGGAGTTGTCCCTTGCCGAACGCGCCTACCGCGCCATCCGTGACTGGCTCGTCATGCTCGAGATCCGTCCGGGGGCGCCGATCAACGAGGACCAGCTTGCACAGTCCCTCGGCGTCGGGCGGACCCCGGTGCGCGAGGCGCTCAAGCGGCTCCAGTACGAGCGCCTGATCACGACGTACCCCCGGCGCGGCACCTTCGCCACCGACGTCAACATCACCGACCTGGCCCACATCTCAGAGGTGCGCCAGGAGCTGGAGCCGCTGGCCGCCGCCCAGGCCGCGCGGCGCGCCACGGCCGCGGACCGGGCGACCCTGACGGCACTCCGGCGGGAGCTGGCCGGCGTGGACTCACGCCCCCACGCCCCGGACGAACTGATGCGCCTCGACCTCCAGGTCCACCGCGCGATCTACGCCGCCACGCACAACCCGTACCTGGAAGACACCCTGGTCCGCCACGACAACCTGGCCACGCGCATCTGGTGCCTGTTCATCGACCGGCTGCCCGGCATGACGGGGCACGTCGTGGAGCACGACCCCTTGCTGAAGGCGATCGTCGACGGCGACCCGGACCAGGCGGCGCGGCTGACCCGCAGCCACGTCGAGGGCTTCGAGCGGGCTATTCGCGAGGCCATCTGAGGCCGAGGCCATGTGAGGCGGAGGCCATGTGAGGCGGAGGCCATGTGAGGCGGAGCGCCGCCTTGTCGGTTCTCCGGGCGCGCTGAACCCGCCGTTCCCGCCCGAGCCGCAGTCGGTCACCGAGCGGCCTCCTCCCGAGGCCGCTCGGTCTCCGCCGCCGCCCGCGCCCGGCGCACCGCTGCCGCCGGCGTCGGCGCCAGCGTCCTGCGGAGGTTCGTCCGCAGCGTCGACGCCGCGTCGAGCACATAGTTCTGCCGGACCTTCCAGGGGCTCTTGTCGCCCTGCCGGGGGAAGGCGTCGATCGACCGCTGGACGTATCCGGAGGCCAGGTCGAGCAGCGGGCGTTCGTTCAGGGCGCCCGTCGGTGTCGGCTCCACCGCCGCGTAGTCGTTCTCCCGCATGTGGTTGAGGACCTTGCACACCAGACGGGACGTGAGGTCGGCGCGCAGTGTCCAGGAGGCGTTGGTGTAGCCGATGCACACCGCGAAGTTGGGTACGCCGGTCAGCATCGCGCCGCGCCACACGAACTGGCGCTTCAGCTCGACCGGTTGGCCGTCGACGCTGGGTGAGATGCCGCCGAACGCGAGCAGTTGGAGTCCCGTGGCCGTCACGACGACGTCGGCCTCCAGGACACGGCCGGACTTCAGGCGGATGCCCTCGGGCACGAAGCGGTCGATGTGGTCGGTGACGATCTCGGCCGCGCCCGTCTTGAGGACCTTGAACAGATCGGCGTCGGGCACCGCGCACAGCCGCTGGTCCCACGGGTCGTACGCCGGGGTCAGATGGTCGGCGACCAGCCGGTCGTCCTTGACGATGCGCTTGTTGAGGCCGGTGAGCACGCGCCGTGCCGCCTTCGGGCTGCGGCGGCAGAACTGGTAGAGGCCGATGGCGAAGAGGATGTTCTTCGTCCGTACGACCCGGTGGGCCGCGCCCGCGGGCAGTACGGCACGGATGCCGTCGGCAAGGCGGTCCCGCGAGGGCAGCGAGCCGATCCAGGTCGGGGAGCGCTGCAGCATGGTGACGTGCGCGGCGCTCTGTGCCATCGCGGGCACCAGCGTGACGGCGGTGGCACCGCTGCCGATGACCACGACCCGCTTGTCGGCGTGGTCGAGGTCCTCGGGCCAGAACTGCGGGTGCACGACCGCCCCGGAGAACGAGTCGACGCCCTCGAACTCGGGGGTATGCCCTTGGTCGTAGTTGTAGTAGCCCGCGCAGGAGTAAAGAAAATCGCAGGTGACGGTGGCCGGGGTGCGGTGGCCGTCCTCGTCCGTGCGCTCCAGCGTCACGGTCCAGCGCGCCGTCTCGCTCGACCAGTCGGCGGCGACGACCTTGGTGCCGTAACGGATCCGGCGGTCGATGCCGAACTCCGCGGCGGTCTCCCTGATGTAGCTCAGGATGGACCCGCCGTCGGCGAGCACCTTCGCGTCGCGCCAGGGCTTGAAGGCATAGCCCAGCGTGAACATGTCGGAGTCCGAGCGCACGCCCGGATAGCGGAACAGGTCCCACGTCCCGCCCATGGACTGCCGCGCCTCGATGATCGCGTACGAGCGCTCCGGGCACTCGGTCTGCAGCCGGTAGGCGGCGCCGACACCGGAGAGGCCCGCGCCCACGATGACGACGTCGATGTGCTCGGCCGGTGCCCCGGAGCCTGCGGTGCCGGAGCTTGGGGAGCTGGAGTCTGCGCTTTGCGTCATGGTCCTCAGTGTCCGGAAGCACACCCGCCAGGAATTGACCCGGGACGACAGATCTTTGACCCTGTACGACATGTCCGTGATCAGATCGGCGGGGCTGCGGGGCTTCCGTGCCACGGTGGCGGAGCTGGGCGGTGACGCCGAGGCCTATGCCCGGCAGGCGGGCTGCCCGACGGCCGCGCTCGACACGGACGATCTGCTCGTCCCCGAAGAGGCGATGGCCACGGTGCTCGAGCTGGCCGCCGCCGATCTCGGCTGCCCGGATCTGGGCCTGCGGATCGCCGCCCGGCAGGACCTGGGCATGCTCGGCGCCCTCGCCCTCGCCATCCAGAACTCCGCGACCCTCGGGGACGCCCTGGAGTGCACCACGCGCTACCTCTTCGTGCACGCGCGCTCGCTGAGCCTCAGCCTGGAGCCCGATCCGTACGGCACTCCGGGCGTGGCGGCGCTGCGGTACGGCGTGCGCGACGGCGTTCTCCAGGGCGCCGAGGCGCCGCCCCAGGGCATCGACCTCTCCCTCGGCTTCATGCACCGGGCGATCGGCTATCTCGTCGGTCACCCTTACGGGCTCGGCTCCGTAGAGCTGCCGCACCCCCTGCCGGCCCCCCTCTCCACGTACGAGGACTTCTTCGGCGTACCCGTGAAGGGGAACCGCCCGGCGGCGCTGCTCCGTGTGCCGCTGAGCCTGGCCGACCGGTCGCTCGGCGGCTCCAACGCCGAGCTGCGCCGCCTCGCGCTCGCCTATCTCGACGAGCAGTCGCTCAGGGAGCGCACGGACGTGGTCGGCCGTGTCCGCGCCGTCGTCGCGCGCTCGCTGGGCACCGCGCCGCCCGAGATCGACACCGTCGCCCGGCTCCTCAAGGTCCACCCGCGGACCCTGCAGCGGCGGCTGCGCGACGAGGGCACGACGTTCGCCGGGATCATCGACACGGAACGCCGCGGCGCCGCCCGCCGCTACCTGACGACAACCGACCTCCCGCTGGGCCAGATCGCCCTGCTGCTCGGCCTCTCCGAACAGTCGGCCCTCAACCGCTGCTGCCGCCGCTGGTGGGGGGCGACGCCGCGGGCGGTGCGGCAAGGGGACGTGGCGGGGGTTTGAGGGCGAGCAGTCGCGTACGGAAGAGGTCGAGGACCTCGTCGAGCGCGGCCCTGGTCGGCTGGCCCGGTTCGTCGATGAGGTGCTCGGTCAGGACGGAGTGCGGCGGCAGGACGCCATCGGGGTTGGCGTCGCTGTCGTCGATCTCGACGGCGGTGAACGCGTCGCCCAGCTGCTCGCGCAGGAAGGCGAAACGGTCGCCCGGAACCAGCCGGTCGCCGCGGAAGCGCATCCCGAGCACCCGGAGGCCGTCCCGCTCGCAGCGGCCCTTCACCACGGCGAGCTCGTCGGCGGAGATGTCGATGCCGCAGGCACGGCGGGAGTTGACGGCGAGCGGCAGCGAGGGCTGCGAGAGGACCGGGGCGAGCAGCCGTTCGTCGGTGGCCATCGCCAGGGCGAAGCCGCCGGTGAGGCACATGCCGACGGCGCCGACCCCGGGGCCGCCGCACCGCTCGTGCTCGTGCGCGGCGAGGGCGCGCAGCCAGCTGGCCACGCGTGAGCTGCGGCCGGTGGCGAGCAGGGTGAACTCCCGGCTCACACAGACCTTCAGGGTGGTCGACGCCGTGTAGAGCCCTGCCTTCAGCTGCCCGTGGGTCTTGGGGTCGGGGTCGAACCCGGGTTTCCCGAACAGCACGGGGAGCACGGCCGTGCAGCCGACGGCGGCCACCTGCTCGGCGAACGCGAGGACCTTGGGCGTGATGCCGGGTATCTCCGCCATCACGATGACGGCGGGTCCTTCCCCGCGCCGCAGAACCCTGCGGGTGGTGCCCTCGTGCGTGAAGAGACCCCGGGTGAATCCCGTGAGGTCATGGTCGGCCATGCGATACGCCCTTCCAACTCGGCTCCGGCCAGGGGTTGTTGCCGTACAACGGCTACCTCGGCCCGCTTCCGGGCGCCATGATGCCGGAGTGACACTCAGTCCGGCCGCGGCGGCGATCATCGGGATGAGCCTGGGCGCTCTCGCCTCCTTCTCCGGGGCGTGGTTCACCCAGCGCGCGACGGACCGGCGCGAGCGTGAGAGCCGCGTCTGGTCCAGGCGCATGGATGTCTACGAGGAGGCCATGGTCGTCGTGCGCCGACTTGGTGGCCTGCGCGGGGAGTTGGGCAGGACCGGGGACTGGCCGGACGGCACCGGTGCGGCGCTGACCGACGCCGATGTCCTGGCGGCGCGGCTCGAGATCTACGCCTCGGTCCCGGTCCTCAAGGCGCACTTGGCCACGTTCCGGGCGATGCGGGCGTGGATAGCGGCCTGGGAGGAGTGGGACAACCAGGAGGGCGGCTATGCCCGAATGGCCGAATCCGACGAGCTGTGGCGGGAATTCATCCGGCACGTGAAGGAATCAGAGAAGTCGGACCATGAGTTCCTGAGCATTCTGCGCAAGGAGGTGCACGGGAAAAGATCTCCGCAACTCGGGCCCTGAGACGAGTTGTTGCGCGATTACTCCCGGCCCGGAGGCGTGAGTGGCTATCATTGCATGTTCCACGCGCAATTGCGCGATTCGTTCTTGGGATCGGACGGGGGGACGAACCCATGACGCACCCCACACACTTGATCCAAATACTCCGGGGAAACCGTCGTATCGCATCCGGCGTGCGCCTGACCAAGTATTTCGCCCTGACTGCCGCGCACTGCCTCGGAGACGACCGCAAGGCGCGGCTGCGACCGGTGGTGGTCCGGCTGGCGTGCGGCAGGCGCCTGGCCGGTGAGGTGAAGGACTGCGACCCCCTCACCGACATGGCCCTCGTGAAGATCATCTTCGGCAAGGGTGAGAAAGTGCCGCTGCCCGGCATCAACTTCGACGCGGCGCGACGGGGCGAACCGTGGCGGGCGGCGCACCGGCCGCCGGGCAACGGCGTCGAGCTGCGGGGAACCGTGAGCGACGTTTCGGTCATCTATCAGAGCACGCACGACGACCAGGCCGTCAGCTGCCATCTGCTCCGGCAGGACGGTTCGTGCGGCAACGTGAAGAAGTTCGTGGGCAGCCCCGTCGACCGGGAGGAGCTCGATCCCGACCGCCCTTCGGTCGTCCTCGGCCTCATCGTCGCGCGGCCCGCCGCCACGGAAGCCCCGCAGGACACGCTCTTCGCCGGTGTGATCGACGAGGCGGTGCGGCGGTTCGACTCCTTCAGGTTCCGTCCCGAGCCCGCACGGCCGCTCTCCGAGTCCGAGCGGATCTATACGGTCCTCCAGGATCCGCAGGCGGAAGCGGCAGCCCGCAAGGACCACACGGTGCGGGAAGGCCTGAAGAAGGCCGGCGTGTCCAGCTACGTGAACCTGCGCTGGAACCACCGGCCTTGACGAGGAAGCCGCGCAGGCGGGCGGCCCCTGGAGGGGACATGACGACCATCAACAGCATCAGTGATGCGCTGAAGGCGGCGGAGCGTGCACTCGAGGCGCAGGGGGACGCCCGCGCGGACCTCAAGGAATCACTCGCGGGCTACGTGAAACGCCTCACGAGTCCGGACGGGCCGCACGCGCTCCTCTGGGACTCCGCCCGACAGCACATCAATCTCGCCCAGCTGCTCCTCGCGCTCGGCATGACGGAGCGCTCGCTGTCCCTCGCCGACGTGACGCTGCGTCATATGGAGATCGTCGAAGCGGACAGGGAGATGTTCGCCCCCGACACCTGGAACGAACTGGGCTCGCTGCTCGCGGAGCACGACGATCTCGACCGGGCCCGCATGGTCCTCATGTACGCGCTGAACCGGGCACAGCGCAGGGCCGCGCCCGAACTCGGCAGGATCCTCGCCAACTTGAGCGCGGCGAGCCTGCGGGCCGGGCATCCGGAGGACGCGGCGGTCTGGGCGCAGAAGGCGGTCGCCGTACTGGGGCGGTCCTACGGCGCCGACCCGGAGGCCCGCCTGACCGCCGACTGGGTGCGCGTGGAGGCGGCATCGAACCGCCGGGACATCGCCGAACTCAGGCGCGCCATACCCGACTTCGCCGAATCAGTGGACTGGTTCATCACCAGCCTCAAGGGCGACGACGATCCCAAGGCCATCGCCGCCCGGTCCGCACTGGCCGAGGCGAGGTTCCGGGTGGCGATGGCCGAGCAGAACGACGAGCAGGCCGAGGAGCAGCTCGGCGAGCTGGAGATCGCCCACCTGCGGGCGGTCGCGCTGCTCGGCTCGGAACACCAGCAGACGCTGATCGCCCAGGCGGCCCTCGCCGCCGCGGAGTACGAGGCGGCCGAGGGCACGGACCTCTGCACGTCGCGCAGGCAGCAGGCCGTGGCCCTGCTCGACGACGCCACCGCCAAGGCCGCGAGGACCCTGGGCAGTGACCACTCCCAGACGCTCGAACTGCGCGCCGCGCTCGCGGACATGCGGGGCGACTCGGCCCCGTCCGACGAACTCCCGTACGCCATCGAACGCGTCTACACACCTGAGGAGAGCTCGGCCCGCAACATGACCAAGGGGAAGGCGATAAGGCGCGAGCGCAACATGATCAGGCTGGTCGCGCACGCGGGTGCGTCCTTCTTCCTGAAGGACCTGCGGCGATTCCATCCCCAGCTGATCCATGCCCTGAACCAGGGCAGCTACTTCTACGCCATCATCAGCAGCCCCTGGAACTCCCTCGCCATGTTCACCAAGCATGACGCGACGGCGGAGCGGCCCAACTCCGACAACATCGTCGACATCGTCGTGGCGAGCGATTACTACGACAAGACGTTTCTTCCGGTACTCGACTCCTACCGCTCGCTGGAGCAGACATATCCCGGTCAGGTCGAGTTGCGCATCACCCACATCGACATCCCCGGATCGACGCTTCTGACGACGCACAAGGGATTCTTCGAGCCGTACATCACTTCCAACCCGGAACGCCGGACCCGGCGCAAATTCAATGTGTTCGAGGTGGAGTTCCACAGGGACAGCAGGTATTACGCCGACAGCCGGGCCGAGTTCGAGGTCCAGTGGGAGCTGGCGAGCACGCTGATCCAATTCCAGGCAAACGAGGATCAGCACAAGATGGCGCTGCGGGACGCCGTGCGCGCGCAGTCCCTCGACTACCTCAAGTCGATGCGGGAGTAGCCGGCAGAGGCGTCACGGAAGATGGAGAGCGCCGCCCCTGACGCTGCGCAGCACCCCCGCCGATCCCACGAACACCGCGTCCGGCAGCGCGTCCAGATGCCAGAACTCCCAGCGCACACACCGCTCGGGCTCTCTGACCCGGGGCTCACCGGCGAAGTCCAGGATCTCCACGCCGATCTGCATGTGGTGATTGGCCGCCGGGTCGGGATCGGTGACACACGCGACGCGGGTGCCGATCGCGCGCAGCCCCGTCTCCTCCTCGAGCTCCCGGCAGGCGGCACCGGCCAGCGACTCGCCCACTTCGAGATGGCCGCCGGGCAGCCCCCATGTGCCGTGTCCGAAGGTGTTGGCCCGCAGCCCGAGCAGCACGCGGCCGCCCGCCCGGACGATGGCCTGGACCCCTACGCGTACCTGTGTCGTCATGGCGGCCCTCTCACTCGTCCGGGTAAGTGCCGGTGAAATTCTCGATGTTCTTGGATCCCTCGACCGCGGCCGGCAGCTCTTCGGAGGTCTCCGCGAGCCGGTCGAAGAAGTTGCCCATCCGCCGCTCGCCGCACTCGTCGATGACGACGACCTCGCAGTCGGGATCGATGAAGAAGTAACTGCCCTTACGGGTGCGGTTGCGGTACACGCGCAGGGCGACACCGCGCTCACGGGCGGCGTCCTCGCACCGGTGGACCACGTCCTCGAACTCCTCGTCGCCGAGGGAGAGCCAGTCCCGGTTGTCCGCACCGTAATTGGTCTCGGACATCTGGTACACCTTCCACACGTCGGGCAGGCTGGAGTCCTCAATCAGATTCAGGACGCCGGGCGCCCCCGCGATGTTCAACCTGGTCACGACCGTGCCGAGCTTCACCTGGACATGCCGGTGATTCCTGCGCACCTCGCCGAGCAGGCCGAGCACCCGCTCCCGGTGCGGCGCGACGCCCGTGCGCAGCGCCCGGTGCTCGTGGGCATCGGCGGACTCAAGGGGCAGCGCGATCCAGGAGAGGCTGGGCAGCACCCGCTCCATCGCCCGCAGCGGGGCAAGGCCGTTGGTGCTCAGGACGACCTTCGGCGATGCGCCGTACGCGTCGGGTTCGCGCAGCGTCGCGGCGAGCTCGTCGAGATAGGGGAGCAAGGTCGGTTCACCCCCGGAGATGACGACGCCGCGCACGCCCCCGTCCTTCAGCGCGGCCGCGACCTTGAGCGCGTCACCCCGGGACATGGAGGGGACCTCATGCCGCGGACCAAAGCAGAAGGGACAATTGAGGTTGCATCGCCCAATGGGTCGCATATCGACGAAGGCGGGGATGTGCATGGAGGGACTGTAGCGATTCCGTGGGGCACGCGCCCTTCCACCTCACGGGTCGCGGACGAGACGAACTGACGAACACCTGCCCGCCCTGCGCGCCCATCAAGCCCTCCTCCGGACCGCACACCCCCGTGACGCGCCCGTACGCCTGGGCGTGCGCCAGGAGGTGCGGACGCAAGAAGGTTGAGCGGACGGAGCGATTCCGGCCAGTCGCAGCCGCCGAAACCCCTCCCATCTGGCCTGTCTTGCGGTGTACGAACTAGATGCCCCAGGCATCTAATGGGATCCGGAAAAGGGAGCCTCTCCGCTTGTGAGGTACATCCATGACGGACTCAGCCGCAGCCACACCCATCTCCTTCCCCCAAGACCGCACCTGCCCCTACCACCCGCCCGAGGCCTACGAACCGCTGCGCGAGGAGCGGCCGCTCTCCCGGGTCACCTTCTTCGACGGGCGTTCCGTCTGGGCGGTCACCGGACAGCACGTCGCCCGCGCACTGCTCGCCGATCCACGGCTCTCCACCGACCGCGAGAACGAGGCGTTCCCCGCGCCGACCGAACGCTTCGCCCAGGTCCGCAACCGCCGCGTCGCCCTGCTCGGCGTCGACGACCCCGTGCACAACGCCCAGCGCCGCATGCTGATCCCCAGCTTCTCGGTCAAGCGCGTCGCCGCGCTGCGGCCCCGGATCCAGGAGATCGTCGACCGGCTCCTGGGCGCCATGGCCGAACAGGGGCCGCCGGCCGAGCTGGTCGGCGCGTTCGCGCTGCCGATGCCGTCCATGGTGATCTGCGCCCTGCTCGGGGTGCCCTACGAGGACCACGACTTCTTCGAGGAGCAGTCCCGGCGGCTGCTGCGCGGCCCGCACGCCGATGACGTACAGCGGGCACGGGACGAACTCGACGCCTACTTCGACGACTTGATCGAGCACAAGCGGCGCACACCGGGCGACGGCCTGCTCGACGAGCTGGTCCAGCGGCAGCTGGCAGCGGGCGCCGTGGACCGCGGCGAGCTGCTCAGCCTGGCGACGCTGCTGCTCGTCGCGGGGCACGAGACCACGGCGAACATGATCTCCCTCGGTACGTTCACACTCCTCCAGCACCCGGAGAAGCTCGCCGAACTCCGCGCCGAGCAGGCCCTGGTGCCGGCCGCCGTCGAGGAGCTGCTGCGCTTCCTGTCCATCGCGGACGGGATGCTGCGGGTCGCGAAGGAGGACATCGACGTCGCGGGCCACACCATCCGCGCGCACGACGGCGTCGTCTTCTCCACCTCCCTCATCAACCGCGACACCGCGGCCTACGACACCCCGGAGGAACTCGACTTCCGCCGCACGAGCCGCCACCACCTCGCCTTCGGCTTCGGCGTGCACCAGTGTCTGGGCCAGAATCTGGCCCGCGCCGAGCTGGAGATCGCCCTGCGGAGCCTCTTCGAGCGCATGCCGGAGCTGCGCCTCGCGGTGCCCGCGGCGGAGATTCCCTTCAAGCCGGGCGACACCATCCAGGGGATGCTGGAACTCCCCGTGACGTGGTGACCGACAGGAGATACGGGAGATGAGCATGCGGGTCCATGTGGACAAGGAACGGTGCGTTGGCGCGGGCATGTGCGCGCTCACCGCGCCGAGCGTCTTCACCCAGGACGACGACGGCCTGAGCGAGGTGCTGCCAGGACGCGAGGACGGCGGCGGCGACCCCCTGGTGCGTGAGGCGGTCCGGGCGTGCCCGGTGGGGGCCGTCACCGTCGAGGACTAGCTAGCGCAGCGTCACCGTAAAGCTGCGCCCGTACGCGTGCCGGGTCCGCACGTCGATGCGGGTTCCGCCCGGCACGCGGCGCACGCGTACGCCGTCGTCGGCCGTGACCTCCCGCAGCGAGCGGCCGCGGAGCAGGACGCTCACCGTGTCCCGGCCCATGGTCGGGTCGGACACGGCGACCGTGGTCTCGGCGCCGCGCCCGGTGCGCCGCACCAGCACGGAGGAGGGGCCGTCGAGCCGTACGCCGGCGGCCTCGTGGCGCCCTGCGGTGAAGCTGTTCGCGGCCGTCAGGCCGAGGCCCGTGTGCGTGACGGCCTGCAGCCGCACCGTGTTCGCGAGGACCTTCAGCGGCCGCCCCGAGCCGTACGACCGCAGCGCCGCATCGGCCGCGTTCGGCACCAATGCGTAGGCCAGGCGCGCTGGTTGGGCACCGGCCGCGCCGTCCACCGTCACGCCCAGGACGTTGCGCGTCACGGGCGTGTCCGGGTTCGCGGTGCGCACGACCCGGCGGCTCCGGGTGACCCGGTCGAGGGCGACCCGTACCTTCGGGGTGTCCAGGAAGACGTAGCCGACGGCGGTGCGCTGTGTGGCGTTGGCGTACCGCAGCCAGGACAGGTCGCCCGTGCCCGCGCCGGTCCATGGGCGGCCGTCACGCAGCATCCCCGTGACGGACACCTGGTCGTCCGGCGCCGCGGTGCGTGCGTCGACCGTCGTCGTCACGGCACGTCCCGCTTCGTCGCCGACCCCCGCGGCGAGCACCACGATCTCCTCGTCGAGCAGGAACCAGGATTTCGTCGCCGTCGCGTTGCGGTACACCACGAAGTCATCGGGCAGCAGCTCCCGGTCCCGGTGGGCGACATCGCTCGACTGCACCATCGCAACCGCCCCGTACGCCCCGAGCACGGCGCCGCCGGAGTGCCCTTCGGTGCCGCGCGGGAAGTAGACGTACTTGTTCTGCGACTCGGAGGACGAAGTGAAGTTCAGCGGGTGGCCGGGGTTGTCGTAGTACGGCTTCCCGTACAGCTCGGGGACGGTGCGGCGCCGCTCGACGGGCGCGGTGACACCGGCGAGGCCGTACGGCGAGACCGTGGTGAAGTAGTCGACGCCGTACGCCTGGGTCTGGTCCTGCCCGGAGAGATAGAGGTAGTGCGCGCCGTCGCCCTGGAACCACGGCATGAGGTTCTCGCCGCTCATGTACTCGTACTTGCTGATCCGGTCGGAGCTGCGCGCAAGCGCGAAGGCGTAACCCGGCCTGCGGTGCACGGTCTTGTCCATGGCGTTGAAGGCGACGCTGCGCGCCGCGGGGTTGAGGTCGGCGGGCGGCACCGAGGCGTCGCCGATGATGTCGGCGTAGCGGACGATGCTGACCGGGGAGACGAAGCCGGTGGGGTTGAGGGCGATGCGCGAGGTCGCCCGGACGTGCTTGACGTAGCTCTTCAGGGCGGTGGCGTCCGCGCCGGTGGAGAGGGAGGAGAGGTCGACGACGGCCTCGACGACGACCGCGACATCCATATAGCCGCCGTCAGGACGCGACACCGCGCGTCCCTTGACGATCTCCATCATCCAGCCCTCGAAGATGAGCGGCGCGAAGCCGTCGCGCACCCACTTCTGGACGGTCGGCACCAGCTCATCGCCCTGCGCGAAGCCCGTGCCGTCGAGGATCTTGAGCGTCTGCACGACCCGGGTGAGCAGGCTTTTGCCGTACGAACCCGTGTACGCGACGGAGGCGTGCTGGATGAAGGAGCCGTCGGCGTAGTAACCGTCCGTGACCCCGTGGTTCAGGTGGTACGGGTCGATGGTGACGAAGACCGTCAGCTGGTCGGTGAGCGCCTTGCGGATGCGGACGTCGCCGCCGTCGGGCAGCAGCGCGCCCTGGAGGATCCGGTTGGTGGTGATGTCGGCGAGGTTGGCGCCGGTGTGGAAGCGCGAGTCGAGGTTCACGTCCCCGTCGATGCCGTTGCGCAGGTAGGCGTCCATCGAGGCGACGTACGTGGCGATGAGGCCGGGCCTGTGGGTCCGCACCTCGTCGACCAGGAGCGCGAGGGTCTTGCTGATGTGCTGGGAGATGCCGATCTCCCAGTGGAACCAGTTGCCGTAGTAGCCCTTGGACTGGTCGCCGTAGTAGCGCTCGTGGAGCCAGCCGAGTCCGTCGATGACGCGGCGCTGCACGGCCGTGTTCCCGTAGAGGTCGGAGGGGGTGCCCGGGGCGCGGGTCGCGAGGGCGATCTCGTACAGCCGTTTGAATGCCGTGTTGAGGTTGGTCTCGTCGGTGCCGAGCACGAGACCGGCGAACAGCTCGCCGTCGGCCGCGTCGTCCATCGACTTCAGGTTCGTCCGCGCGGTCTTGTCCACGGCGGCGAGCTTGGCGGCCGTCTCGGGGCGGGCGTTGGACTCGGCGGTGCCGGCGAAGACCGCCACGGTGTTGGCGATGAGCCGGGCACTGTCCTCGGCGGCTTCGGCGGCGGAAACCGGCACTGAGGGGATCACCGCCAGGAGACCGGCCGCCGAGAGGGCGGACAACAGGCGTCTGCGGGTGATCTCCATGGCGACCTCCGCCGGTGTGTTGGCGATCTGGCGTTCTGGCGGGCGGAGTCAAGCAGATGCCATGAACGGCGACAAGAGGCCGTGCCGCGCCGCACGGACCCGCCGGTCCGCCGCGCAGCGACTAGGCTCGGCATATGACGTCCGAACAGCACACATCAGGGCAGTACGCCGTCGTGGCTGTCGCGTCGTCCGCCGGCGGCATCCAGGGTCTTGGCGCGCTCCTGGGCGCGCTCGGCCCCGGTCTGCCGGTGCCGGTGCTCGTGGTCCAGCACCTCGACCCACGCCACCGGACGCTCCTTGCGGAGGTGCTCTCCCGGCGCACGGAACTCGACGTCAAGCTGGCCGAGGACCACGAGAGCATCCGCCCGGGGACGGTGTATCTGGCACCGCCCGACCGGCACCTCCTCGTGGGCCCCGAGGGCGTCCTTTCCCTCTCGGACAGCGAGCTCGTGCACTTCGTGCGCCCCTCCGCCGACCTGCTCTTCGAGTCGGTGGCCGGCGCGTACGGATCGCGGGCCATCGCCTGTGTGCTGACCGGCACCGGTGTGGACGGCGCCATGGGCGTGGACGCGGTCAAGTCGCGCGGCGGCACCGTGATCGCCGAGGATCCCGAGACCGCGCAGTTCGCGGGGATGCCGTCGGCGGCGGTCGGCACGGGCTCCGTCGACTTCGTACTCCGTCTAGAGGAAATCGCCGCGGCCGTCCGCGGACTCGTCGAGAGCAAGAGGCAGTGATGAGCAAGTCGTCCGGCGCCGGGAGCGGGGCAGCGCCCGAGCAGAGCACCGGCACCGAGCAAGGGGCCGGCGGCAAGCGCGGGCCGGTGCCCGAAGTCGCCGTCGACCAGGGCCTGGAGGACCTGCTCGGCTTCATCCGCGACGCCCGGGGCTTCGACTTCACCGGCTACAAGCGGTCCACCCTTGGCCGCCGCATCCGCAAGCGGATGGACGACGTCGGCGCGCAGGACTACGCCGACTACCGCGACCTCCTTGAGACCGACACCGTCGAGTTCCGCACGCTCTTCAACACGATCCTGATCAACGTCACCTCGGTGTTCCGCGACCCGGACGCCTGGGAGCTCCTGCAGCGTGAGGTGGTCCCCCAGCTGATCGCCGATCTGGGGCCCGACGAGGAGATCCGGGTGTGGAGCGCGGGCTGCTCCAGCGGCGAGGAGGCTTACTCGCTCGCCATCATGTTCGCCGAGGCGCTCGGCATCGAGGAGAGCCTGAACCGCGTCAAGATCTACGCCACGGACGTCGACGAGGAGGCGCTGCGCGACGCTCGCTCGGGTCAGTACCCGGCGAAGAACCTCGAATCGCTCCCCGTCGAGCTGCGCGACAAGTACTTCGAGCGGCACGGCGGTCAGTACGTCTTCCGCCCGGATCTGCGGCGCCGGGTGATCTTCGGCCGGCACGACATCACCCGGGACGCCCCGATCTCCCGCCTTGACCTGCTCGTCTGCCGCAACACCCTGATGTACTTCAACGTCGAGGCGCAGACCCAGATCGTCGACCGCTTCCACTTCGCGCTGCGCGAGGGCCGCTATCTCTTCCTCGGCAAGGCCGAGATGCTGCTGAGCGACGGCGAGCGGTTCGAGGCGCTCAGCATCCGCCAGCGCATCTTCCGGCGCCGTCCCGGCGGCAGCACCCCGCCGTACCCCGCGATCCCCATGAAGATGCGCCCCGGCATGGGCGCCGAGATGCAGGCCGTCTCGCGGACCCGCCAGCTGCGCGACCTGATCCTCGACGCCGCTCCGGGCGCCGCCGTCGCCCTGGACGAGGACGGCCTCGTCGTCATGATCAACAACGAGGCCCGGGGCCAGTTCGGCCTCACGACCCATGACATCGGCCGCCCCTTCCAGGATCTGGAGCTTTCCTACCGGCCCACCGAACTGCGCTCCCTGATCGACCAGGCCACCCATGAGCGCCGGACGCTGCGGGTGAACGGGGCGGAGCGGCGCATGGGCAGTGAGGTGCAGTACTTCGACATCGTCATCCAGCCCATCTCCGGAGGCCAGGGACTGCCGGTCGCCACCAACATCACCTTCACGGACGTCACGCTGGCGACCCAGCTCAAGGC
The DNA here is from genome assembly GCF_040640795.1 of Streptomyces sp. NPDC021622. NCBI lineage: Bacteria > Bacillati > Actinomycetota > Actinomycetes > Kitasatosporales > Streptomycetaceae > Streptomyces > Streptomyces sp. NPDC021622. Next base: position 40,865 of record NZ_JBFACK010000004.1, read on the forward strand.
GGAGGTCAAGCGGGTGCGCGAGGACCTGGAGACCGCGTACGAGGAACTCCAGTCCACCAACGAGGAGTTGGAGACGACCAACGAGGAACTCCAGTCGAGCATCGAGGAGCTGGAGACCACCAACGAAGAACTCCAGTCGACGAACGAGGAGCTGGAGACCACCAACGAAGAGCTCCGGTCCGGCAACGAGGAACTGGAGACCATGAACGACGAGATGCGGCTGCGCTCCACGGATCTGGACGAGGCCCGCGCCTTCCTCGAGGGCGTGGTCAGCAGCATCGCGGCGGGCGTGGTGGTCCTCTCCTCCGACAGCCGGGTCAGGAGCTGGAACCGCGGCGCGATCGACCTGTGGGGGCTGCGGGCCGACGAGGTCCTCGACGAGGAGTTCTTCGCGCTGGACTTCGGGCTGCCCACCGACGGTCTGCGCCAGATCGTCCAGGAGTGCATCGCGTCGGGGAAGCGGGCGGGCCCGGTCGTCGTCCCCGCCGTGAACCGCATCGGCAGAACCATCGACTGCTCGGTGATCTGCTCTCCGTTCGACGGGCACAACGGAGGTGTCGTGCTCCTCATGGAAGACGTCGCCGAGTCGGGCGGCGGCTGACCCCGCGAGCCGTATTCTGGTGAACATGAAGGCCATGGAAGGCAGTTCGCCGTCCGCGGACGGCCAGGCCGAAGCCGCCTGGCAGCGTGCCGTTCGGGCCGCCGACCGCGCCGCGCGCGAGACGGCGACCGCCGAGCGCCATGACCGGCGCTTCCTGGAGACCGGCCGGGTGTTCCACTCGGAGATGGCCGCACGGCACCGCGCGGTAGCCGAGCGGCATCTGACCACGGCCCGCCTCCAGGAGTCCTACGCCCGCCGGGTGCGGGAGTGGGCGAACGGCCACGGCCCCGGGCGCCGGGAGGCCAAGAGTGTCGGCCGCCCCTTGTTCATGGCCGGAGTCGCGGAGGCCTGCGGCACCCTCAGCGCCGCGCTCACGCTGATGGGCGACGATCTGAGCCAGCTCGCGGTCGCCGCATCGGACCGGCCTTCGCGCGGCGCCCAGGATCTGGAGTACGTCCTGACCGCGGGCCCCGGGCGTGAAGCGGCCCGCGCCGGCAGCGCGGTGTATGTGTCGGGCGCCGCCATAGAGGAGCGCTGGCCCGGCTACGGCTCGGGGCTCGCCGCCTTGGGCCTGAGCTCGGTGGCCGCACTGCCGCTGACGGTTCCGCCGCGCTGCATCGGCGCGCTGACCGTCTTCGACCCCCCGTCGGCACTCGCCGGGTCGGGGGCGCTGTGCGAGGTCGCCGCGGCCCTGACCGCGGGGGTGCTCCTCGGCCCCGACGCGGATCCCGGCCTTTACGGCGGCGCCGACATCCGGGCCGCGGTGCACCAGGCGGCGGGCGCCCTGTCCGAGCAGACGGGCGGCTCGATCGGTGACGCCCTCGCGCTCATCAAGGCGCGGGCCTTCGCCCTGGGCGAGTCCCCCGAGTCGGTGGCGCACCGCTTCCTGTCCGGGAAGCTGAAGCTCCACTAGCCCTCCAGCCCTCCAGCCCTCGCCTCAGGGCATGTTCACCGGTTGATAGCGTCGCTCTCCTGATCATGTACACGGGGAGGGAGAGCGCCATGCCCAAGCTGCGTGACGTCCGCAGGCGTACGTGGCTGCTTGTCGCCGGGGTGACGGTGCTCGCCGTCGCCGCGGGCACCGGGATCGCGGTGTCGCGGTCGGTGGCACACACCGAGCAACTGGCCGCGGACAAGGAGCGGTTGGCGAAGGCGTGCGCGGGCCTGCTGCCCGAAGGTGTGGGCCACCTGCTGCCGGACGACACCGCGGGTGAGCTGCGCGAGTACGGCACGATGTTGCGGCCGGGGCAGCCCAGCAGGTCGCTGCTCGACTGCACCGTGCGGTGGGGCGAGGAGGAGCCGGTGGTCCGGGTGCGGGCCGAGGCCCTGCTCGGCCCGGCCGATGCGCCCGGCGGCGGGTTCGCGCTGCCGCTGCCGAGCAGCGCGCTCGGCGGCTCCGCCGGCTCTGAGGGCATCGGCCCCGAGCAGGTGTCGGCGACCCTCCTGGCGTCCTGCCCGAAGGGGCTCACCGGGCGGGTCCGGCCGTCGAAGGACCTGCTGGTGTCCGTGGATGTGCCCTCGTCGGCCGACAGCTCCATCGACGTACCGAAGAGCGATCGGCTCCTCGCGTCCCGTACGGCGGTGCGCGCCGCCGACTGGGTGAGCCGCGAACAGGGTTGCGGCGGGCAGCCGTTGAAGGCGGGCAGGAGCGCCGACGGCTCCGCGCTCTGCGACTGGTTCTCGCCCAAGGCGCTGAAGTTCACGCCGGGCCGCTGGCGGTTCGACGGCAACGACACGACGTACAGCGAGCGCGCGGGCTCCTGTGCCGGCCAGTGGGACGACACCGCGGGCCTGGCCGGGGAGCGGAAGGTCAAGGCCGCGAGCGCGGAGAGCTGGTCGGGGGTCGTCGGGACGGGCGCGTACGAGCGGCATGGCGACTCCGGTGATGTGCCGGGCGGCAACGAGAGCACCCACAAGCCCGACGCCGACGGGCAGTTGAGGATCGAGTCGTCGGGCGACGACCCGCGGCTCGCGCTCTGGGCACGGTCGGCGTGCGACGCCGGGCCGACCTACCACCGTGTCTCGGTGGTGCCCGCCTTCAACTTCCGGTACGAGGACACGGTCGTCCTCGACAAGAAGGACCGGCGGCGGCTCTCCGCACAGGCGCGTGCCGTGCTCGACCGCTATCTGGCGGCGGAGGACGGCTGGCCGCGGCGTACGCACTGCCGGAACACCAAGATCATGGGAGAGGTGGAGGAGTGGCAGGGCTGACCTGGCGGTCCGGCGCGGGACGGAAGCTGACCGCAGCGGCCGGGGCGGTGCTCGCCCTCGCGCTGCTCGCGGGCGGCTGGTTCTGGTTCGGCGGGGGCTACGACCGCTGGGCGACGCAGCGGCAGATCGACGGGGCCTGCGACGGTGTGCTGCCCTCCGCCGAGGTGCGTGACGTGCTCGGCGAGGGGCCATACGACGACGGCCCCGACACCGACAACCGCACGGAGGGCGAACTCGCCGACGCCTCGCTGCGGGTGGAGTGCTCGCTGCTGCGCAAGGTCGAAGTGGGCACGGGCAAGCCAACGCGGCACGGCTCGCTCGAGGTCAGTGTGCGCGCGGTGCCGGAGCGGCGTGCGAAGGACGACGACGGTCCCGCCGCGCGGCAGCAGCGGCGCGAGGACTACCTCGGGCAGGACGGCGGGGTGTATCCGAACGTGGGCGGCGTGCTGCCGCCTGCCGCGCTCGGCCAGGGGTGGAACAGCACCTTCGCCGCCGGCGACGGATTCTCCGGCGCCGGCGCCACCACCTCGGTCCTGCTCGACTGCGCGCGTGGCCGCGGCGGACTGCTCGTCACGGTCAGGGCCGAGGACGAGGGGGCCGGCGCCGAGGACCCTGCGGTGCGTACCGCGTTCGCCCGGACGGCCACCGCCACGGCCGCGAACGCCTCCGCCCACTGGGGCTGCGACGCCGACCTGGGCAAGCGTCCGCGTACGGTGCCGCTCGACGTGAACGAGGACGAGAGCGTGCCGCTGGCCGATGCCACCGCGTCCTGCGAGGGCGTTCCGGGGCGTGGCTCAGCCGTCTCGCGGGCCTGGGAGGGCGCGCGGCGCGGGACGCCCGTCGAGATGTGCGTCGTCGGCGCCGGGCCGGTGGACGCGGAAGGGCGGCCGGTGCCCCGGACGTCGTCGGACATCAGCGGCCAGTACCGCCTCAGCGCCTTCTACGGCCCGTACGCGCAGGACGAGCGGTACGGCTACCTGGAACGCCACGACTACCTGGAGCCGGACCGGATGCTGGGCGTGGCCCCGGCCGGGCCCCTCGTGTTCGGCGGGTACTGGGCGAGCGCGGAGTGTGAGAAGGGCGGCGAGCGGGCCCTGTTCACGGTCGAGCCGCCGGGCTCCGGATCCCACTCGTACGGCAGCGACAAGCAGGACAAGCCCACCGCCGCCGACCGTGCCTACGAGCGCGCCGCCCTGAAGGCGTTCGCCAAGCGCTCGGCGAAGGCGCACGGCTGCAAGGCCCCCGTGCAGCCGTGAGCCGACCTCGCTGACCTCTGTCAGCCCTGCCGGGTCCCGCCGCGCTCCGCGATGTGCGGCGGGACCCCGATGCCCGGGGCGAGCGCCGGGTCCGGCACCGGGGTGCCCCAACTGGCCGTCAGGGGAAGGTTTCCGGCCCAGACGCCGAGCGCGGCGTCCGGTCCTTCGCCGTCGTCCGGCGGGCCCACGCTCGTCTTGACGGACGCCTCCTCCAGCGAGAGGGCGAGCAGGGTCGTCGCGGCGAGTTCCTTGCGGCTCGGGCGCCGCGCGTAGTCCCACTGGCCGGGCGTCGCGTGCTCGGTCAGCAGCCGCAGGCCCCGCAGCTTCTGCTCCGGTTCTGTGACCTTGCGCGGTACGCCGTAGATCATCGCGCTGCGGTAGTTCACACCGTGCTCGAAGACCGAGCGGGCCAGGATCAGGCCGTCGACATGGGTCACGGTCACACAGATCTCGGCGTCCGGGTCGGCGGCCATGCTGCGGCTCGCGACCGAGCCGTGCAGATACAGATGGGTGTCGTCGCGGCCGTACACGGTGGGGACCACCATGGGGTGGCCGTCGACGACGACGCCCAGGTGGCAGACGAATCCCGCGTCGAGGATCGCTTCGAGCTCCGCACGCTCGAGGCCGCCCTGCTCGCGCAGCCTGCTGTGGCGGGTGCGGCCGGTCTGCGGGAGCCGGGCGGGCAGGGTCGCGGGCGGGGACGGCTGGCTGGTGGTCATACTCGGGGAGGCTACCGATATCGCGCCCGTAGTGCCATGCCTCAGATGATTTCCACTGAGCGAGCAACTGCATTCGACGAAATCCGCACCCAGCGCGTCATTCGTCCAAATAGCTCGCCGAGAATCCAACAACCCCCGCCGTGTGAGTGTTGTGAGGCCCCGCCTCGCCGCTGTCTGATGGAAACCATGGATCTCCCCTATTACGAGGACGTATCCCCCGGTTCCGGCTGCCTCCCGCCCCGCGCGTGGTACGCGCGGTCGGACGCCGCCTCCCTCTCCCTGAACGGCAGTTGGCGCTTCCGTCTCGCCGCCACCGCCGGTGACACCGACGACTCCTTCGCCTCCGACGGGTACGACGCCGCCTCCTGGGACGACATCGCCGTGCCCGGCACCTGGGCGCTCCAGGGCCATGGCACCCCCGCCTACACCAACGTGAACTATCCCTTCCCGGTCGACCCGCCCCGCGTGCCGACCGAGAACCCCACCGGCGACCACCTGCGCGTCTTCGACCTGCCGGACGACTGGCCCGCGGACGGCGGGAGCGTGCTCCGCTTCGACGGTGTCGAGTCCTGCGCCCGCGTCTGGCTGAACGGCACGGACATCGGCGAGTTCAAGGGGTCCCGGCTGCCGCACGAGTTCGCCGTGGGACAACTGCTGCGCCGTGCCGGCAACGTCCTCGCGGTCCGGGTCCACCAGTGGTCGTCCGGTTCCTACCTGGAGGACCAGGACCAGTGGTGGCTGCCGGGCATCTTCCGCGACGTGACGCTGCTGCACCGCCCCGAGGGCTGCGCGCTCGACTTCTTCACCCATGCCTCGTACGACCATCGCGCGGGGACGGGCACGCTGCGGGTCGCGTCCGACGTGGCGGGGCGGGTCACCGTGCCCGAGCTGGGCATCGACGTCGCGACCGGCGACACGGTGACGGTGGCCGTCGAGCCGTGGACGGCCGAGACGCCCCGCCTGTACGACGGGGTGCTCACCACGGCGGGCGAGCGGATCCCGCTGCGGATCGGCTTCCGCACGGTCGCCGTCGAGGACGGTGTCATCAAGGTCAACGGCCGCCGCATCCTCTTCCGGGGCGTGAACCGGCACGAGTTCCACCCGGAGACGGGCCGCACCCTCGACCACGCCACGATGCGCAGCGACGTCCTCCTGATGAAGCAGCACAACATCAACGCGGTCCGCACCAGCCACTATCCGCCGCACCCGGCCTTCCTCGACCTCTGCGACGAGCTGGGCCTGTGGGTCATCGACGAGTGCGATCTGGAGACCCACGGCTTCACCGTCCAGGACTGGCGCGCCAACCCCGTCGACGACGACCGCTGGACGCCCGCCCTCCTGGACCGGGCGGCCCGCATGGTCGAGCGCGACAAGAACCACGCCTCGGTGATCATCTGGTCCCTTGGCAACGAGTGCGGCACGGGCCGCGGCCTGACCGCGATGGCCCGCTGGATCCGCGAGCGGGACGCCGACCGCCTGATCCACTACGAGGGCGACCGGTCCTGCGCGGACACCGACATGTACTCACGCATGTACGCCGATCACGCCGAGGTCGAGCGGATCGGCCGCGGGGAGGACGACGACGGACCGGCCGCACGCCGTCAACTGCCCTTCATCCTCTGCGAGTACGGGCACGCGATGGGCAACGGCCCCGGCGGCCTGAGCGAGTACCAGAAGCTCTTCGAGGCGCACGAGCGCAACCAGGGCGGCTTCATCTGGGAGTGGATCGACCACGGCATCGCACACCCGGAGTTCGGCTTCGCCTACGGCGGCGACTTCGGCGAGGAACTGCACGACGGGAACTTCGTCTGCGACGGGCTGCTCTTCCCCGACCGGACGCCGTCGCCGGGCCTGACGGACTACAAGGCGGTCATCCAGCCGGTGCGTTTCGCGTACGACGGGGCGGCGGGGACGGTGCGGATCACCAATCTGCACGACTTCGCCGACCTCTCCCACCTGGGCTTCGAGTGGACGTACGTGAGCGACGACGACGCGGCGGGCGAGAGCGGCGAACTGGCCGTGCCGAAGGACCTCGCGGCGGGCGAATCCGTCGAACTCAAGCTGCCGGACGTGCCGTTGGCGTCCCGTGACATCGAGACACGGCTGCACCTCACGGCCGCGGTGTCGGTGGAGACGAACTGGACGAAGCTCGATCACGTCGTCGCGCGGGCCGACTTCCCCGTCGTGCCGCGCCCCGTCACCCGCCCGGCGACCGGAGCACGCCCCACGCCCGACACGGGCCCCGTCACGCTCGGCCGCGTCATCCTCGGCCCCGGCACCTTCGACGCCCGCACCGGCGAGCTGCACACCCTCGGCTCCATCCCGCTGCGGGCCGCCCCGCGTCTGGACGTCTGGCGTGCCCCCACCGACAACGACGACGGAGCCTCCTGGCAGTCCGACCGGCGCAACGGCGTGCTCTGGCGCGGGCTCGGCCTGCACCGCATGCAACACCGCCTGGACTCCGTCGAGTTGACCGACGACGCGCTCACCGTCCGCACCCGCGTGGCGCCCGCCGCGCGCGACATCGGCCTGCGCACCGTGTACCGCTGGACGTCCGACGGCTCCCGGCTGCGGCTCACGGTCTCCGTGGCGCCCGAGGGCGAGTGGCCGGTGCCGCTGCCCCGGCTCGGCGTCCGGCTCGGCCTTCCCGCCGCGTACGGGTACGCGCACTGGTTCGGCGGCGGGCCCGGCGAGGCGTATCCGGACACGGCGGCGGCCTCCGTCATCGGCAGGCACTTCATGCCGGTCGACCGGATGCAGACCCCCTACGTCCGCCCGCAGGAGAACGGCGCCCGCGCGGACGTCCGCTGGGCCGAGCTGCGGACCGCCTTCGCCGGCGACGGCGTACGCGTCGATGGCGATCCGGCGTTCTGGTTCACGGCGCGGCGCTGGACGACGGAGCAGCTGGACGCGGCCAGGTACCGCACGGATCTCGTCGCCGGCGACACCGTGTGGGTCCATCTCGACCACGGCCAGCAAGGCATCGGTTCGCAGTCCTGCGGGCCCGGCGTGCTGCCCCCGCACGAACTCCACGCCGCTCCCGCGGAGTTCGCCTTCACCTTCACCGGGGTATCCGGGTGACTCAGCACTAGACTGGAGTCAACGACGAACCACGTGCCGCCTTGGGGGGAGGGAGCACCCCTTGTCACAACCGCGGCTGGGCCGCGGCCCGTTGCGGCCACCGGCCACACCTCCTCCCCCGCCGGACGACTCCCGCCCCAGCCGCTTCGTGGGCTGGCTGGGCGGCTTCGGCTGCGCGGCCGCGGGGTACGCGGTGTTCCAGTCCCTGGTGGGCGTGTTGCCGGAGGCGATATCCGGCGACACGGCCCGCTATGGCATCGCGGCGGTCAGCGGCATCGGGACGGGCGTCGCCGCCTGGCTCGCGGCGGCGCTGATCCGGGCCAGGGCCGGGGCGGACACCACCATCCGCGTCCCTGAACCCCGTACTCCCGCCGCCGTCGCGCCCGCCCCCGGACCGCTGCCGCACCTGATGGCGGCCACCCACAGGACGCTCACCGCCGAGCTCGCCGACTTCGACGACCCGGAGCGCGGCCGCCTCACCGGCTGGGCGCACGCGCTCGACGAGCCGACCCTGCCGGTGCGGCCCACGCCGACCGGCACCGCGTACGGCCTGCACATCGCGCTCGAACTCGGCCTGCCCGACGGCCGGTTGCGCACGTCCGAGCTGGTGGAGACCCTGTGGCGGCTGCGCCTCGCGGACGGCGGCTGGGCGGCCCGCTCACAGGGCTCCACACCGCGCCCCGAGGTGACCGCGCTTGTGCTCGGTGCGCTCGCGCGGGCGGGCGCGGACCCGGTGCGGCTCGCGGCGGAGGCGACGCAGTGCGCGGCGCGCTTCACCGAGGAGCTGGAGCCCTCGGGGCTCGGCAGGACCCATGTCGTGACGACGATGCTGCGCGGCCTGCTGCGGGCGGCGCCGGACTCGCCCGCCCCGGCGCGGCTGCGGGCCGAGCTGGTCGACCGGACGATCACCGACCCCGACCGCGAGCACCGGCGCTGCTGGGGCCCGGCCCTGCGCGCCCCCGTCACGCGCCCGTCCTCCGTGCACACCGCCCAGGCGGTGGTCGCGCTCGACCGCGCGGCACGGGTGCTCGGCGAGGACAGCAACACACGGGCCGCCCGCGAGGACGGCATCCGCTGGCTGCTCGCCTGCCCGACGCCGGACCACGAGGACTGCGCCGACCTGCGCAACACCCAGGAGGAGGTGCGCCGCCCGCACCCCGTCGACTCCTGGCGCCAAGAGGTCCTCGCCGTACGGCACTTCACCGCCGCCTGGATGGTGCGGGCGCTGCTCACGCCGGACGCCTGGGAGATCGCCGCGGACGAGGGCCGCGAGGAGGCATGGCGTTCGCTGCTCTCCGGTGCGGTGGGCGCGGTGTGGCGGCAGCAGGACGACGGGATCTGGAACTGGGACGGGTTCGATCTCGGCCGCCCGATGTGGATGACCTATCAAGGCCTTTCGGCGCTGCGGGCACATGCCGTATGGATGTATCAGCCGGGTAGGTGATCCCCCGGCGCGCTCGCGACCAGGGGGAGGGTGACCGCATGGGTGGTCGGCATGTGCACGGGGCCCGGCGGCTGCTCGAAGGGACCCTGGAGGGGCTGCCCGAGGAGGACCTGGTGCGGGCGGCACGCACGGTCGTCGCCCGGCTCGGCGCACCCGAGCGGCTCCCGGCCCTGGTGCGCGAGCTGGCGACGGGCGTCGGCGACCCCGCGGGGTGCGCGCTCCTCTCGTACCGCCATGTGCTCGGCTTCGACAAGCTGCTCTTGGTCGACGGCGGTCCCCGGCACATGCTGCGTGCCCACATCTGGCATCCGGGCACCCGCGCGACGGGCCGCGAGGACATCCACAACCACCGTTCCCCGCTTGCCTCTTACGTGGTGCGGGGCACCCTCGGCATGGAGCTGTACGAGCCGGTGGAGGACGCGGGCGGCGGCGGGCTCGCGGCGTCCTGGTACCGCGAGTCCCTGTCGGACGAGGAGGGCCACTGGCTCCTGGAACCGGCCGGCCCCGCGCGGCTGCGGCTCACGCAGAACGCCGAGTACGCGGCGGGCAGCGGCTACAGCCTTCCGTCGTACGCGCTGCACCGGGCGTGGTGCGCTGCGCCGGAGACGACGGTGACGCTGTTCCTGGAGACCGGGTCGGGGCGGCGTACCTACACGGACGTGTTCGCCGAGGCCGAGGCGGAGGCCGACGCGGGCGGCCGCGCGGAGGCGGTCGCCAAACGGCCGATGGAGGTCAAGGAGTATCTGGCGGAACTGGAGTCGCTGGCGGCCCTGATCAGCCGGTAGGAGGGCTCAGCGCCAGGAGCTGAACGCCGTCGCGCTGAACGCCTGCTCCACGATGTCCCGGTTGTAGTCGTCGATCTCGACCGTGCCGATGTCGGCGGGCGCGAGCCAGCGGTACTCCTGATCGGGCAGCGGAAGGGACACGTCGAAAGTGAGCGGCCTGACAAGGAAGTTGTCCTGCCAGTTCTTCACCTCGTGCCCGCGATAGCGGCTGACGAAGGACGACTCGCCGACCTTGCGCAGCACCTCGCCGAGCAGCCCGGTCTCCTCCTTGAGCTCCCGCAGCACACCCGCGCCCGGACTCTCGTCCGGATCGAGCTTCCCGCAGGGAACGCCCCACACCCGAGGCAGGAAACGCTCCGTCTCGCTGCGCCGCACGAGCAGCACACGGCCTCGGTGGGCCACGACGGCAGCCGCCAGTCGGTTGTCGCTCGGCAAGTCCATGGCTCCCACCGTAGCGAGGATTCGCGGACCGGGACAGTCAGCCAAGGGGCTCCCGCTCCCCCTGATCGAGGCGGTACGGCGGATACACGTCCGTGAGCAGCAGGCCGTACGCCATGACGCGCGCGACCCAGCGGTGCAGACCGATGTTGAGGTCGTACATGCCCCTCGGGTAGCGGCCCGTGAAGAGCAGCGAGACGCCGGCGTAGAAGGCGAGGAGCCCGGCGAGCCCGCCGTTGAAGCGGTAGCCGCCCGACATCAGCGCGGCCACCAGGAGCTGGGGCAGGACGAGCAGCCAGCTCTTGACGAGGACCAGACCGCGGGAGAGGTGCTCGGGGTACGCGATGTCCAGGTGGGCCGGATAGTCGGGGACGTCCCGCAGCGTGAAGGGCGGATAGCGGTCGGTGCCGAGCGATCCGTACGCGTAGTACTCGACGCGCCAACTCCAGCGCAGCACACCGACGTTGAAGTCGAACAGCGCCCGTGGATAGCCGCCGGTGATCAGAACCGCGAAGAACGCGACGACGGTGACCAGCAAGAACCCGATCCAGAGGAAGAGCAGCACGACGTAGTGCGGTATCGCGAGCAGCCACTTCACCAGCCAGAGCCAGCGGGACAGCGCGGGGGCGTAATCGGCCTCCAGGCGTACGGGGCTGAGCGGGTACTTGCTGGGTGCGGTCGCCGTGGGCATGGCGCACATGTCGGTCATCTCCCGTGTCGGCCCGTACGTGCCTTCTCTGCACATGTACGACCGTGAGCGGGCGGCGGCAAGGAGTGGCGCGGCGTCCGTTTCCTTCAAGACCGGGGCCGGGGCCGCTGCCTACGCTGCGAGGCATGAACACGAACATCACACCCCGCTTCGATCTCGTCGGCCTCGTCGTCTCGGACATGGCCGCCGCCCTTGAATTCTACCGCCGCCTCGGCCTCGACTTCCCGGCCGGATCCGACCGCCAACCGCATGTGGAGGCGGCACTGCCGGGCGGTCTGCGGATCGCCTTCGACACGGAGGACACCATCCGCTCGTTCGTCCAGGACTGGGAGCCGCCGCAGGGCGCGAGCCGCATCGGTCTCGCCTTCCACTGCGAGACACCCGAGGGCGTCGACGCCGCCTACGCGGAGCTGACCGGGGCGGGATATCGCAGTGAGCTCAAGCCGTTCGACGCGGTGTGGGGGCAGCGGTACGCCACCGTTCTGGACCCGGACGGCAATGGCGTGGACCTGTTCGCTCCGCTGGGTTCGCGGTGATGGATCCGCGCGCCCGGTGGGGGCTTGTCGCGCAGTTCCCCGCGCCCCTTAACGGGCGCGCAACCGTCCGCGCAGTAGTTCGCCCAGCGGCATTCCCGTCAACTCCTTGACGTCGCGGGCCAGATGGGCCTGGTCGGCGAAGCCGGCGACGGCGGCGGTCTGCGCGTACGGCATTCCTTCCCAGGCCAGGGCGAGTGCGCGCTGCAGTCGCAGCACCCGGCCGAGGGTCTTGGGGCCGTAGCCGAACGCGGCGAGTGAACGCCGGTGCAGGAGGCGGGTGTTGACGCCCGCCTCGGCGGCGGTCGCCGCGATGCTCTGCCCCGCCTCAAGGGCCTTGACGACGTACGTGATCAGCGGGTCGGGCGGCTCCGCGCGGCCCGCGCGCTCCAGGGCGAGGGACTCAAGGGCGACCACCGGGTCCCGGGCCGCGTCCATCCGCTCGGTCAGCCTGCGCGCCTCGGCGGACGGCCACAGGTCGGTCAACTCGACGCGCCGGTCGCGTAGTTCGTGCGCGGGGACGCCGAGGAAGGCGGGGGCGGTGCCGGGGTAGAAGCGGATGCCGACGTAACGGTCGGCGGCCGACTCCGGGCCCGGGTGGTACGCGCGGGTGTCAGGGCCCGCGACCAGGAGTCTGCCGCCGGACCAGAGGAGGTCCATGCAGCCGTCGGGCAGGACGGGCCGCACGCTGTGGGCGTCGCCGGCGCCGGTGCGGGTCCACAGCACCGCACCCGCCACGCGGGACGGCCGCTCGGCGTAATACACCATGCCTGCCACGCTACGCCGCTCGTGACCGGTGTTCCTGGGGGCTGACCCCGTACACCCGCTTGAAGGCGCTGGACAGGGCGAACGCGCTGCCGTACCCGACGCGGCGGGCGATCGCGGCGATCGTCTGCTCGCCGTCCCGCAGCAGATCGGCGGCGAGCGCGAGCCGCCAGCCCGTCAGATACGCCATCGGCGGCTCGCCCACGAGCTCGGTGAACCGCCGGGCGAGCGCGGCGCGCGAGACCCCCGCCTTCGCGGCGAGCGCGGCGATGGTCCAAGGGTGCGCCGGGTCGTCCTGGAGCAGCCGGATCGCCTGCCCCACGACCGGATCGCCCATCGCCTTGTACCAGGCGGGGGCCGCCGCCTCCGGCCGCGAGAACCAGGCGCGCAGCGAGGCGATCATCAGCAGGTCGAGCAGCCGGTCGAGGACGACGTCCTGGCCCGGCTCGTCCTTGGCGATCTCGTCGGCGAGCAGCGGGGTGAGCGGGCAGTCCCACACGTCGGTGGGCAGCACGAGCAGCGGGGGCAGCGCGTCGAGGAGCCGTCCGGTGATCTCGCCACGCGCCTGATAGGTCCCGATCAGCATCTCGACGGGGCTGTCGAGCGACTGCCCCCAGGCCCGCAGACCCAGATCCTTGTACTGCCCGAACGGGGCGCCGCCCAGCGGCACGCAGCGCTCGCCCGGCTGGATCTCGGCGAGCGGTCGCGTCGCCGGGTCGTCGGCGCAGGTGTAGTGGTCGGGGCCGCGGGCGATGGCGACGTCGCCGGGACGGATCAGCTGGGGCGCGGCCCCGTCCTCGGGCACGATCCAGGCATTGCCACGGACCATGATCATTACCGAGAGCGGCGCTTCGTCCGCGATGCGGACCGACCAGGGCGGTTCGAAGCACGCCCGGATCATGAAGGCTCCCCGCGCGCGCGGGCCCTCCAGCAAGCCTGCGAGTACGTCCATACGGGAAGCGTAGACGCACGCGTATGGGGGTGAGCCCCTGACGGATGGTTCCTTGTGGCGCGCGGCAGTTCACTGAAGTCATGACAGAGAACGCGTTGAACACGCAGCAGTTGGACACGCAGAACAAGACGGTGTTGGTCACGGGCGCTTCCGGCAAGACCGGGCGCCGGGTCGCGGAGGCCGCCGAGGCGGCCGGGTTCACGGTGCGGGCCGCTTCGCGGTCGGGCGCGGTGCGCTTCGACTGGTACGACCCCACGACGTGGGAGGAGGCGCTGCGGGGCGCCGACGCGGCGTACCTCGCGTACCAGCCGGACGTGGGGGCGCCCGGCGCGGGCGACGCGGTGGGAGCGCTGGCCCGGCAGGCGGTGGCGCTCGGTGTACGCCGGATCGTGCTGCTCTCGGCACGGGGCGAGGAGCAGGCGGAGCCGGCCGAGCGGGCGGTGCGGGAGTCCGGCGCGCAGTGGACGGTCGTGCGGGCCAGCTGGTTCGCCCAGAACCTCAGCGAGGGTCCGCTCCTCGACGGGATGCGGGCCGGGGAGCTGGTGTTCCCTGCCGGGGAGGTGCTCGAACCGTTCATCGACACGCGGGACATCGCGGATGTGGTGGTGGCGGTGCTGGGCGCGGCGGACGACCGCTACACGGGGCAGGTGGTGGAGGTGTCCGGGGGACGCTTGCTGTCGTTCCGGGACGCGGTGGCGGAGATTTCGGCGGCTGCGGGGCGGGAGATTCGGTACGTGCCGGTTTCCGCCCGGGAGTACGGGGGTGCTCTCACGGAGTACGGGGTGCCGGCGGAGGAGGCGGAATTCCTGATCGAACTCTTCGAGACGAATCTGGATGGGCGCAATGCGCACCTCTCCGAGGGGGTGCAGCGGATTCTGGGGCGCGCCCCGCGTGACTTCGCGGATTTCGCCAGGGAGCACGCGGAACTGGGCATCTGGAAGGCGTGACTCTTCCCCAACCCCACCCCTACCCGAATCCTTTCCGGCTCCGCCGGCCGCGAGGTGACCGCAGATCACCGGCTCCGCCGAGTTCGTCCTCAAACGCCGGACGGGCTGAAGGGTGGGCGGGCAACTGCGGAGATTCGGGTGGGCGGGCGGGAAAGCTTTCGCCGCGAAGCGGCGGTACGGCGGCGCAGCCGACGACGGCGGGTGGGCAGACCGGGCCGCTGCGGGGCAATCGGGTGGGTGGGCGGGAAAGATTCGCCGCGTAGCGGGGGTCTGGGGCGGAGCCCCAGTGCCGAGCCACCCCTACTCCGGCGGCGGCTCCTCCTCGCCCCCGTTCCGCTTCGCATGCGTCCGCAGCCGCGACGACACATCATCCGGCGGAAGGAACTTCGACCAGCGCTCGGGGAACTCGGACGGCATGTCCGGGTCGTCCGGGTCCTGGGAGGCCTCCCGCGCGGCCGCCGCGCGGGCCACCACCTCCGCCGCCCGCGCCTCCCGGATCCGCTCGTTCGCGGCCCGCGCCGCCGCCGTGGCGACGGACGGCCACACCCGGTCGATCGCCGCGTTCACGGCGGCGCCCACAAGCACCGCGAACGCCGAGACGCCGATCCACAGCAGCACCGCCACCGGCGCCGCCAACGAGCCGTAGATCGTGGGGCCTTCGACCGTGCTGGTCAGGTAGATGCGGAGAAGGAAGCTGCCGAGGACCCACATGCCGAGGGCGATCAGCGCGCCCGGCATGTCCTCCACCCAGGGCGAGCGCACCGGCACGGACACGTGGTACAGCGTCGTGAGGAAGATGATCGACAGGAGTATCACCACCGGCCAGTACACGATCTGCACCACCGTCGTGGAGCCCGGCACCAGTTGGACCACCGCGTCGGGCCCCGCCACCATCAGCGGCAGCGCCACCGAGCCGATCAGCAGCGCCACGATGAAGAGCCCGAAGGCAAGCAGCCGGGTCTTGACGATGCCGCGCGCGCCGTCGAGGCCGTACATGACCGTGATCGTGTCGATGAAGACGTTCACCGCGCGCGAGCCCGACCACAGGGCGAACAGAAAGCCGATGGAGATGACATCGGGCCTGCCGACCCGCATCACGTCCTCCAGTATCGGCTGCGCGATCTGCCTGACGCCCCTGTCGGACAGGACCGTGCGGGACGCCTCCAGGATGTTGTTCTCCACGCTGGCGATCGTGTTCGCACCGGTCCAGCGGTCCACGTACGCGAGCAGCCCGATCAGGCTGAGCAGCAGCGGCGGCACGGAGAGGAGGGTGAAGAACGCCGCCTCGGCCGCCAGGCCCAGGATCCGGTATTCCACGCACGAGTTGACCGTGTCTTTGAGCAGCAGCCAGGCGGTCCTGCGCTTGGAGACGTTGCTGTAGAGAGCGCGGGCCCGGGTCCAGCGGCCCGACGACCGCCCGGGTGTTTCTTTTGCCTGGTGCACCTCCTTACCGTAGCGGCATGGCAGCCACCACCCACACCGTGACCAACCAGGCTCCGCCCCTGGTGGGATATGACGTCTTTACGGCGGACCGGGCACTTGTAGAGGGAATCGAACGGCATCTCGACCCCGCGCTGCTCAGTACCGCGCAGGAGCAACTCTCCGAACTCGGGCGCACGGCGGGCTCCGCGCAGGCGCGGGAATGGGGGTTCCTCGCCAATGAGAATCCGCCCGTTCTGCACACCCATGACCGATACGGCCATCGCGTCGACGAAGTCTCATTCCATCCCTCGTGGCACCGGCTCCTCGGAAAGGCCGTCTCGTCCGGCCTCACCACCGCCTGGGTGCGACCCGGCGGGCATCTGCGCCGCGCGGCCGGATTCCTGGTGTGGTCGCAGGTGGAGGCGGGTCACGGCTGCCCCGTGTCGATGACGCACGCGGCGGTTCCCGCGCTGCGCACCGACCCGGCGCTCGCCGCCGAGTGGGAGCCGAAGCTGACTTCTCTGGTGTACGACAAAGGTCTTCGGCCCGCATCCCAGAAGGCCGGTGTGCTCTTCGGCATGGGGATGACGGAGAAACAGGGCGGCAGCGACGTACGGACGAATACGACGCGTGCGCGGGCCCTTGCCGAGGAAGGCACCTATGAGCTGACGGGGCACAAGTGGTTCTGTTCCGCCCCTATGTCCGACGGATTTCTCGTGCTGGCGCAGACCGACGCGGGACTCACGTGTTTTCTCGTACCGCGTGTGCTCGCGGACGGAACGCGTAACGCCTTTGCCATTCAGCGGCTCAAGGACAAGCTGGGGAATAGGTCGAACGCGTCGAGCGAGGTCGAGTTCGACGGGACCTGGGCGCGCCGGGTCGGTGAGGAGGGGCGCGGGGTGCGCACCATCATCGAGATGGTGGCGGCGACGCGGCTCGACTGTGTCGTCGGCTCGGCGGCGATCATGCGGCAGTCCGTCGCGCAGGCCGTGCACCACGCCACGTACCGCGAGGCGTTCGGCGGCAAGCTCGTCGACAAGCCGCTGATGCGCAACGTCCTCGCGGATCTGGCCCTGGAGTCGGAGGCGGCCACGACGCTCGCGCTGCGGCTCGCGGCCGCGTACGACGACGGGAGCGAGCAGGAGCGGGCGTTCCTGCGGATCGCGGTGCCGGCCGCGAAGTACTGGGTGACGAAGCGGTGCACGCCGCACGCGGTGGAGGCGCTCGAAGTCCTCGGCGGCAACGGCTACGTCGAGGAGTCGGGGATGCCGCGGCTCCTTCGCGAGTCGCCGCTCAACTCGATCTGGGAGGGCTCGGGGAACGTACAGGCACTGGATGTGCTGCGGGCGCTGCAACGGGAGCCGCTCGCACTGAACGCCTTTCTCCAGGAGGTCGGTTCGGCCCGCGGCGCCGACTACCGCCTGGACGGCGCGATCAAGGGCCTGCTGACCGAACTGGCCGATCTGGAGGGCGTCGAGGCGCGGGCGCGGCGGCTCGTGGAGCGGATGGCGACGGTGCTGCAGGGCTCGCTGCTCGTGCGGTACGCGCCCCCGGAGGTGGCCGACGCGTTCTGCGCTTCGCGGCTCGGCGGGGACTGGGGCGCGGCGTTCGG
The DNA here is from genome assembly GCF_040640795.1 of Streptomyces sp. NPDC021622. NCBI lineage: Bacteria > Bacillati > Actinomycetota > Actinomycetes > Kitasatosporales > Streptomycetaceae > Streptomyces > Streptomyces sp. NPDC021622. Next base: position 58,340 of record NZ_JBFACK010000004.1, read on the forward strand.
GACGCTGCCGCACACGCTCGATCTGGCCGCCGTGGTGGAGCGTGCCGCCCCGCGCGAGGACTGACCGAGGGCACGGGGGTGGTGCTGCGCCGACACGGCACCACCCCCGCTTTCAGGCCCCGTTGAGGAGCGTGAACGCCGCGCGAACGGCGTTGGGCCAAGCTTCGACTCCCGCACGGCCGTTCGCGAGGGTTGCATGAGGTTGCAACTCAATTGTTTATTACCGAACTAATACCCTTGCGGGCGTCGAAGGGGCACGATTGAGTACGGCCCCGACGCACTGGTCTGTTCGGGAAGGACTCAGTGATGACCGCGACGTCGACGATCAATCTCGCGAGGATCTCCACCATGGACTGCACGCAGGCCGCGCGGCTGCTCGCGAATGTCCGCCACGCGGCGCTCTCCGGGCAGCGGCCGCGCGTGATGCCACGTCCGGTGATCGGTGAGTCCTGGGGCCGCATGCTGAACGACGGGGTCGATCCGGACCGGGACTTCAGGTCCCGGCTGCTCAGCGTCGAGGAGCTGGAGGAGCGACGCCGCACATCGCCCCTGGTGGAGGTCCTTCCGCTGCTGCGGAACGCGCTCGTCTCGGTGGCGGACGCGGCGCACCACATCATGGTGGTCTGTGACGCCGACGGCCGGGTCCTGTGGCGCGAGGGAAACTCCACGGTGCTGCGCCAGGCCGACTCGCTCGGCTTCGAACCGGGCGCCGACTGGGGCGAGAGCATCGTCGGCACGAACGGCATAGGCACACCGCTCGTGGTGCGCAGGCCCGTGCAGGTGTTCTCCGCCGAGCACTTCGTGGAGACCCACCACGCGTGGACGTGCACGGGCGCGCCCATCACCGATCCCCGCTCCGGCCGGCTCATCGGCGTCGTGGATGTCAGCGGCCCGCTCAACACGATGCATCCGGCGACGCTCGCCCTGGTCGACTCGGTGGCCAAGCTCGCCGAGGCACGGCTGCGGGAGAACCATCTGACGACGCTCGACCGGCTGCGGACGGTGGCCGCGCCGGTCCTCGCCCGGCTCGACGGGCGTGCCGTCGCGGTGGACGGCGACGGCTGGACGGCCGCGGTCACGGGGATGCCGCCGATGGACCGGATCTCCCTGCCCAAGTCCCTTGCCGCGGGCCACACTTGGCTGCCCTCGCTCGGCACCTGCGCGGTGGAGCCGCTGCCCGGCGGCTGGCTGCTGCGCGTCGAGGAGGAACCACGGCCGCTCGCCGCGACCCGCGTGGTCCTCGACGTGACCGGTCCGCGCCGCTGGTCGGTCACCGTCGAGGGCGGCGGCGTCGGCAGTTGGACCCACGAACTGAGCCCGCGCCACGCCGAGTTGCTCTACCTCCTCAGCACCCACCCGAAGGGGCGCAGCGCGTCGGACCTGGCCGAGGACATGTTCGGCGACCCGGCACGCACGGTGACGGTCCGCGCCGAACTGTCCCGCGTACGCCGCTACTTGGGCGGCCTGCTCGCCCACCGCCCGTACCGCTTCCCGGAGGACGTGGATGTCGAGGTGCTGCTGCCCGACCGCCCGGCGAACCTGCTCCCGCACTCGACGGCCCCCGCGGTGCGCAGGGCGCGCCGGAAGCCTTGAAGGCGGCGCCCCGAGGCGCCGGCCACGGTCCGCCACCGGGCAGAAGCCCGGCAACGAACCGCCCCGACGCACTCACTCACTCACACGCCGGGTATCTCCCGAGCCTGGAACGCCTTGCGCACCGCGTCCGCCGCGCCGTTGCCGTACATCTTCTGTGCGGTCGCGATCGTCGTCACGGCCGCGTCCTCGAAGCTGGTGTCGGGCGCGAAGCCGAACTGGGCGTTGACGATGATCCGGTCCGCGGTGCGGGCACCGAGCTCGCCGCGGATGTCGAAGAGCGCGCGGGACCAGATCTCACCGTCCGCGTGCACCTCGCCCTCGCGGTCGGCGTACGTCTTGTCGCTGTCGATGCGACGCAGGCAGTGCGGGGCGTCCGAGTACGAGACAGCGTCCCAGTCGGCGACACAGGCGAGGTCCGCCTTCGCGGGCCAGCCGTACTTGGCGTCCGCGTACGCGCCGACCGACACCGCCAGATAGTCGCCCCAGGCCTCGCCGATCGACCCCGCCTCCACGGAGGTGCCGAAGCCGGGCACCTGGGCGTGATGCACGGCGTGCCCGTACTCGTGGATGACGACCTCCGCGTCCTCGGCGTCGTCGACACCGCCCTTGCCGAAGCGGATCTCGGCCTTCTTGTCGGTGAAGTAGGAGTTGTCCGCACCCCACTGATTGATACGGACGGGCTGGGCGCGGTCGTTGGCACCCGGCAGCTCGGTCCCGAAGCCGAGACTCTGCAGATACTCCTGTGACTCATTGACCCAGAAGTAGGCCATGACCTGCTCGAACTGGTCGTCGTGGCGGCCGTACGTCCCGGCGTCGGCGACCTTGGCGGAGGCGCCGGTGTCGGATCTGACGTACGCCCACTTCCCGTTGAGCCCGCCGCTCGCGTCGAGATGGCGCAGGGCGGCGGTGGCGTAGGCGCTCTCGGGAACGGCGCTCGCGGAGTCCTTGGCGTCGGCGAGGGTCTGGTCCCCGGACGACTGGACGGGGTTGACCATGAAAACGCGGGCCTGCGGGTCGGCCGAGGCCGAAGCGGGTGCGGCGAGCGTCGCGAGGGCCACGGTGACGGTGGCCGCGGCGAGCAGGCCGCGGGGTGTGCGGCGGACCATGGAACATCCTCCAGGTAGAAGAATGCGGGGGGTGGCAGAGCGCTGCGGGATCTTCCCGCATCCCGGACCCCTTTGGCCAGGGTGCGCGGCTCATGATTCGCTGACCCGCATGAGCATCACTGTCACCACGTGGTCCCTGGAGCAGACCGCTCCCACCGATCTGCTGCCCGCAGCGGCGCCCGAGGGCGACGACGTACGGATCGTCCGGGCCGAGATCCCCTCCCCCGAGTTCAGCCGCTTCCTCTACGCCTCGGTCGGCGGCGACATCCGCTGGACGGACCGGCTCTCCCTCTCCTACGCCCAGTGGCAGGAGCACCTCGCGAAGCCGGGCGTCGAGACCTGGGTCGCGTACGAGAAGGGGACACCCGCGGGGTACGTGGAGCTGGAGGCGCAGGAGGACGGGGCCGTCGAGATCGTGTACTTCGGCCTGATCCCCGCCTTCCGGGGCCGCCGGATCGGCGGGTACCTCCTCTCGCAGGGCGTCCGCCGCGCCTGGGACCTGGCCGAGCGCTGGCCGGAGCTCACGCCGACGAAGCGGGTGTGGCTGCACACGTGCTCCAAGGACGGGGAGCACGCGATGGACAACTATCTGCGGCGCGGGTTCAAGCTTTTCGACACGAAGGTGGAGCAGGAGCCGGATGTGGCTGCGCCGGGGCCTTGGCCGGGGGCCTGAATCCGGTGCCGGGGACGCGGGGCGTGTTCAGGCGGGCGAGGGTTCGCCGCTCCGCAGTCCGGTGACGATCAGGCGGGCCACCTGACCGGCCATGTCCTTGGCCCGCCTGGCCCTGGCGTCTTTGACCATGCCGTGCAGCCATGCCGCGGCTCCGGCCGTCACGATCGCCCCGCACACCGCGACCGCGGCGGGCGCCAGCACGAGACCGCTGACCAGCAGCACCAGTTCCTCGAAGTCCGTGGGTCTCCCCCAGTCGAAGCTGAGGGCGAAGGGGACCGTCGCATAAGCGAAGTTCTCCGGATCCAAGAGCCCGTCGTTGAACCACAGGACGAACCAGCCGAAGACGAGTGCGCCCAGAGCGGCCCAGCCCAGACACGGAGGCCCCCACGGATCCATGCCCAGGGCCGCGAGCACCGCGCAGACTCCCGCCACTGCCGAGACGGCGAAGAGCAGGCCGACGACGAACCGGTAGTGCCAGCTCACGTCGAAGTCGTAGTCGGCGCCCCGCGGCGGTTCGGCGGAGGTCTCCCACACCTTGGGGGGGCACCCACTTGTCCTGGCACCTCAGCCCGAGTGCCAGGAGGCTGTCCCTCACCGGGAGCCGATCGAGCAGGTTCATCAGGTCCGCCGACATCGCTCCCTCCACGACGAACGCCCGGCGGATCAGAGGGGCGGCGTCGACCGACCCCCTGGAAGAGGAATGCCGCGGACAAGCAGCAGAGCCGCCACAAGCCGCACGTCCAGCCGCACCCAGGCCGTCAGCTCACCCTCCACGGCGGCTCGGCCGATCAGCGCGGCGACCGGCCTCGTGATGCCGGAGGTGCAGCTCGGCGGAGTACCGCCGCAGGGAGCGCCGCTCGCCGCCGCAGGTGAAGAGGAGCCTGCCGGGCAGTGCCTTCAGGCCGCCCGAGAAGGCATCCTTGAGTACGCCCGTGATCGCGGCCCCGAGTACCGCGAGGACGGTCACCGCCCCGGCGGGCACCTTAGTGACCCACGTCACTGTGTCTCATCAGGCGGGACGAGAGTGTCCAGATTACGGACACTGGTGGACTGGGTCTAAAGTCCCGTGACACGCTTCCGCCATGGATCGCACTGGAATTGCCTTGGTGAGTCGACGTCACGTCGATCTCTGCCGCATGTCCAGCGCCATGTGTCCGGCGAGCTGACAGCACCAGCGCCGACGACTCCCCCTGCTTGACCGATTTCTTGCGCACCGCCGCGCCCCTAGCGCGAAGTGTGCAGGTCAGAGCCGCCCTCAGCCCGCCTTGAAGGACGTATAGCCATGGCTGCCACCCCTGAAAACCCCACGACTGCCGCGCCCAAGCGCAAGGTGAGCCGTCACCGTGGTGAGGGCCAGTGGGCCGTTGGCCACTTCACTCCGCTCAACGGCAACGAGCAGTTCAAGAAGGACGACGACGGTCTCAATGTGCGGACACGCATTGAGACGATCTACTCGAAGCGTGGGTTCGATTCGATCGACCCCAACGATCTTCGTGGCCGTATGCGCTGGTGGGGGCTCTACACCCAGCGCCGGCAGGGGATCGACGGCGGCAAGACCGCGATCCTGGAGCCGGAGGAGCTGGACGACGAGTACTTCATGCTGCGGGTGCGGATCGACGGCGGGCGGCTGACCACCGAGCAGCTGCGTGTCATCGGCGAGATCTCGCAGGAGTTCGCGCGCGGCACCGCCGACCTCACCGACCGGCAGAACGTCCAGTACCACTGGATCCGCATCGAGGACGTTCCCGAGATCTGGGAGCGGCTTGAGGCTGTGGGGCTCTCCACCACCGAGGCCTGCGGTGACACGCCCCGCGTCATCCTCGGCTCGCCCGTCGCCGGTATCGCCGAGAACGAGATCATCGACGGCTCCCCCGCCATTGATGAGATCCAGCGCCGCTTCATCGGGAATCCCGACTTCTCGAACCTGCCGCGCAAGTTCAAGTCCGCCGTGTCCGGATCGCCGCAGCTCGACGTCGCGCACGAGATCAACGACATTGCCTTTGTCGGTGTCGATCACCCCGAGCACGGGCCCGGCTTCGACCTCTGGGTCGGCGGTGGGCTGTCCACCAACCCCAAGCTGGGCGTGCGGCTCGGCGCCTGGGTGCCGCTCGACGAGGTGCCGGACGTGTACGGCGGTGTCATCGGCATCTTCCGTGACTACGGCTACCGGCGCCTGCGCAACCGCGCCCGGTTGAAGTTCCTGGTCGCCGACTGGGGCCCGGAGAAGTTCCGGCAGATCCTGGAGGACGAGTACCTCAAGCGGCAGCTCGTCGACGGGCCGGCGCCCGAGCAGCCGACCGGCACCTGGCGCGACCACCTCGGCGTGCACAAGCAGAAGGACGGCCGCTTCTACGTCGGGTTCGCACCGCGCGTCGGGCGCGTGGACGGCACCACCCTCACGAAGATCGCCGAGGTCGCCGAAGCCCACGGCTCGGGACGGCTCCGCACCACCGCCGAGCAGAAGATGATCGTGCTCGACGTGGAAGAGGCTCAGGTCGAGTCGCTCGTCGCCGGGCTCGAAGCCCTCGATCTGCGGGTCACTCCCTCCCCCTTCCGGCGCGGCACCATGGCCTGCACCGGCATCGAGTTCTGCAAGCTGGCGATCGTCGAGACCAAGGCGCGCGGCGCCTCGCTCATCGATGAACTGGAGCGCCGCATCCCGGAGTTCGACCACCCGATCACCATCAACATCAACGGCTGCCCGAACGCCTGCGCCCGTATCCAGGTCGCCGACATCGGTCTCAAGGGCCAGCTGGTCCTGGACGCCGACGGCAACCAGGTCGAGGGCTTCCAGGTGCACCTGGGCGGAGCGCTCGGGCTCGAAGCCGGGTTCGGCCGCAAGGTCCGTGGCCTGAAGGTCACTTCGGCCGAGCTGCCCGACTACGTGGAGCGGGTCCTCAAGCGCTTCGAGAAGGAGCGCGCGGACGACGAGCGGTTCGCCACCTGGGTGGCGCGTGCTTCCGAGGAGGCCCTCTCATGAGCGAGCGTGCCGCCCCCTTCCACTGCCCCTACTGCGGCGACGAGGACCTGCGTCCGAACGAGACCGGTCACGGCGCCTGGGAATGCGCCGCGTGCAACCGGGCCTTCCAGTTGAAGTTCCTCGGGCTGCTCGCCCGCGGAGTTCAGCGCAACAGCGGTGGAGGGGAAGAGATATGACGACCGTTCAGAGCCAGAGCGATCAAGTCCGGCGTACGAACGACGAGTTGAAGGCTCTCGCCGAGCAGGCGGGGCGCGATCTGGAAGACGCCTCCGCGCTCGAGATCCTCCAGTGGGCCGTCGACACCTTCGGCACCCGCTTCTGCGTGACCTCCTCCATGGAGGACGCCGTCGTCGCCCACCTCGCCTCGCGCGCCCGCCCCGGCGTGGACGTGGTGTTCCTCGACACCGGCTACCACTTCCCCGAGACCATCGGCACCCGCGACGCCGTCGCCGCCGTGATGGACGTCAACGTCATCACGCTGACGCCGCGGCAGAGCGTCGCCGAGCAGGACGCCGAGTTCGGCGCGAAGCTGCACGACCGGAACCCCGACCTGTGCTGCGCCATGCGGAAGGTCAAGCCCCTTGAGGAGGGCCTGACTTCGTACGCCGCTTGGGCGACGGGTCTGCGCCGCGACGAGTCCCCGACCCGGGCCAACACCCCGGTCGTCGGCTGGGACGAGAAGCGGCAGAAGGTCAAGGTCTCGCCGATCGCCCGCTGGACGCAGGACGACGTCGACGCCTACGTCACCGAGCACGGCGTCCTCACCAACCCCCTCCTCATGGACGGCTACGGCTCCGTGGGCTGCGCGCCCTGCACCCGCCGCCTCCTGGAGGGCGAGGACGCGCGCGCCGGACGCTGGGCCGGGAACGCCAAGACCGAGTGCGGGATCCACTGATGACGGCCACTCGGACAAGCGCTCAGGACCAGGCACACGCCCAGGACCAGACACACGCCCAGGATCAGACACACCCTCAGGAGAAGCACGTGACCACCGGAGCCACCATCTGGCTCACCGGTCTGCCCAGCGCGGGCAAGACCACCATCGCGTACGAGCTCGCCGGCAAGCTGGGCGAGGACGGCCACCGGGTCGAGGTGCTCGACGGCGACGAGATCCGCGAGTTCCTCTCGGCGGGCCTCGGCTTCAGCCGCGAGGACCGGCACACCAACGTGCAGCGCATCGGCTTCGTCGCCGAACTGCTCGCCCGTAACGGCGTGAAGGTCCTGGTGCCGGTGATCGCGCCGTTCGCCGACAGCCGCGAGGCGGTGCGAAAGCGCCACCAGACGGGCGGCACGCCGTACATCGAGGTCCATGTGGCCACGCCCGTCGAGGTCTGCTCCGTACGCGATGTGAAGGGTCTGTACGCCAAGCAGGCGGCGGGCGAGATCTCCGGGCTCACCGGGGTCGACGACCCGTACGAGGCGCCCGAGTCGCCCGATCTGCGCATCGAGTCCCAGGACCAGACCGTGCAGGAGTCCGCGGCGGCCTTGCGCGCGCTGCTCATCGAAAGGGGTCTGGCATGACCACCACCGTGGCCACCGTGACCGAGGGGACGGACAGCCCGTACGCGCTGTCTCACCTGGACGCCCTCGAATCCGAGGCGGTGCACATCTTCCGTGAGGTGGCGGGCGAGTTCGAGCGGCCGGTGATTCTGTTCTCCGGCGGCAAGGACTCGATCGTCATGCTGCACCTGGCGCTGAAGGCGTTCGCCCCCGCGGCGGTGCCCTTCTCGCTCCTGCACGTCGACACCGGGCACAACTTCCCCGAGGTCATCGAGTACCGCGACCGCGTGGTCGCCGAGCACGGGCTTCGCCTGCACGTCGCCTCCGTGCAGGAGTACATCGACGCCGGGAAGCTGCGGGAGCGCCCGGACGGGACCCGCAACCCGCTGCAGACCGTGCCGCTCACGGAGAAGATCCAGAGCGAGAAGTTCGACGCGGTCTTCGGCGGCGGGCGCCGCGACGAGGAGAAGGCGCGCGCCAAGGAGCGGGTGTTCAGCCTCCGGGACGAGTTCTCGCAGTGGGACCCGCGCCGTCAGCGCCCCGAGCTGTGGCAGCTCTACAACGGCCGGCACGCCCCTGGTGAGCACGTCCGCGTGTTCCCGCTGTCCAACTGGACCGAGCTGGACGTCTGGCAGTACATCGCCCGTGAGGGGATCGAGCTGCCCGAGATCTACTTCGCGCACGAGCGTGACGTGTTCAAGCGCTCGGGCATGTGGCTGACCGCCGGCGAGTGGGGCGGTCCCAAGGACGACGAGACGGTCGAGAAGCGGCTCATCCGCTACCGCACCGTCGGCGACATGTCCTGCACCGGAGCCGTCGACTCGGACGCGACGACGCTGGACGCCGTCATCGCCGAGATCGCCGCGTCCCGCCTCACCGAGCGCGGCGCGACGAGGGCCGACGACAAGCTCTCCGAGGCCGCGATGGAAGACCGCAAGCGCGAGGGGTACTTCTAAACATGACCAGCACCACCGAACCCGACAAGGCGCAGCCGCTCTCCACGGAGCAGCTGTCGGCCACCACCCTGCTGCGCTTCGCCACCGCCGGGTCCGTCGACGACGGCAAGTCCACCCTGGTGGGCCGGCTCCTGCACGACTCCAAGTCGGTCCTCACCGACCAGCTCGAGGCCGTCGAGCGGGTCTCGCTCGGCCGCGGCCAGGAGGCGCCCGACCTCGCGCTGCTCACCGACGGTCTGCGGGCCGAGCGCGAGCAGGGCATCACCATCGACGTCGCGTACCGCTACTTCGCCACCGCGCAGCGCCGGTTCATCCTGGCCGACACGCCGGGCCATGTGCAGTACACCCGCAACATGGTCACCGGTGCGTCGACGGCCGACCTGGCCGTGGTCCTCGTCGACGCCCGCAACGGCGTCATCGAGCAGACCCGCAGGCACGCCGCCGTCGCCGCGCTGCTTCGCGTCCCGCACGTCGTGCTCGCCGTGAACAAGATGGACCTCGTCGCGTACGAGGAGACGGTCTTCGCGAAGATCGCCGAGGAATTCACCGCGTACGCCGTCGGGTTGGGCGTCCCGGAGATCACCGCGATCCCGATCTCGGCGCTCGCCGGCGACAACGTCGTGGAGCCGTCCTCCAACATGGACTGGTACGGCGGCCCGACCGTCCTCGAGCACCTGGAGACGGTCCCGGTCAGCCACGACCTGACCTCCTGCCACGCGCGCCTGCCCGTCCAGTACGTGATCCGCCCGCAGACCGCCGAGCACCCCGACTACCGGGGTTACGCGGGGCAGATCGCGGCCGGCACCTTCCGGGTCGGCGAGTCCGTGACGGTGCTGCCATCGGGGCGTACGTCGAAGATCGCGGGCATCGATCTGCTCGGTGAGCCGGTGGACGTGGCCTGGACGCCGCAGTCCGTGACGCTGCTCCTGGAGAGCGACATCGACATCTCGCGCGGCGACCTGATCGTGCCGAGCGGCGACCAGCCGCCGACCACGCAGGACATCGAGGCGACGGTCTGCCATGTGGCGGACCAGCCGCTCGCCGTCGGCCAGCGGGTGCTGCTCAAGCACACCACCCGTACGGTCAAGGCGATCGTCAAGGAGATCCCCTCGCGGCTCACCCTCGACGACCTCTCCCAGCACCCCGCCCCCGGACAGCTCGTCGCCAACGACATCGGCCGGGTCCTGGTGCGCACCGCCGAGCCGATCGCGCTCGACTCGTACGCCGCTTCGCGCCGCACCGGTTCCTTCCTGCTGATCGACCCGGCGGACGGGACCACGCTCGCGGCGGGCATGGCGGGCGACGCGTTCGCCACCGGAGACGAGACGGCCGACGAGGCCAAGTCGGCCGCCGACGACGAGGGTTGGGACTTCTGACCATGATCTCGATCGACTACTTCTCGACCTTCGCGAAGGAGGGCGGCCGCATCGGCAGCGGCGCCCTCGGCAGCGGTCAGGGCGGGGTCGGGCGATGTGCGGCATGACGTACGCGCACCGCTTGCGCGCCCTCACCCCCCGCGAGATCGATCTGCGAAGACGAAAACCTGCCGACCTTCCCGGCCACGACCTGAGGGCGTAGACACGACCCGACGGCGTGCGAGCCGGGCCGACGAGAGGATCCCCTCCCGTGCCTGCCAGCTTCCGCACACCACGCACCACCGGCGGCCGCCGTGCCCTGGCCGCCGCGGCCGCCCTGCCGCTGCTCGCCGTGGTGCTCACGTCCTGCGGTTACGGCTCCGAGTCCTCGGACAAGAGCGACAAGGCCAACATCGCCGCCGGGGCGAAGAAGATCGAGGGCCTCGACGAGGTGAAGATCGGGTACTTCCCGAACCTCACGCACGCCACCGCGCTCGTCGGCGACCAGGAGGGCCTGTTCCAGAAGGAACTGGGCGCCACCCAGGCCAAGTACACGCAGTTCAACGCCGGTCCCTCGGAGATCGAGGCGCTGAACTCGAAGTCCATCGACATCGGCTGGATCGGCCCGTCGCCCGCCATCAACGGCTACGCCAAGTCCGACGGCAAGAGCCTGCGCATCATCGGCGGCTCGGCGTCCGGCGGCGTGAAGCTCGTGGTGAACCCGAAGAAGATCAAGTCCCTCGACGACGTCAAGGGCAAGAAGATCGCGACGCCGCAGCTCGGCAACACCCAGGACGTGGCCTTCCTCAACTGGATCGCGGAGAAGGGCTGGAAGGTCGACGCGGAGAGCGGCAAGGGCGATGTGTCGGTGGTCCGCACCGACAACAAGATCACCCCGGACGCCTACAAGTCCGGTTCCGTCGACGGCGCCTGGGTCCCCGAGCCGACCGCGTCGAAGCTGGTCGCCGAGGGCGGCAAGGTGATCCTCGACGAGGCCGACCTGTGGCCGGACAAGAAGTTCGTGATCACGAACATCATCGTGTCGCAGGAGTTCCTCACCAAGCACCCGAAGGTCGTCGAGGCCGTCCTTCGCGGCTCGGTGAAGACCAACCAGTGGATCAAGGACAACCCGGAGAAGGCGAAGGCCTCCGCCAACGCCGCCCTCAAGGAGGCGTCCGGCAAGGCGCTGCCCGCCGAGATCCTCGACCCGGCGTGGAAGTCGATCCAGACCACCGACGACCCGCTGGCCGCGACGCTGGGCACCGAGGCCGAGCACGCCGTCAAGGCGGGCCTCCTGGAGAAGCCCGACCTCAAGGGCATCTACGACCTGAAGCCGCTGAACAAGGTCCTGAAGGCGGCGGGCAGGCCCGCAGTCGACGACGCCGGTCTCGGCGTCAAGTAAGCCCGGAATCCGACCAGTTCCCAGGAGGTGACGACCATGGCAACAGCAACCACCACCCTCGCCAAGGCGGCGGACAGCACGGAGACCGGCGGGTACGCGGCCCGGATCGAGCACGTCTCGAAGTCCTTCGCCACACCCGCAGGGCCCCAGCTCGTCCTGGACGACATCACGCTCGATGTCGCTCCCGGCGAGTTCGTCACCCTCCTGGGAGCCTCGGGCTGCGGCAAGTCGACGCTGCTCAACCTGGTGGCCGGGCTCGACAAGCCGTCGGCGGGCGCCATCGCGACGGACGGCCGCCCGGCCCTGATGTTCCAGGAGCACGCGCTCTTCCCGTGGCTGACCGCGGGCAAGAACATCGAGCTCGCCCTGAAGCTGCGCGGCGTCACGAAGGTGGAGCGGCGCGAGCGGGCCGAGGAGCTCCTCGAACTCGTACGGCTCAAGGACGCGCACGGCAAGCGGGTGCACGAGCTGTCCGGCGGCATGCGCCAGCGCGTTGCGCTTGCCCGCGCGCTCGCGCAGGACAGCAAGATCCTGCTGATGGACGAGCCGTTCGCGGCGCTCGACGCGATCACCCGTGACGTGCTGCACGACGAGCTGACCCGCATCTGGCGCGAGACGGACGTCTCCGTCCTCTTCGTCACGCACAACGTGCGCGAGGCGGTCCGCCTCGCCCAGCGCGTCGTGCTCCTCTCGTCGCGCCCGGGCCGGGTGGCGCACGAGTGGCGGGTGGACATCCCCCACCCGCGCCGCATCGAGGACACCGCCGTGGCGGAACTGTCCGTCGAGATCACCGAACAACTGCGTGGGGAGATCCGCCGTCATGGCCAGCACTGAGAGCACCACCTCAGTCGTCAAGGACAGCAGCCAGGACCTGGCAGGCCTTGAGGCGGGCCTCGACGCCCTGGAGACCGTCCAGACGAGCCGCACGCCCTTCCGCAAGACCCTCGTCCAGAAGGTCCTGCCGCCGCTGACCGCCGTCGTGCTTGTCCTGGTCGTGTGGCAGGTCCTGGTGTGGGCGAAGGTCACCGACACCTACAAGCTGCCGCCGCCGGCCGACGTGTGGCACGAGGTGGAGGACGCCTGGCTGCAGGGCACGCTCCTCGACTACATCTGGACGTCCGTCTCACGCGGTCTGCTCGGCTTCCTGATGGCCCTGGTGATCGGTACGCCGCTCGGCCTGATCGTCGCCCGGGTCCGCTTCGTGCGGGCGGCCATCGGCCCGATCCTGTCGGGCCTGCAGTCGCTGCCGTCGGTGGCCTGGGTGCCGCCGGCCGTGATCTGGCTGGGTCTCAACGACCAGATGATGTACGCGGTGATCCTGCTCGGCGCGGTCCCCTCGATCGCCAACGGCCTGGTCGCGGGAGTCGATCAGGTGCCGCCGCTGTTCCTGCGGGCGGGCCGCACCCTGGGCGCCACGGGCCTGCGGCACACCTGGCACATCGTGATGCCGGCCGCGCTGCCCGGGTATCTGGCGGGTCTGAAGCAGGGCTGGGCGTTCTCGTGGCGCTCGCTGATGGCCGCCGAGATCATCGCGCAGTCGCCGGATCTGGGCATGGGCCTCGGCCAGCTCCTGGAGGCGGGCCGCACCAACAGCAGCATGTCGCAGGTGTTCCTGGCGATCCTGCTGATCCTGGTCGTCGGCATCGCCATCGATCTGCTCATCTTCAGCCCGCTGGAGCGGCGCGTGCTGCGCAGCCGCGGTCTGCTCGTGAAGAGCTGATGGCCATGTCCGCACCGGTGCTTCTCGTCGTCGCCCACGGCAGCCGCGATCCGCGGCATGCCGCGACGGTGCGTGCCCTGGTGCGGCGGGTGCGGATGCAGCGTCCTGGTCTCCGGGTGGAGACGGGCTTCCTGGACTTCAACTCACCTTCGGTTCCCGAGGTGTTGGAGTCCCTGGACGCAGAGGGCGTACGCGACGTGATCGCACTGCCTCTGCTCCTCACGCGGGCGTTCCACGCCAAGTCGGACATCCCCGCGGTCCTTGCCCAGGCACCGCCCCGGCTGCACATCCGGCAGGCGGCGGTGCTCGGGCCTTCGCCGCTGCTCCGGGCCGCCCTGGAACGGCGGTTGTACGAGGCGGGCCTCACGCCCGCCGACAAGTCCTCGACCGGGGTCGTGCTGGCCTCGGCGGGGTCATCCGACCCGGAGGCGATCGCAGTGATCGCTGAAATCGCGCGGGAGTGGCGGCACACCGGTTGGTGCGCCGTGCGGCCTGCGTTCGCCTCCGCATCTCTGCCCCGCACGGAGGACGCCGTGCGGGAACTGCGCGAGCTCGGGGTGCGCCGCGTCGCGGTCGCGCCCTATGTGATCGCGCCAGGTTTTCTGCCGGACCGCATCGACCGCGGCGCCGCCGAAGCGGACGTACTGGCCCGAGTTCTGGGCCCCGCGCCGGAGGTGGCCCGGCTTCTGCTGCGGCGCTATGACGAGTCATGTGCGGTCGGGCGGGTGGCGCGGGTACTCGCGCTGGCCTAGCTTGTGGGTCCATGACCCTCACCAGATCCCGCACGCTCTGGCTGCGGACCGAGCCCCTGCACGCCGTGATCTACTTCGAGGACGGCTGCCGGGCCATGGGCCGGGCACTCGGCCTCAAGGGCTTCTGGATGGGCTACTTCGCGGCCCGCACCGCCCCGATGGGCCCCGTCGAACCGGGTGCCGCCACGGCCGCGCTCGGCGTCTTCGCCCCCGGCATGGTGGCGCGCGCCCTGCCCTCCGCCTGGCAGTACGCGCACCCCGGCCGGATCGTGGAGGAACGCGCGGCGTGCTCGGCGCGGGCCCTGCGCTCCCTCGTCCCGGACATCGAGAAACGGGCGGCCGAACTCGTGCCGCCCCTCGCGGCGATGGTCGAGGACGCCCCGTCGCCGGCCCGGCCGCTGTTCGCGGCGAACCGCGAGGTGAGCGAGCGCACCGACCCGGTGCAGCGCCTGTGGCAACTGGTCACCTGCGTACGGGAGTTCCGGGGCGACGCGCATGTCGCGGCGCTCGCCGACCACGGCATCGACTCCTGCGAGGCGCTGGTGCTCGCGGCGGCGACGGACCGGGTGGACCCGGGGACCATCCGCCAGGACAGGGGCTGGAGCGAGCAGGAGTGGGCGGAGGCGGTGGACCGGCTGCGCGGGCGCGGCCTGCTCGACGGCGAGGGGCACATCACCGAACACGGGCGCACCGAACGGGAGTTGATCGAGGACGCCACGGACCGCCTGTCGGCACGGCTGCTCCGCCCGCTCGGCGCACGCGACGCCGACACCCTGCTTGCCGCCCTCGAACAGCCCGTGCGGCAGATCATCGCCGCCGACGTGCTCCCGTTCCCCAACCCCATTGGGCTGCCAATGCCGACGGGGTGATCCCGAATCCCCTTGCCCCGGCACCACTCCTGCCCCTAGCGTCACGCCGATGACCCCCGTACTGCGTTCAGCACGCCTACGTCTTTCGCCCTATGTCGCCGCCGACGAAGGCCAGTTCGTGGCCCTTCTGCAGGACGAGGCCGTGGGCCGCTGGTTCGGGGACGGGATGCAGAGCGCGGATCAGACGCACGCTCTGTTCCGGCGGATCTTCTCTCTCGTGTACGCGGAGAACCACTTCCCGATCTGGGCGGTGCGGCACGAGGGGCGCTATGTCGGCCATGCGGAGATCAAGCCGTCGCCCGAGACCTGGCTGGACGGCCACGAGATCGTGTACGGCCTGTCGCGGGACAGCTGGGGGCTCGGCCTCGGCACGGAGCTTGCCGGTCTGCTCACTTCGTACGGCCATGAGACCTTGGCCCTTGCCGAGGTGCACGCGACCGTCGACGCGCAGAACACCGCGTCGCTCGCCGTCCTCAAGCGCCTGGGCTACGAGCAGGGCCGCGCGGTCCCCGAGGACAACGGCCGCACCACGCTCCTGATGACCTCCCGCGTCCCGGCCCCGCGGCCGAAGGACGTCAGCTGAAGTCGAGGCCTCCGGTACGGGTCCGCTTCAGCTCGAAGAGGTCCGGGTAACCCGCCAGGACGCGGAAGCTGTCGAAGAGCCGCACCGCGTCGTCGCCGCGCGGAATCGCCCGCAGGACCGGGCCGAACCAGACGGTGCCGTCGACGTGGAGG
Source organism: Streptomyces sp. NPDC021622 (assembly GCF_040640795.1). Lineage (NCBI taxonomy): Bacteria > Bacillati > Actinomycetota > Actinomycetes > Kitasatosporales > Streptomycetaceae > Streptomyces > Streptomyces sp. NPDC021622. The sequence goes on from NZ_JBFACK010000004.1 coordinate 73,981, forward strand.
GTGGGCGTGCCGACGTAGGCGCCGGCCTCCGGGTCCCTGCCCTCGTCGTGGCTGCGCCGCAGCACGTCGTCGTACGCGGGGTCGTGCGCGGCGGCCGCGAGCCCGGCGGGCAGCCCCGTCTCGGCCAGGGACTCGGCGACGACCTGGTCGAAGTCCTCGTACTTCTCCTGGTGTATGCGGGTGCCGTAGGCCGTGTAGAGGTCCCGCAGAACACCCTCGCCGTGCTCCTTGGCCGCGGCGGCCGCGACACGGACGGGGCCGATCGACTTGTCGACCAACTCGCGGTACCAGTCCGGGAGTTCGTTGCCGACGTTGTGGAAGTAGAGGCTCATCACATGGAAGCGGAGGTCGAGCTCGCGGGCGCGCTCGACCTCCAGGATCCAGCGGGAGGTGATCCAGGCGAAGGGGCAGGCCGGGTCGAAGTAGAAGTCGATGCGGGTGTCGGTCGTCGTCATGGCCTCGACCCTAGTGACAAGTGGCGCACGCCCCTGGGCCATTCCCCCTCTGCCCATCTGGGCCAATTCCGCGCTGTCCGGTTCTGCGCTATTCGGCGGATGCCACCAGCGCCACGAGGTCGGCGACCGGCATCGAGCCCGCGGTACGCCGCTCGCGCGCGAAGGTGTTCGCGATGTTCTGCAGGGCGTCGTTCACCGGCGTCGGCACGCCGTGCAGCCGCCCCAGGAGGGCGATCTCGCCGTTGAGGTAGTCCGCCTCGATGGTGCCCGTGCCCCGGCTCAGGCTCTGCCAGGACGATCCGCCGCCGCGCTCCGAGCGGTCGAAGGGCTCGAAGCGGATGCGGTCGCCGCGGGCCTCCTTCTGCTCCTGCTCGCCGACCGCCTCGATTCCGGCCGCGGCGAGCACCGCCTCGCCCTCGGCACGGGCCCGCCGGAAGAGCTCGACGGCCTCGTCGCTGGTGATCAACCCTGTGACGGCTTCGATGGAGTTGGCCAGGTTCGAGAGGAGTTTCCCGTACTTCCAGCGCATCACGTCCGGCACGACGGGCGCGATGATCTTCGACTTCTCCAGATCGGCGGCGATCAGGCGGGCCGTCTCGTCCGTGCCCGTCGGGTAGCGGCCGATGTGCAGCATGCCGGTGTAAGGAACACCCGCCGCGGAGACCGCCCCCGGCTCGACATGGGTCGCGGGCAGCCAGACGCATACGCCGTAGACCCGCCGGAAGCGGCGCAGCGCGATGCGTTCGCTCTCCACGCCGTTCTGCGCGCAGACCAGCGGAAGGACCTCCGCCGCCGTCCCGCCGCCCGCCACCGGGCAGCCGCCCCAGGCGTCGACGGCGGCCTGGCAGTCCTGTGTCTTCACCGCGAGGCACAGGACGTCGTCCGCCCTCAACTCCCCGAGGTCGGCGGGCTGCCGGATGACGGGCAGCCGGTGCGTACGCGTCCCGTCCGGCGTGCTGACCCGCAGTCCGCTCGCCACGAGCGCGTCATGGTGCGCGCCCCGCGCGACGAGAACCACGTCGTGCCCTGCCTCGGCGAGCCGCCCGCCCACGGTGCCGCCGATCGCCCCTGCTCCGATGATGATGTAGCGCATGCTGTCGAGCCTCGCACACCGGATCCGGCGGCTCCATGGCCACGGTGGTAAAGATCAGACTTCCGCCCCGGCGTCCGCACTGAACGGGGTCCCCTGGTGGAACCAGAGCAGCCACTCGCCCTCGCATCGCCGCCACAGCGAACTGCGGTGCGCCAGACGGCCGTTGCTGTCCGTGTCGAAGGTCAGGTGCACCACGTCGTCCGCCAGCTGAACGCCCCGCATGCGGGATGCGATGAGCGGGCGGGTTCCCGCCTCGGTGCTCTCGGTCAGGGACTTGATGATCGACGCCCGGTCCCAGCGGGCCCCGGAGACGCCGAACTCGGTGAACTCGGGGTGCAGCAGCTGCCCGAGGAGCTCGGGCGACGAGCGGACCTCGGGGGCGAGCAGGCGCAGTTCGGCCTCGATGGCCGCGTCCACGGCGGCCGTGCGGTCAGCGGTCATGGTGCGGCTCCCCGGCGCTCCCGGTCATCTCCGTCATCTCCGTCATCTCGACCAGCTTGGCGACGGTGTTCCAGTTGCGGCTCGTGGCGATGACGCCCTTGAACAGGGCCGGGCGCGAAAGGACCTCGCCCAGCTTGGAGCGGCCGAGGCCGTCGGGAGCGTAGAGATAGAGCGCGCGGTCGCCGAGCCGGAACTCCTCCGGCAGGAAGGCCGCCGGGTCGATCCCGTCGAGGCGTGCGGCGTCGACCGGCTCGGAGAAGTACGTGACGTGCAGCTGTCTGCCTTCGAGCGATTCCGCGGGAAAGGGGCAGGCGTCCGCGACCGCCTTCAGATACGGGCCGCCGCGCACCAGGACGTCCACGGGGAAGCCGAAGTGCTGCTCGATGGCCTCACCGACCCGCGCCGCCAGAGCGTCCTCGTCGCCGGTGTCACTCGTGAAGACCGCGTTGCCGCTCTGCAGATAGGTGCGTACGTCGCCGAGACCGAGCCCGGCGAGCAGCGTACGCAACTCCCCCATCGGCACCTTCTTCTTGCCGCCCACGTTGATGCCGCGGAGGAGCGCCGCGTACGCCTTGACCGTCATCCGCACACCATAGGACGGCCGCCGCGCCCCGTGGGGGTGGGCACGACGGCCGCCGGTTCACTGGGTGTTACTCAAGGGAGCAACACAAGGGCGTGCGCCCTGTGCCCTACTCGACCACCTTGAGCAGCTTGTTGGGCGTGCCCTCGCTCGGGTTCGAGATCTTGTCCGGGGTCGCACCGTCGGTCAGCGCCTTGGCGACGGCGTCCGGCTTGGCGTCCGGGTGGGCGGCCACGTAGACGGCGGCGGCGCCGACGACGTGCGGGGTGGCCATCGACGTACCGGAGATGGTGTTGGTGGCGTCGTCACCGGTGTTCCAGGCGGACGTGATGTCCGAACCCGGGGCGTAGATGTCCACGACCTCGCCGTAGTTGGAGAAGTCGGACTGCTCGTCGTCCTTGGTGGAGGAGGCAACCGTGATGGCCTCCTTCACGCGGGCCGGCGAGCCCTGCGAGGCGTCGGTCGACTCGTTGCCGGCCGCGACACCGAAGGTCACACCGGCCGCGATGGCCTTCTGGACCGCGGCGTCGAGGGCCTCGTCGGCGCCGCCGCCGAGGCTCATGTTGGCGACCGACGGGCCCTCGTGGTTCTTGGTGACCCAGTCGATGCCCGCGACGACCTGCTCGGTGGTGCCGGAGCCCTGGTCGTCCAGGACGCGGACCGCGACGATCTTCGCCTTCTTGGCGACACCGTGCGCCTCACCGGCGATGGTGCCGGCGACGTGGGTGCCGTGGCCGTTGCCGTCGTCGGCGTTGTCGTCGTTGTCCACGGCGTCGAAGCCGGAGACGGCGCGGCCGCCGAAGTCCTTGTGCGAGACGCGGACACCGGTGTCGATGACGTACGCCGTGGCGCCCTCACCGGCCGCGTCGGGGTACGTGTACTTCTTGTCGCCCTCGGTGTCCGCCTGGTCGACGCGGTCCAGGCCCCACGACGGCGGGTTGTCCTGGGTGGCGTCGATGGTGAACTTCTTCGACTGGACGACCTTGCCGACGGCCGGGTCGGCGGCCAGCTGCTTGGCCTCGGTCTCGCTCAGGCCCTTGGCCGAGAAGCCGTTGATCGCGGAGGAGTAGTTCCGCTTGAGCTCGCCGCCGTACTCCTCGGCGAGGTCGGACTTGGCACCCTTGTCGGCCTTCTCGTCGAGCATGACGATGTAGCTGCCTGCGACGGCGCCCTTGGCGTCCGCGCCGTAGACCTTGCCCTCGGCGGGGGTGGCCGCACCGGCGAAGGAGGTGGCGAAGACGGTCACACCGATCGCGGTTGCGGTCGTGGCTATCGCAGCGGTGAGCTTCATCGTGCGAGCGCGCTTGTGAGTTGCCATGAAGAGGGGTCTCCTCGTGGTGAGTGTGGGGGGATGTGGGGGTTTTCAAAACTTCACTGCAACACCTGCTGAGATCCGGAAGATCTCCGGGTGTTGGGACGAAACCCTGTCTGATTGACGCGCGCAGATCAATACCTACATACACCTGTGACTTGTTCAACAAGGTTCTGTAATAACAAAACGGGCCCCTGTCCGCAGATCGGACATGGCGCTGCCGAAGCGCCCCAAGTGCCCTTAGATGTAAGGGGCTTGTTACAGCCACCTCACACTCGACGTGGTCGGTCGGTAACAGAGATGAACTCAAACGCCGGACGGGCTGGATTTCCAGCCCGTCCGGCGACATTCCCGCAAGGTCCCCTATGCCGCGGCCATGACCTTCCGCTCCTCGAAGGAGTCGATCGTCCGCGTGAAGTCACGCGTGGACAGCAGCAGCTTGTAAATGATGGCCAGCTCGAAGACCAGCAGCAACGCCCCGGAGACAATCGTCGCCGGCAGCACCACGTCGAAGAGCGGCCCGATCATGAAGACGCCCATCTGGAACTCGATCCCGCTCACCAGATGCGTACGGATCCGGTGCCGCAGCAGGAAGGACCGCGCCCGCAGATACGCGGGGAACTTGTGCCGGAACTCCTGATGCAGGTCGATAACCTGAGGCTTGACCACGGGGGCGACCTCCGGCGCCTCCGGAATCCCCGCCTCGGACCGCGCCTTCTGTAGATCCTGCTCCACGTCGGCCTCGGGATTGTCCCGCAGCAGATCCTCCATGAAGGCGAGCTCGGCCTGGTTCTCCGCGCGCCGCGCGGCCTTCAGGCGCACCTTGATCTGCTTGCGCATGGAATGGCGGATCTTGAAGATCTCGAGGGAGTTGATGTAGCGCAACGTGTCGAGTCCGACCACGGCGACCGCGGCCCAGATGTACAAGGACTCGCCGGTGCGGTCGTACTGGCCCCACATCAGCGCCACCGCGCACGCCATCACGCGGATCCGGTCGAAGACGAAGTCGAGCCAGGCGCCGAACACCGAACCGGTGCCGGTGAGTCTGGCGACCTTGCCGTCCATGCAGTCGAGGATGAAGCTGAGGTGGTAGATGACGGCGCCGGCGATGAGCCACCGCCAGTCACCGAGTGCGAAACACGCCGCGGAGCCGAGTCCGAGAAGGAACGCGCCCCAGGTGATCTGGTTCGGTGTGATCCGCGTACGCATGGCCGTCAGTCGCACGAGAGGCGTGGCGACCGGGTCGACAAGCAGCACGGTCCACCACGCGTCGCGCTTCTTCTGAGTGATGCGGCGCACCTCGTCGAGGGGCGGTATGTCTCGTCGCATGGGGTCAACTTCCTGGCGTTCGTGGAAAGTTCACCTCACGCTAAGAAGCTCTTGGTTCAAGGAACAAGATCCTGCCCGTGCAACCTTTCACCGGGGGTAACGGTCAACCTTTCAGGGCGAGTCAATGGCCCCACCAGAACAACCCTGCGTTACCTGAGCGTTATCGAATGACCTGGGCGTTACCGAAACGCTTCACAGAGCGTTACGCTCCAGCGCCTTCGTCAGCTCCTCCTCGATGAGGTCGGCCGCCATCTCCGTGCCTCCCTCCCCGGCCATCCCGGCCTGCACCTCGCCGAGCCTGCGCGCCACTTCGGGGTCCCCGACAAGGGTGAGCACGGCCTCGCGCAGGGCGGCCGCGGTGGCCTCCTCCATCGGCAGATGCCTGGCCACGCCGAGCGCCTGCAACATGTCGGCGTTGCCGAACTGGTCGGCGGCCTGCGGCACCGCGACCATCGGCGTCGCCGTGGCGAGGCCCTCCTGGCTGCCGCCCGCGCCGGCGTGGGTGATGAAGGCGTCGGCCTGCTTGAGGACCGCGAGCTGCGGAACCCAGGAGCGCACCTCCACGTTCGCGGGTACGTCGCCCAGCTCGGCCGGGTCGACATGCGCGCCGATCTGCAGGACCACATGCCAGCCCGGCAGGTCCCCGAACGCCTCGATGCACGCGCGGTAGAAGTCCGGCTGCTTGGTAAAGGACGAGCCGAGCGAGACCAGGAGCACCTTCTCCGCGCCGGAGGGCCGCTGCCAGTCGCCCTGCGCCGCGCGGTCGCCCTGGCAGGCGCCGACGAAGGTGTGCACGCTCTCGTCGACCCGGTCGGCGTTCGGCTGGAGCGCCTTGGGGATGAGCACGAGCGAGCGGGGCGGGCGGCCGACGAAGGGGTCGGGGTGCTGGGTGATCCCGTTCGCCTCCAGCCAGGCGTGGAAGCGCTCGTAGTAGGCCTGGCCCCGCTCGGACGCCTTCAGCTCGGCGTACATGGGCTCGGCGACCTCCTCCTCGTAGCCGTCCCAGGCCACCAGGTTCGGTGAGAGCGAGATCTCGGGCACACCCCAGCGGCGGGCCAGGACACGCGCCGGGTAGGAGGTGATGTCGTGCAGGACGAGGTCGGGCTCGTCGCCTTCGTACGCCGCCGCCAGCTGGGGCAGCGTCTCGACCGCCTCGGTGAGGAACGGCTCGATGTTGTCGATGAGTTCGGTCCCCCAGGCCTCGGGATCGGCGTCCGGGCCCGGCAGCGTCGTCGTATACAGGACGGGCTCGGCGCCGGTCTCGGCGACCTTCTCGGCGAAGAGGTGCGGGATCGCGTAGGTGACGCGGTGACCGCGGGCGACGAGCTCTCGGATCACTTCCAGGCTCGGGTTGACGTGCCCGTGGGCGGCGATGGAGAACATGGCGATGTGGGCACGCTGGCGTGAGGTCATGCGCTGACCTTAAACGAGACGAGACGTCTCGTGCAATACCGCGCCCCGTAAGGGGCGCGGGGCTGTGTCAATATGCGGCTCCGCCGCGTGGGCGCGACCAGCCACGACGAACCCGCAGCCGAAGCCGGTTCCGCGAGGTGCTTACCTCTGATACCGCGCAAGGACCAAGTTGCCGTCCTTCACCAGGCGTTTGCGCAGCTCGTCCAGGCCGATCGCCCCGCTGTAGTACTCCTGGAGCGCCGGGGTGGCCACCTTGTCCTTCCACTCCGGATAGCCCCGCACGGACTGCGCCGGCGCCGGACGCAGATGCTCGGCGAGGGCCGTCCCCGCGGCCCAGTCGTCCTTCTCCGTCCGCAGGGCGGGATCCCTCAGGGCCTCCGCGCCAGTAGGCAGCATCCAGTCACCGCGCGCGAGTTTCACCATGTTGTCCGGCTGGAGGAAGAAGTCGATGAACTCGGCCGCCTCCTTCTTGTGCGGGCTGTCCTCGGAGACGGACAGGGTCTGCGGGCTGACGCCCTGCGCGAGCCCCTCCGCACCGGCCGGGGCGGGAAGCACCTGCCAGTCGAAGCCCTTGGGTGCCTGCTGGACGATCTGCTGACGGTAGGAGAAGCCGAGCGGGACCATCGCGTACTTGCCGCCGAAGAAGCCGGGCAGGGTGTCGGAGCCGCCCATGCCGAGGGTCGTGCCCGACGCGCTCTTGTCGTTGTTGACCTGGTCGTGGACCGTGCGCGGCATGATCTCGTCGGCGGCGTCGAAGTGGATGTCGACCTTGCCGTCCGCGCCCCGGTGGAACATCTTCCCGCCGGTCGAGAGCGAGAGGTTGAGCGTCGCGGAGACCGGCTCCTTGAGCGGCCAGGCGACGCCGTACTTCCCGTCCGTGCCGTCGCCGAGCTCCTTGGTGACCACCCGGAACTCCTCCCAGCTCCACGGCTTCTCGGGCGTGGGGATCCGTACGCCCGACTTCTTGAGCCACTGCGCGTTGGCGATCAGGACGCGCGGCTCCTGTAGGAACGGCACTCCGTAGACCTTGCCGCCGAAGGTCGTCGTCTCCCAACTGCGCTTCGGGATGTCGGACTTGAGGCGCGCCGGAAGGAGATCGCCGATGTCGGCGAGATATCCGCCGTACGCGAAGTCGGCGAGGTCGTCCGACGCGTCATGGATGATGTCCGGCGCCTCGCCACCCTCGAAGGAGGTGAGCAGCTGGTCGTGGACGCTGTCCCAACTGCCCTGGACGTACTCGACCTTGACGTCCGGGTGGGTGGCGTTCCACTCCTTGACCAGCGCCTTGTTGGCGTCGACGGACTCCTTCTGCCAGGCCAGGGACTGGAACTGCAGGGTGATCTTCCCGTCGTCGTCCCCGGAGTCACCGCTGCAGCCGGTGAGCAGCAGCGCGAGGGCGGTGGCGGCCGCGGTCACCAGGCGTGGGCCGAGGCGTGCTGCTGTGCGCATCAAGCCTTCACCGCCCCTGCCAGCATGCCGCCCGTGATCCGCTTCTGGATGATCGCGAAGATGACGAGGGAGGGGATGGTCGCGAGGAACGCCGCCGCGGCGAGCGGCCCGAGGTCGGCGACGCCCTCCGTGCCGATGAAGCGGTTGAGGATGACCGGCAAGGTCTGCTTCTCCGGGGTCTTGAGCAGGACGAGCGCGAAGAAGAACTCGTTCCATGCGGTGATGAAGGCGAACATCGCCGTGGCCACGATGCCGGGCGCGAGCAGCGGCGCGACGACCGAGACGAACGTACGCACCTTGCTCGCGCCGTCGACGGCGGCCGCCTCCTCCAACTCGGCGGGTACGGCGCGGACATACCCGACGAGCATCCACAGCGCGAAGGGCAGCGACCACACCACGTACACCATGATCAGGCCGACCAGCGAGTTGATGAGGTGCAGGTTCTTCAGGATCAGGAACAGCGGAATGATGATGAGGACGAACGGGAACGCCTGGCTGATCACCACCCAGCCCGTCGCCGCCTTGGAGACGCGATTGCGGTGCCGCGCCATGACGTATGCCATGGGGGTCGCGATGACGACCGCGATCAGGGACGCGCTGAGCGCTGCGATCAGGGAGTTGCCCGCGGCCTGGAGGAGCGGCTGCTCGTCGAAGGCCTGCCGGAAGTTCTCCAGGGTCGGGTCCTTCGGGATCCAGGTGGGGTGCAGACTGCCCAGTTCCCGCGCGGGCTTGAAGGCCGTGGAGATCAGCCAGAGGAACGGGAAGGCGAGGAAGACCAGATAGGCGGCAAGCGCCGCGTACTGTGCGGCGCGCGTCGTCTTCTTCGTACGCATCATGCCTCGTCGCCTCCCTTCAGACGGCCCACGAGGTAGAAGGCGAGGATCACGGAGATCACGGCGACCATCACACAGCCCATGGCCGCGGCATAGCCGAACTGGCCGTAGCGGAAGGCCTCTTCGTAGGCGAAGAGCATGGGCAGGCGGGTGCGGCCGCCGGGGCCGCCCTGGGTCAGGACATAGACCAGGGCGAAGGAGTTGAAGTTCCAGATGAAGTTGAGCGCCGTGATGGCGAGGGCGATCGGCTTGATCGCCGGCCAGGTGACGGTGCGGAAGCGCCGCCAGGCTCCGGCGCCGTCCATCGCGGCGGCCTCGTGCAGTTCGCGCGGGGTGTTCTGGAGTCCGGCGAGGAGCGCGACGGTGGTCTGCGGCATGCCCGCCCAGACCCCGACGACGATCACGGCGAAGAGCGCGGTGGCCGTTCCCGTCAGCCAGTCCTTCCCCTCCCCCAGGCCGAAGTTGGAGAGCGTCTCGTTGAGCACGCCCGCGTCCGGGTGGTAGACGAGCCGCCACATGATGCCGACGACCACCTCGGGCATCGCCCACGGGATGATCGCGAGCGCCCGCGCGAGCCAGCGCATCCGCAGTGGCTGGTTGAGCAGGAGCGCAAGGCCGAGCGCGAGGAAGAACTGCGGCACGGTGACGCCGAACGCCCAGAGCAGGCCGATCCGGAACGAGTCCCAGAACAGCGTGTCGTGCAGCAGGTCCTGGAAGTTGAGGGCGCCGACCCACTGGGTGGGTTCGGTGCGGCCCGACTGGGAGTCGGTGAAGGCGAGCGCGATGCCGTAGAGCAGCGGGCCCACGCTCAGGATCAGGATCGGGATCAGCGCGGGCAGCACCAGGAACCAGGCGCCGTGGTCCGTCCGTCCGGGGCCGGGCGCGCGCTTCTTCGCTGACCGCTTCCTTGCGGTCGCCAATGTCACGGAATCGGCTCCTTTGGGCGGCTCATCGGGGTATGGCCGCCCAGGCGGCCCCCGTCATCGTGCTGAGGGGATCTTGATACGTCAAGCAGGTACGCAGGGCTCACGGGCCGCCCTCGCACGGCACTTGGCCAGTGCGAATGCGAGACTGTCGGCGAACGAGGCATGTGGTGCGGGAGGCAGTGGATGGACGAGGCGCGGGCACGGGACGTACTGGGCGCGGCGGGTCTGGAACGGGACGCCGAGCTGCTCGCCCTCGGCGAGAACGCGGTGTTCGGCAGCGGCGAGCTGGTCGTCAAGGTCGGCCGCGACGCCCCCGGGCTGCTCGACCGCGCGCGGCGTGAACTGCGCGTCGCCCAGTGGCTGGAGGAGTCCGGTGTGCCGGCGGTGCGGGCGGCGGAGGGCCAACCCCGCCTGGTGGACGGTCATCCGGTGACGCTCTGGCACCGGCTTCCGCAGGCCGCCCGGCCCGCCGAGCCGCGCGACCTCGCCGCACTGCTGCGCCTTGTGCACGCACTGCCCTCCCCCTCCTTCGAACTGCCGCGCCGCGAGCTGCTCGGCGGTGTCGAGCGCTGGCTGCGGCTCGCCGGCTCCGCGATCGACCGCGAGGACGCGGACTATCTGCGGGAGCGGCGGGACGGCTTCGCCGCGGCCGCCGCCGCGCTCACCCCGCAGCTGCCGCCCGGACCCATCCACGGGGACGCGCTGCCCCGCAACGTCCTCGTGGGCCCCGAAGGGCCGGTCCTCGCGGACCTGGAGACCTTCTCCTCCGATCTGCGCGAGCACGACCTGGTGGTGATGGCGCTCTCCCGCGACCGGTACGGACTGCCCGCCGATGCCTACGACGGGTTCGTCGCCGAGTACGGGTGGGACGTACGGGAGTGGGAAGGGTGCGCGGTGCTCCGGGGAGCCCGGGAGACCGCGAGCTGTGCGTGGGTCGCCCAGCACGCGCCGGCCAATCCGAAGGCCCTGGCCGAGTTCCGCCGCCGTGTCGCCTCGCTGCGTGACGGGGACTCAGCCGTGCGGTGGTATCCCTTCTGAGCTTCCGCTCGCCCCCGGACGCCGCTCTCACACGCCGGAGGTGCTGAACTCCTCGCGCAGCGGCCAGGTGCCGTCCACCACCGCGTCCGCATTGCCCTTGCGGCGCAGGAAGTTCTGGAAGTCCGCCGCCCACTCCGCGTACCACTCGATCTGGCGGCGGTGCAGCTCCGCCGGGCCGAAGGCCGCCAGCTTGGGGTGGCGGTCGGCTATCGCGATGGCGAGCCGCGCGGCGGCCAGGGCGTCCGATGTGGCGTCGTGCGCCGACTCCAGGAGCACGCCGTACTCCGTACAGACCGCTTCGAGGTTGCGCTTGCCCTTGCGGTAGCGCTCGACCGAGCGGTCGATCGTGTACGGGTCGATGACCGGCGCGGGCTCCGGTCCGCCGAGCCGCTCACGCAGCGAGGGCAGACCGTGCCGCCGCAGCTCCGCGGAGAGCAGGCTCAGATCGAACGTCGCGTTGTAGGCGACCACCGGCACGCCCGTCTGCCAGTACGACGTGAGGACGCCCGCGATCGCGTCGGCGACCTCCGCGGCCGGTCTGCCGTCCGCCGCCGCCCGTTCGTTCGAGATGCCGTGGACCGCCACCGCGTCCTCGGGGATCTCCACCCCCGGATCCGCGAGCCACTCCCTGCGTCCGAGCACCTCGCCGGCCCTGACCTCGATCACCGCCCCCGTGACGATGCGTGCCTCGCTCGGATCCGTCCCTGTCGTCTCCAGGTCGAAACCGATCAGCAGCTCCCGGTGCCAGCCCATGGCCGCCCCCTTCTCTGTGGTGCGTTCCCCCAATGACCACCACGATCCCACGCGCCACTGACAATCAGAGGGGCGCGTTCCGCTTGACCGTACGGGGCGGCCCGGCAGCGGCTCAGGAGACCGGCCGCGAGTCCGCCCACGCCAGTTCGAACTCCTCCCGGTACGTCTCGAAGAGTCCGCTTTCACCCGGCTCGCCCGCTTTCACCACCCGGCGCCCGCCGCGCAGCACGAGCACCGGCGCCTCCATCCCCCGCGTCCTGCGCAGATACGACTGGACGACCGCGACACCGTCCGCGCCGTCCCCGTCGACCAGATACGCGGTGAAGCGCGGCGTCTCGTCGAAGACCTGGATCTCGAAGGCGCCCGGGTCGCGAAGGCGGGCCCGCACCCGGCGCATGTGCAGGATGTTCATCTCGACGGAGCGGCTCAGCTCGCCCTTCTTCAAACCGAGCTCGCGCTCCCTGCGCCGGACCGCGCTGCTCGCCGGGTTGAGGAAGAGCAGCCGCACCCGGCAGCCGGACTCCGCGAGCCGCACCAGACGGCGGCCCGAGAAGTTCTGCACCAGGAGGTTCAGACCTATCCCGATCGCGTCGAGGCGCCTGGCCCCGCCGAAGATGTCCTCGGCCGGGAACTGCGTGAGGAGCCGCACCCGGTCCGAGTGCACGCCCACCACATCGGCGTACCGGTCGCCGACCAGGGACTCCACGGCGTCCACGGGCAGTCGGCGCGCGGACGGCGCGTCGGTGCCCGCGCCGAGTATGTCCAGGAGCCTGGACGACGCACGCTCCGCCTGGGCGAGCACCGTCTCGGAGAGGGCGCGGTTGCGGGAGACGACGTTCCGGGTGACTTCCAGTTCGTCCAGGGCCAGTTCGACGTCGCGGCGGTCGTCGAAGTAGGGCTCGAAGCACGGCCAGTGCTGCACCATCAGCTCGCGCAGCTGGGGCAACGTGAGGAAACTGAGCACGTTGTCGTCGGCCGGGTCGAGCAAGTAGCCCTTGCGGCGGCTCACTTCGCGTACGGCGACGGCCCGCTGCACCCACTCCTGCCCGGCGGGACCGGCCGCCGCGACCACCCAGTCGTCGGCGTGGACGGGTTCGTAGATGGGACGGAGCACAGCGGCCACGACGGCGCGCAGCCGCTGCTCCACGAGGTTCAGCCAGATGTAGGCCCGCCCGGCGCGCTGGGCGCGCGTACGCACCTCGCGCCAGGCGTCGGCGCCCCAGTCCAGTTCGGGTCCGATCTGAGATCCCATCTCCATCGGCCGCGCCAAGGACACCGCTCCGGGCGGGCCGTCCGCGGAACCCCCCTCGTGACCCTCGTCACCAGGGGGCAGTTCCCGCCCTCCCGAGCTCACCCAGCGCACCCCTTCCGCTCCCCCGAGCACTCCCCCGTTCAACGATCAAGGAAGGGTACTCCGGGAGCGGTGACCGGTGCAGCAGGATGGGGAGGGTGCTTTCTCAACTACCGCCTTCTGTATTGCCGTTCTGGTCGGCGAGGTCGGCGGGAGTGAGCGGATTCATAGCGGTCACGTCGCGCGGGGCCAGCGAGAAGCCCTGCCAGTGGACCGGCATGGGCTGCTGGTCCTCGTCCCGTGCGATGTGGTGGAAGCCGATGTTGACCCAGGTGACGGGGTGCTTCAGGGTCTCGCCGTTCACCCACTTGTCGACGCTCTTGGGGCCGCAGTTCTCGGACAGATTGTCGCTGGTGTACTTCTCGCACTTCTTGTACTCGGTGAAGTACACGTCGTGGTTGCTGTAGTTGCGGCCGGGGTGCTTCACGCTGTGGCCGGGCACGATCTCGTACGAACGGGGATGTCCGTCCTCGTTCTTGCCCGCCGTGCTCACCATGCGCCACCAGCGCATGCCCTTGACGTCGCCGATGAGTTCCTTGGTGACCGGGGTGCGGGTCGTCTTCGTCTTCGGCTTCCCGTTACCGGTGGGCGGCGTCACCTTGGAGTCGTACTGCTCGACCTTGGACTTGGGCGAGCCGTCCAGGCCGAAGTTGAGGCGCCAGGAGACGTTGTGGCTGTGGCTCTCGGCGTAGTCGCGTGCGCCCTTGCCGATGGGCCAGCCCTTGCCGTCCGTGCCGTCGAAGTCGCTGGGCGAGAGGCTGCCGGTGGCGCCGACGTTGGAGGTGATGGTGCCGTCCGACGAGAAGCGCCACTCGGTGATGTACTCGTACCAGGACGCCTGGTTGACGGTGTAGATCAGCAGGTCCTTGCCCTGCGCCTGGTAGACCTTCTCCGGGTTCTGATAGATGTCCGGCGTCATGCGGTACGCGTGGCCCCGCGCGCGCGTGGTGGTGCACAGGCCCTTCACCTTGCCGCCGGGTATGGGCGAACCCGCCACCTTGACGGTCTTGATGGTGCCGCCGGGACACTCGGCGGGCTTGAGGGGCAGCAGGTCCGTGCCGAAGGAGGCGCCGGTGATGTCCTGGTACTCGTCCTCGCCGTCGTCGTAAGGGACATGGACCTGCGCGAGCCGGGCGCTGGTGAGGACGGGGATCGGCTTGGGCTCGTTCTTCGGCTGGTACGAGATGTTGTCGAGGACGAGACCGGCGTTGGTGTTGTAGTGCCAGCACATCCGCCAGGTGGTGCCGCCGTCGACGGTCTGCTCGATGCGGTAGTCGGCGCTACAGGCCGGCGCGGGGGCCGCGGGGGCGTCCTTGGCGGACTTCTGGGCGGCACCGGCCGGTCCTGCCGCGGCCATGACGGTGCCCAGGAGCGCGGTGACCGCAAGCCCGATGGCGGCGCGCTTGCGGGCGCGCGTGAGTCTGTTCACGTGCATACGAATTGAACTCCCTCGTGCGGGAAGTGAGATGGGGCCGCAGCGGGTCGCTGCGGGCCGCTCAGCGAAGGCGGGTGACGGTCCGGGCGCTCAGGTCGACGATCAGGTCACGGGTGTCGATCCAGGGGCCGTTGACGACCTTGCTGACGATGCTGAGGCAGCGGTGTTCGCCGCACTTGGCGAGTCCGGCGGGCAGTTGCTCGACGGTCTCCTTGTGGAAGACGAAGGCACTGAGCCGCAGCTGGTCGGGCGAGGTGAGCTCCTTGCCCATGGCGTTCTTGTAGTCGCTCTTGAGGTCCTTGCCGAGCGGGTCGGCGATCAACAGCTGGGCGGCCTCGTTCAGTTCGTCCCTGGCCGCGGGCGGCTGGACGCCGTGCGAGGTGTCGGTCTCCTCCACCTTGCCGGTGTCGAGGTTGACCGTCCTGGTGACGAGAGCGTCGTCCTTGTAGTCGTAGTAGACGATCTCCGCGCGGCGCGGCCGCTCGGCGTCGGCGGCCTCGGTCGGGTCCGCCTCGCTCAGATTGTTGCTCAGGAGCTGCGGGCCGCGATCGCCCTCCACGTCCCTGGCCGACCTCCGCAGATCGCCGCCGCCCATGGCGATCTTCTCGGCCCGTTTCATCTCGTCGTCGGTCAACGGATCGCTGCCGATGCCTTTTTCGCCCTCTTCGGGAGCGGCCTCGACGACGCCGTCCTTGGGCACGGCGTTCTGCTGTGCCGCACCTGCGGCCGCACTGCGGTCCTGGTCCCGGGACTCCCCCGCCCCGGCCGATCCCGGCAGTGTGACTCCCACCATCACGGCGGTGGCCGCCACGGCGACCGCGGCACCCGCCATCATCTTCCCCAGATGGCGTCTGACTATTTCGCGCACATCCTCCCCCTACTTCCCCTGGTGTCCCCACGAATGGGCATAACGAATATGTGGTCGGCCCGTTAGACGGCCTCAACTCCTGGGTGGTTGCCCCACTTTCGGGGAGACTCTGGCCAAAGTGACCCCGGGCCGATGGGGCCGTAGTGGAAGAGTCATATGCATGCAGGTGTGGCCAGGGCAGGCGTATCCACTGGGTGCCACGTACGACGGCGCCGGGACGAATTTCGCGGTCTTCTCCGAGGCCGCCGACCGCGTAGAGCTCTGCTTGTTGCACGACGACGGCTCGGAGACCGCCGTCGAGCTGCGCGAGTCCGACGCGTTCGTGCTCCACGCGTACGTGCCGGGCGTGATGCCGGGGCAGCGCTACGGCTTTAGGGTGCACGGCCCGTACGCGCCCGCGCGCGGACACCGCTGCAACTCCGCGAAGCTGCTGCTCGACCCGTACGCGCGGGCGGTCAGCGGGCGCATCGACTGGGGCGAGGAGGTGTACGGCTACCGCTTCGGAGCCCCGGACAGCCGCAACGACATGGACTCGGCGCCGCACATGATGACCTCCGTGGTGGTCAATCCGTACTTCGACTGGGGCGACGACCGGCCGCCGCGCACCCCGTACAACGAAACGGTGATCTACGAGGCCCATGTGAAGGGCCTGACCATGCTCCACCCGGAGCTGCCGGACGACCTGCGCGGCACATACGCGGCGCTCGCGCATCCGGCGGTCATCGACCACCTCACCCGACTGGGCGTCACGGCGATCGAGTTGATGCCGGTCCATCAGTTCGTGAACGACCACCGCCTGGTCGACATGGGCCTGAACAACTACTGGGGCTACAACACCATCGGCTTCTTCGCGCCCCACAACACGTACGCCTCCTGGGGCGACCGTGGCGAGCAGGTCCTGGAGTTCAAGCAGGCCGTGAAGGCGCTGCACGAGGCGGACATCGAGGTGATCCTCGACGTCGTCTACAACCACACGGCGGAGGGCAACCACCTGGGGCCGACGCTCTCCTTCAGGGGCCTGGACAACGCCTCGTACTACCGCCTCTCGGACGATCAGCGCCACTACACGGACACCACGGGGACGGGCAATTCGCTCCTGATGCGCTCCCCGCACGTGCTTCAGCTGATCATGGACTCGCTGCGGTACTGGGTCACGGAGATGCACGTGGACGGCTTCCGCTTCGATCTCGCGGCGACGCTCGCACGGCAGTTCCACGAGGTGGACCGGCTTTCGTCGTTCTTCGATCTGGTGCAGCAGGACCCGGTGGTGAGCCAGGTGAAGCTGATCGCCGAGCCGTGGGACGTCGGCGAGGGCGGCTATCAGGTGGGCAATTTCCCGCCGATGTGGACGGAGTGGAACGGCAAGTACCGCGACACGGTGCGCGACATGTGGCGCGGCGAACCGCGCACGCTCGCGGAGTTCGCGTCGCGTCTCACGGGCTCCTCGGACCTCTACCAGGACGACGGGCGGCGCCCGCTGGCGTCGATCAACTTCGCCACCTGCCACGACGGTTTCACGCTGCACGACCTGGTCGCGTACAACGACAAGCACAACGACGCCAATGGGGAGGGCAACCGGGACGGCGAGAGCCACAACCGGTCGTGGAACTGCGGCGCCGAGGGCGAGACGGAGGATCCGGACGTCCTTGAGCTGCGCGAGCGGCAGATGCGCAACTTCATCGCGACGCTGATGCTCTCCCAGGGCGTGCCCATGCTCAGTCACGGCGACGAGTTCGCGCGGACCCAGGGCGGCAACAACAACGCGTACTGCCAGGACAACGAAGTCGCCTGGGTGCGCTGGCCGCAGGACGGCTGCACACAGCTGGCGTTCACGCGCGCGATGGCTTGGCTGCGCCGCGATCACCCCGTCTTCCGGCGCAGGCGGTTCTTCCACGGCCGTCCCGTCGAGGGCACGCACGACGAGCTCTCCGACATCGCCTGGTTCACCCCGGAGGGCGAGGAGATGACGCAGCGGGACTGGGACGCGTCGCAGGCGCGGGCGCTGACGGTGTTCCTGAACGGCAACGCGATCTCGGAGCCCGGCACGCGCGGCGAGCGGATCGCCGACGACTCGTTCCTGCTGATGTTCAACGCGTCGGCACAGCCCCTGGAGTTCGTGGTGCCGGTCAATCACGGCCGCCAGTGGCAGGTCGTGGTGGACACCGCGCGCTCGGACGGTGTGCCTCCGGACACCGGCCCGAAGGCGGGGGCCGGCGAGCGCCTCACCCTCGCCGACCGGAGCCTCACGGTCCTGCAGCGCCCGGCGTGACCTCGGCGGTGTCGCCGGCGCGGGTCCCCGGGCGGGCGATCAGCGCGACGAGGAAGGCGACGGCGGCGGCCGCGCTGCCGAGGGCGAACGCCGCGCCGGGGCCGTGCGACTCGGCCAGGCGTCCCGCCACGGCGAGCGTGACCGCCTGGCCGCCGACGAAGGCGCTCGCCGCGAACGTCATCCCCTCGGCGAGCCGTCCCGGCGGGCAGGCGCGCTCGGTCAGGCCGAAGCCGGTGATGAGGTTCGGGGCGTAGACGGCGCCGAACACGGTCACCACGAGGTACAGGCCCGTCATGCTGTCCGTCCACACCAGCGGCAGCGAGAGGAGCGCCGCGGCGGCCGTGGCGAGGCGCCAGCGCGCGTACAGGCCGAACCGCTCGGGCAGCGCGGCCATGGAGAGCCCCACGACGGCGCTCATGACGCCCATGGCGGCGTAGACGAGCCCTGCCTGGCCCGGCTGCCCCAACTCCTCGGTGAGGGCCGTGATGCCCGCTCCACAGGCGCCGAGCAGGACGCCCAGGAAGACGAGCCCGACGCGTACGACGTAGACCTCGCGCGGCAGGCGTTGCCGCTCCCCACGCGCGCGTGCCGTCTTCCGCTCGGTGGCCCGCACCGTCCGTCCCGTGGGGTGCAGCGCGAAGCCCGTGCCGCAGACGGCGACCAGGAGCGCGGCCGCCGCGAAGGCGTACGCCGGGTGGGCGGCGACGGCCGCGAGACCCACCAGGGCGGGGCCGAGCACGAAGGACAGCTCGTCCATGGTGCTCTCCAGGGACAGCACCGTGTTGACCAGGCGGTCGTCACCGCCCGCTCGGCGGACCAGCGGAACGGCGCGCGCACGGGCCAGCGGGCCGATCCCCGGGATGCTCGCACCGGCAAGGACCGCGAGGGCGACGAGCGCGGGCGTGGACAGCTCCAGGAGGGCGCCCAGCGTGTACGCGGCGATCGCCACGGCGTTGAGCAGCGAGAAGGCGAGCACGACGGCCCGCTGGCCGCGCCGGTCCGCGAGGCGGCCGACGAACGGGCCCATGGTCACCTGGCCAAGGGCGAGCGCACACGCCACGACGCCTCCGGTGGCGAGCGATCCGCTGGTCTCCGTCACAAGCAGGACGCTGCCGAACTGGATCATGGCCACGGGGAGCCTGCCGAGGAACGAGATCACCGGAAGGACCGCTCCGGTGTGCCCGATCACTTCCCGGTAGGTGTCCAGGAGCCCTCGTGCGCCCGGCGTGTCCCGTTCACTCTGTGCGTCCCGTGCGACCCGTGCCTTCGTAGCCATCGTCCGAAGCTAGCGACGACCTGGCGGCCGAACGCATGAGTCGATGGCACGAAAGCCCGCCAGGCGGGTACGTACGTTCGCATGACGCCAGAGCGCTCAGTGCCCGTGGTTCCGCCACCGCCCACCGCCACCTACCGGCTGCAGCTCCAGCCGGAGTTCCCGTTCGCGGCCGCCGAGGCGGCCGTGCCGTATCTGGCCGCGCTCGGCGTCTCGCATCTGCATCTGTCGCCGGTGCTCGAAGCCGTGCCGGGGTCCACGCACGGCTACGACGTCGTGGACCACGCGCGCGTGCGGGGCGAGCTGGGCGGCGAGGAGGGGCTGCGGGCGCTCTCGCGCACCGCGCGGGCGCACGGCATCGGTCTGGTCGTGGACATCGTGCCCAACCACATGGCGGCCGTGCCGCGGCACAACCACGCCCTGTGGGAGACGCTCCGGGAAGGCCCTTCGTCGCCCTGGGCGCGGTGGTTCGACATCGACTGGGAGGCGGGCGAAGGCCGGGTGCTCCTGCCGGTCCTCGCGCGGGGCATCGGGGACGAGCTGGAGCGGCTGCGGGTCGACGGGGACGTCCTGCGCTACCAGGAGCACGCGTTTCCGCTCCGGGAAGGCACCGAGGAGCTGCCGTTGCCGAAGCTGCTGGACGCGCAGTGGTACCGGCTCGGATGGTGGCGCCTCGCCCGTACGGAGCTCAACTACCGCCGCTTCTTCACCATTTCGGACCTCATCGGGGTGCGGGTCGAGGACCCGGAGGTGTTCGACGCGACGCACGGGAAGGTGCTCGGACTGCTGCGGGAAGGGGTCGTGGAGGGGCTGCGGATCGACCACCCCGACGGCCTCGCGGACCCGGGGGCGTACCTCCAGAGGCTGCACGAGGCCACCGGCGGGCGCTGGACGGTCGTCGAGAAGATCCTCGCCGACGGGGAACGCCTGCCCGCCGCGTGGCCCGTCGCCGGCACGACCGGGTACGACGCCCTGCGCCACCTGGACGGCCTGTTCACGGACCCCGCGGGCGCCGGTGAACTCCTCGGCCAGTACCGGCGGTTCACGGCGCCGCCCGCCGACCGGGGCGGCGACTGGGGGGCCACGGTGCGGCGGGCCGCGTACAAGGTCATCACCCATGAGCTGGCGGCCGAGACCGACCGTCTCACCCGTGAGGCGGCCGCGCTGTGCGCCCCGCACCCCGCGCTGCGCGACCACGCGCCGTGGGCGCTGCGCACCGCGCTCCAGGAGCTGCTCGTCCGGCTTCCGGTCTACCGTCCGTACGTCTCCGGGGGCGCCGAACCGGCCTCCGTCCTGACGGTGGCGGCCGCCGACGACGCCAAGGCCGCGTTCACCGTGCGCGAGGAGGCCGAAGCGGTCGATGTCGTACGGGACCTGGCGCTCGGCAGGATCGGGTCGGGTCCGGGAGTCGCCGCCTTCCGGGCACGGTTCGCGCAGACGTCGTCGGCGCTGCGGGCCAAGGCGGTCGAGGACACCGCGTTCTACCGGCACGCGCCGCTCCTGTCCTCCGCGGAGGTGGGCGGCTCTCCCGAGCGTCCCGCGGTGGCTCCAGAGGCCTTCCACGCGTACTGCGCGCGCGTGCAGCGCGACTGGCCGTACACGGGGACGGTGCTCAGCACGCACGACACCAAGCGCAGCGCCGATGTGCGGGCGGGGATCGCCGTGCTCACGCAGTGCCCGCAGCGGTGGGCCGACCTGCTGGTCGAGGTCACCGAGCAGACCTCGCGCGTTGGCGGCACCTGCGCGCCCGATCCCCAACTGGCGTGGGCCGCCTGGCAGACGGCCGTCGGGTTCGGCTTCCCCTACGACGAGCGGCTGCAGCAGGCGCTGCTCAAGCATGTGCGCGAGGCGGGCCTGCACACGAACTGGACCGAGCCGAACGAGGCGTACGAGAAGGCCGTGACCGCCTTCGCGGAGGCGGGGCCGTGCGGGCCGCCGCTCTACACGGTCGCGGAGTTCGCCGCCGGGCTGCGGCCGCACGTGCGGGCGAACATCCTCGGGGCGACGCTGCTCCAGCTGACGATGCCGGGGGTGCCCGACCTGTACCAGGGCACGGAGGGCGAGTGCCGCACCCTGGTGGACCCGGACAACCGGCGGCCCGTGCGGTTCCAGCCGCACGTCCTCGAGCACCTGGAGGAGCACCGTGACCGCTGGGACCTCTCGGAGGAGAAGCTGGCCGTGACGGCGGCCGCGCTGCGGCTGCGCGGTCGGCGCCCGGAAGTGTTCGGCGGTGCGGCGACGTACGAGCCGCTGTCGGTGCGCGGCCCCGGCGCGACGCACTGTGTCGCCTTCGCCCGCTCCGGAGAGGTGGTGACGGCGGTGACGCGCCTCTCCCTGCGCCTCACGGACGCGGGCGGCTGGCGCTCGACGGAACTGGTGCTTCCGGAGGGTCGGTGGACGGATCTGCTCACTCCGGGGCGGGAGTTCACCGGGCACGCGCGCGTGGCAGAGCTTTTCGGGGAGCTGCCGGTGGTGCTCCTGGAACGGGTCAACCCGGTCAGTCCCGACGTACGAGAAGCATCCGAGGAGCCCGGGTCGTCAGACCCTGGGGAACCGGCCTGAAGCCCGGCGCCCAGCGCAGGCCCGGCATGACGTCGAGCAGGGCCTGCAGGCCCCGTCGGGCGGTGAGGGCGGCCAGGGTGGTGCCGAGACAGGGGTACGGGACCCCGCCGAGCGCGAGGCTCTCCGGGTCCGCGCGGAAGATGTCGTAGCGGTCGGGGTCGGCGAAGCGGTACGGGTCGCGGCCCGCGGCGCCGACGAGGCAGGCCACGACGGCGCCCTCGGGGAGCGTGGTGCCGCCGACGGCGGCCGGCGCGGTCGCCCGCCGCAGCACCACGGGCGTGGGCGGATCGCGGCGCAGGGACTCCGTCCAGGCGCCCGGTATCAGCTCGGGCCGGGCTCCGACGAGCGCGAACTGTGCGGGGTGGTCGAGGAGGTTGGCGAGGAACGAGGCGAGCGCGAGGGCGGTGGCCTCGCCGCCGCCACCGATGAGGTTTCCGGCGAGGCGCGTGACGGTCTCGTCGGACAGCGGCCGCCCGTCCACCCGGGCGCCGCACAGCACGGACAGCAGGTCCGCCCCGGGGTGGCCGCGACGCCGCGCGATGAGCGGGCGCAGCAGGCCCGCGAGCTCCGGATGCCCCTCCGTGTCGCCGACCCCCGTGAGGCCCGCGCGGCACCACTCCTGGACGCGCGCGGCGTCTTCATAGGGCAGCCCCAGCGCGGCGACGGCGGCCGCGGCGGGCAGCCACCCGCAGAACTCGGCGACGAGGTCGACCTCCCTGCGCCCCGCGATGCGCCGCGCAAGGACATAGGCGGTCCGCTCGACGGCGGCGTCGACCGCCGCGACGGCCCGCCGACTCACGCCGGGCCCGAGCCCTCTCGCCGGAGGCGGCGCACCGAACCGCACATCCCCGAGCACGCCCCGCACATCCACGTACCGACTGACGAGCCAGGCCCCGAAAAGCTCGTCCCGAACGAGCGGGAAGTCCTCCCGGAGCACGCGATAGAGCGGGTACGGATCGAGCTCGACACCGGGAGACAGCAGACTGGGCAGGTCGATCGACGGGGCAAATTCAGCCCGTCCGGCGTTTGAGGACGAACTCGGCGAAGCCGGTGACAGACGGCGCCCAAGAGGGGCCGAGCCGCCAGAGCCGGACGGGGACAAAGCCGCCGGGCGTATCCCGCTCCGGCCTGGAAGGCTGCGCACCGCCGGCTACCGCCTCTGGGGGTTTCAGGGGGCTTCCTGGGGTATCAGGGGACCACCACGGGACGCCGCACGCAGCTCCCGTACGACCGTTCGGGTGAGGCGAGCACGCAGGCCAGGCGTGGCGCGGTGACACCGCTGCGCCGGACGCTTGACACCCGCCCGACCCCGTGGCGTACTGCCCAATGCGTCAGCGGACAAGACGGGGGTGAGTCAACTGGCGGAGCAGCGCTATCCCAATGTGGCCGAACTGGTGCTGTCCGCAAGGGAGTTGGCGGCACACCGCCCCGACTTGAGCACACTGCGTCAGGTCGGCGCATCGCGCGCGGGCCGGCCCCTGCACCTGCTGTCCGTCGGACGCTCCCCGCACGCCGTCCTGGTCGTCGCGGGCGCGCACTCCAACGAACCGGCGGGCGGTTCGACGCTGCTGCACCTCGCCGAGTGGACGCTGCGGGACGCGGACCTGCGCGCCGACACCTCCTGGCACTTCCTCCTGTGCGCCGATCCGGACGGCGCGGCCCTGCACCGCACGCCCGCCCCGCGCACCCTCCTCGACTACCACCGGCACTTCTTCCGGCCCGCGGGCCCGGAACAGCCGGAGTGGTCGCCCTCCGTGCTTCCGCCCGACCGGCTGCCGCCCGAGACCCGCGCCCTGACCGGCGTCATCGACGAACTGCGGCCCTACTTGCAGGTGTCCCTGCACGGCACCGACCTGGGCGGCAGCTGGGTGCAGCTGACCAGGGACATCCCGGGGCTCGCCGAACCCTTCGCCAAGTCGGCGGCCGAGCTGCACATCCCGGTCGAGACGGGGGCGTCGGACGCCGCGGGCTGGCCGGTGTCGGGGCCGGGGGTCCATGTGCTGCCGGGTCCCGGTTCGGCGGCCGCCTATCCGAGCCTCCCCGAGGACGCCCGGCACACCACGTGGCATCACGCGCACCGCTACGGCGGCCTGACCGCCATCGTGGAGGTCCCGATGTGGGCGAGCGACCTCGTGGACGACCTCGCCGTCCATCCCGCCCCCGTCCTCGCGCTGCGCGGCGTGGCACAGCGGCTGCGCCACGACGCACGGCTCGTCGAGGAGATTCTCGGGGACGCGCTGCCGCGGCTGCCCCGGGCGCACGGTCCGCTGATGCGCGCGGCGCGCTGGGCGCTCGACCTGGTGCCCGGCCTCGCCGACGACTGGGACACGCTGCCGCCCGCGGGGAACTCCATGGCGTACGTCGGCAGCGTCGACGCCTTCGGGCGGCGGCTGCCGCTGCGGGCGGCCGCGATGGCGCTGCGGGTCCTGGACGCGGCGGGCGACCGGGCCGCTCCACGGCTCGAACGGCTGGTCGTGCACTGGAGCGACGCGTTCGCCGAGCGGTTCAAGGCCCGTTGGGTGCCGGTCGAGCATCAGGTCGAGCACCAGTCACGGACGGTGGTCGCGGCGGCGCGGCACGCGCGCGCGGGGGGCGACTGACTCAGACGATTGCCTCTGACTCAGACCGTTGCCTCGACTCAGCCCCCCTGCTTCAGGAAACAGCCGGCGCTTCAGGAAACAGCCAGCCGGAACGACATCGTCCCGAAGCTCACCTGATCGCCGTCCTGCACCACGGCGGCGCCGATCACCCTGCGGCCGTTCACGGACGTGCCGTTGGTCGAGCCGAGGTCGCGCAGCACCCACATGCCGCCCTGCCGGCTCAGCTCGGCGTGCACCCGTGACACCGTCTCGTGGCTCAGCCGCAGGCCGTTCTCCGGGTCACGGCCGATCCGCAGCGGATGCGGATTGCCGGGCACCGGAAGCAGCAGCTTCGGCAGACGCTCGGCCTGCCAGGCCCTGCGCAGCCGGACGGTGAAGCCGGATACGGCGCCGACGGTGCCGAACACGAGGCGCGAGAAGCGGCCCTCGGAGCGAAGATCGGCGGTGAGCGCCGCGAGTTCGTCGGGCTGCCGGGCGGCCAGCGCGAGCTCCATGCGCCGCACGAACGTCTCGTGCGACAGCTTGCCGAGGGCAGCGCCTTCTCTGAGCACCTCAAGCGCCCTGTCGCGCTCGGCGTCGGTCAGCCGCGCGGGGTACGTGTGGATCTCAAAGGACGACGTCACCCTGGTGATTCTCGGGCAGGTCGGCCTGGGTGTCCAGAAAACGCGGAACGACCGCGGGACGATCACTTCTGAAGCACGATGGTCGGGCGTACTGACGGACGGGACAGTATGACGGGCAGGACGACGAACGAGGGGGAAATGTCAGTGGAGTTCGAGGTGTGGGCACCGGAGGCCGAGCGGGTCACGCTGCAGTGCGACGACGCCACGCACGCGCTGGAGCGCGCCGACGGCCGCCCCGGATGGTGGACGGCACAGGTCGCGGCGCAGGACGGGGCGCGGTACGGCTTCTCGCTCGACGGGGGTCCCGTCCTGCCCGATCCCCGCTCGCGGCGCCAGCCGGAAGGACCCGACGGGCTCAGCGCGGTCGTCGACCACGAGCGGTACGCGTGGCGCGCGCCGTGGGCGGGCCGCGCGGTGCGGGACGCCGTCCTGTACGAGCTGCATGTGGGGACGTACACACCGGACGGCACGCTCGACTCGGCCGCGGGGCGGCTCGGCCATCTCGCGGAACTGGGCGTATCCCACGTGGAGTTGATGCCGCTCTGTCCGTTCCCCGGGCGGCACGGCTGGGGATACGAGGGCGTGTCGCCGTGGGCCGTGCACGAGCCGTACGGCGGCCCCGAGGCGCTGAAACGATTTGTCGACGCGGCGCACGCGCACGGCATCGGTGTCGTGCTCGACGTGGTGCACAACCACCTCGGCCCGTCGGGCAATCACCTGCCCGCGTTCGGGCCGTACTTCACCGAGACCCACCACACTCCGTGGGGCGCCGCCGTCAACCTCGACGCACCCGGCTCGGACGAGGTCCGCGCGTATCTCATCGGCAGCGCGCTCGCCTGGCTGCGCGACTACCGTCTGGACGGTCTGCGCCTGGACGCGGTGCACGCGCTGCGGGACACGCGCGCGTGCCACTTCCTGGAGGAGCTGTCCGCCGCCGTGGACGAACTCTCCGAAGAGCTCGGCCGACCCCTCGCGCTGATCGCCGAGTCGGACCAGGGCGACCCGCGGACCGTCACCCCGCGCGCGGATGGCGGCCTCGGCCTGGACGCGCAGTGGAACGACGACTACCACCACGCGCTGCACGCGGCGCTCACCGGTGAAGCGCACGGCTACTACGCGGACTTCGCCGAGGCCCCCTTCGCCGCGCTCGCCAAGACGCTGACCGGTGGCTTCTTCCACGACGGCACGTACTCGACGTTCCGGGGGCGCCGGCACGGCCGCCCCGTGGACCGCGCCCGGACGCCCGGATACCGATTCCTCGGCTATGCGCAGACCCACGACCAGGTGGGCAACCGCGCCCAAGGAGACCGGCTCTCCGCGACGCTCTCCCCCGGTCTGCTCGCCTGCGCGGCCGCGCTGACCCTCACCGGGCCGTTCACGCCGATGCTGTTCATGGGCGAGGAGTGGGGCGCGGCCACACCCTGGCAGTTCTTCACCGACCACACCGACGCCGAGCTCGCGGACGCCGTGCGCCGGGGCAGACGGCGGGAGTTCGCGGAACACGGCTGGGCGGAGGCGGACATCCCCGACCCGCAGGACCCGGCCACCCGGAACCGCTCCTGTCTCGACTGGGCGGAGCCGCTGACCGACCCCCACGCGCGCGTGCTCGCCTGGCACCGCGAACTGATCGCCCTGCGGCGCTCCCGCGCCGACCTGATCGACCCCGACCTGGCGGCGGTCCGGGTCGCGTACGACGAAGGGGCGCGATGGTTCGCGGTCCGGCGCGGCGATCTGCGGATCGCCGTGAACCTCGGCAAGGAGGCGGCCGACGTCCCCGTCGGCGGCCGGGGCGCGCGGGTGCTCGCCGCGTGGGAGCCGGTCACGGCGCCGGGCGCGGACGGGCTGCTGCGGCTGCCCGCCGAGTCGTGCGCGGTCGTCGCGACGCCATGAGGCCGAAGGCTCGGGTCAGTCGGGTCAGTGGCGTCAGTGGCGTCAGTGGCGTCAGTGGCGTCAGTGGCGTCAGTGGCGTCAGTCGACGATCGCCAGCTCGCGAGCGGTGGCGTTGAGCCGCCGACCCCCGTCATCCGTGACCGTCACGATGTCCTCGATGCGCACTCCGAAGCGGCCCGGCAGATAGATGCCGGGCTCCACGGAGAAGCACATGCCCGGTACGAGCGGCAGTTCCTCGCCCTCGATCATGTAGGGCGGCTCATGCGTGGTGACGCCGATGCCGTGCCCGGTGCGGTGGATGAAGCGCTCGCCGTAGCCGAACTCGGTGATCACCGCGCGGGCCGCCCGGTCGACGTCCTGGCAGGCCGCCCCGGGCCGCACCGCCGCGCAGCCCGCCGCCTGCGCCTCGCGCACCACGTCGTGCACCCGCTGCTCCTCGGCATCGGGCTCGCCGACGTGCACCGTGCGCGAGGTGTCCGAGCCGTATCCGTGCATCAGGCCGCCGAAGTCGAGTACGACCATGTCGCCGCGCTCGATGACACGATCGCCCGCCTCGTGGTGCGGATCGGCGCCGTTCGGTCCCGAGCCGACGACGGTGAAGTCGACCTGGGAGTGCCCGAACTGCCGCAGCAGATCGGCGAGATCGGCCGCGACGTCGGTCTCCTTGCGGCCCGCGAAGCGCACTTTCTGGATCTCTTCGTACGTCGCGTCGGCGGCGGCACCGGCCGCCGCCATGCGCTCCAGTTCCGCGGCGTCCTTGACCGCGCGGAGCATGGGCAGTGCTTCGGTGAGGGACGCGTAGGAGGTGCCCGGCAGCTCCTTCTGGAAGCCGATGAGGTGCATCGCCCAGGCGTTGTCGCTGATCCCGAAGCGGCCGTCGACGTCGAGCAGTGGCGCGGTCACGGCGTAGGGGTCCTTGCCGTCGGTCCAGTCGCGCAGGGAGAGCGCGCTCGCGCCCGCAGCCCGTTCGGCGTCCGGGGCTTCGAGCGTCGGCACCACGAGCACCGGGTCCTGGCCCGCGGCGAGCACGAGGACGGTGAGCCGCTCGGTGGCCGCGGTCGGCTGATAGCCGGTGAGCCAGACGAGGTCGGGGCCCGGCGCGACGAGCAGTCCGGCGAGCCCCGCGTCCGCCGCGGAGGCCGCTGCGCGCTCCATGCGGGCCCGGTAGTCGTCGGCGGTGAAGGGCGCGGGGGCGCCGGTGGTGCCGGTCATCGGGTTCCTCCAGGGCGGCTCGCTGCGGGCGTACGGCGTGGTCCTGCTGCCGATCCTGCCCGCACCGCCGCGCGTCCGCGAGGCGATTACCCGCTCCCCCGGCCGTGCTCAGGTCACGAAACCGGGCGTGACGGACAAGGACTGCCGGTCGCCCCTCTCGTGGCGGACGGTCAGCGTGACCCTCCTGCCCGGATCCGCGGCGGCCACGGCGGCCACGAGACCCCTGGCCGAGCCGATGCGGGTCTCGCCGAAGGCGAGGAGTACGTCGCCGCGCACCAGGCCCGCGGTGTGGCCGGGTCCGGGGCTGTGCACGCCGACAAGCAGCGCTCCCGGGCCGCCGGGCGCGTCCACGGCCTCCACCCCGATGGCGGTCCGCGCCACGGCCGGCCCCGGCTCCTGCCCCTTGCCTGACTCCTTGCCGGACTCATTGCCGGACTCCTCGCCAGGCCCGCTGCCCGGGTCCTTCTCCGGCGGCTTCGCGGGAACGCCGGGCTTGGACGGCCCCGGCGCCGGTGGCCCACCCGGAGCTCCCGGCCCGCCGCCGGGCGCACCTGCCGCCTCCTGCATCTCGGCGAGCTTGCTCATGCCGATGACCGTGGCGCTGACCGTGCCGAGGCCCACGCCCGACAGCACGAGGACGGCCGAACAGAGCACCCCGAAGAACAGGGTCCGCAGCCGCCGGCCACGCCTGCGGGCGGCATGCGGCCGCCGCCCGGCACCGGGCCCGCCGCCGCCCGCGCCGGGTGTCCGGGCGGCACCGCCGAGCCGCCGCCTGATTCCGATGCCCAACCTGCGGCCGCTCCCGGAGTCCTGCCCGGGCATCGGCTTGGGACGCAACGCAGTCTGTTCCATGGCTCGCCTCCGGCCACAGCTCTACCCGGCGTGACCCCACGCGACGATTCCCGAAAGGGTGACTCCGGCCCGCTCGTTCGAGGTCGCGTGCGGCGATGAGTGAGAACTCCTGTTGTGGGTGCGCTGATGGAGGTCTGCTGTTGCGGGTCTGCTGATGGGGGTCTGCTGTCAGTTGCCGCTGTTACTTTCGAAGCATGACCGAACGTGCACTCCGTCTGCTGCGACAGGACCCGCGTCTGGCCGAGCTGGCCGCGTTCCCTTTCGCATTCGACCTGTCCCGTACGGACCACGTCGAAGAGGTGCGCCTCGCCTCCGGCGGTCCGCTGGAGGCGATCGCGGGGGACGACTCCGGGGGCACGTACTTTGTGTGCGCGGACGGATCCGTCCTGTACGCCGACTCCGAAGGGGCGGCCGGGGTCATCGGGGACAGCGTGAACGAGGCCCTGGAGATCCTGGTCGGCCTGCCCGGCTGGCACGACTATGTGCGGCTCTCGCCTGACGACGGCGAGGCGCGCATCCTGGCCGAAGTCGCCGACACGGAGGGCGACTTCCGCGAGGACTGCGTGCCCGAACTCGACGCGCACCGCGCCGAGCTGCGGGCCGCGCTCGGGTTCCCGGAGCGCTCGCCGGTGCAGCTCGTCGCGCGCCTGCACGCCGCGCTGCTGCGCACCGAGCCGGACCACCTCCTGCTCAACGCGGTCGAGCACCTCGCGTACCGGCGCCTCGACCCCCATCCGCGCCCGCCCCTGTGGGAGCAGGTGCTCACCAGGGGGCGCACGGACCTGGCCCTGCTGCGGACCGGCGACCGCGCGACGTGGGACGCGGTGGCCGGGAGCCGCGCGCGCCGGGTGGCGGCGCTGCGAGCCGCCCAGTACGACCGGCGGAACACGGACCGCGCCCTCCTGCGCCATCTCCTGAAGCACGAGGCGAGCGCGTCGATGTCCGACGAACTGCGGCTCGCGGTCGTCCTGGTGGGTCTCTACGGCCTCGCGGAGGACCTGCCCCTGCTGCGGGAGGTCCACGAGACGACGTACGACACGTGGTGCGGTCTCGCCGGGCTCCCCGAGGAGGCGGACCAGGTCCGGGCATGGGCGCGCTCGTTCGACGATTCCAACTTCGGGGTGGATCCCGACGACGAACCGGAATCCACCTGGCTGGAGCTCGCGCGCGACCTCGGACTGATCGAGACGGCCCGCACCTACCTGATCCGAGAGCTGGACGACACGGGCCCTGACGCGGCCCAACTCACCTTTCTCAGCGTCCAGTTGGCACTGATCGGCGACTACACCCAGGCGATACGGGCCCAGCGGCTGCATGTGTCGCTGCAGGACACCGAGCACGGCCGGGCGGCGGCACGATCGCGCCTCGCCGAGCTGGAGCGGAAGGCGGTCGACGGGGCGGCGGCGGAATCGTAGGTTTCCCCGCACGAGCCCGTCCGGCGCCTCTAGGCTGCGGGACTGAACTCGGCTCCGGAAGGGGCCTTGACCGGCTCCGGGGAAGGAATCGCCTACATGACCGAAGCGCCGCTGCCCGCGGAGCTGCTCCTGGACCGGGACGCCTCCGACGATCTGCGGCACGAGCTCGTCTCGGCGCTCGAGGGCCTCGGCGTCCGCACGGCACGGGTGCGCCGCGCGGTCGACCACCGGGGCGCGGCGGACATCCCCTGGATCATGCTGGCCTCGCTGCCCCTACAGGCGTTCCTCAGCGGGCTCGGTGCGGAAGCGGTCAAGGACTCGTACACGGCGTTCAAGAATGTCGTACGCCGGTCGTCGGGCGAGGCCGATCCCGCTCCTCCCCGGCCGCTGGTCCTCCAGGACCGGGGCACCGGCCTGTGGGTGGTCCTGGAGCCGGGGCTGCCGGGTGAGGCGTACGACCAGCTCCTCCGCCTCGATCTGACGGGGTTCAGCGAGGGGCCGCTGCACTACGACCGCGAACAGGGCCGCTGGCGCTCCGAGCTGGACGAGGCGGCCGGCTGAGCCGCCGCCGGGAACGGGGAAGATACGCCGTGGGCCAGCCGCACGTCGACGTGAGCCGCGCTGAACAGGCGTGCGCCGCCGGGGAGTCCGCCCTGGAGTGCGGCGACCGGGCGGGGGCCGAGCGGGAGTTCCGGGCGGCGCTGGCCCTGGCAGGGGACGAAGCTGACACCGGCATCCAGGCGCGGGCCCACATCGGTGCCGGCCGCCTCCGCCTGGCCGCGAAAGAACCCGGAGAGGCCGCCGCGGAGTTCCGGCGGGCTCAGGAGCTGCGCCCGGACGAGGCGGGGCCCCTGCACTGGCTGGGCTGCGCGGAAGCGCACCGATCCGCGTACGAGTCCGCGGATGCGCACTTCACCTCGGCACTGGGTTGCGTGCCGCCGCATCACCGCTCGCTCATCCAACGTGCGTACGTACGCGTGCGGTTGGGCCGTCACGGCGAAGCGCTCGATGACCTGCGAACCGCAGACTCACAGGACGGCTCACTCGACGCCGGGGCACGCCGGGTGATGGCCGAGCTTGCGGACGCGACCACTCAGGAGGTGGCGCCGACGCCGTGCGAGAGCGAGTCCGTGCCACGGTACGCCGTCGCGCTGGTGCTCGGCGGACGGCGCGATGCGGCCGTCGAACTGCTCGACGAGGCGACCCGGCGGAACCCCGCCGACCACCGCATCACCCACACGCTCGCCATCGCGCTCCTCAACTCGCCCACCGGGCAGGGCGAGGCGGCCGCGCGGCGCTGGGAGCGTGCCGTGGCCGCCTGGGGCGCGCTCCTGTACGACGACGCCTTCTGGGCGCACCGGCGCGCGTGCGCCGCGGCGAGGTACGGCGTACCGGTCGATGCGTCGCTCGACGCGGAGCTGCGGGCCGACTTGCGGGAGCTCCTTGAGGGACGCATGCCCGACGACGCGGAGGGCCGGGTCTCGCCGGGGTCCCTGTTGCGACGGGAGGCGGACGCCGCGAGGGTCCTCGCGGGGGTGGGCGGCTTTCCTACCGGGCACGGCGACCCGCTGGCGTGCGGGCCGTTACGCATCGCGGAACTGGACATGGTCGCGGAGTTCGGGGCGTTCGCGGCAGGGGGCGAGCCCGCGAGGCCGGACTTGGCCGCCGCCGCAGGAAGCGAGACCGGCGGGACGGACACGACCGCCGCAGGAAGCAAGA
Organism: Streptomyces sp. NPDC021622; assembly: GCF_040640795.1. NCBI lineage: Bacteria > Bacillati > Actinomycetota > Actinomycetes > Kitasatosporales > Streptomycetaceae > Streptomyces > Streptomyces sp. NPDC021622. Next base: position 105,672 of record NZ_JBFACK010000004.1, read on the forward strand.
CCGGCGGGACGGATACGACCGCCGCAGGAAGCAAGACCCGCGGGACGGACACGACCGCCGCAGGGGGTGAGACCCGTGGCGCAGGCGCGAACACCGCAGAGACCGAGCCCGCCGGGGCAGACACGACCGCCGCAGCGAGCGAGCACGGCGGCACACGCGCGACTGCCGCGGGCAGCCCCGCTCACCCGTCACGCGCGCACGCCGCAGGCGGCGAGACCTCCGGGACAGACACAGGCGCCCAGGACGGCAGCCGCATCGCACCGCCCCCGCACACCGGGGCCTCCCCCCTCACCCACGCCTTCTCCGAACTCGGGCTCGCCCAGCTGCTGTTGAAGCAGGAGCAGCCCGCCGAAGCCCTGGGCGCGCTCGCCGAGCTGCGATGTCCCGGTTGCCGGGAGCGGCAGCGGCAGCGGCAGCGGGGCAGTGGTGCGGGTGCCGCCGTGTGTGATCCGGGGTGTGGCCGGTTCGACGAGCTGAACCCCGCCTATGCCGGGTACCCCGACAAGCACCGCCGTCTCGCGCTCGACGCCCGCGGGCTCGCGCTGCGGGCGCGGATCGATCTGGGGCGGGGTGAACTCACCGCGGGGCGGCCGGACTTCGGTGCCGCAACGGCATCCTGGCGGCGCGCCCTCGTGCACAGCAGGGAACTCGACCGCTACCAGGAGATCCACCGGACCGTCGTCGACCTCGCGCTGAGCGCCGCGCGGGCGGCCCATCGAGCGGGCGATCTGACGCGCGCCGTGACCACGCTCGAAGCGGTGCGCGAGATCACCGGAGCCAATGAACGCGGTCGAATTGAAGGGCAGTTGGCGCGGCTGCTTGCCGACCGTGGCATCGCCGCGGCCAATCTGGACGGCACGCTGCTCGACGGGCCCGCCGCCGATCTGCGGCGTTCCGTGGCGTTCAATCCGCATCTGCTGCGGGCCCAGGTCAGTCTCGGCGTCGTCCTGCGCGGCCTCGCCGCACGCCGCTGGCACTCGGGGAGCGCATCCGGGGCCCGCGCGGCCCTGCGGGAGGCGATGGACCAACTCGCCGCCGCGCTCGACCACTTCCCCGGTGATCCCGAGCTGACCGAGCAGCACGCGGCGGCGGTGGCCGACCTCGGCCACGTCACGGCGGCCCGGCACGAGCACGAGAGCGGGAGGTGACGGCGCCGCCGATGCTCGCCTACGAGGAACTCCGCATCCGGGTCCGCCCCATCGGCACGTCCCGCTACCTCGTCACCGCCAACGGCCCGGCGTGCGCGACCGAGGTGATCGCGGTGAACGGCGAACCCGCGGCCTTCCGCGACCAGTGGGACGAGCTGATCGAGACCGAGCTCGGTCTCGCGCCCCTGAGCGACCAGCACACCGTGAACCAACTGCGTGACCTGGGACGCGGGGTGTTCCGGCTGCTGTTCGGGGAGGGCGATCAGACTGCCCCGTCGGGATGCGCGCCCTCCGACGCGACCGACGCGCGCAGTGGCGACCGCCCGCAGGGTGTCGGCGCCTGCGTCGGCCTCGCCCTGGAGCATGCGCAGCGGATGCGGCCGGCCCGCGGCCTCCGGATCCGCTTCGACCTGCCTCAGGAGCTGCGCGATCTGCCCCTTGAGTCGCTGTGCGCGCCGCCGGGCATGCCGCAGCAGTCGCTCGCCCTCAACCACAGCTATTCACTGGTGCGTTCACTGCCCGGAGGACCGCTGGGCCGGCGCCTGCCCGACGCGGCGGACGAGCCGAGCCTGATCCGCCTCCTGGTGGCCTGCGCCTCGCCCGTCGACCCCGGACTCGCGCCGCTTCGTGCCGACGCGGAGGTGGCAGCGCTCCGCCAGGAGCTGCCGGAAGTGGCCGTGCAGACCACGGTGTTGGAGCGGACGACCCGCGAGAGCCTGGAGGCCGCGCTCGGCGCCGCATCCGATCTGCCGACCGCGGTCCTCCTGATCGCACACGGGACGTACGACCAGGAACTCGGCAAGGGCGTGGTGACCCTGGAGACCGAGGGCGGCGGCGTCGACCGGGTGCCGGCGGATCTGCTCAGCGGCATCCTCCTGAAGGCACCGGGGCTGCGCCTGGTCGCCCTCAACCTCTGTTCCGGCGCGGACAGTTCGCTCACCGAGCCGTTCTCCGGTCTCGCCCAGGCGCTGATCGGCGGGGGTGTGCCCGCCGTGGTCGCGATGCGGGGCCGGGTCAGTGATCTGTCGGCGGGGCAGTTCGGCCCGGAGCTGTTCAAGGGGCTCGCGGCGAACCGGACCATCGACGAGGCCATGAGTGCCGCGCGCCGCCGCATCTCGCATCTGCCGGGCCACACGGCGGTGGAGTGGGCGACGCCCGCGCTGTTCCTGCACGAGTCGTGCAGGCAGGGCTGGCTGTTCAAGGCGCGGGAGGTGCGGGACGACGGTGGCGCCGTCGCCGATCCGCTGCGGGAGGGCGCCGACGCGCTGCGCGCCTTCCAGAGGCCGTTCGGGCACGTCGACTCGACGGTGCTCATCGGGGCCGCGCGGTTCCAGCGCGACCTGGGGCAGTGGGCGCAGGTGCAGCGGATACTGCGCGCCGAGACCCGCCAGTTCGAGGACGAGCAGCGGCGGCTGCGCGCCGAGGCCGCGTTCGAACTGGCCTGGGATGACCTGGAGAAGCTGTGCGGGCTGCTCGCCGCGGAGCTGGACCCCGACGCGGCCGCCGAGCGTTTCGCCGCCCTGCGCGACGCGCTCCCCGCCGCGCCGGCCGCGTGCATCGCCGCCGAGGTCGAGCGGCTGCGGCAGCTGACCGCCCTGGCCGAGCGGGCCCGCGCGGCGGAGGCCGCCGGTGACTGGGCGGAGGCGATCGCCCGTTACGAGGAGCTGCTCACCGCCCGCCCGTCGGGCATCCGGGACACGGCGGACCGCCTGGCCGCGGCACGCGACGAACTCCACGTGGCCCGCACGGCGGAGACCGCCGAACAGGCCGCTTGCCAAGGAGATTGGGCGAACGCCGCCACCGCGTACGCCGATGTGCTCGCCCGGCGTCCCGGCCACCAGGGCGCCGCGGAGCGCGCGGCGTATGTGAACGGCAGGGCGGCGCAGGACGCCGAGGACTGGGGCGCGGCCTGGTCGGCGTACACGGCGTGCGCGGGGCTCGACGACGCGGCGGCGCGGGCGGCGTACGTCCAAGGCCGGGCGGCGGCGGACGCGGAGGAATGGGACGCGGCAGGGAAGTTGTTCGGCAAGGCTGCGATGACCGGGCCCCCGACGGACCCCACGGGCGCCGACCTCCGCTCCTGGCTCGCCTACGCGGCGGCACGGGCCGCCGAGGACGCGGGCGACTGGGGAGCCGCCGTCGAGGAGTTCACCGCATCCGACGGGTTCCGGGACAGCGGCGTACGCCTGTCGTACGCGCGAGGCAGGCGGTCGGCGGACGCCGGCGCCTGGTCGGACGCCCTGGCCGACCTGGAAACCGCGGCAGCTCAAGGCCACGACGCGGAGCCGTGGCTGAGCGAGCTGCGGGATCGGATGTACCAGAGCGCACTGGACGCGGCGGCCGCCGGACACTGGCCCGACGCCCTCACGGCCCTCGACCTGCTGCCGCCCGCCTTCCGCGACGTACGCTCACGCAAGCGCTACGTCCAGGGCCGGGTGGCGGCCGCCGACGGTGACTGGGCACTGGCGGCGGAGGAGTTCGCGGGGTGCGCTACGGAGGCGGGACCGGGCGCGGGACGCGGCGTTCGACCGGGCGCGGGACGCGGGGTAGGGCCGGGCGCGGGACCGGACGCAGGGCCGGGTGCCGGACCGGACGCAGGACCGGGTGCCGGACCGGACGCAGGGCCGGGTGCCGGACCGGACGCAGGGCCGGGTGCCGGACCGGACGCA
>NZ_JBFACK010000005.1:0-515804 GCF_040640795.1 Streptomyces sp. NPDC021622
CGCAACGCCGGCTTCTCCTCCTGCGACCCCGGACGCCTCTACCTGCCCACCATCATGGATCCGGTCTACGGCTACCAGGTCACCAACGTCGAGGCATCCATGTCCTCCCCGGCCTCGCTCCTGCACTGGACCCGCCGGATGATCGAGATCCGCAAACAGAACCCCGCCTTCGGGCTCGGCTCGTACACCGAACTGCCGTCGTCCAACCCGGCGGTCATCGCGTTCCTGCGCGAGTACAAGGACGACCTGGTGCTGTGCGTGCACAACTTCTCCCGCTTCGCCCAGCCCACCGAGCTCGACCTGCAGACCTTCAACGGCCGCCACCCGGTCGAGCTCATCGGCGGGGTGCGCTTCCCGGCCATCGGCGAGCTGCCCTACCTCCTGACACTGGCGGGGCATGGGTTCTACTGGTTCCGGCTGCGCAAGGAACCGGCGTAGGCTCCACCTCTGCGACACCTGCGCGGGGCGGTTTCCACCGCCCCGCCCTGGGCACTCTCCCCGCACAACCGGCACTCCCGCACGACCGGCACTCCCGCACTCTCCCTTGTCCGCACCGCGGAAAGGACGCGACGCCATGTCGGAAGCCGTCACCCGCCCGGGCATCACCACGGACGCGCTGCTCGCCTCGCTCGATCCGCTCCTGCGCGGCTGGCTGCCGAGGCAGCGCTGGTTCGCGGGCAAGGGCCGTCCGATCTCCGGCTTCCACCTGGTCACGGCGACCGAACTGCTGCCGCCCACCGCCAGGTCGGGCCTGCTGCACCTCCTGGTGCGGGTGGACCAGCCACGGATCCCGGGGGAGGGCGGAGCCGCCGCCGCACCGCCCGCCGACTGCTATCAGCTGCTGCTCGGCGTGCGGCGCGAGCTGCCGCCGCGGCTCGCGTCGGCGCTGATCGGCCATGTGACGGCGGGGCCGCTCGCCGGGTTCACCGTCTATGAGGCGCTGCAGGACCCGCGTATGGCCGAGTTCCTGATGGAGGCCCTGCGGATGCGGGCGCGGGTCGGCAAGCTGCGCTTCGAGCGCGACCTGCGCATGGACATCGGCGAGGGTCTCGTGCCGCGCGTGCTCGCCGCCGAGCAGTCCAACTCCTCGTTGGTGTACGGCGATACGTACATCCTCAAGCTGTTCCGCCGTATCGTCCCCGGCCTCAATCCTGATCTGGAGCTGCCGCTGACGCTCGCCCGTGAGGGCTGCGCCCAGGTCCCCGCGCCGGCCGCCTGGTTCCTCGCGGATCTGCCGGACGACGTGAACGTCCTCGGCGTGCTCCAGCCCTATCTGAAGGGCACGACGGACGGCTGGGACCTCGCGCTGCGCGAGCTCGCCAAGGGTGAGGACTTCCGGGACGAGGCGCGGGCGCTGGGCCGTGCGACCGCCGACGTACACCTGGCGCTGGCCCGCGCGCTGCCCACCGTCACGCTCGGCCGCGTCCAGGTGGAGCTGATCGCCGAGGGCATGGCGGAGCGCCTTGAAGCGGCCGCCGGGGCGGTGCCGGCGCTGCTTCCGTACGCGAAGGCCCTGCACACCGCCTTCGAGGCGCTCGCCGGTCTGGCCGCCGACGAGACGCTCTGGACGGCCCAACGCGTCCACGGCGACCTGCACTTGGGGCAGTTCCTGCGCTCGCCCTCCGGGGACTGGTCGCTGATCGACTTCGAGGGCGAGCCATCGCGTCCGCTCGCCGAGCGCAGGCTGCCGCAGCCCGCGGTGCGCGACGTGGCGGGCATGCTGCGCTCCTTCGACTACGCGGCACGGTCGGCCGAGCCCTGGTCGCCCCAATGGGCGGGCGAGTGCAGGGCCGCGTACTGCACGGGATACGCCGAGGTGTCAGGACGCGACCCGCGCACCGATCCGGTCGCCCTGCGCGCCTACGAGACGGACAAGGCGGTCTACGAAGTGCTCTACGAGGCCCGCCACCGCCCGGACTGGCTGCCCGTCCCGCTCGCCGCCGTCCACCGGCTCGCCATGAACGGCCCCGCAACGAACGGCCCCGCCACCGAAGCCCCATGACCGCCCTCGCCGAGGAGGCCTCCCCGTGACCCCCCGCCCCCAGCCGCGCAAACCGTCCGACGAGGCCACCGAGAAGAGCAGGCGCAAGGCGGGGCAGCAGGCCCCGCGGAAGAAGACGAAGCACCCCACGTCCCCCGTCCCCGAGGCCGACCGTGAGCGCCTCCTGAGCGGCACGCACCACGATCCGCACGCCGTGCTCGGCGCCCACACGGTGCGCGAAGGCATAGCGTTCCGCGCGCTGCGGCCGTACGCGCTGTCCGTCACGGTCGTGGCCAGGGACCTGCGGGCCGAACTGCACGACGACGGCGAGGGGTTCTTCTCCGGGGTGCTTCCGCTGCGGGAGATCCCCGACGACTACCGGCTGCACATCACGTACGAGGAAGCCGAGCTGGACATCCATGATGCCTACCGCTTCCTGCCCGCGCTCGGCGAGCTCGATCTGCATCTGATCGGCGAGGGGCGGCACGAGCAGCTGTGGCAGGCGCTCGGGGCGCGCCCGATGGTGCACGAGGGGGCGACCGGGACCCGCTTCACGGTATGGGCGCCCAACGCCCGTGGCGTGCGCGTGGTGGGGAACTTCAACTTCTGGGACGGTACGGGCTTCGCGATGCGTTCGCTCGGCGGCAGCGGTGTGTGGGAGCTCTTCGTGCCGGCCGTCGGCGAGGGCGAGCTGTACAAGTACGAGATCACCCGGCCCGACGGCTCGAAGACGCTGCGCGCCGACCCCCTCGCACGCCGCACGGAGGAGCCGCCGGCGAACTCCTCGATCGTGTACGAGTCGCACCACGAGTGGCGCGACGGCGAGTGGCTAGCACGCCGTGCCGAACTGGCGGTGCACGAGGCGCCGTTCTCCGCGTACGAGGTGCATCTCGCCTCCTGGAGGCCTGGGCTGACATATCGCCAGCTTGCCGAGCAATTGCCCGCCTACGTCGCCGATCTGGGGTTCACGCACGTCGAGCTGATGCCCGTCGCCGAGCATCCCTTCGGCGGGTCCTGGGGCTATCAGGTGACGGGGTTCTACGCGCCGACGGCCCGGCTCGGCACCCCCGACGACTTCAAGTACCTGGTCGACGCGCTGCACCGCGCCGGGATCGGCGTCCTGATGGACTGGGTTCCCGCGCACTTCCCGCGCGACGACTGGGCGCTGGCGGAGTTCGACGGGCGCACCCTGTACGAGCACGAGGACCCGGCCCGCGCCGCGCACCCCGACTGGGGGACGCTTGAATTCGACTTCGGCCGCAAGGAGGTGCGCAACTTCCTTGTCGCCAACGCCAGTTACTGGTGCGAGGAGTTCCACATCGACGGCCTGCGCGTCGACGCGGTCGCCTCGATGCTCTATCTGGACTACTCGCGCGAGCACGGCGAGTGGACCCCGAACGAGCACGGCGGCCGGGAGAACCTGGACGCGGTGGCCTTCCTCCAGGAGATGAACGCCACGGTCTACCGCCGTGCGCCCGGCGTCGTCACGATCGCGGAGGAGTCCACGGCCTGGGACGGCGTGACCCGTGCGACGCACCACCTGGGTCCTGGCGGCTTCGGCGGGCTCGGCTTCGGCCTGAAGTGGAACATGGGGTGGATGCACGACTCGCTCGGCTATGTGAGCCATGAGCCGGTGCACCGCAAGTACCACCACAACGAGATGACGTTCTCGATGGTGTACGCCTACAGCGAGAACTACGTCCTGCCGATCTCGCACGACGAAGTCGTGCACGGAAAAGGGTCGTTGGTGTCGAAGATGCCGGGCGACTGGTGGCAGCAGCGCGCCAACCACCGCGCGTACCTGGGCTTCATGTGGGCCCACCCGGGCAAGCAACTCCTCTTCATGGGGCAGGAGTTCGCACAGGGCGCCGAGTGGGCGGAGAGCCATGGCCCGGACTGGTGGCTGCTCGACCCGGCGTACGGCGCGGCGGCCGACCACCGGGGCGTGCGCGACCTCGTACGCGACCTGAACACCGTCTACCGCCGAGAGCCGTCCCTGTGGCAGCGGGACACGGACCCCGGCGGCTTCGCCTGGGTGGAGGGCGACGCGGCGGAGGACAACGTCTTCGCCTTCCTGCGCTACGCCTCCGAGGACACCGGCGGCTCACCGCTCCTCGCCGTCTCGAACTTCTCACCGGTCGTGCGCCACGAGTACCGGCTCGGCGTCCCCGACGAGATCGCCGCCTGGCGCGAGGTCCTGAACACGGACGCCGCGCTGTACGGCGGCGGCGACGTCACCAACCCCGACCCGGTGAAGCCGGAGCCGGTGGCGTCCCACAGCCGCCCCGCATCACTGAGGCTGACACTGCCGCCCCTCGCCACGGTGTGGCTGCGGCCGGTGTGACCCCACGACGGCCTACCGCGTCTCCAACACCCCCTCGATACCGGCGGGAAGCCCCTCCGTGTGCAGGATGCCGAGCCGCTGCGTGGCCCGGGTCAGGGCGACGTACAGGTCACTCGTCCCATAGCGCGCCGGCTCGACCACGAGCACCGTGTCGAACTCCAGGCCCTTCGCCTGACGCGGGTCGAGAAGGACGACCGGGCGGGTCAGGTCGGGCGCGGCACCCGCCGTCACGTCGGGCAGCTTCGCCGCGAGGTCGGCGTGCAGCTCACGCGGTGCGATGACCGCGAGGCGCCCCTCGTCCCCGCTCTCGGCGGCGACCGCGTCCGCGAGGGCGGCGGGCAGGTCCTCGGTGGCCAGGGCCCAGGGGCGCACGCCCGTGGAGCGCACCGAGCTCGGCGGCCGGAAGTCCGGGTCGCCGGCGGCCCGCGGCACCTCGGCCGCCACGTCCATGATCTCCACCGGGGTGCGGTAGTTGACCCCGAGCCGTGTGTACTCCCAGCGGTCATCGACGTACGGCGTCAGGATCCGCTCCCACGAGCCGCAGCCGCCCGCCTCCGCCGTCTGCGCGGGGTCGCCGACCAGCGTCATCGAACGGGTCGGGCAGCGCCGCATGAGCAGCCGCCATGCCATCGCCGAGAGCTCCTGCGCCTCGTCGACGATGATGTGCCCGAAGGCCCAGGTGCGGTCGGCGGCCGCCCGCTCGGCGGCGCTGCGGTGGTCGGCCTCCTCCTGGCGCTCGGCCATCCGCTCGGCGTCGATGATGTCGTGCGCGAGCAGGACCTCCGACGCATCCGCGTCGATGTCCTCCTTGTCCTCGAATTCGTACGTACGTGATGCGTACGAGACGTCCAGCACGCCCTGCGCGTATGCGATCTGCTTGGCCCGCTCGGCCTCCGCCATCGCCCGCGCCGCACTGTCGTCGCTGCCGAGCAGCTCGGCGGCCTCGTCGAGCAGCGGGACGTCGGCGGCCGTCCAGGCGGCGCCGCGCGGGCGCCGGACAAGGCGTGCGTCGTCCTCCGAAAGGTGCGGCGTTGGCTCCTCCAGGAAGTCGGCGAGGAAGCCCTGCGGGGTGAGCGTCGGCCACAACTCCTCGATGGCGGCGTGCACTTCGGGGCTCGCTGCGATCGCCTTGCCGAGCTGGGCGATGTCGTCGGGGCCCAGGAAGTTGGGGCCGCCGTAGGGATCGGCGCCGATGCGTTCGGCGAGCTGGGCGGTGAGGGAGTCGATGACGTGGAAGGCGAAGTGCGGGCGGCCGAGGTTGTGCGGCACGTCCGCGTCGCGCGCCGCGTCCCGCGCCTCCTGGGCGATCGTCCAGTCCAGGATCAGATCGCCGTCGTCGTGCCGGATGATCAACGGGGCGCCGGGCTCGGGGAGTTGCTGGCGGTCGCGCAGCGCGGCGGCGAGCACGTCCGCCATCTGCGCGCGGCCCTTCACCTCGGCGGCCTCGGGTCCTTCGAAGCCGGTGGCGGTGACGCCGGGGAACAGCTCGCCGACCGTGGAGAGGAGCACTCCCGTCTCGCCGAGCGCGGGCAGGACCTCGCTGATGTAGCCGAGGAAGGCCGGGTTCGGGCCGACGATCAGGACCGCGCGCTTGGCGAGCAGCTCACGGTGCGCGTAGAGGAGGAACGCCGCGCGGTGCAGCGCCACGACCGTCTTGCCGGTGCCGGGGCCGCCCTCGACGACCAGGACGCCGCGGTGCGGGGCACGGATGATGCGGTCCTGCTCGGCCTGGATGGTCTGCACGATGTCGTGCATCCGGCCGGTGCGCGCCGAGTCCAGGGCGGCGAGCAGCACCTCGTCGGCGTCCGCGCCCTCGTACCCGGTGCGGGTGGTGTCGCTGAGATCGAGGATCTCGTCGTGCAGGGCCGTGACCTTGCGGCCCTCCGTGGTGATGTGCCGGCGCCTGCGCAGACCCATCGGAACATGACCGGTCGCGAGATAGAAGGGGCGTGCGACATCGGCACGCCAGTCGATCACGAGCGGGGTGCGTTCGGTATCGGATGCGCGGATTCCGATACGCCCGATGTGGTGATCGCGGCCGTCGCGGAATTCAAGCCGCCCGAAGCACAGTCCGTTCTCCCCCGAGTTGAACGCGGCCAGCAGACCGGACTGCTCGGCCACCATGACATCGCGCTCAAGGCGCGCCTGCAGACCGTTGCCCACCTGCGACAACGACGCCTGCACGGCGGACTCGGCCTCCTCGCGCAGCGCGTCGAGGCGCGCATACAGCCCGGAGACGAATTGCTGCTCTTCCCGCAATTCCTCGGTTGACAATTCAGCCCCTCGCCAGTTACAGTGCTCTTATACAGGTTCTCGTGATGCCGCTATGCTCATATAGACGCAGCCCAATTGGGCAGGGCTTCGCGAAAGAATCCAATATACGCAGAGAAATACCCCGGACGTCAATTCGTCCGGGGTATTTCTTTGTCCGCACCCAGCTACGTGCGCCGGGGTCAGAGCACCTCGGCATCGGCCAGCTCGGCCAGGAGCCTGCGCTTGGGCCGCGCGCCGACCATCTGCTTCACCGGCTCACCACCCCGGAACACCAGCAGGGACGGCACCGAAAGCACGTTGTACGCGATCGCCGTCCGCGGATTGTGGTCCACGTCCAGCTGCACGACCTTCAGCCGGTCCGCCTCCTCGCGCGAGATCTCACCGAGCACGGGACCGAGCTGCCGGCACGGCCCGCACCACTCCGCGCCGAACTCCACGAGCACCGGCACCTCCGACTTCAGGACCTCCCCCTCGAAGTCCGCGTCCGTCACCTGGTCCACGCCCGCCACCTTGAAATGGGACATGCTCCCCGCTCCTCATTCCGTCACTTCATCCCGACACTTCGCAACGGGGCTCCGGGCCCCCCACAACCGCCGCCTCGGCCCGCACGAGCTGCGCGCCGACCTGTTCCCGCACCGCACTCAACTCGGCGATCAGCGCGTCGAGTTCACCGAGCTTGCGGCGGTACACATCGAGCGAGGCGGGACAGGAGTCACCCGCCGGATGACCGGACCGCAGACACTCCACGAAGGGCCGCGTCTCCTCCAGATCGAACCCGAAGTCCTGCAGGGTCCTGATCTGCTCCAGGAGGCGTACGTCGTCCTCCTCATAGGTGCGGTAGCCATTGCCGCTGCGACGTGCGGGCAGCAGCCCCCGTGACTCGTAGTACCGAAGCGTCCGCGTGGTGGTGCCCGCCCGCTCCGCAAGTTCGCCGATGCGCATGTCCACGACGGTAATCCTTGACGTGGGCGTCAAGGCCAGCGCGAGCTCCGTGAGACTTCAGCCGGCGGGCGGCGGCTGATGCAGGCCGAAGACGGAGCCCTGGTCGTCCCGGCAGAGCCGGAACCGCCCGTAGGCCGCGTCCGACTCATCGCTGCCCGCACCGATGGGCGCCTCGACGGTGCCGCCCAGCTTGATCACCCGCGCCAGGGCGGTGTCCAGGTCGTCGACCTTGAAGAAGAGATACGGCGAGGCCCCCGGGTCACTGCCGTGCATACCGCCTGGGACACCCGGAGTGTCGATCACATAGCCCTTCCCGGACGGCCCCTGCACGAAGGACCAGCCGAGCAGCTCGCCGTAGAAGGCGCGCCCGCGCTCCGCGTCCTCGACACCGATCTCGAAGAAGCTGGGTTCACCGGTCATGGTGCGGCTCCTGCCCTGTGACTGCCGTCCTCTTCACCGTACGCCGCCGGGGCCGGGGCCCGCCTGTCGGTCAGCCGGCCTGCCCGGCGGCGGGGCGGATGGCCTCGATGACGGCCGTCCAGCCGTTCGCGCCGTGCCCCTTGCTGATGGCCACGTCCAGGGCGGCCTTGATGCCGCTCAGGGCGCGCACGTCCAGGCCCCGCTGCTCGGAGGCGTGGATGATGTGGTCGACATTGGCGGCCTCCGTGACCAAGGGGGCCTGCTCGCCCGGATAGTCGCCGGAGTCGACCTGCGCTCCCGTCCCCTCGACTGCCGGCGGGAAGATCGGGAGCAGGTCGCTGATGTAGGGGGCCAGTTCCGCGCCCTTGACCCCGTCCGCACCGGCCAGCGCGAAGGCGTGCACGAGCCCGTACATGCTGGTCCAGAAGAAGTCGAGCAGCGCGTTGTCGTAGACAGCGGCGAGTCCGTGATCGTCGCCGAGGTACACGGTCTTGCCGCCGAGCGCCTTGAGCGTGCCCTCGTGCCGCTCGAACACGGACCTCGGACCACTGTGGAAGAGCAGCGCGGCGGCGGTGCCGATCATCGTCACCGGCACCATGATGGCGCCGTCCAGATAGTCGATCCCGTGCTCGGCGGCCCAGGCGGCGGCCTCCCTCGAGCGATCCGGGGTGTCCGATGTGAGATTGACGAGGACGCGTCCGGAGAACTCCGCGGCGATCGGGCCGAGTACGGATTGCGAGACCTCGTAGTCGTGGAGGCAGACCACCACCACGTCCGAGGCCCGGACCGCATCGGCGGCGGTGGCGGCCCTGGTCGCGCCCCGCGCGACCACATCGTCGCCCTTGCCGGGCGTGCGGTTCCAGACGGTGGTGGGATGCCCGGCCGCCAGGAAGGCGGCGGCAAGGGCCTGCCCCATGGCGCCGAGGCCGAGAACGGTCACGGAGGAAGAGGCGGAAGCGGAAGAAGTGGAAGTGGAAGTGGAAGCCTGTCGGCTCTGGTTCGTCATGCCGACCATGCTTGACGGGCGCCCAACTCCCCACAAGTACCGACTAATTAGTCAGGTACTTACCAAAAGGTAAGCAAGAAGTTGAAGGCGCGCCGCCCATTGACGCCCCGCATGCCTGCAACTACAAAACCCTGAGAGCGCTCTCACCGTCACGCGCACTCCCCCCACGGAGGTGTTCCATGAGCACCAAACGCATCCATCGCACGAGCCGCACCGCCCCCGTCCTGGCGGGCCTGGCCGCGGTCGGCCTGCTGGCCGCACTGATGACGCCCGGCACGGCACGCGGCGACGTGCCGCCGCCCGGACCCGGCTGGTCGCTGGAGTGGAGCGACGACTTCAACGGCGGCGCGGGCGCCCCGCCGTCCGCCGACAACTGGCAGATCGACATCGGCCACAACTACCCGGGAGGCCCGGCGAATTGGGGCACGGGCGAGATCCAGTCGTATACCGACTCCCCCGACAACCTCGCCCTCGACGGAAACGGCAACCTGCGGATCACCCCGCGCAAGGACGGCGCGGGCAACTGGACATCGGCCCGCATCGAGACCAAACGCGCCGACTTCAAGGCACCCGAGGGCGGCACGCTCGCCATCGAGGGCCGCATCCAGATGCCGGACGTCACCGGCGAGAGCGCACTCGGCTACTGGCCGGCCTTCTGGGCCCTCGGCGCGCCCTACCGGGGCAACTACCAGAACTGGCCGTCGATCGGCGAGTTCGACGTCATGGAGAACGTGAACGGCATCAACTCGGTCTGGGGCGTCCTTCACTGCGGGGTGAACCCTGGGGGCGACTGCAACGAGACCCAGGGCCTGGGCGCCAACCGCGCCTGCCCGGGGGCGAGTTGCCAGTCGGCCTACCACACGTACCGCTTCGAATGGGACCGCTCGACGAGCCCGAACCAGCTGCGCTGGTACGTGGACGGCGAGCAGTTCCACTCCCTGAGCCAGGACCGCTTCTCGGCCGCGACCTGGTCCGACATGACGGACCACGCGGGGTACTTCATCCTGCTGAACGTGGCGATGGGCGGGGCGTTCCCCGACGGCGTCGCGGGCCGGGCGACACCGGTGGCGCAGACGGATCCGGGACACGCGATGGCGGTCGACTACGTCGCGGTGTGGACGCGCCCGTAGCCGACTCGCCGCCGCGCGCGGTCACTTGAGGTTCAGCGCGCCGATCGCCTGCTCGGCCATGCCCCTCTCGCCGAGGGCGTTGGGGTGCACCGGCACGAAGTTGGTGCCGAAGAGCATCGGCTCCATCCAGCGGGTCCCGTGCGGCGCACAGGCGTCGCGCCCCTCCGATGCGGCGGCCATGTCGACGTACGTGGCACCCGTCTCGGAGGCGGCGCGCTGCACGGCCTTGTTCAAGTGGGTCTGGAGTTCCCGCAGATAGGGCACGTCACCCTCGGCCACCGGCATCTTGGCGAAGCAGCTCGGGTCCGCCTTGGCCGGCAGGATCCACGGGTAGCCGAGGATCGCGACGCGGGCCTGCGGCGCCTTGGCCTTGATGGCGCTCAGGGAGGCCTTGAGCGCCGGATAGGTGTTGGTGTCGATCTGCTTGATGAAGCTGTCCCCGTTGGCGTCCTTGCAGGGGCTGCCCTTGCCGCCGGAGAGCACACCGGCGGTGCCGCAGGCGACGATCGCGTTGATGAAGGTGTTGTTGTCGTTGCCGCCGATGGTCATCGTCACGAGGTCGGTGCCGGCGTCGACCGCGTCCAGTTGCGGGGAGACGCCGGGGTACTGCGACTCGGTGAAGTGCTTGGTCTGGGCTCCGCCGCAGGTCACGTCGGTGAGCTGGGCGCCGGTGCGCTTGGCGACGACGTTCGGGTAGTTGGCCGTGGACCGCGCGCACAGGAGCGGGGCGGAAAGGTCGAGCGGCAGCACGCCGGACGCGGCGCTGAAGCTGTCGCCGAGGGCGACGTAGTCGAGGGGTTCGGAAGCGGCGGCCTGCGCCGGGGCGACGAGCCCCAGGGCGACGGTTCCGGTGAGGGCGGCTGCCAGGCGCAGCGCGAGGGCACGGCGGATCACCATCTGGAGTCTCCTTTGAATCCGATGGGGGGTCAGTCCCAGAGCAAGGAAGAGCGAGCCACATGCACCAACGGCCCGGCCGTGGCGGGTGTTTCAGTAGTGCAACGCTGAAGTTACTGGCAGGTTTGAATAACGGTCAACAGTCCGCGCGCACGTCCACCTAGATGGCGGAAACCTCACCCGGCACACGCCGCAGCCGCCCGAACGAAGGAACGAGCCCGGCGGCTTCGCCGCCGGGCTCGTGTACGCCGGTCAGGGGCTACTCACACCTGGCCGTCATGACACCCCGTCACTTGTCCGCCTTGTACATCCGAAGCTCCCGGTTGACGAAGAGCTGGACGTGCCCGCACTGCCAGCAGATCAGGCCCGTGGCGGACTCATTGGCCCAGGCCAGGTTCATGAACTCCATTCCGGAACTGTTGAGTTTGACCTCCCGGTCCCGGAACAGATCCCCCTGGCAGACCAGACACCTGATCCACGTCTCCCCTATGGCGGCACGCTTCGGCTTGGGCGCCATCGACTTCACCTTTCCCCGCGATCACGGCGCCGGTCGAGCACCGCTGCCATTGATCGTATCGACGCCCCACCAGCACGGATCGTCCTGTCGGCGACCGTCGTCCGCGGAACTTGTCAGCGACCGCCGTCCGCGGAAACGGACTCACGCTCGTCCGCGGCCTCGGGCCGCTCCCCCTCGGTCGCCGTCCCCGAAGCAGCGACCACCCGGCCGCCCTTCCCGGCCCGCGGCAGCAGTACCGCCACCACGATCGTCCCGACCCCGAGGATCACCGCGCCGATCAGGCTCGTGTGCGCCACCGCGTCCGAGAACGCGGAGCCGACCGCGTCCCTCATCTGGCCGGCGCCCTGCGCGAGTTCCTGGGCCTGGGCCTTGAGCTGGGCCGCTTCCTGCGGGGAAGTCGCGTTCGCCGCCGTCTCCGCGAGCTCCCTGGCCTGCTCGGCGATGCCCTGCGCCACGCCGTTGCCCGCGCCCACCGAGTCCTGCGCCGTCTCCAGGGCGGAGGCGGGGAGCTTGCTGCCCGCCGTCCCGTCCGCCAGCTTCGACGAGTACGACCCCGCGAGCACCGATCCCAGGACCGCGATGCCCAGCGAACCGCCCAGTTCGAGGGAGGTGTCGTTGACCGCGCCGCCGACGCCGAGTTCCGACTCGGGGAACGCGCCCATGATGACGTCCGTGCAGGGCGACACGGCGAAGCCGAGCGAAAGGCCGAGGACGATCAGCGGCGCCACGAAGTCGCCGTAGCCGGACCCCGCGTCGATCTGCGTGAGCAGCGCGAGGGCCACCGTGCCGCCGACCATGCCCGCCACCACCATGATCCGGCCACCGATGCGCGGCGCCAGGATCCCGGTGACCGCCGAGCCGACGAAGACCGCGCCGGCCAGCGGCAGCATGCGGACGCCGGTCTCCAGCGGGTCGTACGCAAGGACGAACTGGAGGTGCTGGGTGAGGTAGTAGAAGGCGCCGAACACCGCGAGGAAGAAGAGCGCCACGGCGAGGTTCGAGCCCGCGAAGCCGCGGTCGGCGAACTTGCGGACGTCCAGGACCGGCCGCGGGTGCCGCAGCTCCCAGATCACGAACAGGACCAGGCCTATTCCGGCTACCACCGCCGCGCCGATCGCCCGCGCGCCCCAGCCGAAGTGCGGGCCGTCGATGATCGTGAAGATGAGCGCGCCCACCCAGACCACCGAGAGCAGCCCGCCCACGTAGTCGATCCGGCCGTGCTGGGCGGCCTTCGACGGCGGGACCAGGACGAACGCGCCGATGATCGCGAGCACCGCCACCGGGATGTTGATCAGGAAGGTGGAGTGCCAGCCGTTGTCACGCAGCAGCGCGCCCGCGATCAGCGGTCCCGCCGCGATCGCGATGCCCGACGTGGCCGCCCAGATCGTGATCGCCTTGGCGCGCTCCTCGCGCGGGAAGGTCGCCGCGAGCAGCGAGAGCGTCGCGGGCATGATCAGCGCCGCGCCGACGCCCATGACCGCGCGGACCACGATGACCGCCGTCGCGCTGTCCACCAGCGCGCCCGCCCCGGCACCGGCGGACATGATCACCAGGCCGAGCACCAGCGCGCCGCGGCGGCTGTACTTGTCGCCGATCGCGCCGAGCAGCAGCATCAGGGCCGCGTACGGAACGGTGTACGCGTCGATGACCCACTGCAGGTCGGAGCTGGACAGACCGAGGTCCATGGTCATGTCAGGGGCCGCCACCGTCAGGGCGGTGTTCGCCATGACGGCGATCAGCAGGCTCAGGCAGAGCACGCCGAGGGCCCACCAGCGGCGGGCGTACGGCCGGTCCGTCCTTTCGACCGGTTCCTTGATCAGCAATGGCATTGGATTCCACCCATCCCGTCTCACACAGACCTGTTGCACAAGCCTGTGCAACTACACACTCCTGTGCAAGATACCCGACATTGCACAGCAATGTGCAAGTGGGGGCGTGGGCCCATTGCGGGGGTGGGCAGAATGGGGCCATGAACCCCCGCCCCGCGAGCAGCCCGAGCAGCGCCAGAGCCGACGCCAATCGCCGCCGCATCCTCGACGTCGCCGTCACGCAGCTGCTGCGCGACCCCGACGCGTCCATGGACCAGATCGCGCGCGCCGCGGGCGTGGTGCGCCGGACGGTGTACGGGCACTTCCCCAGCCGCGACGCGCTGATCGACGCGATCGTGGAGCGGGCGGTGGAGGCGGTGGAGACCGCGCACGCCGCGGGCCGCGACGGCATCGACGACCCGGCGGAAGCGGTGGCCGGATCACTGCTCGCCGTGTGGGAAGTCGCCGACCGCTACCGCCTGTTGCTCTCGCTCTCGCATCGCAGCGTCACGATGGGCAGCATCCGCGAACGGCTCGGCTGCGTCCACGAGTCCGGCCTGGCGATCTTCCAACGCGGCCTGGACGACGGCACGTTCGTGACGCCGCTGCCGACGCGGGCGCTCGGCTACGTACTCGAAGGGATCCTGTTCGCCGTGATGGAGGCCGTCAACGACGGTGTCGTACCGGCGGAGAAGGCGGGCAGGTCCACCGCGATCACGTTTCTGACCGCGGCGGGCCTGCCCGCCTCACAAGCCACCGAACTGGTGGAGAGGGTCGCCGAGCGCAGGGCGACCGTGACCGGCTAGGCGGTCAGCGACTTCTTCGCGCTCTCGCTCTCGCTGCTGCCGGGCTGACCGGGCACCGCGTCCACGGTCGACGCGGCCTCCACGGCCGGGGCGTCGTCGCCGTCTTCACCGTCGTCGCCGTTGTCGAGCAGCGTCTTCTCGTCGAACGGCAGCTTCCCGTCGAGGACCAGGGTGACCCGCTCCCGGTCGACCTCCTTGGTCCACGTACCGATCAGGAGCGTCGCGACCGCGTTGCCCGCGAAGTTGGTCAGGGCGCGGGCCTCGCTCATGAAGCGGTCGACGCCGATGATCAGGCCGACGCCGTCCACCAGGGCCGGCTTGTGCGACTGCAGGCCGCTGGCCAGGACCGCGATGCCGGACCCCGAGACACCCGCCGCGCCCTTCGACGCGATCATCATGAAGAGGAGCAGCGATACCTGCTCGCCGATGCCGAGCGGCTGGTCCATGGCGTCGGCGATGAAGAGCGAAGCCATGGTCAGGTAGATCATCGTGCCGTCGAGGTTGAAGGAGTAGCCCGTCGGGACGGTGATGCCGACGACCGGGCGGCTGACACCCAGGTGCTCCATCTTCGCGATGAGCCGCGGAAGCGCGGACTCGGACGACGAGGTGGAGAGGATGAGCAGGAACTCGCGGCCCAGGTACCTCAGGAGCTTGAAGAGGTTCACGCCGGTGACCAGGCGAAGCAGCGTGCCGAGCACGATCAGGATGAACAGCGCGCAGGTGACGTAGAACCCGATCATGATCGTGGCCAGGGCCTTCAGGGCGTCCGTGCCGGTCTCGCCGACCACCGCCGCCATCGCGCCGAACGCGCCCACCGGGGCGGCCCACATGATCATGCCGAGGACCCGGAAGACCAGCTTCTGGATGTGTTCGACGCCGCGCAGGACCGGCGTGCCCGCCGAGCCCATCGCCTGCAGCCCGAAGCCCACGAGGAGCGCGACGAGCAGGGTCTGAAGGACCTCGCCCTTGGTGAAGGCCGAGACGAGCGTCGTCGGGATGATCCCGATCAGGAAGTCGACGGCTCCCGTGCTGGCCTCGTCCGCGGCGTCGTGGCTCGCGTCCTTGGCCGCCTCGGTCAGGTCCATGCCGGAACCGGGGTGCAGGATGTTGCCGACCAGCAGGCCGATGGCGAGGGCGACGACCGACATCACGACGAAATAGCCGAGCGCGAGCCCGCCGACCTTGCCGACCTTGGCGGCCTTGCGGACCGAGCCGATGCCGAGCACGATCGTGCAGAAGATGATCGGCGAGATCATCATCTTGATCAGGTTCACAAAGCCGGTACCGACCGGCTTGAGCTCCTTGGCGAAGTCCGGGAAGAGCAGGCCGACACCGATACCGAGCACGACGGCGATGATGACGGCGATGTAGAGATAGTGGGTGCGGTCCCGCTTTGCTGCGGGTGCCGGAGCCACCTTGCTGTCGGTGGTGTCGGCCACGGGGGCCCTCCTTGAACGACTACGTCGGCGTTTTTCAGCCAGTGCGTGCGGCTCACGTCCTGGGCGAGGAATCCCGGCGACTATCTCTCGCCCTGTGACGGCGGTCACCCTTACGTTCATTTAGTTCGTGCTTATACAGCGAGGCAGACTGACAACATGCCCCTCACCCGTCCACCCCGCCCGCGCAGCCTCGCGGGCCAGCTCTTCGCGATGCAGATCGTGCTGGTCACCCTGGTGGTGGCCGGATGCGCCCTGTTCACGTTCCTGAGCGACCGGCGGCAGGCGGAGGAGGGCGCGCGCCACCAGGCGACGGCCGCGGCGCGTGCGGTCGCGGACTCCCCTTCGGTACGTGAAGCGGTGCGCGGCGAGGATCCGACGAAGACCCTCCAGCCGTACGCGACCGATGTGCGCAGGCACACCGGCGTCGACTTCGTCACGATCATGAACCCGGACGGCATCCGCTGGACGCACCCCGACGAGGAACAGATCGGCGAGCGCTTCCTCGGCCACCGGGCGGACGCCCTGCGGGGCAAGACCTTCACCGAGACGTACACGGGAACGCTCGGCCCTTCCGTGCGCGTGGTCACCCCGATCCATGACGGCGACCGCATCACGGGCCTGGTCAGCGCGGGCATCACCATCGAGGAGATCAGCGAGAAGGCGCGCGGCCAGCTGGCCGCCCTGCTCGGTGTCGCGGCGGCCGCGCTCACGCTCGGCGCCATCGGTACGTACGTCGTCAACGCCCGCCTGCGCCGCCACACCCACGGCATGAACGCCACCGAGCTGAGCCGGATGCACGACTAC
This sequence comes from Streptomyces sp. NPDC021622, assembly GCF_040640795.1. Lineage (NCBI taxonomy): Bacteria > Bacillati > Actinomycetota > Actinomycetes > Kitasatosporales > Streptomycetaceae > Streptomyces > Streptomyces sp. NPDC021622. The sequence goes on from NZ_JBFACK010000005.1 coordinate 16,366, forward strand.
CACGAGGCGGCGCTGCACGCGGTGCGCGAGGGCCTGCTGATGCTGGACGGGCAGCGGCGGATCGCCCTCATCAACGACGGGGGACGCGAACTGCTCGGCGTATCGGGCGACTTGGTGGGCCGCAATGTCGCCGAACTGGGCCTGCCGGCCCCGCTCACGGGCGCACTGCTCGCCGCCGAGCCCCGGGTGGACGAGCTGCACCTGACGGCGGACCGGGTGGTCGTCGTCAACACCTCCCCCGTGTCGAGCGGTGAGCGCAGAGGAACGGTGGTCACCTTGCGCGACCACACCGAACTCCAGGCCCTGACCGGCGAGTTGGACTCGGAGCGCGGCTTCACGCGGGCGCTGCGTTCGCAGGCGCACGAGGCCGCCAACCGCCTCCACACGGTGGTGTCCCTCATCGAACTCGGCCGCGCCGACGAGGCGGTCGACTTCGCCACGGCCGAGCTGGAACTGGCCCAGACGCTGACGGACCAGGTCGTCGCGGCGGTCAACGAGCCGGTCCTCGCGGCCCTGCTCCTGGGCAAGGCGGCCCAGGCGAACGAACACGGCGTCGAGCTCGTCGTCTCCCCCGACAGCAGCATCGACGACGGCATGCTCCCGCCGGACCTGCCGGCCCGCGACCTGGTCACGGTCCTCGGCAACCTGATCGACAACGCGGTGGACGCGGCCCAGGGCTCCCCGGCGGCCCGCGTGACGGTGACGGCCCGCGCGGACGAGCGGGGTCTGACGCTACGGGTCTCGGACACGGGCCCCGGCGTGGACCCGGCCCACACGGAAGCGGTCTTCGAACGAGGCTGGTCCACCAAGGCCACCACGGGCCGCGGCCTTGGCCTGGCCCTGGTCCACCAGACGGTGACGAAACACGAGGGGTCGCTTACGGTGCGGGAGGCGCCGGGGGGTGGGGCGGAGTTCGAAGTGCACCTGCAGGCAGCCGCTGAGGTTGTGGGCAGGCGTTCCGCACGGCGGAACGGGTGGGCACAACCCCCGATGCCGGGTGCCGATGAAGAGGCGTCCAGTACAGAGGACGTACCAAACGGAGGCACCAAGTGACCGAGGAAATCCGCGTCCTGGTCGTCGAAGACGACCCCGTCGCCGCAGACGCCCACGTCCTCTACGTGAACCGAGTCCCTGGCTTCCGGGCCACCGGAAAGGCCCACACCGCCGCCGAGGCAAAACGCGCCCTCGACCGCACGGACGTCGACCTCCTCCTCCTGGACCTCCACCTCCCCGACGGCCACGGCCTCCAACTCGCCCGCACCCTGCGGGCCGCGGGCCACCGCACGGACGTCATCGCGGTGACGTCCGCCCGCGACCTGGCGGTGGTCAGAGAAGGCGTATCCCTCGGCGTGGTCCAGTACGTACTGAAGCCCTTCACCTTCGCCACCCTCCGCGACCGCCTCACCCGCTACGCGGACTACCGCACCGCCGCAGGCGAGGCCACCGGCCAGGACGAGGTGGACCGCGCCCTGGCGACCCTGCGCGCCCCGAGCCCCGCCGCACTCCCCAAGGGCCTCAGCGGACCCACCCTGGAACGCGTGACCCGCGGCCTGCGCGACGCCCCGGCCGACGGCCTGACCGCGGCGGCCACCGCCGAGTCCGTCGGCATCTCCCGCATCACCGCACGCCGATACCTGGAGCACCTGGTCACCACGGGCCGCGCGACCCGCACCCCGCAGTACGGCCATGTGGGCCGCCCCGAATACGTGTACCGCTGGCTGACTTCAGCCACCTGAGGCACCGTGGAGCCACCGGTGGACACCGGAGGCGGGGCCGCCATAACAACGTTGTCACGTTGATGACAGGCGGCGACGCACGGGCATTGACCTTGCTCCGAGCACGCCCTTACGTTCACCGGGCAGCCCGCGTTGCAGCCCGGCGTGGCAACCTCGCCGCGTCGGCCAGTAGGAGGTCGTGCCCGTGCGCCCCACCACTCCACTGCTCCTCGCCACCGCCCTGGTCGCCGCCGGCACCCTCACCGCCTGCGGCGGGGACTCCGGCGATGATCCGGACACCGTGAAGGTCTCCTTCAAACAGTCCACGGACAACCAGATCAAGGTCATGGACAACTTTCTGGCGGACGTGAAGAAGCAGTTCGAGAAGGAGAACCCCGGCAAGAAGGTCAAGCTGGTGCCGATCAAGGCGCCGGACTCCGAGTACTACACCAAGCTGCAGCAGATGATGCGCTCCCCGAAGACCGCGCCCGATCTGGTCTACGAGGACACCTTCCTCATCAACTCGGACATCACCAGCGGGTACTTGAAGCCGCTCGATCCGTATCTGGACAAGTGGAAGGACTGGGACCAGTTCATCGGCACGTCCAAGTCGGCGGCGAAGGCGGCGGACGGCAAGACGTACGGCGTGCCGGACGGCACCGACACCCGCGGACTCTGGTTCAGCAAGGCCATCTTCAAGAAGGCCGGTCTTCCCGCCGACTGGCAGCCGAAGTCGTGGGACGACATCCTGGAGACGGCGCGCACCATCAAGAAGAAGGTCCCCGGGGTCACGCCCCTGAACGTCTACACCGGTAAGCCCGCGGGCGAGGCGGCCACCATGCAGGGCATGGAGATGCTCCTGTACGGCACGGGCAAGGACCCGATGTACGACCCGAAGTCGAAGAAGTGGGTGACGGGCAGTCAGGGCTTCAAGGACTCCCTGGAGTTCGTCGAGACGGTCTACAAGGAGAAGCTCGGCCCGGATGTCTCGGACGCCCTCGACCCGAACTTCGCCACCCGGGTGCGCGGCGAACTCCTCCCCGAGGACAAGCTCGGCATCAACCTGGACGGCTCGTGGCTGCCGCAGGACTGGGGCAAGGGCGCGGGCCACGAGTGGCCCGAGTGGTCGCAGAAGCTGGGCCTTGCCCACATGCCCACCCAGAACGGCGAGGCTCCCGGCAAGGTGAGCATGTCCGGCGGCTGGACCTGGGCGATCCCGTCCAAGGCGGCCAACCCGGACCTGGCCTTCAAGTTCATCGAACAGATGCAGACCAAGGCCAACGCCCAGAAGTGGTACGTGGCGAACTCGGGCATCGCGGTCCGCAAGGACGTCGCGGCCGACCCCGCGTATCTCAAGGCGCAGCCCGGCCTGAAGTTCTTCACGGACCTGGTGCCTTCGACGCACTACCGGCCCGCGTACCCGGCGTATCCGAAGGTCTCCACGGCGGTGCAGGAGTCCATGGAGAAGGTCACGACGGGCGACGCCTCCGTGGCCGACGCGGCGAGCGGATACGACGACGAGGTCGAGGCGGCGACGGACGGCGAGGTCATCAAGAAGTGACCGCCGCACCCCCCGCCGGGCCCGGCGACATCGTCAAGACGGCGCCGGGCCAGGGCGCATCGCGCCCCCCGTCCCGCAGCGGGAAGACCGGCAGAGCGCTGACCCGCGCCCTGCCGGTCTCCCCCGCCGTGATCCTCCTGCTCCTGTTCCTGGCGGGGCCGATCGGCTACTGCGCGTACATCGCCTTCACCGACCTCCAGCTCACCGGCCAGGCCGAGTCGAGCTTCGTCGGGTTCGACAACTTCCGTAAGGCCTTCGGGGACGAGGCGTTCCTCAACGCGGTCTGGCTGACCCTCGTCTTCACCGTCCTTTCGTCCCTCATCGGCCAGAACACCATCGGCCTCGCGCTCGCGTCCCTGATGCAGCGGGCGTCCAAGCCGGTCCGCACGCTCACCGGCGCGATCGTCATCACGGCGTGGGTGCTTCCGGAGGTCGTGGCGGCCTTCCTGCTGTACGCGTTCTTCCGCCGCGAGGGCACCCTCAACGCGGTGCTCGACTTCCTCCATCTCCCGTCCCAGAACTGGATGTACACGCTGCCGATCCTGGCGGTGTCGTTCGCCAACGTCTGGCGCGGGACGGCCTTCTCGATGCTGGTCTACTCGGCGGCCCTGAACGAGATCCCCAAGGAGATCACCGAGGCGGCCGAGGTGGACGGCGCGGGCGGCTGGCGCCGCATGTGGCACATCACGCTGCCGATGATCCGCCGCTCCATCGGCACGAACCTGATGCTGAACACCCTGCAGACCCTGTCCGTCTTCGGCCTGATCTGGGTGATGACGCGCGGCGGCCCCGGCAACCGCAGCCAGACCCTCCCCCTGTTCATGTACGAACAGGCCTTCCAGAAGAGCATGATCGGCTACGGCACGGCGGTGGCACTCCTGCTCCTGGTCGTCGGCTCACTCTTCTCCCTCGTCTATATGCGCCTGCTCCGCACGGAGGTCTGAGTGTCCGCCAACACCGTCAAGTCGCCTTCCAGGACGCTCACTTCACGTCGTACGAGCCGGCGCCTCGCCGCGGACGCGGGGCTGCTCGTGGTCGCGGCGGCGTTCGTCCTGCCGCTGGCCTGGGTGATCCTGTCCTCGCTGGACACCAAGGCCGATCTGAAGGTGAAGGTCCCCGACGGCCTCACCCTGGACAACTACGACGCCGTACTGACCCCCGAAATCACCTTCACACCGCTGATGAACAGCCTGCTGCTTTGCGGCGGCGGCACGATCCTGACGGTGGTCTGCGCGGCACTCGCCGCGTACCCGCTCTCGCGCTTCAAGTCCCGCCTGAACCGCCCGTTCATGCTGACGATCCTCTTCGCGACGAGCCTGCCGATCACCGCGATCATGGTTCCGGTGTACGCACTGTTCGTCCAGGTGGACCTGATCGACACGATGCAGGGCACGATCTTCTTCTTCGCGGCGTCCCAACTCCCGTTCGCCATCTGGCTGATGAAGAACTTCATGGACGGCGTGCCGAAGGAACTGGAGGAGGCGGCATGGACGGACGGCGCGTCGTCCTTCCAGTCGCTGATCCGCATCGTGCTGCCGCTGATGGGCCCGGGAGTGGCCGTGGTCACGGTCTTCTCGTTCGTCATGATGTGGGGCAACTTCTTCGTCCCGTTCATGCTGCTCCTGACCCCGGAGCAGATGCCGGCGTCGGTCAGCATCAATGACTTCTTCGGCAACAAGGGCACAGTCGTCTATGGCCGGTTGGCGGCCTTCTCGATCATCTACTCGACGCCCGTGATCCTCCTGTACGTCCTGATCTCACGGAAGCTGGGCGGCGGCTTCGCGCTGGGCGGCGCGGTCAAGGGGTGAGGTACAGGGGTTTGGTGACGGGGTGAGGTAAAGGCGTGCGGTAAAGGGGTGGCCTGCCCGCCCGGTGCCCGAGCCGCTGGCTAGGATCACCGGGTCTGAGGGAGGACACATGCGGGGGCGGTTGCTGAACGGTCGGTACGAGTTGCTGGCGCCGATCGGCGCAGGTGGCATGGGGCAGGTCTGGCGGGCCCGCGACCGAAGCCTGGGCCGCGAGGTGGCGGTCAAGCTCTTCGTGCCGTCGACGTCGGCGGGCGCGAGCGAGGCCGATCAACTCCTGGCCAGGTTCCGGCAGGAGGCCCGCGCCGCGGCCGCGCTCGACAGCCCGTACATCGTCGCCGTACACGACCACGGCACGGACGACGGCACCCCGTACCTGGTGATGGCCCTGGTGCAGGGACGCTCGCTCGACCAGCTGCTGCGCGAGAGCGTCCGGGTCCCGGTCGCGGACGCGCTGCGCTGGGCGGCGGACATCTGCCGCGCCCTGGACGCGGCGCACTCGGCGGGCGTCGTGCACCGCGACATCAAGCCCGGCAACGTAATGATCACCCCGGACGGCACCGCGAAGGTCGTCGACTTCGGCATCGCCACGTTCATGGAGCGCGTCGCGGGCGACTCGCGCCTGACCCAGACCGGGCAGCTGCCGTTCGGCAGCGTGCCGTACCTGGCGCCGGAGCGGTTCCGCCAGGAGCCGGGCGACGGCCGCACGGACCTGTACGCGCTCGGCTGCGTCCTCTACGAACTCCTCGTCGGCAGACCGCCGTTCACCGGTACCGCGGTCGGCGTCATGTACAACCACGTCAACGACGCGCCGCTGCGCCCGAGCGCGGCACGCGGCGAGGTGACCCGGCCGGTGGAACGCCTGGTCCTCGACCTGCTCGCCAAGGACCCCGCGGACCGTCCGGCGGACGCGGCGACGGCGCTCGAGCTGGTGCTGGCGGCGGGGCGGTCGCTGCGCCCCGGGGCGGAGTCGACGCGTACGGAGTCACCGGGTACGGAGTCGTCCGGGACCGGGACGGCCGACGCGGAGCCGTCCGACCGTTCCGGGCCCGCATCCGGGCGTCCCGCATCCGGGCATTCCGCCGGAGTCGCGTCGGACGCCCAGGATTCGGTGGCCGACTCCCCCTCGGACCGTCGGCACGCGTCGCATCCGCCCCGCAGGCCGACGGTCCGCGTGGACAACCCGCGCGAAGGCGATGCCGACCGCGGCGAAGAGCAGGCGGCCCGCACCGCGAACGCCGAGACCCGGCCCGCCACGCACACGCCTACGCCCACGCCCACGCCCGATCCCGGCGCCGCTGGAGCGAAGGTCTCCCGACCGGCTGTCCACAAGGACACCATCACCCCGTCCGCGCCCGACGCCCGACGCCGCTCCCGCAAGCGCCCGCTGATCGCCGCCGTCCTCGTCCTGGCGGTCGGCATCCCGACGGGTCTCGGCATACGTTCCCTCACGTCCGGTTCCTCCGACTCGTCAGGCGAATCCTCAGGCGACTCCGTAGGCGGGGCCAAGGAGACCGTCTACGAGATCGGCGTCGCCCACGACTCCCGGCACGTCGGCGCCCCCAGGGAAGGCGTCGAGCCGGACGAGTACGAGACCTCGGAGTTCAAGCAGTTCACCACGCAGCAACTGCGCACCGTGAAGTCCGCGTTCGCCGAGACGCTCGGCACCAAGGGCGGCGGCCGCTTCCGCATCGTCCCCGTGACGGCCGACCCGGACGTCAGCTCCCGCAAGATGCTGGCGAAGCACCCGCGCATGCTCGCCGTCATCGGCGACACCTCCGGATTCGCCTGGGTGCACGACACGGACGAGGCGTTCCTCCCCGAGATCAGCACCTGTTCGGGCGTCGCCCACGCCGACGGCGCGTTCGCCATCCCCGCGGACGACGCGCGGCAGGGCACGGCGATGGCCCGCTACCTCCTGTCGCAGACGAAGGCACGCAGGGTGCTGGTGGCGGAGGACAAGCTCTGGGCGAACCGCGAGGACGGCATCGGCACGGCGCTGCGCAGGGGCGGCATCACCACCGAGGCACTGAACACCAGCCCCAGCGACGTGAAGCCGGCCCAGATCCCCGCCCTGGCCACCAAGGCACGGGCGGACGCGGTGGTGGTACCCGCAAACTCGGACGCCGGAGTGTGGACCAAGCGCCTCAGGGCCGACGGCTTCACGGGCCCCGTGCTCACCCAGAGCAGCTTCGAGGGCGTCTGCCAGGACTCCGAGAAGCGGACGAGCACCGAAGCCACCGAGAAGAACATCCCCGCAGGCGTCCTGCGCACCCGCAACTACACCGGCGAGCCCGACCAGAACCTCCCGGCGCAGGGCAACCAGGAGCTGTACGACGGCGCGATGGCCCTGGCCACAGCCCTCGGCAAACTCCCCGCCGACGACTCGGCGACCTCGCTGCGGCACACCCTGGACCGCGAGATCCAGCGGGTCTCGGTCAACGGCGTACTCGACGAGGTGTCCTTCGAGAAGCGCCGTTCGGCACGGGGCCGCCCCGTGTGGATCGACCGCCGCGGCAACGGCACTTGGCAGGAAATCGGCAAGGTGGACGACAAGTACGAGCGCACAGGGCAGTAGCCCGGGGGGCGGACACCAAGCACCGCCCGACGTCCTAACCCGGCCGTCCCCCCAACTCCCCACCCTGCTCCCCGAGAACACCCCGCGCTCCAACAGCCGCACGGATCCGCGCGGCAATGCCGGCGGCCTCCTCCGGCGACATGGCAAGGACCCCGTTCTCGGTCATCAGGGAATGGAACTGCTGCTCGCGGTAGGGGACTCCGGGCGGCAGAGCCGCGATGTGCCAGTGGAGATGGCTGTTCCCCTGCCGGCTGCCGAGGGAGTAGAGGTAGGTCCGCTCGACCTCGAGGACAGCTTCGACAGCGAGGGCGACTTCCCGCACGACGAGCATGAGCCGTACGTAGGCGTCCTCGTCGAGGTCACGGACGACATGCTCGATGTGGGCCTTCGGCGCGACGAGGACCTTCCCGGGGAGGGTGGGCCACCGGTCGAGGAAGGCGACATGCGCTTCGTCCTCGAAGACGATCTCGTGCGGGTAGTCCGGATGCCCGCCGAGAAACGCACAGACAAAGCACGGCCCGCTCCGCGAACGCTCCATATAGGCCTCGAGATCCATGTCCTGCCACTCCACCGACACGCGGGTTCCTCTCGAAGGGGCGCCCCATTGTGCCGGGTGAAGTCACCCTGAAGCAGGGCCGGTTCGCGTCGCGGTGACCGCCACCGTCGCGTACTCCATCGTGAATCCGCCGCCCATCGCGTCGATGGCGGACCCGACAGCCTCAATAACCTGCGTCAGCTTGTCCCGGGGAAGCTGGGTGAGGTTGCCATGGGTGGGCAACTGGTCCAGCCACGCGTCCCGCCCATAGGACTGCTCCCAGTCGAATCGCCACTGCTCCGGGGCGCTGAACCCGCCCGCTGCTCGCATCCCGTCGGCGGCCTTGGTGAACATGGCCTGATACACGTCCAGGGCTGGCTTCGGCAGCGCGTCGACGTTGAACGGGGAGTCCGGCATCACCTGCCGGTAGACCGCCGCCTGGACTTGTGCCAGTTCGGGCGGTAGCTGGAACACATGCCAGAACGCCGCAAGGCGGCCGCCGGGCCTCAGCACGCGCGCAGCCATGGCCGCTCCCGCGACGGGGTCGATCCAGTGCCAGGCCTGCCCCGCGACAACGGCATCGAACTCCCGCCCGGCAGGATCCCACTCCTCGAAGGTCGCCACCTCCACCTCCACCCCGAACTGCCGCGCCAGTTCGGCCATCCGCGGATCCGGCTCGACGCCAAGGACCCGGCAGCCGGCGCCCTGGAACTGCCGGGCGGCGATGCCGGTACCGGAGCCGACATCGAGAACTTCGGGTCCCCCGGCGGCGATCCGGTCCACGAGAACCTGGGGATACCGGGGCCGGGCCCGGTCGTACCGCTCGGCATCGGAGCCGAACGACTCGGCGGTCTGCCGATACTGATGAGGCTTGAGGGCAGCGGGAGTTGAGCCCTCCGAAGGTATAGTGGGCATACGCCCACTATGGTGGGCACGTGCCCACTCGTCAACGGAGGGGCGGGCCCGCCCACGCTCGAAGTGGAGACACACGGTGCCAACAGGGGTAGCCATCCACGACGCCCGCGAGCAACTCTTCGACGCGGCAGAACGCATCCTGCTCCGCGACGGCCCGAGCGCACTGACCAGCAGGGCGGTCACGACGGAGGCAGGCTGCGCCAAGGGCGTCCTGCACCGCCACTTCACGGACTTCGACGCGTTCCTGGCAGAACTGATCCTGGACCGGATCACACACATCGAAAGCCAGTCCGCCACCCTGCACGAGAGAGCAGGAACCGGCACGGTCACAGGCAACCTCACCACGGCCCTGACGACCCTCTTCAGCTCGGTGGCCGTGTCGATCGTCGCCCTGATCACCTTCCGAGACGACCTCAGAACCCGCCTCCGCGAAACGAGACCAACCCCCGGCATCCCCCTCCTGACAGAGGCCGCGACCATGCTCACCACCTACCTGACCGCCGAACGCGACCTGGGCCGCATCACCCCCGACGCGGACATCACCACCCTCGCCCCCGCCCTGATCGGCGCCACCCACCTCCTCTTCGCCGACCGGAGGGGCACCCCGCCGGAGGCAGCGGCAGTCCAGAGAACGGTGACCACGGTGCTGGCAGGCGCCATACGGATTCCGGACCGCCCCTAGGCTCGGCCGAGATGCACACGGAACACGACCACATCCGAGCCTGGCTGGCAGGCCGTCAGCACTGGACCTTCGGGGCCGACACCTCCGACCGCTTCAACACCTTCCTGTGCGGCTTCCCCTGGACGACGAGCCGGGTCCGATGGCGCCACGTCCCTCACGTGACGCTGACGCTGCCCGCCGACGACAACTGGGAGGTGTTCCTCCCCGCGTTCGCCGCGACTCCCGCCGGGCAGCACGCGTTCACGTATCTCATGTACTCCTGGCGCGAACCCGGCATCGTCTGCCGCACCGTCGACGCCATGAAAGACCTCGACCTGCTCTGTTCCTCGGCCCCGGGCCCGAGGTACTTCTGCGGTGCCGATCTGGTGAACGGCGTCCCGCATCCGGTATTCGGTGACTTCGCGGAGTACGACGGCCACGATGTCGTCACGGCGTACGGAGCGAGGACTTCCGGATCGACGAAGGAGAATAGAATCCAGAATGGCCACATATGAGTACGTAGGCCCTCCCGAAGTAAAGGAGAGCATCCAGAACGGAATGGGATTCCGGGTTCAGCCGGCAGGAGACTGGCATGCGCCGACGGCGGAACGGCGCTTGCCGCCGGAGAGATCGAATTCTCCCGGCAGGCCGGCCGATGGACGGCAGCCTCCGTCAGCAATCAGTCGACAGGTTACTGCCCGGATGCCGAGTCGTGGACGGCGGTCGAGAGCGCCCTCGACCGTGCAGGCATTCAACACGGATCCAGCTACTCCCACCCCATCACATTTCGCCGCTGCCCGTCATGCCGTGAATGGAATTCGGTAAAGGATTCGCACTTTTTCTGCGTATTCTGCGACAGTCCCCTTTCGGTGACGAGTCGCGAATTTTAATCGCTTCAGGGCTCGCTCGTGCCGAATGCGCCCGCGCCGTGGGCGCACCGTCCCCGCCGGGGCGTTCCACCGTCCACGAGGAGGTGTCACCCCGGCTCGAAGAGTCCGAGGGGCGAGACGGATGTAAACGCCACGAAACCCCCGTAGCTTCCTACCAATCCGCAACCTCGTGTGAACGCACCGTAGTCACCGCCCCCGCGCGCACCTACCGTGTGCCCGTGCAACCGAGCCAGCCCAACCAGCCCACGCCCCCGTTCAACTTCCCCGCCGCCCGTCGCCTCCGCGAGGCGTTGGGGATGGCGCACGGGCATGTCGCCTACGGGATGCGGGCGAGCTACGGGCTCGCGTACATCACGCCCGAGACCATCGCCGCCTGGGAGCGCGGGCTCGCCGCGCCCACCTCCGCCGAGCTCACCGCGCTCGCGGGGACCCTGTGGTGCTCGCCCGGTGAACTCATGGGCGCCGCGACGACCCTGCGGGAGCACCGGCTCGCCCGCGGGCTCGCCCCGGAGGACGTCGCCCGGGGGTCCGGCGTCGAGATCCAGGCGTATCTGCACATGGAGGAGACCAACACCTGGCGCGGCAACGACCGGCAGTCCGCCGCCCTCGCCGAAGTGCTGCAGCTGCCGCTGCAGGATTTCATCACCGTCACCGGGCGCGCCGACGAGCTCGCCGAGCTGCTGCGCAGCGCCGTGACCAGCCGCTGGCAGGGGCTCGTGCGGCCGGTGAGCAAGATGCTGCCCGTGCAGAAGCGGCACCTGGAGGATGTGCTGCAGCAGCTGCACGCCGACTATCAGGCGCGGATGGTACGGACGCTGAGCTGGGGCGGCGGGACGGGTGCGGACGCGTCAGGGAGCGCCGGCCGCGACTACCTGGACCGGATCCTCGAGCACTTCTGGGCCCATATGCGCGGCACGGGGGCCGCCGGGCGCTGACACCCCCCGGCAACCAGACCCACAATTAGAAGACCGACTCCGCTTCGTCCATCCGGTCCTTCGGCACCGTCTTCAGCTCCGTCACCGCGTCCGCGAGCGGCACCATCACGATGTCCGTGCCCCGCAGCGCCGTCATCCGGCCGTAGTCCTCGCGGTGCGCCGCCTCCACCGCGTGCCAGCCGAAGCGGGTCGCGAGGACGCGGTCGTACGCCGTCGGGGTGCCGCCGCGCTGGACGTGGCCGAGGATGACCGGCTTGGCCTCCTTGCCGAGGCGGCTCTCCAGCTCGTACGCCAGTGCCGTACCGATGCCCTGGAAGCGCTCGTGGCCGAACTGGTCGATCGCGCCCTTGGTGTAGTCCATGGTGCCGTCGGCGGGGTGCGCGCCCTCGGCCACGCAGATCACCGCGAACTTCTTGCCGCGCGCGAACCGCTCCTCGACCAGCTTCACCAGGTCGGCGGGGTCGAAGGGGCGCTCGGGCAGGCAGATGCCGTGGGCGCCGCCCGCCATGCCGGATTCGAGAGCGATCCAGCCCGCGTGGCGGCCCATGACCTCGACCACCATCACGCGCTGGTGGGATTCCGCCGTCGTCTTGAGGCGGTCCATCGCCTCCGTCGCGACGCCCACCGCCGTGTCGAAGCCGAAGGTGCGGTCGGTGGATGAGATGTCGTTGTCGATTGTTTTGGGGACGCCCACCACCGGCAGGCCCGCGTCCGACAGCATCTTCGCGGCCGTCAGGGTGCCTTCGCCGCCGATCGGGATCAGTACGTCGAAGCCGATCGACTTGGCGAGCGCGGGCGCGTCCTCGCAGGCCGCGCGGAAGCGGTCGCGCTCGAGTCGGGACGAGCCGAGGATCGTTCCGCCACGGGCGAGGATGCCGCTGACCTCGTTGAGACCGAGGCTGCGGTAGCGGCCGTCGAGCAGGCCCGCGTAACCGTCCTCGAAGCCGATGACCTCGTCGCCGAAGTGCGTCACGGCTCGGTGCACGACCGACCGGATCACTGCGTTGAGGCCGGGGCAGTCGCCGCCTGCGGTGAGAATTCCGATGCGCATCGTGCTGTGTCTCCTGCTCCCTGTTGATACTTGTGAGCCGGTCCGATTGTTCCACGGCCGAGAAGTGGTCGCCGCTCGCGGCTGCCCCGCCGGATCCTGGGGAGGAGGGCCTTGGGCCCGCCCGGCAGGGCCTTTCGTCCGGCGGGCGACCTAGCCAGCCGCGGAGGTATTGTCAAGGGGGCACGGCAACCTTATCGGGTCATTTATGCAGCCTTGCCCGGTCTTGCCGGGACGGGCACCCAGACCGCAGCGAAGAAGGAGAGAGCACGCGTGACGCGCAGCGTGTACGTGACCGGGATCGACCGGGGCGACGGCCGCCAGGTCATCGAGCTGGGAGTCATGGAGCTCCTGACCCGTCAGGTCGACCGGGTGGGGGTCTTCCGGCCCCTCGTCCATGACGGGCCCGATCGTCTGTTTGATCTCCTGCGCGCCCGCTACCGGCTCGCGCAGGACGCGGCCTCCGGGTACGGCATGGACTACCACGAGGCCTCCGCGATCCAGGCCGAGCAGGGCACCGACGAGCTGGTCTCCCAGCTCGTCGACCGTTTTCACCGGGTGGCAAGGGACTACGAGGTCGTCCTCGTCCTGGGGACCGACTTCGCCGCCACCCAGCTCCCCGACGAGCTCGCACTCAACGCCCGTCTGGCCAACGAGTTCGGCGCCGCGGTCATACCCGTCGTCGGCGGCAAGAACCAGACCGCCGAATCGGTGCGCGCCGAGACGCGCAACGCCTATCGCGCGTACGAGTCGCTCGGCTGCGACGTCCTGGCGATGGTCACCAACCGGGTCGCCCCCGCCGACCGCGACGAGATCGCCGAACGGCTCGCGGCCAGTCTGCCCGTGCCCAGCTACGTCCTGCCCGACGAGCCGGCGCTCGCCGCCCCCACGGTCGCCCAGATCACCCACGCGCTCGGCGGCCGGGTCGTCCTCGGCGACGACGCGGGCCTGGCCCGTGACGCGCTCGACTTCGTCTTCGGCGGCGCCATGCTGCCGAACTTCCTGAACGCCCTGACCCCGGGCTGCCTCGTGGTCACCCCCGGCGACCGCGCCGACCTCGTCGTCGGCTCGCTCGCCGCGCACAGCGCCGGTACGCCGCCCATCGCGGGCGTCGTGCTGACCCTGAACGAGCAGCCGGGCGAGGAGATCCTCAAGCTCGCCGACCGGCTCGCACCCGGCACCGCGGTCATCGCCGTCTCCGGCGGTTCCTTCCCCACCGCGGCCGAACTCTTCGCCCTGGAAGGGAAGTTGAACGCCGCCACGCCCCGCAAGGCGGAGACGGCCCTCGGTCTGTTCGAGCGGTACGTGGACACCGGCGGCCTCCTCAAGCGCGTATCGGCGCCCAGCAGCGACCGCGTCACGCCGATGATGTTCGAGCACAAGCTGCTCGAGACGGCCCGCTCGGACAGGCGCCGCGTCGTGCTGCCCGAAGGCACCGAGGAGCGCGTCCTGCGCGCCGCCGACGTGCTCCTGCGCCGCGGCGTCTGCGACCTCACCCTCCTCGGCCCGGTCGAGCAGATCCGCAAGAAGGCCGCGGACCTCGGCGTCGACCTCACCGCCGCGCAGCTCATCGACCCGCAGGCCTCCGAACTGCGCGACGCCTTCGCCACCAAGTACGCCGAGCTGCGCGCCCACAAGGGCGTCACGGTGGAGCTCGCGTACGACGTCGTCGCGGACGTGAACTACTTCGGCACGCTGATGGTGCAGGAGGGGTTCGCCGACGGCATGGTTTCGGGTTCTGTTCACTCCACGGCCGCCACCATCCGGCCCGCCTTCGAGATCATCAAGACCAAGCCCGACGCCTCGATCGTCTCGTCGGTCTTCTTCATGTGCCTTGCCGACAAGGTTCTCGTGTACGGCGACTGCGCGGTCAACCCGGATCCGAACGCCGAGCAGCTCGCCGACATCGCCGTCCAGGCGGCCGCCACCGCCGAGCAGTTCGGCGTGGAGCCGCGGATCGCGATGCTCTCGTACTCGACGGGCACGTCAGGTTCGGGCGCGGACGTCGACAAGGTGCGTGAGGCGACCGAGCTGGTGCGCGCGACCCGCGGCGATCTGAAGATCGAGGGGCCGATCCAGTACGACGCCGCCGTCGAGCCCTCGGTCGCGGCGACGAAGCTGCCGGACTCCGAGGTCGCGGGCCAGGCCAGCGTGCTGATCTTCCCGGACCTCAACACCGGCAACAACACCTACAAGGCGGTCCAGCGCTCGGCCGGCGCGATCGCCGTCGGCCCGGTCCTCCAGGGTCTGCGCAAGCCGGTCAACGACCTGTCCCGCGGCGCCCTCGTCCAGGACATCGTCAACACCGTCGCCATCACCGCGATCCAGGCCCAGGGCCCGGCCACCACCGCCATATGACGTCTAGAGAAAGCGCCGCACCCGTGACAGCCACCCGCGTCCTCGTCCTCAACTCCGGCTCCTCGTCGGTGAAGTACCAGCTGCTCGACATGCGCGACAGCTCACGTCTCGCGGTCGGCCTGGTCGAGCGCATCGGCGAGGAGACCTCGCGGCTCAAGCACACCCCGCTGACCGGCGGCGGCGCCGAGGAGCGGGAGCGCGAAGAGCCCATCGCCGACCATGAGGCCGCCCTGAAGGCGGTCTCCGCCGAGCTGGCCGCCGACGGGCTCGGCCTCGACTCCCCCGAACTGGCCGCGATCGGCCACCGCGTGGTGCACGGCGGCCTGAAGTTCAGCGCGCCCACCGTCATCACGGACGAGGTGCTCGCGGAGATCCAGCGGCTCGTCCCGGTGGCGCCGCTGCACAACCCGGCCAACATCACCGGCATCCGCACGGCCCAGGCGCTGCGCCCCGACCTCCCCCAGGTCGCCGTCTTCGACACGGCGTTCCACACGACGATGCCGGAGTCCGCGGCCCGCTACGCGATCGACGTGGCCACCGCCGACGAGCACCGCGTGCGGCGCTACGGCTTCCACGGGACCTCGCACGCGTACGTGTCGCGCGAGACCGCCAAGCTCCTCGGCAAGGCGCCCGAGGACGTGAACGTCATCGTGCTGCACCTGGGCAACGGCGCCTCCGCGAGCGCCGTCCGCGGCGGCAGGTGCGTCGATACGTCGATGGGGCTCACGCCGCTGGAAGGGCTCGTGATGGGTACCCGCTCCGGTGACGTGGACCCGGCGGTCGTCTTCCATCTGGCCCGCGTCGGCGGGATGTCGATCGACGAGGTCGACGCCCTGCTCAACAAGAAGAGCGGTCTGATCGGGCTCTGCGGCGACAACGACATGCGGGTCATCCGGCGCCGCGTCGACGAGGGCGACGAGGCGGCCGCGCTCGCCTTCGACATCTACATCCACCGTCTGAAGAAATACATCGGCGCGTACTACGCGGTACTCGGCCGGGTGGACGCCGTCGCGTTCACGGCGGGGGTCGGCGAGAACGCGGCTCCCGTGCGGGAGGCTGCCGTCGCGGGCCTGGAGGAGTTGGGGCTCGCGGTCGACGGGGAGCTGAACTCCGTACGTTCCGACGAGGCCCGGCTGATCTCGCCGGGGTACTCGCGGGTCGCCGTCGCCGTTGTCCCGACCGACGAGGAGCTGGAGATCGCGCAGCAGACCTACGCACTGGTCGGGAATCGGCCATGACCGCAACGCCTGAGCGCCCTGCCGCCCATTTGTAGATTCCACCAGACGGAATATTCCGTAGCGAAACAAACCGATAGGATCGCCCCATGCGCCGTTCCAAAATCGTCTGCACGCTGGGTCCAGCCGTCGACTCCGAAGCACAGCTCGTCTCGCTGATCGAAGCCGGCATGAACGTGGCCCGATTCAATTTCAGCCACGGCACGCACGCCGAGCACCAGGGGCGGTACGACCGCGTCCGGGCCGCCGCCGAGAAGACCGGCCGGGCGGTCGGCGTCCTCGCCGACCTGCAGGGGCCGAAGATCCGTCTGGAGACCTTCGCCGAGGGACCCGTCGAGCTGGTGCGCGGTGACGAGTTCACCATCACCACCGATGACGTGCCCGGCGACAAGTCGATCTGCGGAACCACCTACAAGGGCCTGCCGGGCGACGTCTCGCGCGGCGACCAGATCCTCATCAACGACGGCAACGTCGAGCTGAAGGTCATGGACGTCGAGGGGTCCCAGGTCAAGACCATCGTCATCGAGGGCGGTGTCATCTCCGACCACAAGGGCATCAACCTGCCCGGCGCGGCCGTGAACGTGCCCGCCCTTTCGGAGAAGGACGTCGAGGACCTCCGCTTCGCCCTGAAGATGGGCTGCGACATGGTCGCCCTGTCCTTCGTGCGCGACGCCGACGACGTCAAGGACGTCCACAAGGTGATGGACGAGGAGGGCCGCCGGGTCCCCGTCATCGCCAAGGTGGAGAAGCCGCAGGCCGTCGAGAACATGGAGGGCGTCGTCGCGGCGTTCGACGCCGTGATGGTGGCCCGTGGCGACCTGGCCGTCGAGTACCCGCTCGAGAAGGTCCCGATGGTGCAGAAGCGCCTCGTGGAGATGTGCCGCCGCAACGCCAAGCCGGTGATCGTCGCGACCCAGATGATGGAGTCGATGATCACCAACTCGCGCCCCACGCGCGCCGAGGCGTCCGATGTCGCCAACGCGATCCTGGACGGCGCGGACGCGGTCATGCTGTCCGCCGAGTCGAGCGTGGGCGCGTATCCGATCGAGACCGTGAAGACGATGTCGAAGATCGTCACCGCGGCCGAGGAGGAGCTGCTCTCCAAGGGTCTGCAGCCGCTCGTGCCCGGCAAGAAGCCGCGTACGCAGGGTGGTTCGGTCGCCCGTGCCGCCTGTGAGATCGCGGACTTCCTCGGCGGCAAGGCGCTGATCGCCTTCACGCAGTCCGGTGACACGGCCCGCCGGCTCTCCCGCTACCGCGCCGCGCAGCCGATCCTGGCGTTCACCACGGACGAGTCGACCCGCAACCAGCTGGCCCTCAGCTGGGGCGTGGACACGTACGTCGTCCCGCACGTGGACAACACCGACGCGATGGTCGAGCTGGTCGACGCCGAGCTGATCAAGCTGCAGAAGTTCAACGACGGCGACACGGTCGTCATCACCGCGGGCTCGCCCCCCGGTGTCCCGGGCACCACCAACATGGTCCGGGTGCACCACCTGGGCGGCGGCGACCGCGACTGACCCGCCCGCCTCGTACGCCACTGAGGGCGCCCCCTGTGAAGGGGGGCGCCCTCAGTGGTGTTGCGGCTCCCGAACGGGTCTGTCGCGACTGGAGAGATCAGTCGGTGATCGACTGGTGCAGCCCGGGGACGTGCAGGTTTCCGCCGAACTGACCGGCCTGCTGCACCTTCACGTCCGTGAAGTAGATCAGCGGGATGTTCAGCGGCGGCGGGTGCTCCGGGTCGAACGTGATCGGGATCAGGCCGAAGAGCTTGCCGGAGATCGACTCGGTGTACATCGTCGTCTCCCCGCCACGGATCGTGGAGGTGGAGCCCTTCTCGGCCTGCACGTGGTACTTCTTGCCGGCCGGGCCTTCGACGATCTGGTGCAGGTCGCCGATGTCCGTGTTCTGGATGACGTACTTCAGTGCCTGCTTGGTCTTGCCGTTGGGCTGCGTCAGGTTCACGACGCCCTGGTAGTCGGCGCCCTTGAGCGTCAGGGAGCTGGCTTCCAGGTGCCACGGCTGGTTCGGGATCGGCACGGGCGTCTGCTCGGCCTTTCCGTCGACCTTCTTCTCGACCACGCACGGGAACGGCTTCTTGCCGTTCTCGTCCGGTGCCATCGGGTCCGCGGACTCTTCGGCCTCTGACTTGTCGGCAGCCTCGTCAGCGGCCTTCTCAGCCTCTTCCTTGGCCTTGTCGACCGTGTCCCCGGCCTCGTCGGCACCGTCCTTGACGCCGTCGCCGACCTTGTCGACCGTGTCTTCGACTGGCTTGGTGACGTCCTCGACCGTGTCCTTCGCCGTGTCCTCGGAGGACTCCTCCGAAGACTCCTCCGAGGCGGAGGGCGTCGGCGTCGGCTCTGCGGGCTCCTCCTCGTCGGGCGTGAAGATGTCCTTGAGCGCGGGTCCGACACCCAGCGGGTCCAGCGGGTTCTTGGTCTCGGTCTCGGAAGGCTCCGGAGCGGGCTCCGTCTCCTCCTCGTCGGCGTCGTCGGACGGCGACGGAGTGGGCTCCGCCTCGTCCCCGCCGTCGTCGCCCGAACCGGCCTTGTCGTCGGCGGAGGGCGAAGGCGTCGGCTCGGCGGTGTCCTTGCCGGCCTCGTCCTTCTCGGCCGCTTCCTGCTCGGCCTTCTCCTTCGCCGCCTTCTCCTGCGCAGCCTTGTCGGCCTCCTTCTCGGCGTCCTTGGACGCCTCGTCCGGCGCCGTGACACACGGGCCGTCCTGGAAGGGGTTCTTCGGCAGCGGCTTGGCCTGCGCGAGCTGTGGGGTCAGTCCCATGCCCATCAGGACAGCGGTCGGCATGGCCGCGATGGCTATCGCCTTGCCCGCCGGCACGTGCAGGCGGGTAAGGAGCGGCTTTCTGGGTGCCGCGTGGCGCGGCCCGGATCTCGCGCGGGACTGGCCCGCGGAGTCCTCATGGTGCACCTCGTCAGCCGGCACGGTGCCTCCCGTTCGTCCCGTTGTCCGGGCTCGTTCCTGACAGATCGTCCGTAGTGCCGCTCACCCCGTTCGCGGCCCCCGCGGCCGCGGGCTCCGGCGCCCCGTCGTCGGAGCCGTCGCCGTCCTGGTCGCTGTGTCCCTTCGCGGGCTTGGCATCGGGCTTGGCCGCCGCCCAGGAGATGCCGAGGGCACCGCCGATCAGGGCGAGCAGGAAACCGATGACGAAGCCGCCGAAGTTGGAGACCACCAGGGAGACCAGAGCGAGCAGAATCGCCGCGACACCCGCGAACACCCGGGAATGCGGCTGGAACCACATGGTCAGACCGAGCACGACAAGCAGGACACCGATGATCAGTGAACCGGCACCGGCGGTGGTCGCCATCCGGATCGTCATCGTGCCGAGCGTGAGGTTCGCGTACGGGAAGTACATGATCGGGATGCCGCCGAGCAACGTCAGCAGACCACCCCAGAACGGGCGCTGACCGCGCCACCCTCGGAACGATCGGCGCATCCGGCCGAGCTTGATGCCAAGGCCCACTTGCGCTTCGGCGCTCATGTCGTACAGCTCCTCGGGGAATGGCGTTGGTTCTGTGTGTCCTGCGGTTTCGGGCACGGGGACGACTCACGTTCCGTCGCGTCCCCGCGCCCGGCCGTTCTTCGCAACAAGTACTGAATTAAGGCGTCAATTGCCTCAGTAGCACTCGTGCTTGCCCTTCTTGACCGACATCGCCAGGCCGGAGAGCTTGAAGGTGCCGGCGGTGGTCGCCCACGCACGCTGCTTGACGTCGGTGAATCGCACCGACTCCGCCTGCTGCGCGAACGAGTCCGGGGCGTACTTGTCGCCCTTCGCCGGGCCGGGGCCCTTGGTGGTCTGGTCGACCGAGACGCCGATGTCGACGTTGTTGAACGTCGCGTCGGCCTTCAGGTCATCGGCGTCGATGTAGAGCTTCTTCGCCTCGACCTTCGGGCCGCCCTTGGCGCCGGCCTTGAGGGTCATCGACACATCGCCGAAGACCGGGACCGGGACGACAACGGACTGGCACAGGTTGGTGATCTCGGCCGATTCGAGGCCGACGACGGCGACCGGGTGGTTACCCGACTTACCGCTGTCAAGCGCCCCGTACTGGACGAATCCCGTACCGTCGAGCTGGTCGGCAGTCACCTTGAACTGCTGACCGGACACACTGAACGATGCCGCGAGCGCACCCTGGGACAGGGCCACGCCTATCGCGGCAGTAGCCGCGACGCTCGGCACCATGACTACGGCGAACCGCTTCCATCTGGTTCCGCCACGAGCCACGGACTCCATGACTTTCCTCCTTCTCGGACGTACATCTCCGGCCCTGACTGCTGGGCGCTCAGTCGGGCAGGGATGGGAGAAGTGCTACGTCCTCGGGAAGGAGAGCGCCCGCATCGGAGGCGCGCAACTGCGCCTTAATCACCGGCGATCACCCCCGAGCGACAACCACTGGTCGCACGCAACACGCACAACCTGCCGGACAGGCCCTGCCGGATGGCAGAGACCCCCCTGTCCAAGACCGGTGACGGGGTGTCTCCGGCCTGCTCGGTGGGGACCCAGAAACCCCGCTCCCGATTGGCTGTCGGGCTGCGGGTTATTGGACCGAGCGTCGCCGATCGTGGTGCATTCTCGCCGCCCGCACAAGGGGGTTCGTTACTCGCTAGTAACGGCGCGATAACCGATGCACGACCGCGCGGTATCGGTCGGGCACGGACGGTGTCGTCAACGCGCGGAACAGACCGGGATGTTGAAGGACGCAACCGGACAGAAGACCGGCTCGGACTTACTCCAAGTAACAGCGGCCGCGATTACCAAGATTTGGTAAAACGCGGCCACTGTGGCGCCTTGGGGACCAAGTTTTCACTCGGGCATCACAAGCCCCAGTGTTTAGGGACTGGTCAGCGAACGGCCCGCGAGGGGTCGAACAGGGTCAGAACAGGACCCGTGCGAGCTGTGTGCGCGCCGCCGTCACCCGCGGGTCGTCCGAGCCGACCACTTCGAGGAGTTCGAGCAGCCGCACCCGCGCGGCGTCCCGGTCCTCGCCCGCCGTGCGCCGCACCGCGTCGATGAGCCGCCCGAAGGCGTCCTCGACATGGCCGCCCACCAGATCCAGGTCGGCGGCGGCGATCTGCGCCGGCACGTCCGCGGGGTTGTCGGCGGCGTCCTTGCGGACCTGCTGCGGGTCGAGACCCTGCACACGCTGCAGCAGTTCGGCCTGGGCGAGACCGAGCTTGGCCTCCGTGTTGCCCGGGTCGTCGGTCAGTACGTTGCGGTACGCCTGGACCGCGCCGCCCAGGTCGCCCGCGTCAAGGGCCTGGACCGCCGCTTCGAGCAGCGCGTCGTAGGGACCCGCAGGAACCTCGGCGGGAGCGGGCGCCTGCTGGTCGCCGCCCTGGGCGTCCGGGTCGACGGCGAGACCGGTCAGACCGAAGCGCTCCTCGCCGACCTGGATCAGCTGGTCCAGGGTCTGGCGGATCTGCTCCACCGGGGCCGCGCCCTGGAAGAGCGGCAGGGCCTGCCCGGCCACCACCGCGAAGACGGCCGGGATCCCCTGGACCCCGAACTGCTGCATCAGCATCTGGTTGGCGTCGACGTCGATCTTGGCGAGGACGAATCGGCCGTTGTACTCCCGCGCGAGGCCTTCGAGCAGCGGACTCAGCTGCTTGCACGGCTCGCACCACTCGGCCCAGAAGTCGATGACGACCGGGACCTCGGTGGAGCGCTGCAGGACATCGCTCTCAAAGCCTGCCTCGTCTACGTCGATGACGAGACTCGCGGGAGAAACGGCGGACACGGCGCCGCCGCCCTGCCGGGCCGCTTCGGCGCGCGCCTGCTCCGCCTTCGCCTTGGCTTCCTGGGCCGCCTTCACGGCGGCGAGGTCGACGACTCCGCTCATGGACATGTTCCGTGGCTGCATGAGTACATCCTCCCCCAAGCCGTGCGGGAACCGCGCCTGTCCGTGACCCCCCGCCGGATTGCGGGGCCACGGACGGCCGCGGTGCCAAGGTCCCGAGGAGGACCGCTGGTTGTCGGTACGGGGTCCCCACCCCGCGCCTGTGGTGTCGCTGTGGTTGTCGCTCCACTGTCGCCGCTGCGGATCGTGGGCTTCGAGAAGTGCCGTTCGTCTGCCGCTCACGATCTTTCGCTACGAGTCGTAGCGTAACTGTCCCGCGCCGCGCGTGGGCCGCCCACCTGGTCGATCTTCGGTGATCTCGCTCACTCGCCGCCGTTCCGACCGGATCCGTACTGGCCGGTATGGTCGCGGGATGCAGAGCCGCATCCCACCGTCCGCCCGCACCGGCGGCCGTCCCCGCAGCGCGGCGGCGGACACCGCGATCCTGGAGTCGACCCGTCAGGCACTGGTCGAACTCGGCTGGTCCAAGCTGACCCTCGGCGATGTCGCCACGCGGGCCGGCGTCGCCAAGACGACCCTCTACCGCCGCTGGGCGGGCAAGAGCGAGCTGGTCGTGGACGCGGTGGCGGAACTCTTCGACGAGCTGGAGCTGCCGGACCGGGGCAGCCTCGCCGCCGACATCGAGGGTGTGGTCCTGCAGTTCGCGGCGCTGCTGAGCCGCCCCGAGACGAAGACCGCGCTGATGGCGGTGGTCGCCGAGTCGACGTCGGACGCGCCCCTGCGTGAGCGGATCCGCACGTCGATCGTGGACCGCCAGAAGCGTCTTGTCCTCGCGGGGCGGCAGCGGGCACAGCAGCGAGGGGAGCTCCCCCCGGAGCCCGACCCCGCGGCCGCCGCGCGGACGGCCGACCTCATCTTCGACGTGACTGCGGGCGCGGTGGTCCACCGCGCCCTGGTCAGCGCGGAACCGATCGACGAGACCTGGGCCCGCAGCTTCACCCTGCTGCTGCTGGGCGGCCTTTCGGCGGCGGCAACTCAGCAGTAGGGGCCATCCGGCCGCCCTCGTTGTGGGCAGGCGTTCCGCACGGCGGAACGGGTGGGCACAACGCCCCGCTGCCGGGCACCCGACTCAGCAGAGGGGTCAGACCTGATAGCGGTCAGCAGCAAAAAGGGGCAGATTCTCGGCAACCCAGGCCGAGGTCTGCTTCAGGCCCTCCGCCAGAGACACCCGCGGCTCCCACCCCGACAGCTCCCGAGCGAGGGAGTTGTCGGACAGCAGCCGCAGCACCTCACTCCCGGAGGGACGAAGCCGGGCAGGGTCGACGACGACCGACGCCTCGCGGCCGGACGCAGCGATCAGCGCCTCCGCCAGGTCACCGATCGAAATCTCCCGGCCCACCCCGAGATTCACCGCATGGCCAACGGCACCCTCACACCCCGCCAGCGCCATGAACCCCCGCGCGGTGTCCGTCACGTACGTGAAATCACGCGTCGGCGTCAGCGAGCCCAGCTTGATCTCCCGTGCCCCGGAGTGGAGTTGGGCAAGGATCGTGGGGATCACCGCGCGGGCCGACTGCCGCGGCCCGTACGTGTTGAAGGGGCGCACCACCGTCACCGGCAGCTCGAAGGCGTGCCAGTGGGAGAGCGCCATCATGTCGGCGCCTATCTTCGACGCGGAGTACGGCGACTGCGGCTGGAGCGGGTGATCCTCGGAGATCGGCGCCGTCAGCGCCGTCCCGTACACCTCGCTGGTGGACGTGTGGACGAGCCGCCGCACCGAGTGCCGCCGGCACGCCTCCGCGACGTTCTCCGTGCCGACGACATTCGTCTGGACGTACGCGCCCGGGGAGTCGTACGAGTACGGAATGCCGATCAGCGCGGCCAGGTGGAAGACGGTGTCACAGCCCTCTACCGCGTCCATCACGCGCCCGGCGTCCCGGACGTCGCCCGCGAGCATCTCGACCCGCGGGTCGCCGAGCAGATGCGCGATGTGCCCCTTCTCCGCGTACGGCTTGTAGTGCACGAAGGCGCGGACCTTCGCGCCCTGCTCCAGGAGCAGATCGACGAGCGTCGAGCCGATGAAGCCCTCGGCTCCGGTGACGAGGACGGTACGGCCGGTCCAGTCGAAGGTGTCGTTGCGGGGCATGGTCATGCGTACTCCAAGTGAGAGGTGTAGTGGGCAAGTTGAACGACCCGCTCGGCGAGCAGGTCGGCGGCGCGGGCGTGCGGCCCCGAATCGGCCGCACCGCTCATCGCGGCGAGCCGCGCGGGATCGGCGAGCAGCGGCCCGACAAGCTCCGCGAGCCGCTCCGCCGTCGTCTCGCCGTCGGACAGCAGCAGGCCCGCGCCCGCGTCGGAGAGGACCCGCGCGTTGTGGGTCTGGTGGTCGCCGGGCGCGTGCGGGTAGGGGACGAGGACGGCCGGAACCCCGGTCGCGGCCAGCTCCGCGACGGTCGCCGAACCGGCGCGGCAGACGACCAGGTCCGCGGCGGCGTACGCGAGGTCCATCCGGTCGAGGTAGGGCACGGCGCGGGCGATGGTGTCCGCACCCGCCTCCGTCAGGCGGCGCCGCGTCTCGTCCAGGGCGGCGGGCCCGGTCTTGATGAGGAGTTGTACGTCGCCGCGGTGCCGCCAGCGCGCCGCGAGCCCCACGGCCGCCTCGGTGAGCCGGGCCGCACCGAGACTGCCGCCGTTGAAGAGCAGCATCCGGGCCGCTTGTGGCACCCCGTACTCCCGGCGGGCCTCGGCCCGCAGCGCGGCACGGTCGAGCGCGGCGAGCGGCGCGGCGATCGGCATCCCGGTGGTGAAGGCCCGGTCGCCGCCGGGCAGATGCGCCTTGCTGCGGTCGAAGGCGACCGCGATGTTCGGGGTGAGCCGGGCGGCGAAACGGTTGGCGCGGCCGGGGACGGCGTTCGACTCGTGGATGAGGCTGGGCAGAGAGGCCATCCTGGCGCCGACGATGACCGGGGCGCTCGGGTAGCCGCCCATGCCGACGGCCACCTGCGCGCCCTGCGCCCGCAGGATCGCCCGGCACTGGGCGCCGGACTTCACCAGGGCGGCGGGCAGCAGATACCGCTTGGCGCCGAGCGACGGGTCGAACGGAATCATGTCGACGGTGTGGAGCCGGTACCCGGCGTCCGGTATCAGCCGGGTCTCGAGTCCCCGTTCCGTACCGACGAAGGAGACGACCGCGCCGGGCACCGCCCGCCGCAGGGCGTCGGCGAGGGCGAGCCCGGGATAGATGTGCCCACCGGTGCCGCCCGCGCCGATGACGACGGAGAGCGGCGGCCTGGCCCCCGCATCGGGAGATCGCATATCGGGTGTTCGCATGGCAATGGAGCATCACGAGCAGGTCTAAGAGTGTTTTAAGAGCCACGTTTGGCACCGTGGGGTGCATGAGATCTCCAGGAGAACCCGGCTGCGGTCCACTCGACCGCCGTCGTCGTCGTTGTGGGCAGGCGTTCCGCACGGCGGAACGGGTGGGCACAACGCCCCGCTTCCGAGCACCGATGCACCAGGCGCCCAGCACGGCAGGCCCCGCGTGACCCAACCCCCCGCCGCCAAGATCCTCGTGGTGGACGACGACCCAGAAGTCCGCGCAGCGGTAGAGGACGCCCTCACGATCGAGGGCCACCACATCCGCACCGCCCCCGACGGCCAGCGCGCCCTCACGGCAGTGGCCCGCTGGGAGCCCGACCTCCTGGTCCTGGACGTCCTGATGCCGGTCCTGGACGGCCTCGCCGTATGCCGCCAATTGCGCGCCGCAGGCGACCGCACCCCCGTACTCGTCCTCACCGCCCTTGACTCCGTCAGCGAACGCGTCGACGGCCTCGACGCGGGCGCGGACGACTACCTGGTCAAGCCCTTCGCCCTGGACGAGCTGGTGGCCCGCGTCAGGGCCCTGCTGCGCCGCGCCGCCCCCGAGCGCGCGGCAGGCGACGCCGACGGCGATCTCACGTACGGAGACCTCACCCTGGACCCGGCCACCCGCACCGGCCGCCGAGGCCCCCGCCCGGTCGAGTTCAGCCGCACCGAAGCCGCCCTGCTCGAACTGCTCCTGCGCAACGCGGGCCAGGTGCTGCCCCGCGAACTCATCCAGGAGTCGGTATGGGGCCGCGACTTCGGTCCTGACTCCAACTCCCTTGCCGTGTACGTCGGTTATCTGCGCCGCAAGCTGGAGTCGGAAGGCGAGCCCCGCATCGTGCACACCGTGCACGGCGTCGGCTACCGGCTCGGCAGCCCATGAGCGCCCGTCGCAGGCTCGGCGCCCGGTGGCGCCGCCGCCGCCCGCTGCGCGCCCGACTCGCGGTGGCAGCCGCCGCGGCGGTCGCCCTCGTCGCGGTCGGGGTGTGCGTGGCCGCCTTCCTCGTCATCCGCTTCAAGCTGTACCAGCAGCTCGACCAGAACCTCGCCCAGTCGGCGACCCTGATCGCCCAGCAGCGGCACGACGGCGGGCCGGGCGTCGTCACGGGCGAGTGCCGGTTCCTCGGCGCTCCGGCCTGCTCGCAGATCGTCCCCGCCGACGCGGACGACGACCCGTCCGAGCCCTACCTCCTCCCGGTCTCGTCCGCCACCCGGCGGGTCGCGAGCGGCAAACTGGCGCCGTACACCACGGACTTCACGCTGCACGGGAAGCCGGTCCGGATGCTCACCACCAGCTACGGCAAGGGCGAGGCCGTGCAGGTCGCCCTGCGGGCCGACATCGCGAACCGGGGCGTGCGGCAGACCGCGTATCTCCTCTCGGCGGTGGGCGGCGTCGGCATCCTGCTCTCCGGGCTCGGCGGCTACTGGGTCTCGCGCACCGGCCTCGCCCCGGTCGCCCGCCTCACCGCGACCGCGGAACGCATCGCGGCCACGCGCGACGCCCGGCACCGCATCGAGCTGCCGCCGGGGCCGCCGGGCCGCGAGGACGAGGTGACGCGGCTCGCGACCTCCTTCAACACCATGCTGGCGGAGCTGGAGGAGTCGGTCACCGCCCGCCGCCGGCTCGTCGCCGACGCCTCGCACGAGCTGCGTACGCCGCTGACGGCACTGCGCACGAACGCGGAACTCCTCGCGCGCAGCGAGCGCCTGACGCAGGCTCAGCGGGAACGGGCGTCAGGAGCGCTGGCCCGCCAGCTCCGTGAAGTCACCGGCATGGTCAACGACTTGATCGAACTGGCCCGGGACGAGGAGCCGCAGCCCCTCCTGGAGGAGGTGCGCCTCGCGCCGCTGGTCGCCCACGGCGTTGACGCGGCGCGCGGCCACTGGCCCCAGATCCCCTTCACCCTCCAAGTGGCCCCGGAAGCCGCCGAGTTGAACATCCCCGGAGTCCCGGCACGCCTGTCCCGCCTGCTGACGAACCTCCTGGACAACGCGGCCAAGTTCAGCCCGCCGGGAACACCGGTGGAAGTGACCCTCACCCGCACCACCCTGACGGTCCGCGACCACGGACCCGGCATCGCGCCGGAGGACCTCCCCTACGTCTTCGACCGCTTCTACCGCGCGGAGAAGGCCCGCGCCCTCCCGGGCTCGGGCCTCGGCCTGGCGATGGCACGCCAGATCGCGCACGCGCACGGCGCGGAGCTGACCGCCGAGGCGGCGCCGGGCGGCGGCGCGCAGTTCAGGCTGACGCTCCCTGCTTAGCCCACTCCTCCTGGGTCCACCCCTACCTGGTCCACCCCTACCTGGTCCACGCGCAACTGCCGAGCGTCGCCTTGCCCTCGGAGACGAGCCGGTCCGCTTCCTTCGCGTACGGCACCTTCGTGTGCTTGCCGCGGCAGATGACCGTCCGCTCCCCCTGCCCGGCCAGGTCGACCAGGATCTGGTCCCAGTGCCGGTACTGCACGTCGTGCCCGGAGTCGGCGTACGTACGCACCTTCGCCGTGCCCGGCAGCGCCGCCTGCCAGGTCTTGAGGGTGGCCGGCGGAACGGTCGTGTCCTTCTCTCCGCCGTAGAGGTGGACGGGGGCGTCAAGCTTCGACAGATCCGGTCCGGGCCGCTCGCAGTACAGCTTCTGCTCATGCACCTGCGGCGCCGGATCGGCCTGCTGGCCCCGCTGGTTGTAGGTCCGCGCGCCCTCTTCGTACGCCGTGTCGGCGAAGCCCGGTATCGACTTGACGGGGCTGTCGTCGGGGAACGCCCACCACTTGCGGGGGTCCTTGATCGAGTCCTTCAGGGCGGCGGCAAGCGCCTCGTCGGACATCGCGCAGTACGCGGGCTTCGCCCCGTACGGCGGGAGCGCGGCGGCCAGATGCAGCGCCGAGATCCGCCCGGGCGCCCGCGCGGCCAGCTCCGCCGCGTACGGCCCGCCGCCGGAGATCGCGACGACGCTGACGTCGTCGATCTTCAGCCGGTCGAGCACCTCAAGCGCGTCCTTCACGAAGTCCGCCTTGCCCAGGCCCTTGTCGAACCCGGTGTCGCCGAAGCCGTTGCGCTCCACGGAGATCATGCGCAGGCCAAGGTTCTCGCGCGTCGTACGGAAGTAGTCCGTCATGTGCGCGGCGCGGGCGCTGGTGCCGGTGCCGCCGATGTAGAGGACGGGCTTGCCGTCCTTGTCGCCGGAGTCGGAGTAGTGCGCCGTCCGCCCGTTCGCCAGCTTCGCCGCATGCACCTCGGGGCCGAGCGAGTCGAAGGCGTCCTGGACCTTCGGCTCGGCCGGCGGGCTCGCGCTCACCTCACCGGAGCCGCCCACCGCCAGCGCACCGAGCAGAGTGACCGAGGCGACTCCGATGGCGGTGACGGCGGTACGGGTGGGGCCGGGCAGGCTCGCAGGTGACACAGGTGCTCCAGGGGCAGGACGAACTGACGCTCGCCGCGCCTACCCAACTAAGTGCCGACCACACTCATCACTTACAACGCCCCGCAGGGGCGCCCCCGAAGGGGCGCGGGGAACTGCGCGACAAGCCACAACGAACCCGCAGATCCCCACGCACTTACCAAAACCCCCGAACTAGAACCCAGGCGGCTCGGTATAAATCCCCCACTCATCCCGCAGGGCATCACAGATCTCCCCCAGCGTCGCCTCCGCGCGGACCGCCTCCAGCATGGGACCAATCATGTTCGACCCGTCCCGCGCGGCACCCAGCATCCGGTCAAGCGAGGCCGCGACCCTCGCATCATCCCGCGCCCCTCGGCGGGCCCCGAGGACCTTCACCTGCTCCCGCTCCACCTCATAGCTGACCCGCAGAATCTCCAGGTCACCGGTGACGGAACCATGGTGGACATTGACGCCCACGACCCGCTTGTCACCCTTCTCCAGGGACTGCTGGTACTGGAAGGCCGATTCAGCGATGTTGCCGGTGAACCAGCCGTCCTCTATGCCGCGCAGGATCCCGGAGGTGATGGGCCCGATGGGGTGCTGCCCATCCGGGTGCGCCCGACGCCCCCGCTCCTTGATCTGCTCGAAGATCTTCTCGGCGTCGGCCTCGATACGGTCGGTGAGCTGCTCCACGTACCAGGAACCGCCCAGCGGATCCGCCACGTTGGCGACGCCGGTCTCCTCCATCAGCACCTGCTGGGTGCGCAGCGCGATCTCGGCGGCCTGCTCGCTGGGCAGCGCGAGGGTCTCGTCGAGGGCGTTCGTGTGCAGGGAGTTGGTGCCGCCGAGGACCGCGGAGAGCGCCTCGACAGCGGTGCGTACGACGTTGTTGTACGGCTGCTGCGCGGTGAGCGAGACGCCCGCCGTCTGCGTGTGGAAGCGCAGCCACTGGGCCTTGTCGGTCTTGGCGCCGTACACGTCCCGCATCCAGCGGGCCCAGATCCTGCGGGCCGCGCGGAACTTGGCGATCTCCTCGAAGAAGTCCAGGTGCGCGTCGAAGAAGAAGCTCAGTCCGGGCGCGAAGACGTCGACGTCCATGCCGCGCGAGAGCCCGAGCTCGACGTAACCGAAGCCGTCGGCGAGGGTGTACGCCAGCTCCTGCGCGGCCGTCGCCCCGGCCTCGCGGATGTGATAGCCGGAGACCGACAGGGGCTTGTACGCGGGGATGTCGCGCGCGCAGTGCTCCATCAGGTCGCCGATGAGGCGCAGGTGCGGCTCGGGCTGGAAGAGCCACTCCTTCTGCGCGATGTACTCCTTGAAGATGTCCGTCTGGAGCGTGCCGTTCAGGACGCCCGGGTCGATCCCCTGGCGTTCGGCTGCGACGAGATACATGCAGAAGACGGGGACGGCGGGTCCGGAGATCGTCATCGACGTCGTGACGTCACCGAGCGGGATGTCCTTGAACAGGACCTCCATGTCGGCGGCCGAGTCGATGGCGACCCCGCAGTGCCCGACCTCGCCGAGCGAGTGCGCGTCGTCGGAGTCGCGGCCCATCAGGGTCGGCATGTCGAAGGCCACGGAGAGGCCGCCGCCGCCGTTGGCCAGGATCATCTTGTAGCGCTCGTTCGTCTGCTCGGCGTTGCCGAAGCCGGCGAACTGGCGGATGGTCCAGGTCCGGCCGCGGTAGCCGGTGGCGTGGAGTCCGCGGGTGAAGGGGTACTCGCCCGGCCATCCGATCCGCTCGAATCCCTCATAGGTGTCCCCGGGCCGCGGCCCGTAGACGGGCTCGACCGGGTCGCCGGAGAGCGTGGTGAAATCCGCGTCGCGCTTCTTCGCGGTGTCGTACCGGGCCTGCCAGCGACGGCGGCCCTCCTCGATGGCGTCAGCGTCCATACCTTCGAATTTACTAGGACGTCCTAGTAAATGTCGAGGCGCTGCGACATCAGCTGCTCCGCAGCGGGGCCACGGGTATCTCCGCGGCGGTGGAGGCTACGCCTTGGCGGTGACCGGCGAACCGTCGACGATCAGCGGCTCGACGTCCTTCGCGACCTTGCGCTCGACGAAGAACGCGGCGGTGGGGATGGTGCCCGAGACCAGCACCCAGAGCAGCTTCCCGAAGGGCCACTTCGCCTTGGAGCCCAGGTCGAAGGCGAAGATCAGGTAGATGATGTAGAGGACACCGTGGACCTGGGAGACGACCAGCGTCAGGCCCTCACCCTTGTCGAAGCCGTACTTGAAAACCATGCAGGTGCACAGCACGAGCAACATGACGGCGGTGACGTAGGCCATCACCCGGTAACGGGTCAGCACGCTCTTCTTCATGCGTTCGAGGGTATCGGCCCGTTTTGCGCGATCTTCCGGCGGCCCCGCTTCCGGTACCGGCCGCCCCCTACTGCTCCTCGAAGTCCTCCGCCGCGACCCGCAGCGGCCGCAGCATCGCGAAGATCTCCGCGCACTCCTCGGCGTCGTACACCCCGAGCCCGAAGTCCATCGCCATCAGCTCGCGGGTGGCGGCCTCGACGACCTCGCGGCCCTTCTCCGTGATGGAGGCGAGCGTGCCGCGCCCGTCGTTCGGGTTCGGACGCTTGTCGACGAGGCCGGACTTCACCAGGCGGTCGACGGTGTTCGTGACCGATGTGGGGTGGACCATGAGCCGCTCACCGATCTTCGACATCGGCAGCTCGCCGGCCTGCGAGAAGGTCAGCAGCACCAGCGCCTCGTAGCGCGCGAAGGTCAGTCCGTACGGCTTGACGACCGCGTCGACCTCGGCGAGCAGGATCTGGTGCGCCCGCATGATCGAGGTGATCGCACCCATGGCCGGGACCGATCCCCAGCGCTGCTTCCAGAGTTCGTCGGCGCGGGCGATGGGATCGAAGGGAAGGCTGAGCGGCTTCGGCACGCCAAAGACCTTACCCGCCGGTCACATGCTGGTCAGCCCCGTCTCGCAATTCGGTCGCCCGTTCCCGTACGTCGTCGGATCCGCCGGAAGCGGTACGGGCCGTGGCCCGGACTTCCGCCACCAGGACCAGGCAGCACACCGTGCCGAGGATGCCCGCGCCCGTCACGACCGTGCTCACCGCGAAGAACTCGGCGGCAAGGCCGGCGAGCGCCATGCCGACCCCCTGGATCGTCATGAGCCCGGCCGTGTGCACGGTCATGGCCCGCCCGCGCAGCTCCTGCGGCACGGCGTCGACGAACCAGCGGTCGAGGCCCAGGGTGTACGCGGACCCGGCCCCGGCGAGCGCGAGGGCGAGCATCGCCCAGACCAGGCCCGGCGTCACGGCGTACACGACGAGCGGCAGCAGCGTGACGGAGGCGAGCGGCAGGGCGATGCGGGCGCGGGTGCCCGCGGAGAGCGCGGACCCGGCGTACAGCTCGCTCGCGATCGTGCCGACCGGCAGCGCGCACATCAGCAGGCCGACGCCCGCGACGCCCGAGCCGATCTCGTCCGCGTACGGGGCGGCCAGCGCCTCCGGGGCGACCATGAACATCGGCGGCGCCCAGAGCAGGAGCAGCAGCGCCCGGATCCGGCGGTCGCCGAGAATCTGCCGCGTGCCGCCGAGGGAGTAGCGGACGAGCGCCGAGCCGCCGTCGCCCCGCGCGGGCCTGCGCCGCGTGCCGAGCCGCAGGAGCAGCGCCGACGCCAGGAACGTACAGACGGTGATGACGAGTGCCCCGCGCGCGGGCACGAAGGTGAGCAGCACGCCGCCGAGGCCGAAGCCGACGAGCACGGAGCTCTGCGAGACGATCCGCAGCAGGGAGCGCCCGAGCACGAACAGATCGCCGTCGCCGAGGATGTCGGTGAGGGTCGCCATCCGCGTCCCGTTGAAGACCGGCGAGACGACGGCGATGAGGCACCGCAGCGCGAGCAGCGCGAAGACGGGCGTCGCGGGCAGCGCCATCAGGGCCGCGCACCCGGCGCACAGGAGGTCGCAGAGCACGAGCACCCGGCGGGGCGGATACCGGTCGGCGATCCCGGAGAGCAGCGTCCCCCCGATCAGGTAGGGCAGCATGCCGAGCGCGAAGGTGAGCGCGCTGAGCAGCGGCGACCCGGTGAGCGAGTACACGAGGACGGTCAGCGCGACCTCGCTGACGATGACGCCGAGCAGCGAGAGGGCGTGTGCGAGGAAGACGGTGCGGAACTCACGGACGGCGAAGACGCGGCGGTAGCCGGTGGGTTTCTCTTCGGGCATGTCCGCACCCTGCACGCGCGCGTGCCCTCGCCCTAGAGTTTCGGCTCCAGGCGAATCGGGCGGTCTTTCGGGCGGGGGCGTCATGCCGTATCAGTTGCACTTCGGGCAGGACGACCTGCTGCGCTGCCGGTTCGCGATCTCGCCCCTGTGGGAGACGCAGGAGGCCGTGCGCACCCTCAAGCGCCCCGACCGGCACGGCTACCACCCGCAGTGGCTGCGGCGGATCCGCGGGGCGGGCGCGCGGCTGGACCTCGCGGCGGTGTGGCTCTTGATGCCGCGCCGCGGGCACTGCCCCGACTTCCTCGGGCCGCCGCCGATCGGGCCCGCGGCCACCTTCGACGAGGAGATCGCGGCCGTGCGCGCGACGGACCCGGAGGTCGCGCTCGACGACATGGCCCGTGCCCTCGACTGCACGCCGGGGGCGGCGGACAGCCCGCTGGGGCGCGCGCTCGTCGGCGATCCGGCGCGCGCGGTGCGGGAGCTCGCGGACGCCATGGAGGCCGCCTGGCACGCCCTGATCGAGCCGGACTGGCCCCGCCTTCGCACCCTCCTTGAGGCCGACGTGGCCTTCCACTCGCGCCGCCTCGCCGAGGTCGGGCTCGGCGGGCTCCTGAGCGAGCTCGACCCGCGGCTCAGCTGGAACGCGGGGACGCTCGCCGTGGACTGGAACGGCGAGCATGTGCGCGATCTGCGGGGCGAGGGCCTGGTCCTGATGCCGAGCGTCTTCACCTGGCCGGACGTGGTCGGCGGGCACGACCCGCCGTGGCAGCCGACCATCGCCTATCCCGCACGCGGCCTCGCCGGGCTCTGGGCGGGGCCCGGCGAACGTACGCCTGAAGCACTCGTACGCCTCCTCGGCCGCGGCCGGGCGACCGTCCTCGCCGCGCTCGGCGACCCCGCCACCACCTCGGCCCTCGCCCACCGCCTGGGCCTGGCCCCGTCATCCGTGTCCGCGCACCTGGGCACGTTGCGCGACGCGGGTCTGCTGGTGTCGCGGCGGTACGGGCATCAGGTCCTGTACGAGCGGACGCCGCTGGGCATCGCGCTGGCGAGTGGCGGCATCTGAGGCGGCCCAAGGCGCTATCTGAGGTGATCCGAGTCGATCTGAGGCGGCCGGTCCCGGTGTCGTAACCGAACCGTATTCGACCGTTATGTAACGATTGCGCGACGCGTCACCATCGCCCAAGGGGTCTGGATGCACCGGCTGCTCCGTACGTTCACGGCACTCACAGCCCTCACGGCCCTCGGGCTCACGGGCTGCTCGTCCGGCTCCGGGTCCGGCTCCGGCAAGGAGAAGCCGGCCGCCGAAGCGGGCCGCTCCAACGCCGCCCGGCCTCCCGAGAGCTCCTTCTGGGTCGACCCGAAGAGCGCCGCGGCCCGGCAGGTCGAGCAGTGGGAGCAGGAGGGGCGCCCCCAGGACGCCGCCGCGCTCAGGCGGATCTCCGAGCGGCCGATGGCGGTGTGGCCCGCGGGCGACGACCCGGCGCCCGACATCAAGGCCGCCGTCGACGGTGCCGCACAGAGCGACCGTACCGCCGTGTTCGTCGCGTACAACATCCCGCACCGCGACTGCGGCCAGCACTCCGCGGGCGGCGCGCACAGCTCCGACTTCTACCGGCAGTGGATCGACAAGTTCGCGGGGGCGATCGGGGACCGCCCCGCCCTCGTCATCCTGGAGCCGGATGCGATCCCGCACATCGTGGACGGCTGCACGCCCGGCGAGTACCACGCCGACCGCTACCAACTGCTCTCCGAAGCCATCCAGCGGCTCAAGCAGCAGCCCCGGGTGAAGGTCTATCTGGACGCGGGCAACCCCGGCTGGATCGACCAGGCGGCCAAGCTCACCGAACCGCTCCAGCAGGCCGGCATCAATCAGGCCGACGGCTTCTCGCTGAACGTCTCCAACTTCCAGAGCGACGAGACGATCAAGGCGTACGGCCGCAGCCTGTCGGGGACGGTCGGCGGGAAGCACTTCGTGATGGACACCAGCCGCAACGGCAAGGGGCCGCTGGCCGGCGACCGCGAGGACGCCTGGTGCAATCCGCCGGGCCGGGGCCTGGGCACCCCGCCCACGGACAAGACGGGCGACGCGCTGCTCGACGCGGTCCTGTGGATCAAGCGCCCCGGCGACTCGGACGGGCCGTGCAGGGGCGGCCCGGAGGCCGGCCAGTGGTGGCCCGACTACGCGCTGGGCCTCGCGCGCAACGCCAAGGACGCCTGAGGGCACGTCACTTCACGTGGATCCACTTGGCCTCGGACGACGTGCCGTTGCGGTCCGTCACGAACAGCATGTACCAGCCCGGCGGCACCAGCGCGGTGTCGCCCCGGGGCACGTCCACCGTCACCGAACGCTTGCCCTTGGTGAGCCCGAGCGCGATCGACCGCTGCTCCACGTCCGTCGTGTGCGTCACCGCGCTGGGGCGCATAAGGCGCGCCGACGCGATCTCCGCCGCGTCTCGCGTACGGAACGTCGCGCGGCCGTCGGCGGCAAGGACCTCGGGCCCCTTGCCGAGCACGGGGCGGTCCTTGCCGGCCTTGTGCAGGGTGGGCGGCGTGAAGACCTCCATGCGCTGCTCGAAGTGGCCGAGCTTGGTGTTCTCCTGGTTGTCGAAGAGCGGGTCGGAGCCGAAGGTGACGACCCGTCCGTCGGGCAGCAGCAGCGCCTCGGAGTGGTAGTTGCGGCCCACCCTCGGTGACGCCGCCTCGCGGAAGGCGTTCGTCCTGGGGTCGTAGAACTGCGCCTTGAGGATGTTGCTCGCGCCGCGCCCCCGGTAGTCCGTGGAGCCGTTGGACGTGAACACCGAGTCGTCCGGCATGATCACGCTGTTCAAGTACCGGGTGCCCTGCGGGAGTTGAGGCCCGGTCCGGAAGACGGGGCTGTCCTCCTTGAGATCCACGACCGCCGTGCGCCGGGTCGCCTTCTCGGACTCACCGACACCTCCACCGCCAAGGATCATCACCTTCTGGTCCTGCGCGGGCGGCAGCAGCACGGACGCAGACGTCTCCGTCTGATCGAGATCGACAAGCCCGGGGATCTTCTGGAACTTGTTGGTCCGCAGATCCCACAGCCCAGGGGCACGGCCCTTGTCGGCGGGGCCGTAGCCCGCGTTCGACGCCGGGTAGAAGAGCTTGCCGCCCTTGGTGAGGAAGAGCGCGGGGTAGGTCGGGAAGTAGCGCTTGGGCCCGTCGGTCCACTTCTTCGTCTTCGGGTCGTATATCTCGTTGTCGCCCGGGTCGATCATGCCCACGTCGTCGAGCCCGGAGACTGCGAGCACCCTGCCGTCGTCGAGACCGACGAGCGTCGGGTACCAGCGGGCCTTCTTCATCGGCTCGACGGGGATGTACTTCTCGGCCTTCGGGTCGAACTCGTAGGCCGCCTTGATCCCTTGGAAGTCCTGCTTGTCCATGGTGATCTTCTCGGCGATCCCGTAGGCGTTGTCCCCTTCCTTGCCGGTCAGGCCCTCGATCTCGTACTGCGCGGACTCCTCGGCGACGGACTGCTCTCCCTTCTGGACGGCCTCCACGAAGACGCGTGCCTCGCTCGCCTTGACCTTCGCCTTCCAGGGCCGCATCACCCCCGACTTGGAGTACGTGATCTTGAAGTCCCGTTGGGCCTTGGGCACGTTGACGTCGAACCTGCTCACGTACTCGATGCCGGAGGGCGAGCGGAAGCGGGTGCCCTTCTTCAGGACGAGCGGCTTGTCGGGGTTCTCGTTCTTGACCCGCATGCCGCCGCCGGCCCGCTCGATCTCGCCGTCGAGGAGTTCGTAGCGCGCCGTGCCGCCCGCCACCAGGAGCCGCCCGTCGGGGAGTTGGGCGTGCCCGGAGCAGAAGAAGTCCTCGGGCGTCGCGATCTTCTTGAAGGTGTCCGTCTTCGGATCCCAGAGGATCGTGTCGAAGGACCCCTTGTCGAACTTCTTCTGCTCGTTGCCGGAGCCCGCGACGATCAGGACCTTGCCGGTGTGCAGAAGCGCCGCGTGGATGGCATTGGTGCGGTACCGGTCAGGAATGCCGATCTGCTTCCAGGAACCGTACTTCGCCTTGTAGCCGGGCTGGGCGATCTTGTACTCGTAGTACTGCTGCTCCGCGAAGGAGAGCGCCGCCGGTGCGTTGAGTCCGACAAGCAGCGCGCCCGCCCCGACTCCGAGGAGTGTCTTCTTCGTCCGCTGCGAGGGCCGGTAGGCCATGGGTCAGTTCCCTCCTGTCGTCGTACCAGTGGCGAATGCCGGCTCCGGATCGCCGTCCGAGCCCGTGGCGACCAGGCCTTCCGCGTCCTTGCCTCCGAGGCGGCGCGCCTGCTGCCGGGCCTCGACAGGTGCCTTGCGTCCCTTGCGCTCTTTGATCAGCGTGAAGGCCCAGATCGTGATCGGGGCGAGCGAGATGGCCATGGCAAGGACGGCCCAGGTGCGCATCGCCGCATGGGTATGGCCGAGCACGAACGAGGCGGCCAGCGAGGTGGCGAGCAGGGCCGCCCAGAAGAGATGGATGCGGAAGGTGAGCACCCGGTCCGGGCTCGTGTCGCCGCCCTTGGCGGTGACCACGAAGCGGCTCGGGCGGCGCAGGAGGGCGGCGCCGAGCGACTTGGCGTAGATGGGCGCGGAGAGCGCGGACATCGCCATGCCGGCCAGGCCTCCGGAGCCCTCCGGCTCGTGCGGCGAGACGTTGTGCCGCCGGTTCCAGAGGTAGAGCCCGACCTGGAGCGCGGCGGCGTCGCTGTAGAGCATCAGCCACACGGACGCGGCAACCTGGGTGCCGGAAGCCCCGAACCACAGGAAGAGCACACAACTCAGCACGCCAAGCAGCCAGTTGACGGCCGTCATCGGGTAGTAGACGAGCATCATCGTGTACGAGAACAGCCGGCCCGGCGGCATCGTCAGCGGTGCCTTCCAGTACTGCTTGAACAGCGTCTCGTACGTCCCGCGCGACCAGCGCATCTGCTGGGTGAAGAAGTCCGTCCAGGAGGCGGGCCCCTCGCCGACGGCGAGCACGTCCGGGGTGTAGACGGACCGCCAGTGCCGCCGGGTGGCGGGGTTCTTGTGGCGGTGCAGCTCGAAGCCGGTCGCCATGTCCTCGGTGATCGAGTCGTAGAGGCCGCCGACCTGGAGAAGCGCCTTGATCCGTACGACGTTGTTGGTGCCGACGAACATGGGGGCGCGGTAGCGGTTGCCGGCGCGCTGGATCAGCGCGTGGAAGAGGAACTGCTGCGACTCGGCGGCTTTGGTGACGGGGGTGTCGTAGTTCCCGTAGACCTGAGGCCCGACGACGAACGCGACGTCCTCATCCCGGAAGTAACCCATCATCCGCTCAAGGAAGTTGGGGAGCGGGACGTGGTCGGTGTCCACGGAGGCGAAGAAGTCGTAGCCGCCGCCGTGCATCGCGAGCCAGGCGTTGTAGTTGCCGTGCTTGGTGCGGGCCTTGTGGACGCCCTTCTCGCGGTTCCACTCGGGCACGCCGCTGCGGGTGAAGTACCGGACGCCGAGCTCCGCGCAGAGGGCCTTGGCCTCGTCGTCGTCGCCCTCGTCCAGGAGCCATATGTCGAGCGGTCCCGGGTGGCGTATCCGGGTCGCGCCCTCGAGGGTGGCGCGGACCATGGCCAGGGGTTCCTTGCCGGGGACGTACGTGGTGAGGAAGGCGACCCGCGTGCCCGGCTCGGGAACGACGGGTACCGGGTCTCTCGCCACCATCGTCGCGTGGGAGATCGATATGACATTGACGAGCATGAAGAGCTCGATGAGACCGATCGCCACGAGCATCGTGATGTCGAGGCCGATGAGCCAGCTGTCGGCGCCCTCGCGTTCCGTCCAGTGGGTCGGCCAGACGAGATAGACGAGGAGGAGGCCGGTGAGGACGGGGGCGAACGTCATCAGCAGGACGGCTCGTATTCGGTGCGGCTCGCCGGAGAGGAGCTTGGTGTACTGCACCCGATAGCAGTCGTCGCCGTCCGGCTCGGTGATTGGGCCGGCGAGTGTGCTGTGGGTTTCGTAGTCATAGCCCTCCGACCGCACAGCGCCTCCAGGTCTTCGATGATCTGGCGATGGCAGGTTCTGGTGTGAACAAGCCAATACCCATACAAAAAGGGAGTTTTCGCCGGGTGTCGAACCGGACTCGGCCGTGTGAGCGGTTTTGGGGCGAGCGGTTTCACCGGGGTTGCGGAGCGGGCCCGCTCCTGCTGTGGAGTGTCAGCGCGGAGGGGGCGCCTGCCTGGAGCGCCAGGAGTGCGCGGGGACATACGGCGGTTTCTGATCCCACCAGGCGCGATGGGCACCAGCGGAGTGCGGGGCGCGCAGGGTGTGGGCACCGCGTATCAGCACGATGAAGACCGCGGTGAGAGCAGCCAGCTCCAAGTGGTTCGGGCTGCCTCCGACGACCTTGATCGTGGGGCGGCGTATCACCAGGACACCGGCAGGGTCTTGGGCCCTCGGATCAGGCCGCCCGTCTGCCACTCGATCTGCTCGGGCGGCACCGCGAGCGCGAGTGCGGGGTAGCGGTCGAGCAGCGTGGCGATGATGATCTCGGATTCCATCCGGGCCAGCATCGAGCCCACGCAGTGGTGGGGGCCGTTCCCGAAGGCCATATGGGCGATGGGCCCCCGGTCGAAGTCAAGCGTGTCGGGGTTCGGGAAGGCCTCGGGGTCGCGATTGGCCGCGAGGTACGAGGAGTAGACCGCCTCACCGGCCCGGACCACGACACCGGCGATCTCGACGTCCTGCGAGGCGATCCGCGGGAGGCCCACTCCGCTGCGGTGCGGGATGTAGCGCAGCAGCTCGTCGACGGCCTGCGGAATCAAGTCCGGTTCGGCGCGCAGCCGTTCAAGCTGCCGCGGATGGGTGAGCAGGGCGTAGACCATGTTGGCGCTGTTGTTGCGTACGGCGTGTGCACCGCTCACCACGATGGCGGTGGCCAGGGAGATGGCCTCCGGCTCCGTGATCTCACCGGCGTCACAGGCCGCGGCGAGGACCCCGGCCAGGTCGTCGCCCGGCTCCTCGCGACGCCGGGCGAGCAGACTGACGACGCACTCACGGACGGTCGTCGTGGCGTCGCCGCTCCGCTCGGGTGCCGGGCCGGGAGTCGTGATCAGGTTCGCCAAGGACGTCATGCCCTCCCGCATGTCCTGGTCCATTCCCAGCAGGTCGGCGACGGCCGCGAGCGGGAAGGGGCCGTGCAGGTGCTCCACGAGGTCCGCCGGTGAGCCGTGCCGCTCCATCGCGTCGAGCAGGCTGTCGGCACTGGCCTGCACGGACGGCCTGAGCTTCTGCATGCTCTTGTCGGTGAACGCTCGCGCCACCACACGGCGCATGTCGTTCAGGCGTGGCGGGTCGGCGTACTTGAGGGACGCCTGCCGGGAGGCGATCGCGTGCGGGGAGGAACCGGTGACCGTACGCCCGACCAGCTCCTCCCTGCTGAAGCGCGGGTCGGTCGTCGCCGCCTTGACGTGGGAGTAGCGCGCCATCAGCCAGGCGCTGCCCTCGCCGGACGGCAACTGGATCCGAGTGGCCTGCTCGTCCCGCAGCCGGTCGCTGAGGAAGGGGTCGAACTCAAGGCCCTCCAGGTCGTCAAGGCCCCAGCAGTGGACCGCCTCGTCCGAAGCCGGTTCCGTCTGCGGCGCGAGGGCCGTGCGCGGGTCTGACGTCATGCTTCATCTCCCTGCCTCGATGTCAGCGTTCCTGCCGCCCCCAGCGGTCGATTCCGCGGGATATCGACTGCGGCATGTCTTCCCTCTCGCCGCTCGATCCGCCGCCCGCGTCGCCCAGCGTCACCGGATTGGCCCCTAGTCACCCGCGGATCAGTCCCGCGCGCGCATTGCGCACGGGTCCGTGAGGCTTTGTCGAAACAGGAAAGGAGAGCCACCGTGGCGACTCTGTGCAGACCGACGGTGTCCGTGCCCGAGTACGTGATCACCATGGAGCAGACCCTCGACCTGGCCCGGTACGTCCATCCGGACCATCCGCAGCTCGAACTGGCTCTGCGGCTGATCGAGAACACCGGCGTCGCGAAGCGGCACTTGATACGCCCCATCGAGGAGACGCTCGCGCACCCCGGCTTCGAACAGCGCAACGCCGTGTACGAGGCCGAGGCCAAGGCACGGGTGCCGGCGGTGGTGCGTCAGGCGCTGGCCGACGCGGAAGTGCGCCCGGTGGACATCGACCTGATCGTGTACGTGTCGTGCACCGGCTTCATGATGCCGTCGCTGACCGCGTGGATGATCAACACGATGGGGTTCCGCACCGACACGAGGCAGTTGCCCATAGCCCAGCTGGGGTGCGCGGCGGGCGGGGCGGCGGTCAATCGCGCGCATGACTTCTGCACCGCCTACCCCGAGGCGAACGCCCTGATAGTCGCCTGTGAGTTCTGCTCCCTGTGCTATCAGCCGAGCGACCTGGAGGTGGGAAATCTCCTCTCGAACGGCCTGTTCGGTGACGGTGTGGCCGCCGCCGTCGTCCGGGGGCGCGGCGGCATCGGCATCGAACTGCGGCGCAACGGCTCGTACATCATTCCCAGGACGGAGGACTGGATCGCGTACGAGGTCAAGGCCACCGGGTTCCACTTCAGGCTCGACCGACGCGTTCCCGGCACCATGGAGCCGCTCGCCCCGGTGCTGAAGCAGCTGGCCCACGCACATGGCTGGGACGCCTCCGCCTTGGATTTCTACATCATCCATGCCGGTGGCCCGCGGATCCTCGACGACCTCAGCAAGTACCTCGGTGTGGCACCCGAAGCATTCCGCTTCAGCCGGGCCACACTGACCGAGTACGGCAACATCGCGAGCGCCGTCGTCCTGGACGCGTTGCGCCGGCTCTTCGACGACAACGGCACCCCCGACACCGCGCGAGGTCTCCTGGCGGGGTTCGGCCCGGGCATCACCGCCGAGGTCTCCCTGGGCAACTGGAGCACGGGGCGAGAGAC
The DNA here is from genome assembly GCF_040640795.1 of Streptomyces sp. NPDC021622. Lineage (NCBI taxonomy): Bacteria > Bacillati > Actinomycetota > Actinomycetes > Kitasatosporales > Streptomycetaceae > Streptomyces > Streptomyces sp. NPDC021622. The sequence continues at coordinate 58,251 of NZ_JBFACK010000005.1, forward strand.
CGCATAGGCAAGGCCACTCAGGCGAGAGACCGCGTCACGGAGGAATCGGAACGATGCTGAGGGACGGCCCCGACACCTCGCAGCCACCCATCACGCAGTGGCCCGCCCTGGACCTGGACGGGGTCGACTTCGACCCCGTCCTCGCCGGACTGATGCGGGAGGGGCCGGTGACACGCATCAAGCTTCCCAACGGAAGCGGGTGGGCCTGGCTCGTCTGCCGGTACGACGACGTGCGGATGGTGACCAACGACCCCCGGTTCAGCCGCAAGCTGGTCGTCGAGCACGACGTCACCCGTTTGGCCCCTCACTTCATCCCCGCCCCCGGCGCGGTCGGCTTCGAGGACCCGCCCGACCACACACGACTGCGTCGCGCCGTCGCCGGGGCCTTCACCGCCGGCGGTGTGGAGCGCCTTCGTACGCGGGCGCGGGAGATTCTCGGCGAACTCGTCGACGGGATGCTGCGCGACGGACCGCCCGCGGACCTGACCGAGCGCCTGCTCGCACCCTTCCCCCTCGCCGTCGTATGCGAGCTGATGGGCATCCCGGAGGCCGACCGTCCCACGGTGCACGCGTGGACCGCCCTGATCCTGTCATCGGCCAAAGGCGCGCAACGCAGCGAGCAGGCCAAGACGGAGATGCTGGCCTACCTCGGCGAACGCCTGCGCGAGGGGCGCGGAACGGGCGGTGACACCGTCATCGGGCTCCTCGTCAAGGCCGTCGAAAGCGGAGAGGTCACCGCGGAGGAAGCCACCGGCCTTGCCCTGCTCATCCAGATCGGTGGCGAGGCCGTCACCAACAACGTGGGCAACATGGTCTACATCCTGCTCACCCGGCCCGACCTGCTCGAGCGGCTGCGGAACACACCCGAGCTGCGGCCCTCGGCGCTCAACGAACTCCTGCGCTACATCCCGCACCGCAACGCCGTCGGGCTCTCCCGGATCGCCCTCGAAGACGTCACGATCGCCGGCCACCGCATCCGCGCGGGTGAAGCGGTCTACGTCTCCTACCTCGCCGCCAACCGCGACGCGGAGGTCTTCCCCGACCCCGACGAGCTGCGGCTCGACCGCAGCCCCAACCCGCACGTCTCCTTCGGGTACGGACCGCACTACTGCCCCGGCGCCGTGCTGGCCCGCCTGGAGTCCGAACTGCTCATGGACGCGGTGCTCGACCGCTTCGCGGAGCTGCGGTTCACCATCCCCCCGGACGAACTGCGCTGGCGCCCCGGAGCGCTCATCCGAGGGCCCGAGGGTCTCCCCGTGACCTGGTCATGACCGCGCACCTGGCCCGTCCGGGACTGCTCGTACCCCCTGGCCACGGCCGGACCCTGATCACCGCCGCCCAGCAGGTCACGTTCAAGGTCACCGGGGAGCACTCCCGGGTGAGCTCCAGCTTCGAGGTCGTCGTACCGCCCGGCTTCGACGTCGGGGCGCACCTGCACACGCGCAGCGAGGAGCTGTTCTACGTCCTCGAAGGCGAACTCGACGTGATGGCGTTCGAGCCGCGCGTCCGCACCGGGGACGACTGGCGGCACTGGCGGGCACTCGACGGCCGCCGGGTCGTCCGTGCGACTCCCGGAACCGTCATCGTGGTTCCGCCCGGCTGCCCGCACGCCTTCGCGAACCCCACGGGCGAACCGGCCCGCATGTTCTTCCAGGCCTCACCGCCACCGGATCACGAGCGGTACTTCGAGGAGCTCCTCACCCTGCTCGACTACGGCGACCCACCGGACCCCGCGGCGATCCAAGAACTGCGGGCCCGCTACGACATCGAGCAGCTCACTCCGCTGCGCCACGGCCTGTCCTGACCACCGGGACACCCTCTTCACGACGACAAGATCACCACGGGCGCCGTGCAGGGCCGGCCCGGCACGTACCAGCGCGGCGGAGGCCAGGTGTTCGGCAACGACGGCATCCGCCGGTCGACGCGTGCTTTTCCGCCCGTGGGTTCCGTTGTCATGGTGGTACTCCGTGATGTGCGCGGGCTCGGCCTGAGACCCATCTGACCTGCTGCGACGGCGCACCGCATCTCGGCGCCCGTGGCCACGGAGTGCGCGCAGGGCCGCGTCAGGGCCGCGCCCGGCGCAGGCGGTGGCGGAACGCACGCTGGGCCAGCGGGCCCAGGTCCTCAACTGCCGTCACCAGGAGGGACAGTTGCTCCAAAGCATCCAGCGCCCTGTTCGCCCCATCGGGATCCACACCTTCGTACAGCTCGATCCCCACGAAGGACGCCGCCAGCGCCTTGGCAAGACCGGACGGATCGGTGAACTCCCCCAGGGGGGTTGCAGAAAGGACCCGGGTCAGGACCTTCTCGATCTCCTCGATCCACAGGGCCAGGCCCGCCGCCGTGGCGGGGGCGAGGCGGGGCTGCGTCTGGGCCCCGGCAAGGAGCTGGCCAAGCACGGCGACATGACCGGCGGCCCGCTCCTCCACGTGCATCTCCCGCCCGAACTCCAGGAGTTCGGAGAGGGAGGACACCTCCGCCAGGCGGTCCCGGTAGCGGGACACCCGCTGCTCCGCCCCGTGCCGGCACGCCGCCGCCAGCAACTCGTCCACCGACCCGAAGTGGTAGAAGACCAGCGCCTGATTCACCCCGGCGGCAGCCGCGATCGTGCGCGCCGACGTCTTGGCGATGCCCTGTTCGATGAGGGTGCGCAAGGTGCCCTCGAGCAGCTTCGTCTTGGTGTCGGCGCTCACGCCCGCGCCTCCTCGCGGACAGGCCGAAGGCCCGCCCGTACACCGCGGGCGCGGACATCGGCGTACGTGGCCGTGAAGGAACCCTCGTACCCGAAGAGCGGCCCGAAGTACCGGTTCACCACCCGGACTTGGATGCGGAAGCGGCCCGTCCTGTCGTCGAAGGACTCCCGGACCTCGGCGTCGCCGCCGATCAGCGGGGCAACGCGGACGTCCACCGGCCCCTCCCGGAAGCGGTGCTCTCCGGAGCGGATGAGCAGCGAGCCGTCCGGCTCCACCCGGGGATGGAGGTCGCTCGCGAGGTGCTGGTGGGTTCCCAAGTAGTCGAGGATCCGGTCCCGGCTCGGCGCGAGGACCATCTGGGCGTCGAAGCGCCGGGAGCGGCCCGGCAGGTCGAAGGTGCGCACAAAGGTCACCGTCTCACGGCCGAACGAGTCGGTGTACGGCACGTTCTCGATGGTGAAGGGGACGTTCCGGCCCGCCCTCGGGACGAGGATGTTGCGCGTGCCGCCGACGGCCAGGAAGGGCTTCACGAAATCCCTGCCGTGCCAGATGCGGTCCATCACCCCTCGGCCCGTGCACGCCTCACCGCTCGCGAGGCCCACGGAGAAGCGGCGCTGGAGCTGCGGGTGCAGCCGGTCGAAGTCGGGGCCGAGCACGGTGCGGAAGATCGACGGCGTCATGACGGCTGCTCCTGGAGGGTGGTCAGAATGCGGGGTGCACGCGTGCGTGGCGGTGGCGTACGAAGGCACCGGCGCGCCGCCGGCGTCACGGGCAGCGGCGGCACGAGGAACGCGAGGGCCAGCACCGCAAGGGCCACCACGGGCGCGGCGAGCACCGCCGCGAGCACGCAGCCGGCCCGGAAGCCGACCTCGCCGAGCGCGTGCAGCAGCTGCCGCTCGGGGGTGATCCCCCGCTCAAGCCACAGCCGCAGCCGGTCGAAGGACCAGGCCGTGGCCCAGCCCATCAGCGGCCGGAAGAGGGCCCGGTCGGCACAGGCACCGAAGCGGCCCCAGCGCGACCGGTAGTCGTACCCGGTGAGGAAGCGGACGCCGCCGTCCGGGGCGGGTACGTAGCGCCAGTAGCCCGAGCCCTCCTCCAGCAGCGACAGCGGATGCGGCGATGCGAACCGCAGCGCCGACGTCCTGGTGCCGTCGGGGCGGCGCTTCTCGCCCGCGGAGATCCCGGTGCCCGCGATGGTGAGGAAGGGCAGTACGCGCGTGCCGTACCGGAAGTGCTGCGGCTCCCCCGCCACCTGCGGCAGGTAGTCGATCTCGGTGAAGCGCAGGTCCCAGCGCTGGTGCTGGGAGGGCTCCTGCGTACGCGTCCAGAGCTCGTCGAGGTCGGCGGCTATGTGCGCTTCGACGTACAGGCTCACGGCGTATCCCCCAAGTCAGTGCATGCATGTCTGGCATGTTTGAGCGACTGCCCAAACAGACGGTACGGGGATTTGAGCAGTCGCTCAAGTCCGTCGCGTCGACCACGGAGACACAAGAAAGCCCCCGCCGTTGCCGGCGGGGGCTCTCAGAAATCGCGGGGCGTCACTGCGAAAGGTGGCGCTCCACCGTCTCGACCTTCGACGTCATGCCGTCCGTCACCCCGGGGCGGATGTCCGCCTTCATGACGACGGAGACGCGCGGCGCACGCGCCTCGACCGCCGCGACGGCGCGCTTGACGACGTCCATCACCTCGTCCCACTCGCCCTCGACGGAGGTGAACATCGCGTCCGTCCGGTTGGGCAGCCCTGATTCGCGGACGACGCGGACCGCGTCGGCGACGTACTCGCCCACGTCCTCGCCGACGCCGAGCGGCGTCACGGAGAAGGCGACGATCATGCGCCGACGACCCCCTCGCGGCGGGCGCGCGACGCGATCACGGCGGCCTCGGCCTCACGCTTCAGCTTGCGTTCGGCGAAGAAACCGCCGGTCGGCAGGACGGAGAGGACGAAGTAGAGGGCGGCCGTCTTCGCGTTCCACTTCGTGCGGTTCCAGGCGTCGAGCCAGAAGAGCACGTAGAGGACGAAGAGCACGCCGTGGATCATGCCCATGGCCGGCACGGCGTTGAAGTCCGTGGTCCGCTTGAGCACCGAGCAGACGAGCAGCAGCAGGAAGGAGACGGCTTCGGGGGCCGAGACCAGGCGGAGGCGGCGGAGTGCGGATGCGGTCTTGATGTCCACGGATCACCTTCGGGGGAGGACGGAGGGGGTGAGGGCGGGCCGCTCGCCGCGATCTTGTGAATGCGCGCACAAGCGACCCCCATTGTGACATCGGGGTGTTCTCGGGGTTCGCTCAGGGGCCGTTGCCCTGTTCCGGGCGCATATCCGACGGCTACCGTCGATACGTGGCAACGTTCCGACTGCAAGGCAGCAGGGTGCTCGCCGTGGACATGTCCGGCGACGCCGTCAAGGCGAAGAACGGCTCGATGGTCGCGTACGACGGCCAGATGGCCTTCAAAAAGATGTCCGGCGGCGGCGAGGGCATACGGGGCATGGTGACCCGCCGCCTCACCGGCGAGCAGATGACGGTGATGGAGGTGAAGGGGCACGGCACCTGCTGGTTCGCCGACCGCGCCACGGAGATCAACCTCGTGGAGCTGCGCGGCGAGAAGCTCTTCGTCGAGTCGAGCAACCTGCTCTGCACCGACGCGGGCCTGCACACGGGCACCAGCTTCACCGGGCTGCGCGGCGCCTCACAGGGCAACGGCCTGTTCACGACGACGGTCGAGGGCTCGGGCCAGGCGGCGATCATGTCCGACGGGCCCGCGGTGGTCCTGCGCGTCAGTCAGCAGTACCCCCTGACCGTGGATCCCGGGGCGTACATCGCCCATCAGGGAAACCTCCGCCAGAACCTCCAGTCGGGCGTCACGTTCCGTACGTTCATGGGCGAGGGCGGCGGCGAGGCCTTCCAGATCCGCTTCGAGGGCGACGGCCTGGTCTACGTCCAGCCCAGCGAGCGGACCACGATGGCGGGGGACGTCTGACATGCCCTTCCGAGAGATCAACTCGAAGGTGGTCGAGGCGACGGTCCTGCCGGGCCAGAAGCTGTTCAGCCAGCGCGGCGCCATGCTCGCCTACAAGGGGGACGTCTCCTTCACGCCCAACATCCAGGGCGGGCAGGGCGGCCTCGCGTCCATGATCGGGCGACGGGTGGCGAACGAGGCGACGCCGCTGATGACCGTCGAGGGCAGCGGCACCGTCCTCTTCGGGCACGGCGGGCATCACATCCAGGTGATCGCCCTCTCCGGAGACACCCTCTATGTGGAGGCGGACCGGCTGCTCGCGTTCGACGGCACCCTCCAGCAGGGCACGATGTTCATGGGCTCGCAGGGCGGCGTGATGGGCATGGTGCGCGGCCAGGTCACCGGGCAGGGACTGTTCACGACCACCCTCAAGGGACAGGGCGCGGTCGCCGTCATGGCGCACGGCGGGGTCGTCGAGGTGCCGATCACCCCGCAGCGCCCGGTGCACGTGGACCCGCAGGCCTATGTCGCGCACCACGGCGACGTGCGCAACAAACTCTCCACGGCGCTCGGCTGGCGCGACATGGTGGGGCGGGGCTCGGGCGAGGCGTTCCAGCTGGAGCTGTCAGGGAGCGGTGCGGTGTTCGTCCAGGCGTCGGAGGAGAAGCTGTGACCCCCTCAATGCCCGCGGGCGGACCCGCGGTGTTCGACCCGATGACGCTGCCGAGCGACGACAGCGTGAACGCGTACACGTTCTGCGTGGAGCTCAAGGGAAGCCAGTGGTTCCTGCAGAAGGGGAAGATGATCGCCTACTACGGGTCGATCGACTTCAACGGCATCGGGCACGGCCGTCTGGACCGCCTGGTGCGCACGAGTTTCCATTCGCCGCTGCACGCGAGCGACTGGGTCGTGGCGGAGGGCCAGGGCAAGATGCTCCTCGCCGACCGGGCCTTCGATGTGAATTCGTACGACCTCGATGACGGCAACCTGACCATTCGCTCGGGCAACCTCCTCGCTTTTCAGCCAACTCTCGCCCTGAAGCAATCAATTGTTCCGGGCTTTCTGACCCTGATCGGAACCGGGAAGTTCGTGGCCGCGTCGAACGGTCCGGTGGTGTTCATGGAGCCGCCGATCCGCGTCGATCCGCAGGCCCTCGTGGGCTGGGCGGACTGCCCGTCGCCCTGCCATCACTACGACCACGGATACCTGACGGGGGTCATCGGGGGCGTGCGGGCACTGACCGGGATCGGCGGAACCTCGGGCGAGGAGCACCAGTTCGAGTTCGTGGGGGCGGGGACGGTGCTGCTGCAATCCTCGGAGATGCTCATGGCAGACCAGGCGACGGGTGCGGTGCCGCAACAGGCGGGGGTGCCGGGCACCGGGGGTGCGCCCGGTCAACACGGACAGCAGCCGGGACAACCACGCCTTCCCGGACAACTGGGGGACCTCCAGCGTCGCTTCGGCCTGTGAGCGGTAGTCTGCGGAGTGTGACGACGAACGTCTGTGCCCCTCCGTGACATGGAGGGTGAGAGGCGCGTGTCACACGCCCACATTCGTTCACCTTTCAACTTCTTAGGTAGAATCGATTTCATGGAGACCGATACGGCCCCGCAGTGGCTGACCAACGAGGAACAGTGCGCCTGGCGCACCCACGTGGAGGTCAACAGGATGCTGACATACCAGCTCGAGAAAGACCTCCAGCCGTTCAACCTGACCATGAACGACTACGACATCCTCGTACATCTCTCCGAGTCGGACGAGAAGCGGATGCGTATGAGCGATCTCGCGGCCGCCACGCTGCAGTCCAAGAGCCGCCTGTCCCATCAGATCACCCGCATGGAGAACGCGGGCCTGGTCCGCCGGGAGAACTGTGAGTCCGACCGGCGCGGCCTCTACACCGTGCTCACCGACGAGGGCATGGAGACCATGAAGAAGGTCGCCCCGCACCACGTGACCTCGGTCCGCCGGCACTTCATCGATCTGATCTCGCCCGAGGCGCTCGGCGAGCTCCACAAGGCACTGACCCCGATCGCGGAGCACCTGCGCGCGCAACGGGGCAAGCCCTGACGCTCAGCCGGACCGCGGCACGAGGGGCACCCTGAGTTCGAAGAGCGCTCCCCCGCCGGGAGCCTCCTGGACCGTGAGCGTGCCGCCGTGCCGTTCGGCCACGTCGCGCGCGATGGCGAGGCCAAGACCGGCCCCGCCGTCATCACGGGCGCGTGCGTCGTCGAGCCGTACGAAGCGCTCGAAGACGTGCTCGCGCTCGCTCTCCGGCACACCGGCCCCGTCGTCGGAGACCGCGAGGACCGCCCAGGCCCCTTCGGCTCGGGTGGCGACCGTGACGTGGGTACGGGCGTGGCGCTGCGCGTTGTTCACGAGGTTGCCGAGCACGCGCGCCAACTGGCCGCGCGATCCGGCGACTTCGGCGCCCTTCAGGTCGCTCCGCACCTCGACGCGGTCCCTCGTGCGCTGGGACAGCTCCTCGCGGGCGAGGGCCGCCAGGTCCACCCGCGTCGCGCCGGGCTTCTCCCCGGCGTCCAGGCGGGCGAGCAGGAGCAGGTCGGCGGCCAGCTCCTGAAGGCGCACGGTGTCCTCGACGGCGCCGTCCACATCCAGCAACTCCGGGTGTGCCGCGCCCACTTCGAGCTGGGTGCGCAGGGACGCGATGGGGCTGCGCAGTTCGTGCGACGCGTCGGCGACGAAGCGGCGCTGGCGTTCCACCGACGTCTGCAGGGCGGCCAGCGTCTCGTTCGTGGTCCGGGCCAGGCGGGCGACCTCGTCATGCGTGTCCGGCTCGGGCACGCGCCGCGCGAGGTCCTCGGAGGCGGTGATCGCCGCCATCTCGGAGCGGATCGCGTCCACCGGGCGCAGGGCGCGCCGCGTGACCAGCCAGGTCACCGCGGCGATCACGGCGAGCAGCAGCGGGAAGCCGATGAGCAGCGATGTCAACGCCGTTGACATCGCGCTCTGTTCGGACTCGAGCGAACCGCCCGCGTACACGGTGAGATCGCCCTTCCCCTCGACGCTCACCTCGACCGCGGCGAAGCGGTAGTCCGCCGTCTCGCCGTCGACGGTCGCCGAGCCGTCGGTGAACTTCTTGTCGTCGGACAGCTCACCCTGTTCGAGCGGGTCCTCCGCACTGTCGTCGTCATCGTCGTCATCGTCGCCGCCGGGCGCGGGGGACGCCTGCTCGGGCTTGACCGCGGCGGTGCCCGTGCCGCTGATGCGCTCCAGGTCCTCGCTGGCCGCGACCAGCCGGCCGTCGGCGTCGACGATCTGCACGGGGTTGTCCTCACCCTCGGGCAGATCCAGCTTGTCGTACGCGATGGTCGGGTCAATCTGCGAGGCCACCCGCCGGGCGGCCGAATCGGCGTCGGCCTCCGCCTCGCCGATGAGGCTGAACCGCAGCGAGAGCAGCACGGCGGCGCCCGCCGCGACCAGCGCGACCGCGACGACGAGGCTCGCGCCGAGGGTGGCTCTGGCCCGGACCGAACTGAACAAGCGGCTCATCGGGGGGCCTCCAGGCGGTAGCCGGCGCCGCGCACCGTCTTGATCAGCCGCGCCCCCAGCTTGCGCCGCAGGGCGCTCACGTACACCTCGACGATGTTGGGGTCGCCCTCGTACGCGAAGTCCCAGACGTGCTCCAGGATCTCGCCCTTGGAGACCACCTCGCCCCGGCGCAGGACGAGCTGCTCCAGGACGGCGAACTCCTTGGCGGTGAGGGTCACTTCATCGCCGTCGTCGTTGCCGTCGCCACCACGGAAGACGCGGCGCGCGGCGGTGTCGACCTTCAGGTCGCCGAGGGTGTGGACCGGGGACGGGCCCGCGTTGCCGCGGCGGCGCAGCAGCGCCTTCACGCGGGCCACGAGCACGACGTACGAGAAGGGCTTGGTGAGGTAGTCGTCGGCGCCCGTGTCGAGCCCCTCGGCCTCGTCGTACTCGCCGTCCTTCGCGGTGAGCATCAGGATCGGTACGTCGTGACCGGCCGCGCGCAGGGTGGCGCAGACGCGGTAGCCGTTCATGCCCGGGAGCATGATGTCGAGGATGACCAGGTCGTACGTTCCCTCGCTCGCGCGGTGCAGTCCGTCGACGCCGTCGTGGACGACGTCTACGGCGTAGCCCTCGGCGGTCAGGCCCTTGGCGAGCGACAGGGCAAGCCGCTTCTCGTCCTCCACGATCAACAAACGCATGCGCTCAGGGTCGCAGAGCCAACCTGAAGAGTTCTTCAGGCACCTTCAGGCTGGCTTCAGCATCACTCAGCCAGATTGTTCCTCGTCGAAAGCGAACGGCCGCAGAGCGGTCGGACCGACTCGGGAGGAACCCTCATGAAGCGCAACATCGTCATCGCCACCGTCGCCGCCGTGGCCCTGATCGGAGGCGGCACTGCGACAGCCATGGCCGTCACCGGCGACGACGAGTCGACCGCCGCCAAGCAGTCCAGTGTCCAGGTCAAGGACGACGACCGGCAGGACGACGCCGCGGAGAACAAGGCGGAGACGAAGGCCGCGAAGGTGACCGCCGCCGACGCGATCAAGGCGGCGCTCGCGAAGCAGTCCGGTACGGCGGTCTCCGCCGAGCTGGACGACGAGGACGGCGGCAGCCTGTACTGGGACGTCGACGTGCTCGGCAAGGACGGCAGCTGGCACAGCGTCCAGGTCGACCCCGGCACCGGCAAGGTGCTCGGCTCGCACACCGAGCGGGACGAGGACGGCGACGCCGAGCGGGTGGCCGCCGTCCTGAAGGACGCCTCCACCACGGCCGAGGACGCGGCGAAGGCCGCGGCGGCCAAGGGCACGGTGACGTCCGTGGACCTGGATGACGACGGGACGGCTACCGCCTGGGACGCGGAGACGGTCGCCTCCGGCGGGGTTGAGTCGGACTGGCAGGTGGACCTGCGGTCGGCCGCGGTGACCGCTGACCGCGGTGACAGCGCCGACCACGACGACAGCGACGACTCGGCGCACGACGACCACGACGGCCAGGACGACTGACGTCACACCTGCCGCTTGAACCACGGGGCCCGCGCTCTCTCCCCCGGAGGGCGGGCCCCGTTTGCGTCGCGGAGGGCTGGCCCCGTTTGCGTCGCGGAGGGCGGGCCCCGTTTGCGTCGCGGAGGACGGGCCCGTTCCTGCGCCTTCGCGCCGGAGCCCAGGCCGCCGCTCCGCGGCGGATCTTTCCCACCCACCCACCCGATCACCCCGCAGGGCAACGGGTGGGTGGGTGGGAGACCGACCGCGGAGCGGGAAAACCCCCGGCACCCGCCCGGCTCAGGGGCAGCCCCAGCCTGCGTTGCCGGCACCGCGGGATCAGCCCAAGCCCAGCCGGGCGCCCACGCCGGCACCCTCAGCCCGAGGTCAGCCCCGCGACCAGCTCGTCCGCCGCCGCATAGGGATCCAGCTCGCCCGCGACAATCCGCTCCGCCAGCGCCGAGAGACGCCGGTCGCCGTGCAGATCCGCGATCCGCTCCCGCAGGGCCGTCACCGCGATGGTCTCCACCTCACGGGCGGCCCGCGCCGCCCGGCGCTCCGCGAGGACCCCCCGTTCCTCCATCCACGCCCGGTGCTTCTCCAGGGCCTCGACGACCTCGTCGATCCCCTCGCCCCGCGCGGCCACCGACTTCACGATGGGCGGGCGCCAGTCCCCCGCGCCGCGGGACTCCCCGAGGCCCAGCATGTGGTTCAGCTCGCGCGCCGTCGCGTCCGCGCCGTCGCGGTCCGCCTTGTTCACGACGTACACATCGCCGATCTCCAGGATTCCGGCCTTCGCCGCCTGGATTCCGTCGCCCATGCCGGGTGCGAGCAGCACCACCGACGTGTCCGCCTGCGAGGCGATCTCCACCTCGGACTGGCCGACGCCCACCGTCTCGACCAGGATCACGTCGCAGCCCGCCGCGTCCAGGACGCGGATCGCCTGCGGCGCCGACCACGCGAGGCCGCCGAGGTGGCCCCGCGTCGCCATCGAGCGGATGTAGACGCCGGGGTCGGACGCGTGCTCCGACATGCGGACCCGGTCGCCGAGCAGGGCGCCCCCGGAGAAGGGGGAGGAAGGGTCGACGGCCAGGACGCCGACCCGCTTCCCCGCCCGCCGGTACGCCGACACCAGCGCCGACGTCGAAGTCGACTTGCCGACACCCGGCGAACCGGTGAGGCCCACCACGTACGCATGGCCCGCCAGCGGAGCCAGCGCCGCCATGACCTCACGGAGCTGCGGTGACGCCCCCTCGACCAGTGAGATCAGCCGGGCCACGGCACGCGGCCTGCCCTCGCGGGCCTGCGCCACCAGGGAGGGGACGTCCTGCATGTCAGACAGCTCCGTTCCAAGACGTAGGGAAGGTGTGCACGCGCAAACGCGTCAGGCCTTGGCCACCTTCACGATCAGCGCGTCGCCCTGACCGCCGCCACCACACAGCGCGGCCGCACCCACGCCGCCGCCGCGCCGCTTCAGCTCCAGGGCGAGGTGCAGCACGACCCGCGCGCCGGACATCCCGATCGGATGACCCAGCGCAATGGCCCCGCCGTTGACGTTCACCTTTTCCGAGGACACCCCGAGGTCCTTCATTGACTGCACCGCGACCGCGGCGAAGGCCTCGTTGATCTCGATCAGGTCCAGGTCCTCGACCGCCAGGCCCTCCTTCTTCAGGGCGTGCTGGATGGCGTTGGACGGCTGCGACTGGAGCGAGTTGTCCGGGCCGGCCACGTTGCCGTGCGCCCCGATCTCGGCGATCCAGTCAAGGCCGAGCTCCTCGGCCTTGGCCTTGGACATGACCACGACCGCGGCCGCGCCGTCGGAGATCTGCGAGGACGTGCCCGCGGTGATCGTGCCGTCCTTGGCGAAGGCGGGGCGCAGCTTGCCCAGGGACTCGGTGGTCGTCTCGGCGCGGATGCCCTCGTCCTTGGCGAAGAGGACCGGGTCGCCCTTGCGCTGCGGGATCTCGACCGGGGTGATCTCGGCCTCGAAGATGCCGTTCTTCTGGGCGGCCGCGGCGCGCTGGTGGGAGGCGGCGGCGATCGCGTCCTGCTCGGGGCGTGCGATGCCAAGGCGGGTGTTGTGCTTCTCCGTGGACTCGCCCATGGCGACGTTCTCGAAGGAGTCGGTCAGACCGTCGAACGCCATCGAGTCGAGCATCTCGATCGCGCCGTACTTGTAGCCCTCGCGGGACTTGGGGAGCAGGTGCGGCGCGTTGGTCATCGACTCCTGGCCGCCGGCGACGACGATGTCGAACTCGCCGGCGCGGATCAGCTGGTCGGCGAGCGCGATCGCGTCGAGCCCGGAGAGACACACCTTGTTGACGGTGAGTGCGGGGACGTTCATGGGGATGCCCGCCTTGACGGCGGCCTGGCGCGCCGGGATCTGCCCTGCCCCGGCCTGGAGCACCTGGCCCATGATCACGTACTGCACCTGGTCACCGCTGATGCCGGCCCGGTGGAGCGCGGCCTCGATGGCGAAGCCGCCCAGGTCGGCGCCGGAGAAGGACTTCAGGGAGCCGAGCAGGCGGCCCATGGGCGTGCGCGCGCCCGCGACGATCACTGAGGTGGTACCGGTCGTTCCAGACATGTGAACGGCCCCTTGGGAGGAGAGGTTAATGAGGGTTTACTTGAATGTACTGAGCGGTACGCCGTGCGTCATCGGGCGTTGGGTGTGATCGCGCGCACGTTGCGTAATCGCCGCCGGAAGGGCTGCACTTAAACCATGCTGACGCGAATCGATCACATCGGGATCGCCTGTTTCGACCTCGACAAGACCGTCGAGTTCTACCGGGAGACTTACGGCTTCACGGTGTTCCACACCGAAGTCAACGAAGAGCAGGGCGTACGCGAGGCCATGCTCAAGATCAATGAGACGAGTGACGGCGGGGCTTCCTACCTGCAACTCCTCGAACCCACCCGCGACGACTCCGCCGTGGGCAAGTGGCTGGCCAAGAACGGCGAGGGCGTGCACCACATCGCCTTCGGCACCGCCGACGTGGACGGCGACGCCGCGGCCATCAAGGACAAGGGCGTACGGGTCCTCTATCAGGAGCCCCGGATCGGGTCGATGGGGTCGCGCATCACCTTCCTGCACCCCAAGGACTGCCACGGCGTGCTGACCGAACTCGTCACCTCGGCAGCTCAGGAGTCACCGGAGCACTGACCTCCGCATACTTGGGCCGGTAGGGTTGGGGTCGGCCGTCCGAAATCTGGGCGGCCGGTCGTCCGTACGCTGGGCGGCCGCGTGCCGGGGTCCGGGTTTCGGGGGACGAGCGTCGGGGCAGCAGCCCATGCTCCGCTGTTGATCTGACACCATTCCCCCGGGGGCCCCGTTCGGCGGATGGACAGGGCTCGTACTTCAGAGACTTGCGACCAGGGGACGGATGGGACCGCGCAGTGCGGGGCTACGAACGCCAAGAGAGCTCGCGGGCTGAGACGGACCATCTTTCGCGGTTCGAGGCCGAGATGGACCGGCTGAAGACCGAACGAGAGAAGGCTGTTCAGCACGCCGAGGACCTCGGCTACCAGGTCGAGGTGTTGCGCGCCAAGCTGCACGAGGCGCGCCGCAACCTCGCGTCCCGCCCTGCCTACGACGGCGCGGACATCGGCTACCAGGCCGAGCAGTTGCTCCGTAACGCCCAGATCCAGGCCGATCAGCTGCGCCAGGACGCCGAGCGCGAGCTGCGGGACGCCAGGGCGCAGACCCAGCGCATCCTCCAGGAGCACGCCGAGCAGCAGGCCCGGCTCCAGTCGGAGCTGCACTCCGAGGCGGTGTCGCGCCGTCAGCAGCTCGACCAGGAGCTGTCGGAGCGCCGCCAGACCGTCGAGTCGCACGTCAACGAGAACGTGGCGTGGGCCGAGCAGCTGCGCGCGCGTACGGAGCAGCAGGCACGCCGTCTGCTCGACGAGTCCCGCGCCGAGGCCGAGCAGTCGCTCGCCGCCGCCCGCGCCGAGGCCGAGCGCGTCGCCGAAGAGGCACGCCAGCGCATGTCGAGCGACGCCGAGTCCGCCCGCGCGGAGGCCGAGTCGATCCTGCGCCGGGCCCGCACGGACGCCGAGCGTCTCCTGAACGCCGCGTCGACGCAGGCCCAGGAGGCCACCGACCACGCGGAGAGCCTGCGCTCGACCACGGCCACCGAGTCCGAGCAGGCGCGCCGCCAGGCCGCCGAGGCGAGCCGGGCCGCCGAGCAGCGGATGGCGGAGGCCGAGACGGCGCTGCGCGAGGCGCGCACGGAGGCGGAGAAGCTCGTCGCCGAGGCGAAGGAAGCCGCGGCCAAGCAGCTGTCGGCCGCCGAGGGCGCCAACGAACAGCGCACGCGTACGGCCAAGGAGCAGGTCGCCCGCTTGGTCGGCGAGGCCACCAAGGAAGCCGAGGCCACGAAGGCCGAGGCCGAGCAGGTCGTCGCCGACGCCCGCGCCGAGGCCGAGAAGCTGATCAAGGACGCCGCCGAGAAGGCGCGCACGATCACCGCCGAGGAGACCGCGGGCCAGCTCGCCAAGGCGGCCCGTACAGCGGAGGACGTACTCGACAAGGCTTCGAAGGACGCCAAGGAGACGACGAAGGCCGCCACCGAGGAGGCCGAGCGGATCCGCTCGGAGGCCGAGGCCGAGGCGGACCGTCTTCGCGGCGAGGCGCACGACATCGCCGAGCAGCTCAAGGGCACGGCGAAGGACGACACCAAGGAGTACCGCGCCAAGACGGTCGAGCTGCAGGAAGAGGCGCGCAGGCTGCGCGGCGAGGCCGAGCAGCTGCGGGCCGACGCGGTCACCGAGGGCGAGCGGATCCGGGGCGAGGCCCGGCGCGAGGCCGTCCAGAAGATCGAGGAGGCGGCCAAGTCCGCCGAGGAGCTGCTCGCCAAGGCGAAGGCCGACGCGGACGAGCTGAAGACGGCCGCGACCGCCGAGAGCGAGCGGGTCCGCACCGAGGCCATCGAGCGCGCCACGACCCTGCGCAAGCAGGCCGAGGAGACGCTCGAGCGCACCCGCGCGGAGGCCGAGCGGCACCGCGAGGAGGCCGCCGAGCAGGCCGAGGCCACGAAGTCCGAGGCCGAGGAGGCCGCTCGGGCGCTGCACGACGAGACCGAGCGGGCGATAGCGGCACGGAAGTCCGAGGCCGCCGACGAGCTGACGCGCCTTCACACGGAGGCCGAAGAGCGCCTGGCCGCCGCCGAGCAGGCGCTGACCGACGCCCGCGCGGAGGCCGAGCGCATCCGCAAGGAGGCCGCCGACGAGACGGACCGGCTCCGCACGGAGGCCGCCGAGCGGATCCGCACCCTGCAGGCGCAGGCCGAGACCGAGGCCGAGCGGCTGCGCACCGAGGCCGCTTCGGACGCCTCGCAGGCGCGCGCCGAGGGCGAGAGCGTCGCCGTACGGCTGCGTTCGGAGGCCGCCGCCGAGGCGGAGCGGCTCAAGTCGGAGGCCCAGGAGTCCGCGGACCGGGTCCGCGCGGAGGCCGCCACCGCCGCCGAGCGCATCTCCACCGAGGCCGCGGAGGCGCTCTCCGCCGCCCAGGAGGAGGCCGCGCGGCGCCACCGCGAGGCCGAGGAGACCCTCAGCTCCGCGCGCGGCGAGGCCGACCAGGAGCGCGAGCGGGCCCGCGAGCAGAGCGAGGAGCTGCTCGCCTCCGCCCGCAAGCGCGTCGAGGAGGCCCAGGCCGAGGCCGTCCGCCTGGTCGAGGAGGCCGACCGCAGGGCGACCGAAATGGTGTCCAGCGCCGAGCAGACCGCCCAGTCCGTACGGGACTCCGTGGCCGGCCTGCACGAGAGCGCGCAGGACGAGGTCGCGGGCCTGCGCAGCGCCGCCGAGCACGCGGCTGAGCGTACGAAGACCGAGGCGCAGGAGGAGGCCGACCGCGTCCGCGCGGACGCCTACGCCGAGCGTGAGCGCGCCACGGAGGACGCCAACCGCACCCGGCGCGAGGCGAACGAGGAGGCCGAGGCCGCCAAGTCCCTTGCGGAGCGCACGGTTTCGGACGCGATCGCGGAGGCCGAGCGGCTGCGTTCGGACGCCACCGAGCACGCCCAGCGGTCGCGTACGGAAGCGTCGGACGCGATCGCCTCGGCCGAGCAGGACGCCTCACGCACGCGTGCCGATGCCCGCGAGGACGCCAACCGCATCCGCAGCGACGCCGCGAGCCAGGCCGACCAGCTGATCGGCGAGGCGCGCAGCGAGGCCGAGCGGCTGCAGACGGAGACGACCGCCGAGGCCGACCGGCAGCGCACGGAGTCCGTGGCGAAGGCCGAGAAGCTCATCTCGGACGCCACGGGCGACGCCGAGCGGCTTCGTGCGGACGCCGCCGAGACGGTGGGCTCGGCCCAGCAGCACGCCGAGCGCATCCGGTCCGAGTCCGAGCGCGTCAAGGCGGAGGCCGCGGCCGAGGCCGAGCGGCTCACCTCGCAGGCGCGGGAGGAGGCGGAGCGCACCCTGGACGAGGCGCGTCAGGCGGCCAACAAGCGCCGCTCGGAGGCCGCCGAGCAGGTCGACACGCTCATCACGGAGGCGGCGGCCGAGGCCGAGAAGCTGACGTCCGACGCCCAGGAGAAGGCGCTCAAGGCGACCACGGACGCGGAGGCGCAGGCCGACACGATGGTCGGCGCGGCCCGCACGGAGGCCGACCGCCTTGTCTCC
The DNA here is from genome assembly GCF_040640795.1 of Streptomyces sp. NPDC021622. Taxonomy (NCBI): domain Bacteria; kingdom Bacillati; phylum Actinomycetota; class Actinomycetes; order Kitasatosporales; family Streptomycetaceae; genus Streptomyces; species Streptomyces sp. NPDC021622. Next base: position 75,493 of record NZ_JBFACK010000005.1, read on the forward strand.
GAGGCGACGGTGGAGGGCAACTCCCTGGTGGAGAAGGCCCGTACGGACGCGGACGAACTGCTCGTCGGCGCCCGCCGCGACGCGACCGCCATAAGGGAGCGCTCCGAGGAGCAGCGCGACCGTCTGACCGCCGAGATCGAGGAGCTGCACGAGCGTGCGCGCCGCGAGTCCGCCGAGGCGATGAAGTCCGCTGGCGAGCGCTGCGACGCCCTTGTGAAGGCTGCCGAGGAGCAGCGTGCGGAGGCCGAGGCGAAGGCCAAGGAGCTGGTGTCGGACGCGAGTTCCGAGGCCGCCAAGGTGCGTATCTCCGCCGTGAAGAAGGCCGAGGGTCTGCTCAAGGAGGCCGAGACGAAGGTGGCCGGGCTGGTGCGCGACGCCGAGCGGGTCAAGGCGGAGGCGGAGGCCGAGGCCGAGCGGATGGTCTCCGAGGGCAAGCGCGAGCTCGAAGTGCTTGTCCGGCGGCGCGAGGACATCAACGCCGAGATTTCCCGTGTCCAGGACGTGCTCGAGGCGTTGGAATCTTTTGAGGCCCCTGCGGCCGGCGCGAAACAGCCGTCGAACGGCGGCTCCGGCGCGGGGGGCGTCAAGGCCGGTGCGGCGGCGGGGTCAACTCGATCGGGTGGCAAGACGTCTGAGGGCTAGCCAAGGAGCTTCTGCCGTGCTTTGAAAGGACCTTCGGCACTGTCCCTGGCAAGTGCTCTGGCGGTTAGCCACTCAAAAGGGGTGTCATTCTCCAGATCAAACGGGCATCTGCTCGATGACACGCCGCTTGGACCCCTAGGATTCCCTCTATCACCTCACCGGTCTCATTCGACAGGAACCCCATGAGCGACACTTCCCCCTACGGCTTCGAGCTTGTGCGGCGTGGGTACGACCGCGCTCAGGTGGACGAACGTATCTCCAAGCTCGTCTCCGACCGTGACAGCGCTCTCGCACGTATCACTGCTCTGGAAAAGCGCATCGAGGAACTGCACCTCGAGACGCAGAACGCCCAGGCCCAGGTAGCCGACGCCGAGCCGTCGTACGCCGGTCTCGGTGCCCGCGTCGAGAAGATCCTCCGCCTCGCCGAGGAGGAGGCGAAGGACCTGCGCGAGGAGGCCCGTCGCGCGGCTGAGCAGCACCGCGAGCTCGCCGAGTCGGCGGCCCAGCAGGTGCGCAACGACGCCGAGTCGTTCGCCGCCGAGCGCAAGGCCAAGGCGGAGGACGAGGGCGTCCGGATCGTCGAGAAGGCCAAGGGCGAGGCGGGTGCGCTGCGCACCGAGGCGCAGAAGGACGCGCAGTCCAAGCGCGAGGAGGCGGACGCCCTCTTCGAGGAGACCCGCGCGAAGGCCGCCCAGGCCGCCGCCGACTTCGAGACGAACCTCGCCAAGCGCCGCGAGCAGTCGGAGCGGGACCTGGCCTCGCGTCAGGCCAAGGCCGAGAAGCGGCTCGCGGAGATCGAGCACCGGGCCGAGCAGCTCCGTCTTGAGGCGGAGAAGCTGCGGACCGACGCGGAGCGTCGCGCGCGTCAGACCGTTGAAACCGCTCAGCGTCAGGCCGAGGACATCGTCGCCGATGCGAACGCCAAGGCTGACCGGATCCGCTCGGAATCCGAGCGGGAGCTTGCGGCGCTGACGAATCGTCGCGATTCGATCAACGCTCAGCTCACCAATGTGCGGGAGATGCTGGCCACCCTCACGGGTGCGGCCGTCGCCGCGGCGGGTACGCCTGCCGAGGATGAGCCCATCAGCCGTGGGGTGCCTGCTCAGCAGACCCGATAGCGTCGTGGGGACACTGCGGGTCCGCTCTGGCTTGTCGCGCAGTTCCCCGCGCCCCTAAGGGGGCGCTCCCCCCGAGGCGCGCATAGAGCCCCCTGTCCAAGTGGCAGGGGGCTCTAGCCCGTTTTAGCGTTGGCGCATGATCGAGCTCGAGGGGCTGACCAAGCGGTTCGGCGAGAAGGTTGCCGTCAACCATCTGACCTTCACCGTGCACCCGGGCATCGTCACCGGCTTTCTCGGCCCCAACGGCGCGGGCAAGTCCACGACCATGCGGATGATGCTCGGGCTCGACAATCCCTCGGCGGGGAACGTCCGTATCGACGGCAGGCGGTACGCGCAGCTGAAGGACCCGCTGAAGTACATCGGCGCCCTCCTCGACGCCAAGGCCATGCACGGCGGGCGCAGCGCCTTCAATCACCTTCTCTGCCTCGCGCAGAGCAACGGCATCCCGCGCGCCCGCGTCCACGAGGTCCTGGACACCGTCGGCCTGACCCAGGTCGCCAGGAAGAAGGCCAAGGGCTTCTCGCTCGGTATGGGCCAGCGCCTTGGCATCGCGGGCGCGCTGCTCGGCGACCCCGAGATCCTGATGTTCGACGAGCCGGTCAACGGCCTCGACCCCGAGGGCATCCACTGGATCCGGAATCTGATGAAGTCCCTCGCCTCACAGGGCCGTACGGTCTTCGTCTCCTCGCACCTGATGAGTGAAATGGCGCTGACCGCCGACCATCTCGTCGTCATCGGCCAGGGCCGGCTCCTCGCCGACACCTCCATGTCGGACTTCATCCAGCAGAACTCACGCTCGTACGTCCGACTGCGCTCCCCGCAGCGCGAACAGCTCCTCGACGTGCTGCACCAGGAGGGCATCACCGCCGTCGAGACGGGCAACGGCTCCCTGGAGATCGACGGCATGCCCCCGGAGAAGCTCGGCGAACTCGCCGCCCGGCATCAGCTCGTCCTCCATGAACTGAGCCCTCAACAGGCCTCGCTGGAAGAGGCGTTCATGCAGCTGACCGCGGAGTCGGTGGAGTACCACGCGCACGCCGACCACGAAGGGCCCGTCGCACCGCCGCCCCCACAGCAGGCCGAAGGCTGGGGCGACAGCTGGGCGCAGAAGAAGGGGTCCTGAGCGATGGCCGCGACGCAAGTCCTGAAGTCGGAGTGGACCAAGATCCGCTCGGTCGCGTCGACCGTGTGGACGCTGGGGCTCGCCGTGGTCGTCACGGTCGGGCTCGGCCTGCTGATCAGCATCCTGGCGAAGAACGACTACGACAGCCTCAACGCCCAGGACCGCAGGGTCTTCGACCCGACCTTCACCAGCTTCGCCGGGATGAGCCTCGGCCAGCTCGCGATGATCGTCTTCGGTGTGCTCGTCGTCTCGAACGAGTACAGCACCGGCATGATCCGCACCTCGCTCTCCGCGGTCCCGCAGCGCGGCACCTTCATGTTCAGCAAGGTCGCGGTCGCCACCCTGCTCTCGCTTGTGGTCGGCATCGTGACGAGCTTCATCGCGTTCTTCGTGGGGCAGGCGATGCTCGGTGAGCACAGGGCCGAGATCGGCGACGACGGTGTGCTGCGCGCGGTCATCGGCGGCGGGCTCTACATGGCGCTCATCGCGATGTTCTCGATGGGCGTCGCCACGATGCTGCGCAGCCCGATGCTCTCGCTCGGCATCCTGATGCCGTTCTTCTTCCTGATCTCCAGCATCCTGGGCAACGTATCGGCCACGAAGAAGGTCGGCCGCTACCTCCCCGACCAGGCCGGAAGCAGAATCATGCAGGTGAAGACGCCGCTGGACGACGACACCCCGTACGGTCCGTGGGGCGGGCTCGCGATCATGGTGGCGTGGGTCGTGGTCGCCCTGATCGGCGGCTACGCACTGCTGAAGAAGCGGGATGCCTAGCCTCACGGCGCTCGGCCTCGACGAGGTGCCCGCCCTGCTGCCGCTGACGTATCCGGGGCGTCCGGTCCCCTGGCCCGCCCTTCTGGCCGGCGACGAGCTGCTTCCCCTCGGTGTACGTCCGCTGCCGCTCGGCCAGTGGCCCGTGGCGGGGCTGACGCTCGACGAGACGCTGAGCGGGCGGGGCGAGGCGCCCACCGGCCGCAGGCACCCCGTCATCGCCGTGGGATCGAACGCCTCGCCCGCGCAGGTCGCGTACAAACTGGCCCGGCGCGGCATCACCTCCGCCGTGCCGATGGTCCCGATGCGGGTGCGCGGCATCGCGGTGGGCTGCTCGGCGCACATCGGGCGTGCCGGGTATGTGGCGGCCGCCCCTTACCTGGACCCGGCGGTCGAAACCTCCCTCGTCGTGAGTTGGCTGGATCAGGACCAGTTCCGCGCGGTCGACGACACGGAGCTGCCCAACTACCGGCGGGCGCTCCTTCCGGGCGGCGACTTCGCGATGACGCTGCCGTCCGGTGAGCGGCTCGACGGCGCGTATCTCTACGTCAGTACGTACGGTGTCCTCGCCGATCCGCGGTCGGGCCTGCCACGCCCCGGCGGCGGCGACCAGGCGGCGCTGCTCGCCTCGCTCATCGGGGATTCGGCCGCCCTGCGCGGGCTGCTCGGGCCCTCTCCCGCCGACTGGGTGCACAAGGCCGCCGCGGACCGCGAGCTGCGCGATCACGGCAGGCGGGCCTTCGCCGAGGCGGGCTGGGCGCTGCTACAGCCGGGGTTTCCGTGATGCCCGCACTTTTACCCTCTCTTGGCTGGAACCGTCAGCTCGGCTATATCCTCCTAACCCTTACGGGGGCGTGTGCCCCGACGTCCTGAACCATTCGATGGGTGCGGAGAATGATCGAGGCAGTCGGCCTGACGAAGCGCTATGGCGCCAAGACAGCCGTGTACAACCTTTCCTTTCAGGTGCGACCCGGCACCGTCACCGGCTTCCTGGGCCCCAACGGCTCCGGCAAGTCGACGACGATGCGCATGATCCTCGGGCTCGACCAACCCACCACGGGCCAGGTGACGATCGGCGGCTACCCGTACCGCAAGCTCCCCAACGCCCCGCGCCAGGTCGGCGCCCTGCTCGACGCCAAGGCGGTGCACGGCGGCCGGCACGCCCGTAACCACCTCCTGTGCCTGGCGCAGCTCTCCGGCATCCCGGCCCGCCGGGTCGACGAGGTGCTCGGCGTCGTGGGCCTCCAGGACGTGGCGAAGAAGCGCTCCAAGGGCTTCTCGCTCGGCATGGGCCAGCGCCTGGGCATCGCGGCCGCCCTCCTGGGCGACCCGCAGGTGCTGCTCTTCGACGAGCCGGTCAACGGCCTCGACCCCGAGGGCATCCTCTGGGTCAGGAACCTGATGAAGTCGCTCGCGGCCGAGGGGCGTACGGTCTTCGTCTCCTCGCACCTGATGAGCGAGATGGCGCTGACCGCCGAGCACTTGATCGTGATCGGCCGCGGGCAGCTGCTCGCGGACATGAGCGTCAAGGACTTCATCTCGCACAACTCCGCCGACTTCGCCCGGGTGCGTACGCCGGACAGCGAGCCGCAGCAGCGCGAGAAGCTGACGGCCGCGCTGACCGAGGCCGGCGGCCAGGTCCTGCCCGAGCAGGACGGCGCGCTCCGGGTCACCGGGCTTCCGCTGCCCCGCATCAGCGACCTCGCGCACGGCGCGGACGTCCGCGTGTGGGAGCTCTCCCCGCACCAGGCCTCGCTGGAAGAGGCGTACATGCGGATGACGCAGGGCGCCGTCGACTACCGCTCCACGGTCGACCAGCGGGCGGGCCTGCAGCAGCCCGTGCAGCAGGGCGCGATGCCCGGTGGCATGCCGCCGCAGGGCCAGATGCCCGTGCCCGGCCAGGGCCAGCCCGGGTGGTACGCACCGCCGCCGCCCCAGCAGGGCGGTCAGCCCTTCGCGATGCAGCAGCCGCAGGACGCGTCCGGGACGCCGAACCCGTATGCCGCCGCCCCGCAGGCACCCGCATCTTCCCCCGTCCCCGACATGACCAAGCGCGACAGCGAGGACTCCCGATGACCACGCCTCCGACTCCGCAGCAGCAGCCGCAGGCGCAGCCCCAGCAGGCCCCGCAAGCCCAGCAGCCCCAGCAGGCGTACGCACAGGCCGGCGCCCCCGTGCAGGGCGCGCCCATGGGCGCCCCGATGGCTCCCCCGCCCGCCGCGCCCGCGCCGCCCTCCGCCTGGCAGCAGGCGATGAGCAACGCCTACACCTCGCCGATCCCGGTCAAGAAGACCCACATCGGCAACGCCCTGGCCTCCGAGTGGACGAAGATCAAGTCGGTCCGCTCGACGATGTGGACGCTCGGCGTCTTCCTCCTCCTGGTCATCGGCATCGGCCTGCTCGTCGCCGCGCAGACGGAACCCCGTGACTACATGGACGTGCCGTTCACCATCCCGGCGTTCTTCGGTCTGGTCCTCGGCCAGATCTGCCTGATCACGCTCGGCGTCCTGGTGACCTCGTCCGAGTACGGCACGGGCATGATCCGTACGACGTTCACGGCGTCGCCGCAGCGCTACCGCGTCCTCGCCGCGAAGATCGTGGTCTTCTTCGTGATCGCCTTCGTCGTCTCGGCGGCGTCCATCTTCCTGGTGGGCGCCATGACGTCGGGGATGCACAGCGGCGGCGCCGAGGCGGGCGACGTGGCGTGGGGCGGCACGGTCCTCAAGGGCGGCCTCTACGTCTCGCTCCTGGGCGTCCTGGCCCTCGCGGTCGGCTCGATGCTGCGCCACTCGGCGGGCGCGATCACCGCGATGCTGGGCCTGGTCCTGGTGCCCGCGATCCTGCCCGCGTTCCTGCTGATCTCGGAGAGCACCCGCAGCGTGGGCGAGAAGATGATGGACTACAACGCGCCCAACTCGCTCGCCAAGATCTTCCAGCTCGACACCGGCTCGGGCAACGGCAACTCACAGCTGGTGCTGCTGATCGTCGTGACGCTGGCCGCGATCGTCGGCGCGTTCGCGCTTCTGGAGAAGCGCGACGTCTGACCCTCAGTACCGAGGCGCGTTACGGGACCGCTGCACCCGCGAGGTGCGGCGGTCCTTCGCGTTCCAGCAGGCCTTGTGCCAGTGCCTGCGCTCGTCCACGCCCGAGTGCTCGGGCCAGGCCACCACATGCGCCATGCCGGACGGGATCTCCTGGTCGCAGCCCGGGCAGCGGTAGGTCTTGCCCGCCGCGCTGGCGCCCGCGACATGGCGCACGCTCCACTGCTCGTCCTGCCAGCTCTCGGCCCGCTGGAAGCCGCCGTAACGGCCCGACGGCCCCGCGTCCGCACGCGGACTGTCTTCTCCGGCTCCGGCGCCCTTGGGGCGGTTGCGACGCGGGGACACAGGACACCTCACTGGATGTACGGGGTTCAGGGGTGTGTCCAGCCTACGCGCCGCGCTCATGGGTAGGCGTCCTGCACCAATCCCCACAGATCCCCCCTGCATTGCGCAGAAAATCCGTCAATCTTCATGCCAGGCCGTGCCTTTGGCACGTGTCACGCGTTGTTGCCCGTAGGGGGAGTGCCTGCGTCGGCGCCAAGGAGGCAGGAGTGCGATGCGTGTAGGTAGTTTTGTTCTGGCCGCCCAGTTCCCCGGACAGGGGCAGGGGGAGGCGCTGCACCGTGCGGTGCGGTCCGCCGAGGTGGCCGAGGAGGCGGGTCTGGACGAGGTCTGGCTCGCCGAGCACCACTTCGTGCCGTACGGCACGTGTCCGTCCGCTGTGACCCTCGCCGCGCTCCTTCTCGGGCGTACGCGACGCATCCGCGTCGGCACCGCCGTGAGCGTCCTTCCGACCGCTCATCCCGTCGCGCTCGGCGAGCAGGCGGCACTGCTGCACGTGACGTCCGGCGGGCGCTTCTCGCTGGGCGTGGGGCGCGGCGGGCCATGGGTGGACCTGGAGGTCTTCGGCTCCGGTCTCGACGCGTACGAGAAGGGCTTCCCGGAATCCCTCGATCTGCTGCTGCGGTGGCTGACCGAGCCCCGGGTCGCGAGCGAGTCGGGCCGCTTCGCCTTCCGCGAGGTCGCCGTGGTGCCCCGCCCGCAGGAGGCCCTGCCCGGCTCGGACGCCGCGGACGCCTCGGGCGCCGACACCCCGGAGGCGGTGGGCGGCCCGGAGGTGATCGTCGCCTGCACCTCGCCGTCGAGCGTGCGGCTCGCCGCGGAGCGCGGTCTGCCGATGCTGCTCGGCATGCATGTCGGCGACGAGGAGAAGGCCGAAATGGTGGCGTTGTGGCGCAGGCACGCGCGCGCCTCGGGGCGCACGCCGGAGGAGATCCACCGCGCCGCGCACGTCTCCGCCGGGGTCGCGCAGATCGCGGACCGGCGCCTGGAAGCGGCGGAGACGCTGCAGAAGGCGATGCCGGGCTGGCTGAAGCAGGGGCTGGACGCCCATGTCACGGTCGACGGCAGGGCGCGGGCGATGCGGGACCCGCTCGCGTACACCGAACTGCTCTGCGGCATCCACCCGGTGGGCACCCCCCAGGTGTGCGCCGACCGGATCGCGGCGACCTCGGAGCGGACGGGCATCACACGCTTCGCGCTGCTCGTCGAGGGCTCGGGAGATCTGTCCACGACGGAGGAGAACGTCCGCAGGCTGGGCGCCGAGGTGCTGCCCCAGCTGGGCTGAGCCGCCGGGCGGGGAGCTGCCGCTCCGGTACTAGAACACCTCCCGCGTACGGAGCGGCAGCAACAGGCGTCAGCAGTCCCGCAGTTCGGGGGACTGATTGAGCAACTGACCTCGGATCGAGGTGAATCGGGCCAACCGGTCGTCCACGGAAGCATCCAGGGGGAACACCGCCACGCGGTGGCAGTTCTGGAATGCCAGGCGCACGCCGAAGTGCCGTTGCAGCGCACCGCGGATCGCGTCGCTCGCGAGTGCGCGCAGCAGCTGGCCACGCGCCTGCTCGTCGGGCGGCGGCGTCTGGTTGTCGGCGAACTCTCCGCCGTCAACCTTCAGCTGGGCCACCAGGGAGCTGATCATCTCCCATGCGTAGGGCAGGGAGGTCCGGACGCAGTCGACGAATTCCGCTTCGTCGACCTCGCCTCGCTCGGCCTGTTCCAACAGTGCCGGTGAGACGTCGAGCGACATGGGTTCTCCTCTCGCACCCCCGGGGAGCGGGGGCTTACGGACAGGGAAGAAGTCCGCATACGCAGAGTGCACGCATGACGACCTCCTGCTTATACGGTAAGCACCGGATCGGCACCGCACCAGGAGATTGGGCACATAACCGGCCAGGATCGAACAGCCCCATCGACGGCGAAATCGCGCGCACCACCTGGTGTCGAGTAGCGTTGCGCCCCATGCGTCTCGTCATTGCCCGATGCTCCGTGGATTACGCGGGCAGGCTCACCGCCCATCTCCCGTCGGCCCCCCGCCTGATCCTTGTGAAGGCGGACGGCAGTGTCTCGATCCACGCTGACGACCGGGCCTACAAACCCCTCAACTGGATGTCCCCGCCCTGCACGTTGAAGGAGGGTTCGGGGGACGACGCCGGCGTCTGGACCGTCGTGAACAAGGCGGGCGAGAAGCTCATCATCACGATGGAGGAGATCCTGCACGACTCCTCGCACGAACTCGGCGTCGATCCCGGCCTCATCAAGGACGGCGTAGAAGCACACCTTCAGGAGCTGCTCGCCGACCGGATCGAGACCCTCGGCGACGGCTACTCCCTGATCCGCCGCGAGTACATGACGGCGATCGGCCCGGTGGACATCCTCTGCCGTGACGCCGACGGACAGACCGTCGCCGTCGAGATCAAGCGGCGCGGTGAGATCGACGGCGTCGAGCAGCTCACCCGCTATCTGGAGCTCCTCAACCGCGACCCGCACCTCGCACCGGTCAAGGGCATCTTCGCCGCCCAGGAGATCAAGCCCCAGGCGCGCGTGCTCGCCACGGACCGGGGCATCGGCTGCGCGGTCCTCGACTATGACGCGATGCGCGGCATCGAGGACGACAAGCTGCGGCTCTTCTAGTTCTCCGTACGTACGCAGTTCTCCGTACGTACGAAAAAAAGGGGGCCGGGTCCTGGTGGACCCGGCCCCCCTTTACGTCCCTTGACGTCAGATCACCGACTCACTGCTCGTGGCCGGGCTGCTCGCAGGGCCGCTCGCCGAGTCCGAGGTGTCCGGGGACGACGGCGGATCCGGGGTCGGGTCCGTGGTCGTCGGCGGCGGCGTCGTCGGAGGCTTCGTCGTGGGCGGCTTGGTCGATGTCGGAGGCTTCGTCGTGGGCGGCTTGGTCGACGTGGGCGGCTTCGTCGTGGGCGGCTTGGTCGTCGTCGGCGGCTTCGTCGTCGGGTCCTCCGACGGCTTGCCACTGTCGCTCGGCTCGTCCGACGGCTCACCGCTGTCGCTCGGCTGCCCCTCGTCCGACGTGCCGGGCACACCCTGGTCGGTGTCCTCCGGACGGCTCGTGGAGTCCTTCGCCGGCTTGTCGGCCGTCAGGCCGTCGTCGTCGCGGTCCTCGCTCGCCGACTGCTCCGTCTTGACCTTGTCCGGCGGCGGATCGTCGTTCCCGGACGTCGCGCCCAGCGTCACCACGGTGCCGAGCACGGCGGCAAGGAGGGCTCCCGCGCCCGCCGCCACCAGGTTGCGCCGGGTGCCGCTCACGATGGAGCGGCGGGTCGGCGCCGCGCCGGAGCCCACGGCGGGCGTGGCCTTGCGGGTCACCAACGTCTCGGGCTCCGGGGGCGGCCCAGGCAGCGAGAACGCCGCAGGGACGCCGCCCGGGGGCGACGCCGACTCCTCGTAGCGCGCGTCGGGCACTTCCTCGCCCGCGGCCGTGCGCCCGCCGGGCAGCGCGCCGCCGGAGCGGTCGGCGACCAGCGCGAGGGCCCTGCGGCCCGCGATCATGCCGCGCTTGTCGGCGAGGGCGCCGCGCAGGCCGATGGAGGCCTCAAGCTCGGCGCGGGCCCGGTCGAGGTGGCCGCCGCAGAGCGCGAGGATGCCGAGCTCGTGGTGGAAGTACGCCTCCTCGGCGACCTCACCGGCGGTGCGTGCGGCCTCCTGTCCCGACCGCAGGGCACGCTCCCACGCGCCCCAGTTGAGCCCGCCGGCGAAGGCGGGCGCGACGGTGCGGGCGAGCAGCACTGCGGCGCTCTGCTCGCCTCCCACGGCGCCTGAGGTCTGCCCCGGCCGCCCGGTGACCAGGACGCCGAGCGCGGCGAGCACGGCGTCCGCCTCGGCCGCGACCCGCTCGGGGCTGACCGAGGGGTGCCCGGCCCACCAGGCGTAGTGCTGGGCGGCGCTCTGGGCGCGCTCGGCCATGTCGTCGGCGTACCCGGAAGTCTCCAGCTGGGTGCGCACGCCTGCGGCGAGGCGGTAGTGCGCGCCGACCGGTGTGACGAGCGCGGTGGAGACCAGCTCGGCGAGGGCCGCGTCCGCGTGGGTGTCCCCCACCAGGGCCGGCAGATGCGCCTGATGCGGCAGGTCGCCGCCGAGCGCGACGGCGAACCGCAGGGTGGTGCGGGCGGACGGGCTCAGCCGGGAGGCGAGCAGGGCCGCGGGCGCGGCTCCGTCGGCGAGCGAGGGCAGCGGGACGTCGTGGCCCTCGGCGTCGAAGGGCGCGTCGACCGGGCCCTCGGCGTAGTAGCCGTACTCGTCGAAGGCGTTGGGGTCGGCGCGCAGCTGGTCGCGCTGGCGCAGCAGGGCGCCGGCCTGCACGAAGCGCAGCGGCAGGCCCTCGGACTCGAACCACAGGTCGCCCGCCCAGGCCGCCTCGTCGTCCGTCAGGACGCGGCCGACGCCACGCTCGAGGAGCTCGACGCCGCCGCTGCGGCCGAGGCCGCCGAGGAAGACCTCTTCGAGGTGCGAGCCGGCGGAGGGTGCCGCGACGTCGGGCGTCGCGGATATCAGGAAGGCACACTCGGGCGTCGCGTCGAGCAGCTCCTCAAGGCCCGAGCCGCCGAACTCCAGGTCGTCCAGGACGACGACCGCGCCGATCTCGTGGACGAGTTCGAGCAGCAGGGTGCGGTCGGGGCGGTGCAGCGGTGCGTTGTAGACGGCCCCGAAGAGGTCCTGGAGCAGGTCTCCGGGGCTCTTGTGGTAGCCGGAGAGGCGGACGACGCCGTCCGGTGCGAGGTCGGCGCAGTCCTCCGCGACGGCGTTCAGGAGCGCCGTGCGCCCCGAGCCCGCGGGACCGGTGAGCCGGACCGAGCGCCCGCGCGCGAGCAGGCGTACGAGCCGCTCGCGCTCCTCCTGGCGCTCGAGGAGCGGCATCCGGGGCAGCGCCGGACCCGGCGGTAGGGGCGGCACCGCGGCGCGGCGCAGCTCGGCCCGCTCGGCGGCGGAGCGCTTGACGGGGCGCGCGGGCCGCTCGCCCGGCGGGCAGGGCTCTATCTCGCTGCCGTCGACCGGGTTCACCGTGAGCAGGAAATCGCCCGAGATGAGCTGGACGGTGCGGGCTAGCGCGGGTGCGGGCTGCCCGAAGTCGGGTGTCAGAGGATCGCGGGGTGGTCGCGATCGGCGCGCCGAATCGTCGTCGTTCATGCCGTCTTGGCCATACTCTTCCGGTCCCCGGTTCATCGGGTCCATGGTCAAAGCCCCCCAGATGCGTGGTGTACACAGCCCCCTCCGGCCTTGTGCACACTGCGCTGTCGCTTCTGGTCCGGTGCCCCCGCTCGGGTTCTCACATCGGTGGCGACCGAACCCTAGACCTTCGCTCAGTATCTACGAACGGGCGGGGTACCGCCCCGTCCGAGACGTCACAGTCTCGTGAGGATTGTGCGCGAGATGCGTTTCTTACCGGATCGCCGGGGATCCCCGGCGATCACACACGGGGAAGCGATTCCACCCCGATGCCACCCTCGATCGCGAGGATCCGGTGCAGCCGGGTGGCCACCAGCAAACGCTGCATCTGGGGCGGTACATCACGCAGCACGAGCCGGCGTCCGCACCGTCCGGCGCGCCGGTGCGCGCCCATGATCACGCCGAGTCCCGTGGCGTCCCACGAGTCGAGTTCGGACAGGTCGAGCACCAGGTCGCCGGCTCCGTCGTCGACGGCCGAGTGCAGGACCGTACGGGCGTCCGCCGCGCTGCGTACGTCGAGGCGTCCCCCGACGACCAGCTGGGCCTGGTCGCCCCTGATGTGCATATGCGCTCCCCGAGAGTGCCGAGTTTCCTGTGACGTCTGTTCCGTAAGGCGTCTGCGTATGTCACTGCAACTGACTGCCGCATGGACAAGGAAGTTGCCGTCTGTAAGCGAACCGATACCGAATTCACTCCGAGGGGTGACCCCGCAAGGGAGGAGGTGGCGTCAGTGCTTGTAGAACCCCTGCCCGCTCTTGCGTCCGATGTCACCGGCGTCAACCATCCGGCGCATCAGCTCGGGCGGTGCGAACTTCTCGTCCTGGGACTCCGTGTAGATGTTGCTGGTGGCGTGCAGCAGGATGTCGACGCCCGTCAGATCGGCGGTCGCGAGCGGTCCCATGGCGTGCCCGAAGCCGAGCTTGCAGGCGATGTCGATGTCCTCGGCGGTGGCGACACCCGACTCGTAGAGCTTGGCGGCCTCGACGACGAGCGCGGAGATCAGACGGGTCGTCACAAAGCCGGCCACGTCGCGGTTCACGACGATGCAGGTCTTGCCGACGGACTCGGCGAACTCCCGGGTGCGGGCGAGGGTCTCGTCGCTGGTCTTGTAGCCGCGGACGAGTTCGCAGAGCTGCATCATCGGTACCGGCGAGAAGAAGTGCGCGCCGACGACCCGCTCCGGACGCTCCGTCACGGCCGCGATCTTCGTGATCGGGATGGCGGAGGTGTTGGAGGCGAGCACCGCGTCCTCGCGCACGATCTTGTCGAGCGTACGGAAGATCTCGTGCTTGACCTCGAGCTTCTCGAAGACGGCCTCGACGACGATGTCCGCGTCCGCGACCGCATCCATGTCGGTGCTCGTCGTGATGCGCCCGAGCGCCGCCTCGGCGTCCTCGGCGGCCAGCTTGCCCTTGCTCACGAACTTGTCGTACGACGCCTTGATCCCCTCGGTGCCACGGGTCAGGGCCTCGTCGGTGACGTCGCGCAGGACGACGTCCCAGCCCGCCTGTGCGGAGACCTGTGCGATACCGGACCCCATGAGTCCGGCTCCGATGACGGCGAGCTTCCCTGCCACTGTTCCGACTCCCCTACCGCTTATCACGCCTGGCTTACACGCTGTTTACGTCTGCCTGTTCGCCGGACATTAGCGGTCGTGAGCGCCCAGGTGGCGGCGAAGAGATGCGCGTCACGTCTCAGATGACGGACATCACACTGGTACGGCTCATTCGGCGTCCCGCACCGCGTAGTTGAGGACCTTTTCGCTCAGTAGGTCCTCCATCTCGTCGAGGAGTCCGAGGGCATCGCGGGACACCTCGGCCGGCTTGCGGCACTTGACCATCTCGTCGCCGATCCAGGCCATGAGCGTGCTGTGGACCCAGGAGAGCTGACCCGCGATCAGTCCGGGCATGGGGTCGCCTTCGGCGGCCTTCGCCTCTTCGGCGAGGGTCGTCGTGAGGTGCGCGAGCGCCTGCTGCTGGATCTCCCAGAGCCGGGAGCGCAGCGCGTGTGCCTCGTGGATGACCTTCATGAAGTCGGCCCAGCCCGTGAAGAGGCCGATGGTGGGCGAGACGCTCTCCACGTCCGAGCGCAGCGCACGCAGGACGGCATGGGCGGCGGACTCCCCCGCGCGACGGGCGCGTACGTAGCCGGAGAGCCGGTCGACGACGGCCTCGCCGCGGTCGAGGAACAGGTCCTCCTTGGCGGGGAAGTAGTTGTAGACGGTGTTCACGGAGACGTCCGCGGCCTCCGCGACCTCCGCGACCGTCACCGTGACGAAGCCGTGCTCCAGGAACAGCCCCGTCGCGATGTCCGAGATCCGCTGCCTGGTCTGCCGCTTCTTGCGTTCCCTGAGCCCTTCAGCCATGAGCCCACCCTACGACCCCCTGCTTGGGCAACTGAAAAATTGGGGCCGTTGCAAAATTTAAGAGACTCTGTTTTTGTGGTCGCCATGGCAATCATCAGCACGGCTGGGCTCACCCAGACCTTCCGCACCAAGCGCGGCCCCGTGGAGGCGGTGCGGGGCATCGACCTGACCGTCGCACCCGGCGAGATCGTCGGCCTCCTCGGGCCGAACGGCGCGGGCAAGACGACGACGCTGCGCATGCTCACCACGCTCCTGCGGCCCACCGGCGGCGCCGCCACCGTCGCGGGCCTCGACCTGGCCGGCGACCCGGCGGGCGTCCGACGCAGGATCGGTTACGTCGCCCAGTCCGGCGGCGTCGACCCCAACATCTCCGTACGTGAGGAACTGGTCACCCAGGGGCGCCTCTACCGCCTGACGAGGACTCAATCGGCCGCCCGCGCCGAGGAGTTGGCACGCGACCTGGGCCTCGCCGAGCTGCTCGACCGCAAGTGCGCCGCGCTCTCCGGCGGCCAGCGGCGGCGGCTCGACGTCGCCATGGGGCTGCTGCACCGGCCCGATGTGCTCTTCCTCGACGAGCCGACCACGGGGCTCGACCCGGGCAGCAGGGCCGACCTGTGGGCGCTGGTGCGACGCCTTCGCGACGAGCACGGCACCACCGTGGTGCTCACCACGCACTACCTCGACGAGGCGGACGCGCTCTCCGACCGCCTGGTCGTCATCGACAAGGGCCTCGTGGTCGCCGAGGGCACGCCGAGCTCGCTCAAGCTCCAGTACGGCGGCTCGATCGACGCCTCGCTCCAGGACACCTTCCTCGCCATCACCGGGCGCGACATCGCCCCCAAGGACACGGCGCCGGTCGCCGTCTGAACCCCAGGACCTCTTATGTCTGCGTTTCTCTCCGACACCGCCCTGATCTTCGGGCGGTACGCGCGCCAGACCCTGCGCTCCAAGTTCCAGATCCTCTTCGGCGTCCTGATGCCGCTGCTCTATCTGCTCTTCTTCGGCCCCCTCCTGACCGATCTGCCGCTCGGTTCGCGCGGCGACTCCTGGCAGGTGCTCGTTCCGGGGCTGCTGCTCCAACTCGGCCTGTTCGGCGCCTCGTACAGCGGATTCGCGATCATCATCGAGAAGCAGTTCGGGGTGGTGGAGCGGATGCGGGTGACGCCGGTGAGCCGGCTCGCACTCCTGCTCGGCCGTGTACTGCGCGATGCCGCGCTCTTCGTCTTTCAGGCGGTGCTGCTCGTCCTCGCGTCCCTGGCGATGGGGCTGCGGGCGCCGCTGGCCGGCATCCTCATCGGCTTCGCCTTCGTGGCGGTGCTCACCGTGGTCCTCGCGTCCCTGTCGTACGCGCTGGCGCTGCTCGTCCCCAAGGCGCACGAGTTCGGTCCCGTCATCAACGCGGTGAGCATGCCCTCGATGCTGCTCTCCGGCCTGATGCTGCCGATGGCGCTCGCGCCGGGCTGGCTGGACGTGCTCTCGCACTTCATGCCGTTCCGCTATCTCGTGGACGCGGTGCGGGCCGCCTATGTGGGCGACTATGCGAGTACGGCGATGCTGTACGGCGTGCTGACGGCGGCCGCGCTCACCCTGGTGTCCGTGACGGTCGGCACACGTGTCTTCCGGACGGCGGGCGCGTAACTAGGCTGGCCCCATGGTCAATCTGACGCGCATCTACACCAGGACCGGCGACCAGGGCACGACGGCCCTCGGCGACATGAGCCGCACCGCCAAGACCGATCTGCGGATCGCGGCGTACGCCGACGCCAACGAGGCCAACGCCGCCATCGGCACGGCGATCGCGCTCGGCGGGCTCGACGAGGAGGTCGTGAAGGTCCTGGTCCGGGTCCAGAACGACCTCTTCGACGTGGGCGCGGATCTGTCCACGCCGGTCGTGGAGGACCCCGAGTACCCGCCGCTGCGCGTCGAGCAGTTCTACATCGACAAGCTGGAGGCGGACTGCGACCGCTTCAACGAGCAGCTGGAGAAGCTGCGCAGCTTCATCTTGCCGGGGGGCACAGCGGGTGCGGCGCTGCTGCACCAGGCGTGCACGGTCGTTCGGCGGGCGGAGCGGTCCACTTGGGCTGCTTTTGAAGTCCACGGGGAGGTCATGAATCCGCTGACCGCCACGTACCTCAACCGCCTCTCCGACCTCCTGTTCATCCTGGCGCGTACGGCCAATAAGGAGGTCGGAGACGTGCTGTGGGTACCCGGGGGCGAGCGCTAGGCACCCCGCCGGGAGGTCTGTACCTCTTCTGCGGGTGCGTCGTGGCTTGTCGCGCCGTTCCCCGCGCCCCTTTGGGGCCCGACCGTCGGCGGTGCCTTCTTCGGGAAGACCGTGTACGTCGCGGCGATGATCACGTTGATGCCGATCAGCCACAGCATCTTCTGCTGCCACATCCGCAGTGAGTCGATGTCGCCGTCGTCGCCCACGTACCAGGCCGCCCCCTGCAGCAGCGCCATCGCGATCAGACCGGCGAGTACCCAGCGGGCGGCGATCTTCCATTCGTCGATCGCCTTGGCCGTGCCGTAGAGCTTGACGGGCGGCGGGCCGCCCGCGAAGCGGTGGGCCACGCGGACGTCGACCCACTTGATCGTGTAGTGGCCGAGCGCGATCGAGTAGCCGATGTAGACGGCGGCAAGACCGTGCTTCCAGTCCGGCTCGGCGCCGTTCTTCAGGTCGATCGCGGTGACGACGAAGAGGACGACCTCCAGGATCGGCTCACACAGCAGTACGGCGATGCTCGCGCGCGGCATCTTCGCCCAGTAGCGCAGGGCAAGGCCGCCGGCCAGCAGCAGCCAGAAGCCGGCCTCGCAGATGATGATCAGCGTGACGATCACGGTTCGCTCCTCTCGGTCACCTTTCCAGGCTCCCGTCGCGGCGGCCGCGGATCATCGTCGGCAGTGACGAAGTGGGACTGCATCCTTCGATGTACCGGACGGTTCCTCCCTCAGAATCAGGCACGGCCACGGCGCGCCGTGTTGGATGGAGGGCATGGCCCTGTCCCTGCCCCGCCCGCAACGCGTCGACGTACAGATCGCCGTGGGCAGCCTGCTCAGCGGGCTCGCGCTGTGGGCGCTCGGACTGCATACGCAGACGGACCGGCCGCTCGGGAGCGGCTGGTCGCTCGTCCCGCTCTTCGTGCTGGGCGGGCTCGAACTGCTGCGCAGTTGCATGCCCCAGACCGCGCTGAACCTTGCGACGATCGCGATCGTCCTCGACCAGTTCACGGCGGGCAACCTGGTGTCGATCCTGATGTTCACGGACATCATGTACGCGGCTGTCGTGTACGGAACACCGGCTGCCGCCCGCCGTATCCCGCTCACCGCCGGAGTCATCACGGTGGCGATGACCATCGGTTTCCTGGCGTGGTGGCAGGAGCCGGAGGCCGTGCTCATCGGTGTCGCCACCGGCATCATCGCGTTCGGCCCCGCCGCCACCGGCGTCCTGGTGCGCAACCACCGCGAGGCCGCGGCCGCGGCCAGGCTCCGCGCCGAGCAGACCGCGCTGCTCGCCGAGATGGACCGCGTCCAGGCGGTCACGTCGGAGCGCGCCCGGATGGCCCGCGAACTGCACGACATGGTCGCCAACCATCTGTCGGCCATCGCCATCCACTCCACGGCCGCGCTCTCCCTCGACGACCCGAAGACCACCCGGGACGCGCTCTCCGTCATCCGGGAGAACAGCGTCGAGGGCCTGGCCGAGATGCGCCGCCTGATCGGCATCCTGCGGGACTCCAGCGACGACCGTGAGCCCGCGGCCGCGCCCACCCTGGACGGCCTCGACTCCCTGCTCGCCAACGCCCGCACCAATGGTCTGGACGTCGTGCTCGACGACGACCGCGCCACCGACGGGGCCAAGCTCCCCGCCCCGGTCGAGCTCGCCGCTTACCGCATCGTCCAGGAGTCCCTGACCAACGCCCTCAAGCACGCGTCCCCCGGCCTCGTCACCGTGGCCCTCGCCCAGGAACCCCGCGCGCTCACGGTCCGCGTCACCAGTCCCTGCGGCGATCCGTCGGGTCCCCGCGCCCCCGGCTCGGGAGCGGGCCTCGTCGGCATGCGCGAGCGAACCGAACTCCTCGGCGGCACCTTCGAGTCGGGCCCCGAGAGCAGCCCTGAGAGCAGCCCCGACGGCAAGGTGTGGATCGTCTCCGCCACGCTGCCCGTCGACCCCGCAGACAAGGAAGTGACCGAATGATCCGCGTGCTCGTCGCCGAGGACCAGTCCGCCGTACGCGCGGGACTTGTCCTGATCCTCCGCAGCGCGCCCGACATAGAGGTGATCGGCGAGGCGTCGGACGGCGAGGAGGCGGTGGCGCTCGCCCGTGAACTGAGGCCCGATCTGATCCTCATGGACATCCAGATGCCGCGCCTCGACGGCGTGTCCGCGACCCGTCAGGTCGTCGCCGAAGGCCTCGCGGACGTGCTCGTCCTGACCACCTTCGACCTGGACGAGTACGTCTTCGGGGCGCTGCGCGCGGGCGCGTCCGGGTTCCTCCTGAAGAACACCGAGGCCAAGGACCTCCTGGAGGCGGTCCGTACGGTGGGGCGCGGCGAGGGCCTGATCGCGCCGGCCGTCACCCGGCGGCTGATCGCCGAGTTCGCCGCCCCGAAGACGAAGCCCGTACGCCGCGAGAACGGACCCGATCCCGCCATCCTCGACACCCTCACGCGCCGCGAGCGCGAGGTGCTCGCCTGCCTCGGCGAAGGGCTGTCGAACGCGGAGATCGCGAGCCGTCTGGACATGGCGGAGGCGACGGTGAAGACGCATGTCAGCCGGTTGCTGGGCAAGCTGGAGCTGCGCAGCCGGGTCCAAGCGGCCGTCCTCGCACAGGAGTTGGGCGTATAAATCGCGAGATCGCGGTCCCGACCGATGCAATTCGGCCAATGGTTCAGACCTCTTGACCGCTGGTCCAGACCTTTCTATTCTCACCGCACTGCGGTGAGCACTCCCCCACGTGTTCCACGTGCTCACGGGCGGCGCAGGGTCCCACCCCTAACCCCCGTAACTCACCCGAGGAGCACACCGTGCGCTTCAGACACAGAGCCGTGGCAGGCCTCACCACCCTGCTGCTCCCGCTCGCCACCCTGGTCGCCCTCACGGGCCCCGCCGAGGCAGCACCCGAAGCCGCCCCGGCCGCCACCGCCACGTACGCCAAGACGCAGGACTGGGGCAGCGGCTTCGAAGGCAAGTGGACCGTCAAGAACACCGGCACCACCTCCATCAGCTCCTGGACCGTCGCGTGGGACTTCCCCGCCGACACCAAGGTGACGTCCGCCTGGGACGCCACCGTCACCAACTCCGGCACCCGCTGGACCGCCAAGAACCTCGGCTGGAACGGGACGCTCGCCCCCGGCGCCTCTGTCTCCTTCGGGTTCAACGGCTCGGGCCCCGGATCGCCCGCCAACTGCACACTGAACGGCGGCAGTTGTGACGGCGGCAGCGTCCCCGGCGACAACCCGCCGAGCGCCCCCGGCACCCCGACCGCCTCCGACATCACCAACACCTCGGTGAAGCTCGCCTGGAGCGCGGCCACCGACGACAAGGGCGTCAAGAACTACGACGTGCTGCGCGACGGCGCCAAGGTGGCGACCGTGACCGGGACTTCGTACGCCGACAGCGGTCTGACCGCGGGCACCGACTACTCGTACACGGTCCAGGCCCGCGACACCGCGGACCAGACAGGACCGGCGTCCGGCGCCGTCAAGGTGCACACCACGGGCGGCACCGGCCCCGGCCCCGGCGGCAAGGTCAAGCTCGGCTACTTCGCCCAATGGGGCGTCTACGGCCGCAACTACCACGTGAAGAACATCGACACCTCGGCATCCGCCGCCAAGATCACGCACATCAACTACGCCTTCGGCAACGTCCAGGGCGGCAAGTGCACCATCGGCGACGCCTACGCCGACTACGACAAGGCGTACACCGCCGACCAGTCCGTCGACGGCGTCGCCGACACCTGGGACCAGCCGCTGCGCGGCAACTTCAACCAGCTGCGCAAGCTCAAGGCCAAGCACCCGAACCTCAAGGTCCTGTGGTCCTTCGGCGGCTGGACCTGGTCCGGCGGCTTCACCGAAGCGATGAAGAACCCGGCGGCCTTCGCCAAGTCCTGCCACGACCTGGTGGAGGACCCGCGCTGGGCCGACGTCTTCGACGGCATCGACCTGGACTGGGAGTACCCGAACGCCTGCGGCCTGACCTGTGACACCAGCGGCGCCGCCTCCATGAAGAACATGATGTCCGCGTTCCGCACCGAGTTCGGCAAGGACGCCCTGGTCACCGCCGCGATCACCGCCGACGCCTCCAACGGCGGCAAGATCGACGCGGCCGACTACGGCGGCGCCGCGCAGTACGCCGACTGGTACAACGTGATGACGTACGACTTCTTCGGCGCGTGGGCGGCGAAGGGCCCGACGGCCCCGCACTCCCCTCTCACCTCCTACGCCGGCATCCCGCAGGACGGCTTCAACTCCGCCGACGCGATAGCCAAACTGAAGGCGAAGGGCGTCCCCGCCGCCAAGCTGCTCCTTGGCATCGGCTTCTACGGGCGCGGGTGGACCGGGGTTACTCAGAAGGAACCCGGCGGCACGGCTACTGGCGCCGCGCAGGGGACGTACGAAGCAGGCATCGAGGACTACAAGGTGCTGAAGAACTCCTGCCCCTCTAACGGCACCATCGCAGGTACCGCCTACGCGCACTGCGGCAGCAACTGGTGGTCGTACGACACCCCGGCGACGGTCAAGAGCAAGATGGCCTGGGCGAAGGGGCAGGGTCTTGGCGGTGCGTTCTTCTGGGAGTTCAGTGGGGACACCACCAACGGTGAGCTGGTGAGCGCCATCAACGACGGCCTCAAGTAGCTCCCCCGAGAACGAAGCCGGGGAGACAGGAACGCCCCCTGTCTCCCCGGCTTCTTCATGCGTACGAGGCCCTGCTAGGCCACGTTGACCCGCTGGCCCGGAGGCGCCGCCTCCAGCCATGCCAGGAAACCCGTCAGCGCGTCCTCGCCCATCGCCAGTTCGAGGCGTACGCCCCGATGCAGGCAGCCGAGGACGATCGCGTCGGAGAGCAGGGCCAGCTCTTCCTCGCCGTCCGGGGCGCGCCGGTCCACGACCTCGATGGCCGAGCGCTCGAGGACCCGGCGCGGCCGGGGAGCGTACGAGAAGACGCGGTACCACTCGATCCGGTCGCCGTTGTAGCGGGCCACCCCGTAGCCCCAGCCCTTGCCGGAGGTGTCGCCCTTCTCCGGGGCGTTCCAGCGCAGGCTGCAGTCGAAGGTGCCGCCGGACCGCTGGATCAGCCGGCGGCGCAGTCCGAAGACGAAGAGCCCCACCAGTACCAGCGCGACCAATACGAGTCCGCACACGAGCAGAGTGAGGATCATCGGCACCGACCTCCTCGCCTCTTCGAAACGGACCAACAGAATTGCACCCGCATTGCCTCAGCCGCGACCCGCTCCGGATTGCTCCGGATCAGGCCGCGGCTGAGTCACGTCAACGCCGACACGCTGGGTTCAGCGCGTCGCCACCGCCCGCAGTCGGACGTCCGCGCGACGCTCGGCGGAGGCGTCGGCCTCCGACTTCGCGCGCTCGAGCGCCCGCTCCGCGCGCTGGACATCGATCTCGTCCGACAGCTCGACGATCTCAGCAAGCAGTGACAGCTTGTTGTCCGCGAAGGAGATGAATCCTCCGTGGACGGCGGCGACGACAGTGTTGCCGTCGCTCGTACGAATGGTCACCGGGCCCGACTCCAGCACACCCAGAAGCGGCTGGTGACCGGGCATGACGCCGATGTCGCCGGACGTGGTGCGCGCGACGACCAGGGTGGCCTCGCCGGACCAGACACTGCGGTCCGCGGCGACCAGCTCGACATGCAGCTCAGCAGCCAAGGGTGGCTCCTCGGGTCACCACCCGGCGGCTTCGCCGGGTGTTGGGTCAAATTCTAGTGGGCGTACCGGGAGGGGCGGGACGCGCCCACCCCTCCCGTGAGTCAAGGACTCAGGAGACGCCGAGCTCCTTGGCCTTCGCCTTGAGGTCCTCGATGCCACCGCACATGAAGAACGCCTGCTCGGGGAAGTGGTCGTACTCGCCGTCGATGATCGCGTTGAACGCGGCGATCGACTCGTCGAGCGGCACGTCCGAACCGTCCAGGCCGGTGAACTGCTTGGCGGCGTGGGTGTTCTGCGACAGGAAGCGCTCCACGCGACGGGCGCGGGAGACGACCAGCTTGTCCTCTTCGCTCAGCTCGTCGATACCGAGAATCGCGATGATGTCCTGGAGGTCCTTGTACTTCTGCAGGATTCCCTTGACGCGCATGGCGGCGTCGTAGTGGTCCTGCGCGATGTAGCGCGGGTCCAGGATGCGGGACGTCGAGTCCAGCGGGTCCACCGCCGGGTAGATGCCCTTCTCCGAGATCGGACGCGACAGCACGGTCGTCGCGTCGAGGTGCGCGAAGGTCGTGGCCGGGGCCGGGTCGGTGAGGTCGTCCGCGGGGACGTAGATCGCCTGCATCGAGGTGATCGAGTGACCACGCGTCGAGGTGATGCGCTCCTGGAGGAGGCCCATCTCGTCGGCCAGGTTCGGCTGGTAACCCACCGCGGAGGGCATGCGGCCGAGCAGGGTCGAGACCTCGGAGCCGGCCTGCGTGAAGCGGAAGATGTTGTCGATGAAGAACAGCACGTCCTGCTTCTGCACATCGCGGAAGTACTCCGCCATGGTCAGACCGGCAAGGGCGACACGCAGACGCGTGCCCGGCGGCTCATCCATCTGACCGAAGACAAGGGCGGTCTTGTCCAGAACGCCCGACTCTTCCATCTCGTCGATGAGGTCGTTGCCCTCACGGGTGCGCTCGCCGACACCGGCGAACACGGAAACGCCCTCGTGCAGCTTGGCCACACGCATGATCATTTCCTGGATGAGGACGGTCTTGCCGACGCCCGCACCACCGAACAGACCGATCTTTCCACCCTTGACGTACGGGGTGAGAAGGTCGACGACCTTCAGGCCGGTCTCGAACATCTCGGTCTTGGACTCGAGCTGGTCGAAGGCCGGGGCCTTGCGGTGGATCGGCCAGCGCTCGGTGACGTCCTTCTCGGCCTCCGGCTCGTTCAGGATCGCGCCGAGGGTGTTGAACACCTTGCCCTTGGTGATGTCACCGACGGGGACGGTGATGCCGTTGCCCGTGTCGGTCACCGCGGCCTGGCGGACCAGACCGTCGGTGGGCTGCATGGAGATCGCGCGGACCACGCCGTCACCCAGGTGCTGGGCGACCTCGAGGGTCAGCGTCTTCTTGGCGCCGTCCAGAGCCGGGTCTGCGACCTCGACGTGCAGGGCGTTGTAGATGTCCGGCATCGCGTCGACGGGGAACTCCACGTCGACGACCGGGCCGATCACCCGGGCGACGCGGCCCGTGGCAACGGCCGTATCAACAGTGGTCGTCATTACTTGTCACTCCCCGCGGTCGCGTCGGCCAGGGCGCTGGCGCCACCGACGATCTCGCTGATTTCCTGGGTGATTTCGGCCTGGCGGGCCGCGTTGGCAGAGCGGGTGAGCGCAGTGATCAGATCACCCGCGTTGTCGGTCGCCGACTTCATCGCGCGGCGCGTGGCGGCGTGCTTGGAAGCAGCCGACTGGAGCAGCGCGTTGTAGATACGGC
Source organism: Streptomyces sp. NPDC021622 (assembly GCF_040640795.1). Lineage (NCBI taxonomy): Bacteria > Bacillati > Actinomycetota > Actinomycetes > Kitasatosporales > Streptomycetaceae > Streptomyces > Streptomyces sp. NPDC021622. The sequence goes on from NZ_JBFACK010000005.1 coordinate 99,727, forward strand.
TTTCGACGTAGCGCGGCAGCAGGGCGTCGAGGACGTCCTCCGCCGACGGCTCGAAGTCGTACAGGGGACGGGCCTCGTCCGTCGTGCCCGCCTCCTTCGCCACCTCGTCGAGGCTCAGCGGGAGCAGCCGGGAACCGACCGCGTCCTGCGTCATCATCGAGATGAACTCGGTGTAGACGATGTGGAGTTCATCCACGCCGCCCTCGGCCGATTCCTTCTCGATGGCCTCGATCAGGGGTCCGGCGATCGCCTTGGCGTCCGCGTAGGAAGGGGCATCGGTGAAGCCCGTCCACTGCCCGGCGATCTTGCGCTCACGGAAGTTGTAGTGCGCGATGCCACGGCGGCCGACGATGTACGTGTCGACCTCCATGCCCTTGCCCTGCAACTTCGCGGTGAGCTGCTCCGCACTCTTGATGGCGTTGGAGTTGAAGGCGCCGGCCAGACCGCGGTCGCTCGAGAGGAGCAGGACAGCGGCCCGGGTCGGAGCCTCGGCCTCGGTGGTCAGCGGGTGCTTGTCGCTCGCACCCGTGGCCACCGCGGTGACCGCGCGCGTGAGCTCGGTCGCGTACGGAGTGGAGGCCGCCACCTTGCGCTGTGCCTTGACGACACGCGAGGCGGCGATCATCTCCATCGCCTTGGTGATCTTCTTGGTCGCGGTGACGGATTTGATGCGACGCTTGTAGACCCGGAGCTGGGCTCCCATGAGTCAGGTCCCTTCCGTCGTCACTTGGACGCGTCGACGGCGGCCGGAGCGTCCTCGCCGAGCAGCTTGCCGTCCGACGTCTCGAACTGCTTCTTGAACTCCGCGACGGCGTCGGCGATGGCCGTGATCGTGTCGTCGGACATCTTGCCGCCCTCCTTGATGGAGGTCATGAGGCCCTGCTCCTTGCGGTGCAGGTGCTCAAGGAGCTCGCTCTCGAAGCGGCGGATGTCGTTGACCGGAACCTCGTCCATGCGGCCCGTGGTGCCGGCCCAGATGGAGATGACCTGGTCCTCGGTGGCCATCGGCTGGTACTGCGGCTGCTTGAGCAGCTCGACCATCCGCTGACCGCGCTCGAGGGAGGCCTTCGACGCGGCGTCCAGGTCGGAACCGAAGGCGGCGAACGCCTCGAGCTCACGGAACTGGGCGAGGTCCACGCGGAGGCGGCCGGAAACCTGTCGGATCGCCTTGTGCTGTGCGGAACCACCGACTCGGGAGACGGAGATACCGACGTTCAGCGCGGGGCGCTGACCGGCGTTGAACAGGTCCGACTCCAGGAAGCACTGGCCGTCGGTGATGGAGATGACGTTGGTCGGAATGAACGCCGACACGTCGTTCGCCTTGGTCTCGACGATCGGGAGACCCGTCATCGAGCCCTTGCCCATCTCGTCCGACAGCTTCGCGCAGCGCTCGAGCAGACGCGAGTGCAGGTAGAAGACGTCACCCGGGTAGGCCTCGCGCCCCGGCGGGCGGCGGAGCAGCAGGGACACGGCGCGGTAGGCGTCGGCCTGCTTCGAGAGGTCGTCGAAGACGATGAGGACGTGCTTGCCCTCGTACATCCACTGCTGGCCGATTGCCGAACCGGTGTAGGGCGCCAGGTACTTGAAGCCCGCCGGGTCGGACGCCGGGGCGGCGACGATGGTCGTGTACTCGAGCGCGCCGGCCTCTTCCAGGGCACCGCGCACGGAGGCGATGGTGGAGCCCTTCTGACCGACGGCGACGTAGATGCAGCGCACCTGCTTGTTCACGTCGCCCGAGCGCCAGTTGTCGCGCTGGTTGATGATCGTGTCGACGGCCAGGGCGGTCTTGCCCGTCTGGCGGTCGCCGATGATCAGCTGACGCTGGCCACGGCCGATCGGGGTCATCGCGTCGACGGCCTTGTAGCCGGTCTCCATCGGCTCGTGCACCGACTTGCGGTCCATGACCGTGGGGGCCTGCAGCTCGAGGGCGCGGCGGCCGGACGTCTCGATCTCGCCGAGGCCGTCGATCGGGTTGCCGAGCGGGTCGACGACGCGGCCGAGGTAGCCCTCGCCCACCGCGACGGACAGGACCTCGCCGGTACGGGTGACCGGCTGGCCCTCTTCGATGCCGCTGAACTCGCCGAGGACGACGGCGCCGATCTCGCGCTCCTCAAGGTTGAGGGCGAGACCGAGGGTGCCGTCCTCGAACTTCAGCAGCTCGTTGGCCATGGCCGAGGGGAGGCCCTCGACCTTCGCGATGCCGTCACCGGCAACGGTGACCGAACCGACCTCCTCGCGCGAGGCCGCGTCCGGCTTGTACGCCTGGACAAAGTTCTCCAGTGCGTCCCGGATCTCCTCCGGCCGGATCGTGAGCTCCGCCATCTGGGTTCCCTGCTCTCCTTGTTGGGCCCGAAGTTTCACTTTGGGGGTCTGGGGACTCCCCCCAAGTAAGAGGTGAATCCTCTGCACGGCCCAACTAGGGCCGTAATTACTACGTCTTGCGTTACTGCTAGCTCGCCATGCGGCGGTGCGCGTCCTCGATGCGGTCCGCGATGCTGCCGTTGATGATCTCGTCGCCGACCTGCACCGTGATCCCGCCGAGGACCTCGGGGTCCACGTCGAGGTTCAGGTGCATCTGCCGGCCGTAGACCTTCGCCAGGACAGCGCCGAGGCGCTGCTTCTGCTGGTCCGAGAGCGGCACAGCAGAGGTGACGACGGCGACCATCCGGTTCCGGCGGTCCGCGGCCAGCTTGGAGAGGGACTCGAGTCCGTCTTCCAGGCTACGTCCACGGGGCGCGGTCACAAGGCGCTCGACGAGCCGCTCGGTCACCGCATTGGCCCGGCCGCCGAGCAGGCTGCGCAGCAGCTCGCTCTTGGCCGCGCCGGTGGCGCCGCGGTCGGTGAGCGCGGACCGGAGGGCGGGGTTCGAGGTGACGATCCGGCCGAACCGGAACAGCTCGTCCTCGACGTCGTCCAGCGCGCCGGACTTCTGCGCACCGGTCAGGTCGGCGAGGTTGGCGAGCTCCTCGAGGGCGTCCACCAGGTCACGCGACTGCGACCAGCGCGAGCGGACCATGCCGGCCACCAGGTCGGCGGTCTCGCCGCCCACCTGCCCGCCGAGCAGCCGCCCGGCGAGCTCGGCCTTGGCCTCGCCGCTCTGCGACGGGTCGGTCAGGACCCGGCGCAGCGAAACCTCACGGCCCAGGAGCGCGGTGACAGCGGCCAGCTCGTCCGCGAGCTTCTTCGCGTCGACCGACGTGTTGTCGGTCAGCGCGTCGAGGCGCTCGCGCGCGGCGGCCGTGGCCTCGCGGCTAGCTCCGTGCGCTGTCATCGAGTGGCCTCGGCCTTCTCCTCGAGCTCGTCGAGGAAACGGTCGATCGTGCGGCTCTGCCGGGCGTGGTCCTCGAGGGACTCGCCGACGAGCTTGCCGGCCAGGTCGGTGGCCAGCTGGCCCACGTCCTGACGCAGCGTCTGCGCGGCGGCCTTGCGGTCGGCGGCGAGCTGCGCGTGACCGGCGGCGACGATCTCCTCGCGCTGCCGCTGGCCTTCGGCACGCATCTCAGCGATGAGCTGGGCGCCCTGCTCCTGCGCCTCCTGGCGCAGACGCGCGGCCTCGTGCCGAGCCTCGGCGAGCTGAGCCTTGTACTGCTCAAGAACGCTCTGGGCCTCGGTCTGAGCGGCCTCGGCCTTTTCGATACCGCCTTCGATCGCCTCGCGGCGCTCGTCCAGAACCTTGTTGATGTTCGGGAGGAGCTTCTTCCAGAAGAAGAAGAAGACGACAGCGAAGGCCAGTGCGCCGACGAGCAGCTCAGGACCCGGCGGGATGAGCGGGTTCTGCTCTTCCTCGGCCGCCAGCTGAACCAGGTTGGCGATCACATCAGTGCCTTTCGTCGAAAAGTGTCAGCAAGCAGTGATTACTTACCGAACACGAACGGCATGACGATGCCGATGAGGGCGAGCGCCTCACAGAAGGCGAAGCCGAGGATCTGGTTCGAACGGATCAGGCCGGCAGCTTCGGGCTGACGGGCCAGGGCCTCGGTGCCCTTACCGAAAACGATGCCGACGCCGATGCCGGGGCCGATCGCGGCGAGGCCGTAGCCGATGGAGCCGAGGGAGCCGGAGACGCCTGCGGCGAGTTCGAGGGTCGCGGACATGCCGTTACTTCCTTCTCTTTCATGGACCGGTGGGGGTTGGCCACCGGGCGATCTGGGGGCTAGAAAGCCGGGGGTCACTCAGTGGTGCTCGGCGAGAGCGCCCTGAATGTAGGTGGCGGAGAGGAGCACGAAGACGTACGCCTGGACCGCCTGCACGAAGAGCTCGAAGAGGATCATGGCGATGGTCATCACGAAGGACACACCAGCGGCCGGGATCATGAAGCTGTTCAGCAGGTACCAGGAGGCGACGGTGAACATCACCAGCATCAGGTGACCGGCGAACATGTTGGCGAACAGTCGCACCGAGTGCGTGAACGGCCGGACGATCAGGTTCGAGAAGAACTCGATGAACGCCACAAGCCACTTGATCGGGCCGAGCGAATTGTCGTAGCCGGTGATGTTCTTCCAGCCGCCGACGAATCCGTGCCGCTTGAAGGTCAGGGGCACCCAGATGAAGTAGACGATCGCGGCGAGCACGACCGGGTACGCGAAGACCGAAGAGACCGGGAACTGGGTCAGCGGGATCACGGACCAGATGTTCATGATCCAGATGAAGAAGAACATCGAGACCATCAGGGGGACGTACTTCTCGCCCTCCTTCTTGCCCATCGTCTCGTAGACGATGCCGCGGCGTACGAAGTCGTAGCCGGCCTCACCGATCATCTGCAGCTTGCCCGGGACGACCTTGGCCTTGCCGAACGCCGTGTAGAAGAAGGTGACGACGACGAGCGTGGTCAGCAGGGCGAGCAGCATGACCTTGTTGAACTCGAACCCGCCGACCTCGAAGATCGGCTTGAAGAGGAACGAGTGCAGGCCCGGAGCCGGGAAGCCACAGCCGTTGTCGGACATGATCCGACAGCTCCAGTCAAAGGCGAGCTCAGTTTGGTCAGCACTCACCGCGGGCTCCTTCGGCGTGACGCATAGGTACGGCAACCTCGTTGTCGTGTCGGCGCGGCGCGCAGCCGCGATTCGGCACCAGACTGGTGTTTCGGATGTGGGCGCGGCGTTCAGGCATCGAGCCTCGCGATCGTGCAGGCGTCAGCTCAGATGCCCGCGCCAGCAGTGCCGCAGTTGGCACCGGACGATAGCAGCATCTCGAACGGGCATTTATCCCGGCCCTACCCTTCACGTCGAGGACCCCGACTTCTCCGGCTTGTCCTTCTGCTCGGAGTCGGGATCGACGTAAAGGATCTTGGCCTTCATGTGCGCGCGGGCCTGCGACGCCATCCATACGACGGTCGCCACCACAAGGCCCACGGCGAAGGCCTTGGGGTTGAACAGCGTGGTGTCCTTGAACAGGGCCACGAATACGAGAAGCAACAGGAGTTGAACGACGTAGAGCAGCAGACCCATCATCTGGAACAGATGCGGGAGCGCCTTCGCCGTTCGCTGCAGCGCGAACATCCCGAGCCCCATGAAAGCGATGACCACCAGAGTGCCGACGACCGCACCGAGTGCTCCCTTGCCGCCCGCGACCACGGCACTGACGATGGCGACGATCGCGCCCGCGGCAGCCGTGGGTACGGCGGTCTGAAGGAGTGTTCGGGTGTCTTGAGACGGCATGGCGGCAGCTCCGCTTACTGATGGGGGCAGGGTGTCGTCATGGACGAGCGTAGTCCGGGGTCGAGAGCGTCCCTCGGGCCAATGAACCGTCGCACTACGGTCCTTCGGCGCTATCCCCTGGTTTCGTGAACGGTATCACAAACTATTTGATGAGGTCTTTACCTGCCAGGTGTGCTCGCCGTCACACATGAGAGTGAGTCTGCGCGTCTGTGCATTCAGCGAGGCGAGTTGTCTGGTATTGGGCGAGTTTGACCTCGACCCGTCAGCTCGACGAGCCGGCCTTGCGCCGATCCTCGAGGCGCGAGCGGGTGCCGACGGCGGTCGCTCCGTTGACGCCTGCGCCGACCGGAGGAGGCGAATCCGCCTTCGCTTCGGTCTCTCCCTGCGCATCCGTCCCGGCTGTCACGTTCGTCTCATCACCCGCGTCGGCACCGGCTCCGGCGGCCCGGCGGCGGCGCCGGTAGCGCGGCGGCACGAACGACTCCGCCCAGCGCGGAATGTGCGGGGTGAAGCGCGGCAGCAGGAGCAGCACCAGGCCCACGGAGCTGAGCGCGACGATGCCGAGCAGGATCCACATGCTCGTGGAGTGGACCGAGTACGCGACCGTCCCGAAGGCGATGAGCGCCGACCAGAAGTACATGATCAGCACCGCGCGGCTGTGCGAGTGGCCGATCTCCAGGAGCCGGTGGTGCAGGTGCCCGCGGTCGGCGGCGAACGGCGACTTTCCGTTCCACGTACGGCGGACGATGGCGAGCACCAGGTCGGCGAACGGGATCGCGATGATCGTCAGCGGCATGAGCAGCGGGATGAAGACCGGGAGCATCGCGTGGGTGGCGTCGCGGGTGCCGCCGAAGTTCAGCTTCAGGGCGTCACCGTCGATCTGCCCGGTGGCGGAGATCGCCCCCGCCGCCAGGATCAGGCCGATCAGCATCGAGCCCGAGTCCCCCATGAAGATCCTGGCGGGATGGATGTTGTGCGGCAGGAAGCCCACACACATGCCGATCAGGATCGCGGCGAAGAGCGTCGCGGGGGCCGCGGCCTCGATGCCGTAGCCGTACCAGAGGCGGTACGCGTAGAGGAAGAACGCCGATGCGGCGATGCACACCATGCCCGCGGCCAGGCCGTCGAGGCCGTCCACGAAGTTCACGGCGTTGATGGTGATGACGACGAGCGCGACCGTCAGGAGCGTGCCCTGCCCCTGGTCCAGGAGGACCATGCCGTAGCCCGGGACCGGGATCCACAGGATCGTCAGACCCTGGATGACCATGACGCCCGCGGCGATCATCTGGGCGCCCAGCTTGATCAGTGCGTCGATCTCGAACTTGTCGTCGAGCACACCGATCAGCCAGATCAGCGCGGCGCCGGAGAGCAGCGCGCGCGGCTCGTTGGAGCGCTCGAAGACGTCGTTCAGATTCGGCAGGTGATCGGCGACGAGCAGCCCCGCGCACAGCCCGAAGAACATCGCGATCCCGCCGAGCCGGGGCGTCGGCTCCCGGTGCACGTCGCGGGCGCGGATCTCCGGCATGGCGCCGGCCACGATCGCGAACTTCCGCACCGGGCCGGTCAGCAGGTAAGTCACCGCGGCCGTGATGCAGAGCGTAAGGAGGTATTCACGCACGGGCTTCCCCACAGGTATCGCTGGCCATCTCAGCCCCACAGCCTAGCTCTGCGGGCATATGGCTGGGGACTTCCGGGTAGCGACGATGGTTGCACGAGAACGCACCTCTTCCGGACGCGTCTACCCCGACCTAGCCCGGATACGGCGGAAATCTGCCCACCAATGCGCGCACTTCCTCTCGTACGCCCGGGTCCTCGCGCACCGCTTCGGCGAAGAGCCCGGCGATGCGGACCATCTCCGCGTCGGTCATGCCCTGTGTGGTGACGGCGGCCGTGCCGAGCCGCAGTCCCCGGCTGTCGCCGTAGGGCAGGGCGCAGGTGTCGAGGACCAGGCCCGCCGCGGAGAGACGGCCGCGTGCGGTGCTCGCGTCGACGCCCAGCGGGGCCGGGTCGGCCAGGATCAGGTGGGTGTCGGTGCCGCCGGTGCTGATCACGCAGCCCGCGGCGGCCAGCGCCTCGGCGAGGATCCGCGCATTGGCGACGACGTCATGGGCGTACGCCGTGAAGGCCGGGGTGGCCGCCTCGCCGAAGGCCACGGCCTTGGCGGCGATCGTGTGCATCTGGGCGCCGCCCTGGGTGAAGGGGAAGACCGCCCGGTCGATACGTTGCGCGAGCTCGGCCCCGCACAGGATCAGGCCGCCGCGCGGGCCGCGGAGCACCTTGTGGGTGGTGGCGCAGACGACGTCCGCGTACGGCACCGGGCTGGGGGCCGCTCCCCCGGCGACCAGGCCGATGGGGTGGGCGGCGTCGGCGATGAGATAGGCGCCCACGTCGTCGGCGATGTCGCGGAAGGCCGCGTAGTCGATGTGCCGGGGGTAGGCGATGGAGCCGCAGACGATCGCCTTCGGCTGGTGCGAACGGGCGAGGGCGTGCACCTGTTCGTAGTCGATGAGGCCGCTCTCGGGGTCGACGCCGTAGCCGACGAAGTCGAACCAGCGCCCCGAGAAGTTCGCGGGCGAACCGTGCGTGAGATGGCCGCCGAACGGCAGGCCCATGGCGAGGACGGTGTCGCCGGGGCGCAGCAGCGCGGCGTACGCGGCGAGCACGGCGGACGATCCGGAGTGCGGCTGCACATTGGCGTGCTCGGCGCCGAAGAGTGCCTTGGCGCGGTCGATGGCGATGCGCTCGGCGACGTCCACCAGCTCGCAGCCGCCGTGGTGGCGGGCGCCGGGGTAGCCCTCGGCGTACTTGTTGGCGAGGGGTGAGCCGAGGGCTTCGAGGACGGCCGGTGAGGTGAAGTTCTCGGCGGCGATGAGCTGGAGGCCGCTCGCCTGGCGTTCGGCTTCGGCGAGGAGGACCTCGGCCATCTGGGGGTCCTCGCGGCGGAGCGCGTCAGCCCCCACGGTGGGCGGTTGTTCGGTGGTGACCGGCATCGTGGGCTCCGGGCCTGGCGGGGGTTGAAGTCCCTCCAATGTAGGCCTGCCGCACGCGGCACGCGCGGTGTCCGCCCCCGGAGGGGAAAGGTTCAGGCTTTGGCGCGTACGCCGGTCAGCGCCGTCACCACCGGGTCGAGCGCCTCGTTGATCTCGTCGCCCACCGAGCGGAAGAAGGGCAGCGGCGCCCCGTAGGGGTCGTACACCTCGTCCGCCTCGACGCTCGGCGCGAGCAGCCAGCCGCGCAGCGCCGCGGCCGCCCGCACCAGGGCACGCGCACGCTCCACCACGCCCTCCCCGTCGGGGTCGGGCAGTGTGGCCGGGTCTATGGCCCGCACCAGACGGGTGAACTCCTTCAGCGTGAACGTGCGCAGTCCTGCCGAGTGGCCCATCGAGATGACCTGCGCCCGGTGGTCCCGCGTCGCCGTCAGGACGAGGTCCGCCCGGATGACGTGGTCGTCGAGCAGCTCACGGCCCATGAAGCCGGAGGCGTCCGCCCCGAAGTCCGCGAGGACCGTCTCGGCGTTGGTCTCCATGGGGGCGCCCTCGTGCCCCCACGTACCCGCGCTCTCCACGATCAGGCCGCCCGTGAACGGATCGCCGAGGCGGTCCGCCAGGGCATGCCGCGTCAGCCGCTCGGTGATCGGCGAGCGGCACACATTGCCGGTGCTGACGTGGAGGATGCGGAACGAATCTCGACAAGCCGCTATGCCACGCCCCGTCTCAGGGGCTGTCAATTCGCCACCTCGAGGTCGGGTACCACCTTGCGGAGCTCCTCCGCGGTCAGGGCACCCGCGCGCAGCAGTACCGGCACCTTGCCGGTGACGTCCACGATCGAGGAGGGAACGATGCCCGGCGTCGGACCGCCGTCCAGATACACGGAGACGGAGTCCCCGAGCATCTCCTGCGCGGCGTCACAGTCCTCGGGGGCCGGGTGGCCCGTGAGGTTGGCGGACGAGACGGCCATCGGCCCGACCTCGGTGAGCAGCTCGATGGCGACGGGGTGCAGCGGCATGCGGATGGCGACCGTGCCGCGGGTGTCACCGAGGTCCCACTGGAGCGACGGCTGCTGCTTGGCGACCAGCGTCAGCGCGCCCGGCCAGAAGGCGTCGACGAGCTCCCAGGCCGACTCGGAGAAGTCGGTGACCAGGCCGTGCAGGGTGTTCGGGGAGCCGATGAGGACAGGGGTGGGCATATTGCGGCCACGGCCCTTGGCGTCGAGCAGATCGGCGCAGGCCTCCGGGGTGAAGGCGTCGGCACCGATGCCGTAGACGGTGTCGGTGGGCAGCACGACCAGCTCGCCACGGCGGACGGCGGACGCGGCCTCGCGCAGACCGGTCGTACGGTCGGTCGCGTCGTTGGTGTCGTATCGCCGTGCCATTTAGCGGGCCTCCTCGTACACGTACTGCTGGCTTGAAGTCTTGGTCCTCACGGCATCGCCTTACGGGCGGTCGCGAAGCGCGGGCGGTTGTTGAGGTCCGGGTGGTCGGCCGCGTCGGCCCAGCCCCGCTCCTCGGTGAAGATCCACGGGACCTGGCCGCCCTGGGTGTCCGCGTGCTCGACGACGACGACACCGCCGGGCCGAAGGAGGCGGTGAGCGGTGCGCTCGATGCCGCGGATCAGGTCGAGGCCGTCCTCGCCGGAGAAGAGGGAGAGCTCGGGGTCGTAGTCGCGGGCCTCCGGGGCGACGTACTCCCACTCCGTGAGCGGGATGTACGGCGGGTTGGAGACGACGAGGTCGACCTGGCCGTCGAGCTCGGGGAACGCGTCACGCGCGTCGCCCTGGGAGAGCTTGACCCTGGACCCCTCGACGTTCTTCCGCGTCCACTTCAGCGCGTCCTCGGACAGCTCCACGGCGTGCACCCGCGAGCGCGGCACCTCCTGCGCCATGGCGAGCGCGATGGCGCCGGAGCCGGTGCACAGGTCGACGATGAGCGGCTCGACGACATCCATCGCGCGCACGGCGTCTATGGCCCAGCCGACGACCGACTCGGTCTCGGGGCGCGGCACGAACACACCGGGGCCCACCTGCAGTTCGAGGTAGCGGAAGAAGGCACGCCCGGTGATGTGCTGGAGCGGTTCGCGGGCCTCGCGGCGCGCGATCGCCTCCCAGTAGCGTGCGTCGAAGTCCGCGTCCTTGACGGCGTGCAGCTCGCCCCGCTTCACGCCGTGCACGAAGGCGGCGAGCTCCTCGGCGTCGTTGCGCGGCGAGGGCACGCCGGCGTCGGCCAGCCGCTGGGTGGCCTGGGCCACTTCCGCGAGCAGCAGGTTCACGCTGGTCCTCCGGGGGCAGTGCGGTTGTCGGGTGCTTACGCGGCCGCGAGCTTGGCGGCGGAGTCCGCGTCGACGCAGGCCTGAATGACCGCGTCGAGTTCTCCGTCGAGCACCTGGTCCAAGTTGTACGCCTTGAAGCCGACGCGGTGGTCCGAGATCCGGTTTTCCGGGAAGTTGTACGTACGGATCTTCTCGGAGCGGTCAACCGTGCGGACCTGGCTGCGACGGGCGTCCGCCGCCTCCTTCTCCGCTTCCTCCTGGGCCGCGGCAAGGAGCCTGGAGCGCAGGATACGCATCGCCTGCTCCTTGTTCTGCAGCTGGCTCTTCTCGTTCTGGCAGGAGGCGACGACTCCGGTGGGAATGTGCGTGATGCGCACCGCGGAGTCGGTGGTGTTGACGGACTGGCCGCCGGGGCCCGACGAGCGGTAGACGTCGATGCGGAGGTCGTTCGCGTGGATCTCGACGTCGACCTCCTCGGCCTCCGGCGTCACCAGGACACCGGCCGCGGAGGTGTGGATGCGGCCCTGCGACTCGGTCGAGGGAACGCGCTGCACGCGGTGTACGCCGCCCTCGTACTTCAGTCGCGCCCAGACGCCCTGTCCTGGCTCGGTCGCGCCGTTGCCGCCCTTGGTCTTCACGGCGACCTGGACGTCCTTGTAGCCGCCGAGCTCGGACTCGGTGGCGTCGATGATCTCGGTCTTCCAGCCCACGCGCTCCGCGTACCGCAGATACATGCGAAGGAGGTCGCCGGCGAAGAGCGCCGACTCGTCGCCGCCCGCGCCCGCCTTGACCTCGAGGATGACGTCCTTGTCGTCGGACGGGTCCCGGGGCACGAGCAGCAGCCGCAGCTTCTCGGTGATCTCCTCGCGCTGCTTCTCGAGGTCCTTGACCTCGGCGGCGAACTCCGGGTCCTCCGCGGCCAGTTCACGGGCCGTCGCGATGTCGTCGCCGGTCTGCTTCCAGGCGCGGTACGTCGAGACGATCGGGGTGAGCTCGGCGTAGCGCTTGTTGAGCTTGCGCGCGTTGGCCTGGTCGGCGTGGACCGCGGGGTCCGCGAGCTTCGTCTCCAGATCGGCGTGCTCGCCGATCAGTTCCTCGACCGCCTCGAACATCGGGGGCTCCTGGTTTCGTACGCGAATTTCGTTCGCGGAGTGGCGCTTGCGTCAGACGGCAAAGCGCCGGTCCCGGCCACCCCCTCCCGAGGGCGGCCGAAGACCGGCGCAGTGGCTCGCTACTTGTTGGAGCCGGCAGCCTTGCCGAAGCGGGCCTCGAAGCGGGCCACACGGCCACCGGTGTCGAGGATCTTCTGCTTGCCCGTGTAGAACGGGTGGCACTCGGAGCAGACCTCGGCGCGGACGGTGCCGCTGGAGATCGTGCTGCGGGTGGTGAACGACGCGCCACAGGTGCAGCTGACCTGCGTCTCGACGTACTCGGGGTGGATGTCGCGCTTCAAGGTGTCTCCTAGTTTCGGGAGGGCACCGGGTCGTACGCGCGGATTGCTCGTACGTGAACCGGGGCCGACGTACCAGTCTGCCAGGACTGGTCGCATCTGCCCAAACCGGGGTGGGCGCTCATCTATTCCCCGAGGGCGGGCGAACGGCTCAGTTGCTGCTCACGACGTCGTCCGCGCCGCCCTTGTCGCCCGCGGACTGCTCGGTGGCGGACTTGGGGATCGCCTTGTCGGCCCTGAGCGCGGCCCAGACCTGGCGGTCGGCCTTCTCCAGGGGGAGTACGCGGTTGGGGTCGGCCGGGTCGTACTGGATGGGCAGGGTGACCATGTGCATGTCGCCCGCGCCGATGCCCTTGAGGCCGCCCGCGAAGCCCGCGAGGCTCTTGACGTCGTTCAGTTCCGAGTCCGTGGTGATGGCGCTCGTCGCGTCGTCCGCGAGGTCGTAGAGCTTCTTCGGGTTGCTGAACACGCCGACGTCGTTGACCTGGTTGATCAGGGCCTTGATGAACGCCTGCTGGAGCTGGATGCGGCCGAGGTCGCTGCCGTCGCCGACGCCGTGCCGGGTGCGGACCAGGCCGAGTGACTGCTCGCCGGTCAGCTGGTGCTTGCCGGCTTCGAGATCGAGGTGGCTGTCCTTGTCATGGATGGCCTCCTTGGTGGTGATCTCGACGCCGCCGAGGGTGTCGATGAGCTTCTTGAAGCCCGAGAAATCGACTTCCAGGTAGTGGTCCATGCGGATGCCGGACATCTTCTCGACGGTCTTGACGGCGCAGGCCGGGCCGCCGACCTCGTACGCCGTGTTGAACATCTGCCGCCGGCCGCCCGGATCGGTCTGACCGTCGTCGGTCTTGCACTCGGGCCGGGTTATCAGGGTGTCGCGGGGTATCGAGACGACGCTGGCCGTCTTGTGGCCCTTGTTGACGTGCACGACCATCGCCGTGTCCGAGCGGGCGGCGCCCTCGTCCTTGCCGTACTTGGCGTTGTCGCCGGAGCGGGAGTCGGAGCCGAGGACGAGGATGTCCTGCGAGCCGTTGTCGACGTTCGCGGGGCGGTCCGTGCCGAGGGCCGCGTTGATGTCGACGCCCTTGATGTTGCCGTTGAGCTTGAAGTACACGAAGCCGAGGCCCGCACCGCCGAGGACGATCACCGATGCGGCGGTCCACGCCGTGATGACGAGGGCCTTGTGCCGCTTGGTGGTCGGCTTGCGGCGCCGGCCGCCTCCGCCACGGGGGCGCTTGGGCTTCGGATCCTCGGGCGCGCTCTCGTCGGTCATGTGCTCCTCAGTCCTCGTCGGGTCGGTTACCCCCTGCTTTCAGGGTCAGGCGTGGTGTGACGTCATTTGTCAGACGTGCAAACCGCCTGAAGGGTTGCACAGCGCCTTGTGGGCGCCCCCGGCGCACACCGGTGACCCACCGTGCACTCCGAACCCACCCATCCAGCTTCCCACCTGCGATTTCGTCGGCGCCGGTGCTACTGCCCGTGACCGTGAGAATCTCTTATGTGTGTGGCAAAGGTCTCTCGGCAGGCAAAAGGGCCGCCCCCGTCGGATGACGGGGGCGGCCCTTTGGTGGTGCTGTTCGCTGTGACTAGTCGTTGCCGTTGCCCGGCGTCGGCGTCGTCTTCGCGATCTGCATCAGGAACTCGGCGTTCGACTTCGTCTGCTTCATCTTGTCGAGAAGCAGCTCGATGGCCTGCTGCGAGTCGAGCGCGTGCAGCACCCGGCGCAGCTTCCAGACGATCGCCAGCTCTTCGCTGTTGAGCAGGATCTCTTCCTTGCGGGTGGAGGACGCGTCGACGTCCACCGCCGGGAAGATGCGCTTGTCCGAGAGCTTCCGGTCGAGCTTGAGCTCCATGTTGCCGGTGCCCTTGAACTCCTCGAAGATCACCTCGTCCATGCGCGAACCGGTGTCGACAAGCGCGGTGGCCAGGATGGTCAGCGAGCCGCCGTCCTCGATGTTGCGCGCCGCACCGAAGAAGCGCTTCGGCGGGTAGAGCGCGGTCGAGTCGACACCACCGGACAGGATGCGCCCGGACGCCGGGGCCGCGAGGTTGTACGCACGGCCGAGGCGGGTGATGGAGTCGAGCAGGACGACCACGTCGTGACCCAGCTCGACGAGACGCTTGGCGCGCTCGATGGCCAGCTCGGCGACGGTGGTGTGGTCCTCGGCGGGACGGTCGAAGGTCGAGGAGATGACCTCGCCCTTCACCGACCGCTGCATGTCGGTGACCTCTTCCGGACGCTCGTCGACCAGGACGACCATCAGGTGGCACTCGGGGCTGTTGGTGGTGATCGCGTTGGCGACCGCCTGCATGATCATGGTCTTGCCGGTCTTCGGCGGAGCCACGATCAGCCCTCGCTGACCCTTGCCGATCGGCGACACGAGGTCGATGATGCGGGTGGTCAGGATGCCCGGGTCGGTCTCCAGACGGAGCCGGTCCTGCGGGTAAAGGGGCGTCAGCTTGTTGAACTCCGGTCGCCCGCGCCCGGATTCGGCCGCCATGCCGTTCGCCGAGTCGAGGCGGACGAGCGCGTTGAACTTCTCGCGGCGCTCGCCGTCCTTGGGCTGACGGACCGCGCCGGTGACGTGGTCGCCCTTGCGCAGACCGTTCTTGCGGACCTGGGCGAGCGACACGTACACGTCGTTCGGTCCGGGCAGGTAGCCCGACGTACGAATGAACGCGTAGTTGTCGAGGATGTCCAGGATGCCCGCGACGGGGATCAGTACGTCGTCCTCGGCGACCTGCGGCTCGTTGGCGCCGCCGAACTCGTCGCGGCCACGGCGGCCACGGCGGTCGCGGTACCGGCCGCGACGCCCGCGACGGCCGCCCGCCTCGTCGTCGAAGTCGTCCTGCGGGCCGTTGTCCCGCTGCTGACGGTCCTGCCGGCCGCCGCCCTGCTGGCGGTCCTGACGGCCACCGCCCTGCTGGTCGTCGCCCTTGTTGCCACCTCGGCGGTCACGGTCGCGGCCACGGCCCTGGCGGTCGCGGCCCTGACGGTCACGGCGGCCCTCGGCGCCCTCACCGGAGCCGTCGCCGCGGGACTCGGACTGCGCGTCCTGCTTCGGCTCGGCCTTCGCCTCGGCGGTGACGGTCTCGGGGCTGCCCGCGTCGGCGGTGGCGCGGCGACGCCGGCGCTCGCCCTTGTCGGCACCCGCGGGCTGGCCCGGGATGTCGATCTGCTGCTGGGCGACGGCCTCTTCGGCCTTGCCGCCCGAAGCCTGCTCCGTCTTCTCGGCCTTGTCGGCCTTGCTCGACTTGCCGCCGGCCGCCGCGTCCTCGCCCGTACGGGCCTTGGAGGTCGCGCGGCGCTTCGGCTTGGTCTCGGCCTCGGCCGAGGACGGCGCGGCACTCTTCGCGGGGGCGCCCCCTCCCGCCTGCGCCTCCTTGATGACCTCGATCAGCTGGCTCTTGCGCATCCGCGCAGTGCCCTTGATACCGAGGCCGGATGCGACCTGCTGCAGTTCCGCCAGCACCATGCCCTCGAGGCCGGTGCCGCGGCGCCGCCGGGACCCGGCCGAAGCACCGGTGGCAGGCGCCGCAGAGGCGTCCGTGGCGGGCGTGTCGGCAGTCACGCCCATCAGATCGGTGGTGTCGCTCACGAAGGGTCCTTCCCTGGAGCGGACGTCGGCCTGTCTGGCTCGGCGACCGGTTGTGCTGTCCGGCGGTCCTTTGGTGTGTGGACCTGGCCGGGGCGGTGGTCCGCCAATGCGCGGCGGAAGAATTCACTGGTGATGGCGAGTCCCGGTGAGGTGCCACTGATGTGCGGTGTCACTCGGCTCGGTCACGCCGGTTCCGGAGCGTGCTCGGAACTGCTCAATGCAAGGCACGAAGCAGTTTGGGAGGCTCCCGGAAGGATGGATGTCCCGGACGGGGACACGAAGCACCTCGCCATGGTGGGGTCGGGTGCAGACTTGAGGTTAACACTACCGGATCCAACAAACATTCCCCCTCTCCAAATCCGGTTACCCGGAGGTCACTGCGTCAAGGCGCGAGCGGCAGCACGCTCGCCCCGGTCGCGTCGAGCGCCAGACGGTTGGCCGCCCAGCCCTCGCCCGCGAGGCGTGCGACCTTGTCGGCCGTACTCTCATCGGCCAGCGCGAGGACCGTGGGTCCCGCGCCGGAAATCATCGCGGGAACGCCGTCCGCCCGCAGTCGGTCCACCAGGGCGGCGCTCTCCGGCATGGCGGGTGCGCGGTACTCCTGGTGGAGGCGGTCCTCGGTGGCGGGGAGCAGCAGCTCGGGGCGTCTGGTCAGCGCCTCGACGAGCAGGGCGGCCCGGCCCGCGTTGGCGGCCGCGTCCACATGGGGGACGGTGCGCGGGAGCAGTCCGCGCGCGGTTTCGGTGAGGACCGGCTTTCCCGGTACGAAAACCACCGGAACGATGGAATCGGCGGGGTCCATCCTGATCGCCCGCGCCGCTCCCCCGTCCATCCAGGAGAGCGTGAAGCCGCCGAGCAGACAGGCGGCGACGTTGTCGGGGTGGCCCTCGATCTCGGTGGCGAGCTCAAGCAGGGCGTTGTCGTCGAGCCGGGCGTCACCGCCTATCGTCACGGCGCGCGCGGCGACGATTCCGGCGCAGATGGCGGCGGACGACGAGCCGAGGCCCCGGCCGTGCGGAATACGGTTGGCGCAGACGATTTCGAGCCCGCGCGGCTGTCCGCCGAGCAGGTCGAAGGCGGTACGCAGGGAACGTACAAGCAGATGCGACTCGTCGCGCGGGAGCGTCTCGCTGCCCTCACCTGCGATGTCGATGTTCAGTCCGGAGTCGGCCACCCGGACGACGACGTCGTCGTACAGCCCCAGCGACAGGCCGAGGGCGTCGAAGCCCGGCCCGAGGTTGGCGCTGGTGGCGGGGACGCGCACCCGGACGGCGGCGGCGCGGAACGCGGGACCGGCCATCGCTCGATGACTCTCCTTGAGCTGCGATCTTTTGGAGGACTTGCCACATGTGAGGCAGTACCCGAAGGCCGATACACGGCGGCACCGCGGCATATGCGGCGGGGCGGGTTGGGTACAGCCTATCGAAGGAAGGTTCTGTGGCGACATAGGGCGCACAGGAGGCGCACGATGCGTGCCGTAAGCCCCCTGTGCACCCCCTGTGGGGAGTTGCGGGTTTTCCCCGGGGTTATGCCAGGCCGAGGCGCTCGGCGGCGGTGGCCGCGTCGACCGGCACGGTGACCGGCTGCGGGGCGCCGGCGACGGCCCAGTCGGGGTCCTTCAGGCCGTTTCCGGTGACCGTGCAGACGATCTTCTGGCCCTTGTCGACCTTGCCCTGCTCGGCGGCCTTCAGGAGACCGGCGACGGACGCGGCCGACGCGGGCTCGACGAAGACACCCTCCTGGGACGCCAACAGCTTGTAGGCGCGCAGGATCTCACGGTCCGTCACCTCGTCGATGAAGCCGCCCGACTCGTCGCGCGCGGCCAGGGCGAAGTCCCAGGACGCGGGGTTGCCGATGCGAATCGCGGTGGCGATGGTGGACGGGTCCTTGACGACCTCGCCACGCACGATGGGCGCCGAACCCGAGGCCTGGAAGCCCCACATCCGGGGAGTGTGCGTCGACACCGAGTCGGCGGCGTACTCCTTGTAGCCCTTCCAGTAGGCCGTGATGTTGCCGGCGTTGCCGACGGGAAGGACGTGGATGTCCGGGGCGTCGCCGAGCGCGTCGACGATCTCGAACGAGGCGGTCTTCTGGCCCTCGATGCGGAACGGGTTGACCGAATTGACCAGCGCCACGGGGTAGTTCTCCGAAAGACCGCGCGCGAGGTTCAGGCAGTCGTCGAAGTTCCCGTCGACCTGAAGGATCTTCGAGCCGTAGACGAGCGCCTGGCCCATCTTGCCGAGCGCGATCTTGCCCTGCGGCACCAGGACCGCGCAGACCATTCCGGCGCGTACGGCATAGGCGGCCGCGGAGGCCGACGTGTTGCCGGTGGAGGCGCAGATGACGGCCTTCGCGCCCTCCTCCTTGGCCTTCGTGATCGCCATCGTCATGCCGCGGTCCTTGAAGGACCCGGTCGGGTTGGCGCCCTCGACCTTGAGATGGACCTCGCAGCCCGTGCGCTCGGAGAGCACCTGCGCGGGCACGAGCGGCGTGCCGCCCTCGCGGAGCGTCACGACCGGCGTCGTGTCGGAGACGGGGAGACGGTCCCGGTACTCCTCGATGATTCCGCGCCACTGGTGGGTCATTGCTGGTTACTCTCCTTCAACCCGCATGATGCTCGCGACACCACGCACGGTGTCGAGATTCCGCAGCGCCTCGACCGTGCCGCTGAGCGCGGCGTCGGGTGCCCGGTGGGTGACGACGACGAGGGATGCCTCGCCGTCCTTGCCCGTCTGACGGACCGTATCGATCGATACGCCGTGCTCGGCGAAGACCGTCGCGACCTGGGCGAGGACACCCGGCTTGTCGGCCACGTCGAGGCTGATGTGGTACCGCGTGACGACCTCGCCCATGGAGCTCACGGGCAGCTGGGTGTACGCGGACTCGCCGGGCCCGGTGGCCTCGCCGAGCTTGTTCCGGCAGACGGCGACGAGGTCGCCGAGCACCGCCGACGCGGTGGGCGAGCCGCCCGCGCCGGGCCCGTAGAACATGAGCTGGCCGGCGGCCTCCGCCTCCACGAAGACGGCGTTGTACGCCTCGCGCACGGACGCCAGCGGATGGCTGAGCGGAATCATCGCGGGATGCACGCGCGCGGTGACGGACTCCCCGTGCGCGGCCCGCTCACAGATGGCGAGCAGCTTGATGGTGCAGCCCATGCGCTTCGCGGAGGCGAAGTCGGCGGCGGTCACCTCGGTCATGCCCTCGCGGTAGACGTCGTCGAGCCGCACGCGCGTGTGGAAGGCGATGCCGGCGAGGATCGCGGCCTTGGCGGCGGCGTCGAAGCCCTCGACGTCGGCGGTCGGGTCGGCCTCGGCGTACCCGAGAGCGGTGGCCTCGTCGAGGGCTTCCTGGTACCCGGCCCCGGTCGTGTCCATCGCGTCAAGGATGAAGTTGGTGGTCCCGTTGACGATCCCGAGGACCCGGTTGACCTTGTCGCCGACAAGGGACTCGCGCAGCGGCCGGATCAGCGGAATCGCGCCGGCGACGGCGGCCTCGTAATAGAGATCCCGCCCGTGCTCCTCGGCGGCGGCGTGCAGCGCGGCACCGTCCTGGGCGATGAGGGCCTTGTTGGCCGAGACGACGGACGCGCCGTGCTCGAAGGCGGTGGTGATGAGGGTCCGGGCGGGCTCGATCCCTCCGATGACCTCGACGATGACGTCGATGTCGCCCCGTTTGACCAGCGCGGTCGCGTCGGTGGTGATGAGGGAGGGGTCGATTCCCTCGCGCACCTTGGAGGGACGGCGGACGGCGACCCCGGCGAGTTCGACCGGGGCGCCGATCCTGGCCGTGAGGTCGTCGGCGTGCGTCGTCATGATGCGCGCCACCTCTGAGCCGACAACCCCACAGCCCAGCAGCGCCACCTTCAGCGGACGCGTACGCATCATCCGACCTCACTTCTCATACATCTAAACGATGGGACCAGTCTCACCCACCGGACCGGAGTTTCTATCCCCTGTCCGAATCATGAGACATCTATTTCATTACCCGACATCGAGACGCAGGAGATCTTCCTCCGTCTCGCGCCGGACGATTACGCGCGCCGCACCATTCTTGACCGCGACGACCGGCGGACGGAGCGCGTGGTTGTAGTTGCTCGCCATGGAACGGCAGTACGCGCCGGTCGCGGGCACGGCGATCAGATCGCCGGGAGCCAGGTCGGCGGGGAGGAAAGCGTCCTTCACCACGATGTCGCCGCTCTCGCAGTGCTTGCCCACGACGCGTACGAGCATGGGCTCGGCGTCGGACTCGCGCGACACCAGGGCGACGCTGTACTCGGCGTCGTAGAGCGCGGTGCGGATGTTGTCGGACATGCCGCCGTCGACGGAGACGTACGTACGCAGACCCTCGAGCGGCTTGACGGTGCCGACCTCGTACAGCGTGAAGGCGGTCGGCCCGACGATGGCGCGCCCCGGCTCGACGGAGATACGAGGGGTGCGGAGATCGGCGGCCTCGCACTCACGCGTGACGATCTCGCTCAGTGCCTTGGCGATCTCGTGCGGCTCGCGCGGGTCGTCGTCGGAGGTGTACGCGATGCCGAGCCCGCCGCCGAGGTCGATCTCGGGAAGCTCGACACCGTGCTCGTCACGGATCTCGGCGAGCAGCTGCACGACACGACGGGCGGAGACTTCAAAACCGGCCATGTCGAAGATCTGCGACCCGATGTGCGAGTGCACGCCGATGAGCTCGAGCCCGTCCAGCTGCAGCGCGCGGCGGACGGCCTCGGCGGCCTGTCCTCCCGCGAGGGCGATGCCGAACTTCTGGTCCTCATGCGCGGTGGCGATGAATTCGTGGGTGTGCGCTTCCACGCCGACGGTGACGCGGATCTGCACGGGCTGCCGCTTGCCGAGCCGCTCGGCGATGTGCGCGACCCGCACGATCTCCTGGAAGGAGTCGAGCACGATGCGCCCCACGCCGACGGAGATGGCCCGCTCGATCTCCTCTTCACTCTTGTTGTTGCCGTGGAAGGCGATGCGGTCGGCGGGCATCCCGGCGTCGAGGGCGGTGGTGAGTTCGCCCCCGGAACAGACGTCGAGGTTGAGTCCTTCTTCGTGCAGCCAGCGCACGACCGCACGCGAGAGGAAGGCCTTGCCTGCGTAGAAGACGTCGGCGTCGGTGCCGAAGGCGCCGCGCCAGGCGTGGCAGCGGGCACGGAAGTCGGCCTCGTCGAGGAAGTAGGCGGGGGTGCCGAACTCCTCGGCGAGCCGGGTCACTTCGATGCCGCCGACGGTGGCGACACCGTCCGCGTTGCGGGTGACGGTCTGCGCCCAGACCTTCGGGTCGAGGGAGTTCAGATCGGCGGGCGGCGCGGTGTAGTGCCCTTCGGGCAGTACGTCGGCGTGGCGGGGCCCGGCGGGGTGTGCGGAACGGCTCATGTCGCGGTCGTCTCTCTCACAGATGTTCTGGTGCGCTGATGCCGAGCAGGGACAGGCCACCGGCGAGCACCGTCCCGGCGGCTTCGGCGAGCGCGAGCCGGGCGCGGTGGGCGGCCAGGGGTTTCTCGTCACCGCGCGGCAGGACGGACGGCTGAAAGGCGAGGAAGGCGTCGGCGGTGGTGACGAGGTGCCGGGCGAGGCGGTCGGGCGCGTGACGCCGGGCGGCGGCTGCGAGGACGCGGGGGTGGTCACCGATGGCGTCGAGGAGGTCTTGCGCTTCTTGTACGTCTTGCACGTCGCCGGGGACGGCGTCGAACCCGAGGGCCTCGGCGTTCCGGCTCAGGGCACGGGTACGGGAGTACGCATACCGCACGCGGAAGAGGGGGTTGCTCTCGCGCTGGGCGAGGTGCTGCTCGGCCGGCTCGATCCGGGGGCGGTCGTGCCCGGCCGGATACAGCAGGGCCCAGCGGGCGGCGTCGCGGCCGAGGGGGGTGGGGTCCTGCGGGGCGGGGACGGGGCGGAGCGTGTCGAGCGGGACGGGAGGCTTCCCGTGGGCGTCGACGCGCACCCCGAGGCCGGTCGACCAGCCGGGGTCGGGCGCCTCGTCACAGGTGACACGCACGAGGGCACCCTGCGAGCGGAGGATCCGGCGGAGGGTGTCGGCGAGGACGGCGGCGCGGACTTCGCGGGGGAAGTGGAGCTGGTGGCGGGCGCCGGTGTCGGGGTGGACGTGCCCGTAGCAGGCACCGCGCTCGCGTACGTCGCGTACGAGGGCCGCTCCCCCGCTGTTTCCGCCTTCGGCGAGGGTGATGTTGAGGAAGCCGGGCCCGGTGATGTCGATGGAGGCGATGCCGGGCTCCGCGGTGAGCCGCGGGGACAGAATCTCGGCGACCTGCATCGGCGGACGCCCGGCGGCGCGGGCGACCTGCAGGGCGACGTTGGTGGCGTAATCCCCACGCCCCCCGGGCCGAGGCCGCTCGACGATCACCCGCTCGGGCATGCCCACGTCACGTAGCTCACCGTCATCGACGGCGCGGCGCATGGCGCGCAGCACGGAACGGGAGAGCTCGACGGGGGTCACGGGGACAAGCGTATGGGAGGAGGGGGGTAGGGACGCGACCCGGTTTGGCGGATGGTCCGGGATGTGGACGGGGGGTGGGGGTCTCCGGGGTGGCCGGGCCTCTGCGACAGGGCGCGCGGGGCGGTCGGCTCAGCCGCCGGTGCGGCCGGCTCGCTCGGCCTCTCCGGTCCCGGCCGCGCAGTCGCCGCCGAGCGCTTCGCCGCCGCGGCCGCGCTCCAGCAACTGCCGTACGATCCCGACGAGTTCACCCGGCTCGAAGGGCTTGGCGAGGAAGGCGTCCACGCCCACTTCAAGACCGCTCTCCACCTCGTACTGAGTACAGGCACTGACGATCACGATGGGCAGATGCCGGGTCCGCGGATCGGAACGCAGCCGCGCGGCGGTCCGCAGCCCGTCAAGGCGGGGCATCACCACATCAAGGGTGACGGCGTCGGGCCTGACCTCTTGCACCACGTCCAGGCACTCGGCACCATCGGCCGCGGTCACCACCTCGAAGCCCTCCAGCTCGAGGTTGACCCTGATCAGTTGCCGGATGACCTTGTTGTCGTCCACAACAAGCACGCGGCCGGGCACGCCTGACACAACTCGAGAGTAGGTCTGCCGACACCGCCGCGTCCGGGTTTTCCCCACTTCTGCCCTGTGCGGGGGATGCCTGGGGTGCGCGTCCGCCCCGGGTGGGGGACCCCGGGGCGACCCCTGGGAAGCGCGGTGCGGTGCGGCCGTTCCGGCGGCCGCGGAGATGCGGAAATACCTGTTCATGGGGAGCCCATTGGAGCTGGTAGGGTTCTACCCGTCGCCGCGCAATCAGCGCTGACACGCCCCCGTAGCTCAGGGGATAGAGCAACGGCCTCCGGAGCCGTGTGCGCAGGTTCGAATCCTGCCGGGGGCACCTTGTATGAGGTGTCCGAAGACCCCGCCATCAGCGGTTTCGCTGAGGACGGGGTCTTGGCGTATCTACGGACGTGTGCAGCCGTATGCCGCCCTTAGCGGCCCTATGTCAGAGTCTGTGGACTATTCGTGGACATGATCTTGGGGCGTTTCCCCAGGTCAGTCCCCACAAAACGACGAAGGCCCCCGGACAGGTCCAGGGGCCCTAGCGTCGACGCGTGGTCGTCGGTCAGTCGTACTCGCTCAACAGATCCTCGATACGGCGGTTGGCCACCTCCTGACGACCATCGAGGCACTTCGCGTAGCGGCCGAGCAGGACCTCAACGCTGTTGCCAGCTCGCTCGGCTACCTCTGTTGGATCGACGCCGGCGTTGAGCCACGTCGACAGCGCGGAGTGCCGCAGGTCGTACGGCCGTCGAGCCAGCGGCGAGGCAGCCGCGGCCGGTGGGAGGGCAAGCAGCCGGGCTTCCTGCCAGGCCCGCCAGTAGGTCGAGGAGGCCACCACTCCCCCACGCTCGCTGTAGAACAGGCGCCCGTCCGCGGCAGTGCCGAAGGTGTCGAGCTGCTCGCGGAGTACGGCCACGAGCTGCGGCGGGATAGGCACGCGGCGGACATCCTCAGCAGCACGGTTCTTGAGCCCGCGGTCATCGTGGGTCTCGCCGGAATCGGTCCACTGTCGGCCGACACTCGGGCGTGTGCGGTGCAGGAGAGCAGAGCCCCAGCCTTCCCCGGGCAGGACGAGATCGGGTTCGGCGAGACCGACAGCTTCCGCGGGACGGAGGCCGGCGAAGTACATGCAGGCGAAGAGTCCGACCAGACGTCGCCCGCGCGCACGACGAAAGCCGCCGACGTAGGACACGGCGTGGAGCAGAGCGCGCGCCTGTTGCGGGTTGGCCACCACCCGGGGGTCTACCTCACTAGATGCCTTGGGCTTCTGCCAGCGCACCGCAGCCAAGGGGTTTTCCCGGAATTCGCCCAAGTCCACGGCGTAGTACAGGGCATTGACGAACGTACGCCTTTTGCGACGCACCGTCTCCGCGGCAGCGGCCTTCCCATCGAGGCGAATCTTGAACGAATCAAGAACCTCACGGGCGGTCACCGGGTCGACGAGGCAGTCCAGGGGGCGGGATGCTTTGGTGACCCAGTGCAGAGCATTGGCGACGTCAACCGGCACATCCCGATCCTGGGGACCGGGCAGGACGAATGCCCAGTTGCGTAGAGCCTTTCTCAGGACGTCGTCAGCTGGGCGCCCCGGGCGGTCGTCCAGTAGGGCCAACGTCACGGATGTCAGGGCCTCATTGAGACCATCGCGCGTGTTGGGGGCCGCATGTGGCCACTTCATCGCCAGATACCGCAAGCCGAAGGCGTACCAAGTCAACACGGCCCGCTTCGCAGCCATCGACGCAGGCAGACCCGTCTCACCGTCGAACTCCTCGCCCTCTCGCGCAGCACGTAGGAGCTTGGCTCGATAGTGATCAGCCAACGCCTTCGTGCGGAATGACTCCGAGAAGACATTGCCAGCGACGGACCAACGCACGTCGTAGGAAGCTCGTTTCGAGGCTCGCTTACGGACGCCCCAGATCTTCACGTCGAGGGATTTCACGCCGCCTCTTCCAGATCACGCAGCCACGCGTCGTAATCGCTCCGCCATACCCGAAGTTCGCCGTTCGGCAGCTTGAATGCGGTCGGCGCCTGCCCAAGTTCCCGCCACCGGTAGAAGGTTCGCCGGGAGACATCCCGCAGCTCCGTCAGGATCTCGGCCACGGTCATTAGTTCGTCTTTCACTGGTGCGCTCCTTCCAGGACGGGTTGGTCGTGCAGGGCTTCGCGTGCGGTTTCGCGGTTGAGCTGGAGGTCGCGGGAGATTGATGCGGCGAGGGCGGATTCGCCGGGGGTGTGGCCGTGGCCGGCGTATTGCCAGGAGGCGAGGACGAGCACGGTGTCGGGTTCGTGTCCGTCGAGGCCGAGGGCTTCACGTTCTTGGGCGGCTCGGTAGTCGGCTCTGATCTGTCGCAAGGTGCCGAGGGTGGTGGAGTAGCGGCGGGACTTGGTGGAGAAGTGGCCGCGGAAGCCGAGCATGTGGGCCCAGGCCGTGAGCCGTCGCTCCGGGTAGGCGGGGGCGAGGTCGAAGCAGGCGTCGATCAGGCGGCGAGGGTGGTCGGGCAGGCCGAGGAGGGTGGCGGCTTCGCGGTTGCCGATGCGACGGTCGACGGTGCCGGTGTTCTCGGCGGCTTTGGTGGCGTACTTGGCAACGTAGGAGGCCACTGCTTGTTCGGTGATCTCGGAGCCGTCGCCGAACGCCTTGATCGGGCGCACGTCGAGCTGTCGTCCCCAGAGCAGGGACCAACCGGAGTACCCGGCTTCCTCGCTCGGGGGCACGGTGACCGTGACGTACGAGTGCGCGGCGGCGGCACGGATCGCTTGCGTGAGCAGGTCCGTGCTCGCCCAGTCCGGCGGTGGGGTGTCGGGTCCATCGGGTCCGTCGATGCGGATCACGGCGTGGAAGTGGACGGCTCCGCGCTTTTGGAATTCGGCGACCTTGCCGTATGAGAGGCGGGCGGTTTCCTTGAATGCCTTCTGGGTGATGCCAGCTTGGGCTGCGAGCTCGCGGCGTAACCGGTTGATGAAGCGGTGCCACAGCTCGCCGGCGTGGTTGTTGAAGAGCACGGCGCCCGCGTAGTCGTAGCGCGTCGGATCAAGCGGGGTGCCGAGCGCCGGGTCGTCGTCACGGTGGGCGATGCCGCAGCGGCAGGCCCCGGGGGTGGGCTGGTTGTGGACGGGGCCGAAGCTGGGGGCGGTGAGAGTGGCGAAGACGCGGGGCCGGTGTCGGATCGTTGCGGGGATCTCGTGGCGTTGGTCGCCGACGAGTCCGGCGCGGATGAGGTGGTAGGTGTCGCCGGCGTAGGTCCAGGCGCAGGCCGGACAGCGCGAGGCACGGCGGTTGCCACACGCAATCCGCAGCCGACCGCCCGGCTCGTTCTCGGTCGTGTAGTGCCGCAGG
The DNA here is from genome assembly GCF_040640795.1 of Streptomyces sp. NPDC021622. Taxonomy (NCBI): domain Bacteria; kingdom Bacillati; phylum Actinomycetota; class Actinomycetes; order Kitasatosporales; family Streptomycetaceae; genus Streptomyces; species Streptomyces sp. NPDC021622. Next base: position 126,038 of record NZ_JBFACK010000005.1, read on the forward strand.
GTTTCGCCGGTGGTGCGGTCTTTGGCGATGGACCAGCCGGTGAGGTGGATCGGGTCGGAGCAGCCGCCAGTGCGTCTGATCTGGTCCTGCCAGCGGTCGAAGCGGTCGGAGCCGGCCACCCGCAGCATGTCGCCAAGAGTGGCCGCATCCAGGCCCGCCACGGTGGCGGTGTCGGTCACGCGGCCACCCCCACAGCGGTCGGGGCGGTCAGGCCGGCGAGGAGCGCACCGGCCATGGGCGGGGGGACGGCGTTACCGAGCTGCTCGAACTGCTTGGTGCGCGAGCCCTGCCAGGGATAGTCGGACCGGAAGCCCTGAAGGACGGCGCCTTCCTGGACGGACAGGCGGCGCACGGCGGTGCCGTCATCGTCGTACCAAGACACGTCCTTGAGCGCGTGGCCGAACAACAGGGTGGGCGCCGGCTGGTCGAGGGTGCGGCGAGTGGCGCGCTCCCGGTTGCCCATGCGCAGCGTCCAGGAGCGGGCCCGACCGGTGATCGCCCAAGACGGAGCGGAGGTCGAGAAGCGAGTGCCGCCGCCTTCGTGTTCGCCGCGGGTGATGACATCGGCGACGGGGCAGCCGAGCGCGTCGGCCATGGTGACCCATGCCGGACGGCCGGGGCCGAAGAGCGATTCGGGTTCCGCGACCGTGCTGTGGGTGGGTTCCGGGGGCCCGACCGAGGTGGTGCGAGAGGCGAGCAGGATGCAGCGTCGCCGGGTCTGGGGGAGGCCGTAGTCAGCGGCGTTGAGGATGCCGACCCACGTCGTGTAGCCACGGGCTCGGAGGATGCGGGCGATGTGGTCGAAGACCGGCCGGACCGCGGGGACTTCCTCCAGGGCGACCCAGTCCGGGGCGAGGTCCAGGGCGTAGCGGAGGGGTTCGACGACCAGGAGCGAGCGTGCGTCGGCGCACCGGGCGCGTAAAGCGTCGCGGGTGTCCTGTCCCGCGGCGAGGTCGTCGAGGGCCCGGTGACACAGCTCTCGGTCGTCCTCCCCCGCCCGGAGGCCAGCGGCCGACCAGGTCTGGCAGGGGGCGGAGCCGGCCAGCCCGGTGAACTTCCCGGCGAGTGGGGCGGTGGGGTAGGTGGCGACGTCGGCGCGGATGGTGGTGTGTCCGGCGGCGGCGCGGGTGGCACAGGCGGCGGCATCGATCTCGATGCCGACCTCACGCACACCGAGTCGGCGGAATCCCTCGGCCCACCCACCGGGGCCAGCGAAGAGATCCAAGACGTAAGGGTTCGTAGTCATCGGGTGCCCTCCTTGCTGCTCTTACGGGGAGGGTCGGAGTAGTAGCGGGTGGTGCCCAAGTCGCGGCCGTCGTGTTCGTGGCGTGGGGCGGTGGGGTGGTCGTCGTTCCACGTCTCTGCGCACACCTTGTAGACGGGTTCGCCGGAGTGGGCGCGCAGTGGGGTGGGTTTGCCGCATTGGGTGCAGGCGCACGTGTCGCCGTGATCGAAGTGCTGTCCCGAGTTCCAGTTCAGGAGGCTCATGCGGCACCGCCGGCGACGATCAGTGCTGCGGTGATGAGCAGTCCGCCACCGATGCGAACGAGGTCGACTGCCCGCTTCAGGTCGGTGAACTTGGCGACCGCGATGCGGGAGAGGGCGGCGATGTGCTGAGTGCTGTGGTCGCTGGCTAGTTCGGTCTCGATCTCTTCGGCGGTGAGTGTCGCCCAGAGCGAGAAGCCGACGCGGTGCGAGCCGCCCAGGCTTGGGCGGACCGAGCCCAGCAGTAGGCCGGCCGCTGTGATCAGCAGTGCCACACCGGTGCCGCCGACCACGACGGCAGCGACGTTCAAGGGAGCGTCCTTGGCGACCGTCCAACCACCGGCCAGCACTGCACCGACGAACGCCAGCAGCAGAGCGGCTTTGTTGTCGGTGCGGGCCATCTCCGCTTTGACGTCGGCCAGAGCGGCGGTGAGGTTCTCCGGGGCGCTCATGCAGCCACCTCCCGTACGCGGGCCTGGCGGGCCCTGCCGGTTCCGTGGCAGGTCGTGCAGCGAGCCGTGACCGTGCGCAGGTGGCCGTGCCGGTTGCGGCCGCCGAGGGTGACCTTGACGGTGGCGAACCCGTCGCAGTTGCCGCAGATGCGGGCCGGGGCAGCAGTGGGGTGGGTCATGATGGTGTGGCTTCCTTCCGGATCGGTTGTTTCGGGTGGGAGGTGCGGCACCGGAGCGGACTGGACTTGGTGGTTGAGACCGCTCCGGGGCCGGTCAACGGGTGTGCTTGGCCCCGCCGTTGATGAGCGAGCGGATGACCAGGGCGCAGATCGCCAACGCGACAGCGGTGATGGCGACCGCCAGGAGCATGGAGACCAGCACCGCGCCGACGACAAGCACCACGGCCGTGCCGGCGCCGACCATGACGATGAGCGAGCCCGGGGTGAGCTGCACCGTGGGACCCGTGGACGTGGCCGGCGCCGGGGCACTGTGCTGGCAGAAGCAGTCGGTCGAGGCGTGGTGGTAGTCGGGCTGTGTGATCGCGCTCGCGGTGGTGATGACCGGGATCTCGCCGGTGGGTGCCGGATTGATCGGTACGCGGGGCTGAAACATGGGGTGATCTCCCTTCTGTGGTGGGTTACTTGATGGCCGGGTCGAGGGCGGGGGCGAGCAGGCTGTCGGCGAGGAGGTAGCCGCCGAGCAGCAGGACGATGACGAGCCAGGCCGGCGGGCGGACGAGTTTGATGCCGAGGTAGCCGACGACTGCGAGGGTGAACCAGAGCGGGACGGACATGACCAGGTCTTCCTTGTCTTGCAGGTCAGTTGATGCGGCAGTGGTGGCCCTTGGCGGCCATGCAGGCGCCGGAGTAGGTGTTGAAGTCGGCGGACCAGCCGCATTTGTCGGCGGTGCAGGCGGCGACGTAGCACTTGTGGCCTTCGCGGTCGTGCGCGGTGCCGATCTCTACGGGGCCGTAGGACATGACTCGCTGGAAGATGAAGCCGTGCGGCATGACGGGTGATCCTTTCTGTGTCAGGTGAGTTGGGCGGCGATCGCGTCGGCCATCGGGGCCGGGACGCCGAGGCGGGCGCGCAGGGTGTCGATGTCGATGCGGGATCCGGTGCGGGCCTGGTGCTCGTCGGCGACCTTGCGGGCGTGGCTGACCAGCGCGGCCGGAACCGCGGGAACCTCCGCAGCGGCAGGAGCTTCGGGCAGGGCCGGAACCGGGTCCGGCTCGGCAACGGGCGCCGGCTCGATGACGGGCTCGGGATCCGGTACGGCCGTGACAGGAGCTGGCGGAGCCGGCTGCTCGTTGCCAGCCTTGGTGCTCGCGGGCTCCCGTGTCGGGGAGTGGGCGAGGAGGGTGCCGCCGAGGAAGGCGAGGGCGGGCCAGCCGGCGACGCCGAAACGTAGCCAGGCCGGGGGATGTTGGAGGTCGAGGAAGCCGGCGGTGGCGACGTTCGCGCCGAGCGAGGCGACCAGGGCGATGAGGAACCAGCACCAGGCCAGCCGGGAAGGCCCGGAATTGCGTAGCCGGCGCCAGGCGGCGACCAAGAGCAGGTCGACCGAGATCGGGTAGGCCCAGGCCTTCCAGCCGGTCTGTCCGGCCGCCGCGGCGATGTCGTGCAGGTGCGCGAAGGACAGCGCCCCGGCGATCACGGCTTGGACGAGCACCGCATCCATGCGGATCTTGCTCTTCATCTCGGTTCCTCCCTTCAACGGAGTTGGAGCCGGGACGGGGCGGGGATCTGGCCCGGCCGCCCGGTCCCGGCGGTGATCAGTCGGTAGGCGCTTGGCCAGAGCCGAGGCAGCCCAGGCACAAACCGTTCTGCTCACCAACGGGGCGGCGCTTGCGGCCGACGCGGACCGGGCGGGGGACTTCCCCGGTGCCCTTGCACGTCGGGCATTCCTTGACGGCCGGCTCGTCGGCAGCGGGCTTGTCCACGGCCGGGCTCATGACTCCTCACGGGGGTACTGGGGTCCGTCGCTAGGGCCGTAGCCGGGAGGGAAGGTGCCCGGAGGCGGCTCGGGGAGGGACGCGGCCAAGGACGGGCCGACCAGGTCCACAAAAGCTTCGTCCGCGCCCGGTTGTTTGGCGTACAGAGCCAGATCGACGAAGAGGCTCACGGTGCGGGCGAAGTCGTCGCAGTGCTCACACATGGCGATCACCGACCTCTGTGCGCGACTGATGATGGACTTCAGCTGCCTTGGAGGCGGTTTCCAGTCGGGCTAGGAGAGCGTCACGACGCGTCTCCGAATCGGCGAAGCCAGCCCCGTGAGTTCGTCGTGCAAGCAGGCGGCCACCGAAGCAGGCAAGAATCTTGAACAGTGAGAGACGGCTCGTGATCGTCTTTCCGGGTTCAGTCATGGCGATCACTGACCCTTGCGGGGGTAACCGGAGCCGACCACGGCCTTGTTGGTCGCGTTCTCCGCGATCAAGGCGCCCTGCACGACCTCGGAGAAGTCGTCGCTGCCGTTGTCGCGTCCGTAGCTCCTGATGTCCCTGCCGAACCGGGACAGTCGGGCCTTGTTGTCGATGGCGTTTTCGTGCTTGCTCATGGCTTCCTCTTTCTGATTCAGGCATGGAGCGGGTAAGGACCTGGCGCGAGGCGGTCGCGCCGACCGGTGAAGCAGGAAGATCAGGCGGCTTCGGCGACGGGTTCAGCGGTCGCGGGCGCCTTAAGCGGAGCGGTGCGGATCGGCGGGCGGAAGCGCGCCAGCTCCGGGAGATCCGGGGTCATGTCGGCGTGCTTGTTGCAGGCGTTCACGGCCTGGCGCACCGTCGTGTGCGGCGTGCGGATGCGGATCCAGTCGCCGTTGGAATGGCCGACCACGGCCGTGCCCGGACGCTCGTTGGGGATCTGGGTGGTGGCGAACACCGCATGCGGGGAGATGTCCCCAAAGGCCATCTTGGCCGACGATTCATCGTTGACCCGGTGCGCGGTCCGCCCGGTCAACTGGGCGCGCAACATGGTGATTCCATCCCCGAGCTCGGAGCCGAAGCGCTGCCCGTAGATGTCGACGAAAATGCCAGCAGCGCGGCCGAGTTGAGCCAGCCGGACCAGGGCAGTGATCGCACGCTCGCGGCGCAGCTTCTCCGCCTTGTTCGTGAACAGCGCCAGTTCGGCGATCTCATCCACGGTCAGCAGCACCGGGACCGGGCGCAGATGCTCAGGAAGACCCCAGATGTCAGCGGTGATCTCCCCATCCGGTGTGTCCGCACTGACGCGCTGCTCGGACCGGATCACTTCGTAGATCGTCTCCATGCGGGCCACGAGGGCTTCGAGGAGATCGGCAGCGTCATCGGGGTTGTCCGCCAGCGCGGAGAGCCGGCGGGCCATCGGGGCGAGTTCGACACCGTTCTTGCAGTCGATACCGACCAGCGCAATGGGCAGCGGCGCGAGTTCCTTGATGACCTTGCGTTGGTAGACCGACTTACCCGACTGCGTGGCACCCAGCGTCAGCGAGTGCGGGACCTGCCGGTAATCGCGGTAGTGGACACGACCGTCCTCCCGCAGCGCGAGCGCAATCCGCAAACCCTCCCGGTCGACCTTGGCGGGCATCTGCACCCGCTTGAGGACGTCGTAGCCGGTCACCGTGATCTCGATGATTCCGGGCTTCACCTCACGGGAGGTGACCTGATGCACCGCGAAGGCATGCCGCAGCCGATCGGCCGCAGCCGAGAACTCGAAGGCGTCCTGCCCGGGCCGCATCTTGATCCGCAAACGCAGGCCGGTCCTGGTCGGCGACAGCCGCAGCAGCCGGGGAACCCGTTGGCGCGGGATGTCCTGGTTGAGCAGGCGTGCCATTCGCAGCCGCAGCCGCGAGGCGGGAACCGTCAGGTGGCAGGCGTCCATCACGGCCGCGTAGTGGACCCGGACGCGGATCGCGGCGAACAGGATCCCGAAGGCCAGCCAGTACCAGGCGGGGCGGCGCCACCGAAGCAGCAGCGCCAGCCCGACCACGATCACCAGCGTGATCGCTAACCAGCTCATGATCAGGCCGCCTTCGCGCTCTTCGGCGCCCCGACGCTCTGCGCGGTGGCCGCGACCGCACGGAAGCTGATGCCGTGCCGCTTCTGGCCGTTGAACTCGTTCTCCCACGGGCGAGCGATCAGCCCGGTAAGCGCGACCGGCGTACCGATCGCCAGCTCACCAGAGATGGACGACTCACCCACGGTGACCTTCACGACCTCCGCGTTGCCATCCTTCACGAACAGCACGTCCAAGGTCACCAGAAGCTCACCGGTCTGCCTGTCAGCCGCACGCTCCTGCGTCTTCTGGTTCGCGTACTTCGGCTGCGGAGGCTGAGCAACCATCAACGTCGCGCCGACAGTGTCCACGGGGATCTGCTGCATTGTTTGTTCTCCTGATCTTGCGAGGAGTTGAGCCGCCGTTTGGCGGTGAGATCAGGAAACTCCCGAACAGGGTGGACGCAGCACCGGCCCTATGGACCTTTGGGGACGTCTTCGCTATCTTCGAAACGTCCCTAGGTCTTCAAGTCCCTTTGTTCACAGGGGAGATGACATGGCGAACGAACGGTTACGTGCGGCGATCTCCGCCAAGGACGAGACCCTTCAAACCCTTGCCGAACACGTAGGTATCGACCCGAAGAGCGTCGAGCGCTGGATCTCCAAGGACCGCACGCCGCACCGCAATCATCGGTGGAAGGCATCGAAGTTCCTCGGAGTCGACGAGGTCTACCTCTGGCCCACCGTCGAGAAGCAAGCGGAGACAGCGAGCACGTCAGAACTGATCACGTACTACCCGCACCGTGGCGCGGTCCCCGCTTCCCTATGGTCTTCGTTGATCGAAGGAGCGACGAGCCAGGTCGAGATCCTTGTGTACGCGGGACTGTTCCTCTTCGACGGACATCCCGACCTGCCGGACGAGTTGGCCGACAAGGCCCGCGCCGGGGCTCAGATACGTGTCCTCCTCGGAGACCCTGAAGCGCCGATGATTCAGCAGCGCGGTGAAGAAGAAGGAATCGGCAGCGACTTGGCAGCACGCGCCCGGATCACGCGACGGTACCTTGAGCCGGCGAGCAGCGTCCCTGGCGTCGAACTCCGCCTCCACGACACGATCCTGTACAACTCGATCTATCGCTTCGACGACGACGTTTTGGTGAACCCGCACGTTCTTGGTGCGCCCGCCGGACAGAACCCGGTCCTGCACTTCCGCTACCTGCCAGGAGCCCGAACGTTTCGCCACTACATGCGCAGCTTCGACTACGCCTGGGAGCGTGGCCGTCCCGCGTAGAGGTGATCGCAGGACGGACGTGCGACGCTGGAGACATGGCTCGCGTCGACTACGTCAATGATCCGAACGCTCCGAAGGCGAACAGCATCGTCCCCTCCGTGGTTGCCGTGGCAGCCAACGAGGCCGGCGAAGTTCTCCTCATCCACAAGACCGACAACGATCTGTGGGCACTGCCCGGCGGGGGTGTCGAGGTCGGCGAGTCAGTCGCCGATGCCGCCGTACGCGAGACCAAGGAAGAGACCGGGATCGACATCGAGGTGACCGGACTGGTCGGCCTCTACACCAACCCCGGACACGTCATGGCGTACGACGATGGCGAAGTCCGCCAACAATTCTCGATCTGTTTCACAGCACGCATCACCGGCGGAGATCTCCGCACGAGTAGCGAGAGCAAAGAAGTTGCCTTCATCCCACCTGCGCGGCTGTCGGACCTGAACATCCATCCGTCGATGCGGATGAGGATCGAGCATGGTTTGAGCAGCCGGCCAACGCCCTACATCGGCTGATCACGCAGCGGCGTTGAGGCGCGCGAGCGTCCGTTCAACCGCCGCGCTCAGGTAGGGCCGTGCTTTGGTGATCGCGGTGTGGACTTCGCTCCCCGGCTCGTAGCGCACCAAGATCTCATCCATCCGACGGTCGAAGTCGAAGGACTGCCCTGCTGGGCCAGTCGTCATGTCGGAGTAGATCAGGGCGTCCAGAACTTCAGAGTCCTCCCGCTCGTACTCTGCCAACTCCGCTGACAGATCACGCTGCTCAGCCTCGTACACGGCACCCGAGTGATGTGCAACGAGCCGGACGAGCCGAAGCGGTGCACCGAGGGCCTCTAGATGGCGAGCCCCATCAAGGGGGTGAAAGCCGGTCTGCCTCAACTCCGGTGCGTACCCGATGTCGTGCAGCCAGGCCGCGGACACGAGGAGATCGCGGTCAGCATCGGAAACTGCCGGCGAAGCCTCGCGAGCACGAGCGGCAACGGCCTGCGTGTGCAACCAGCGATTACCGAGCGGGGGCAACAGGGACTCAGCCAGTTGAGCCGCACCCTGAGGCGTGTCCAGTGCAGTAAGCATGATTCGCACCGTAGCTGACGCAGGCCATACCCGGACAGCCCGGCATCAGCCGCTCCGGAGCAGGGGCGCGGACAGAGTTTCCCTACTTCATCAAGGCTCGCTGCGCTCGCGACCGCCAGAGTCAGCCGCGAGCTTCAACCACCCCTTGCCTAGGCTTCCGTCCCTGGTGACGCGGGAGAAGCCCACCGGGTACCGCCGCCGCGATCCGACCTAGGGAAGGGAAAAGAGCCAAGCAGGATCCGTAGGGCCGAGAAGCGCACGCCGAAGAACACCCCCATTAAGCCCTCCAGACCCGAGCCGCCCCCGAAGGGGATCAATCCAAGGAACCGAGGGCCCCGACAAGGGGGCAGGGCGCCGGCCGGCCGCCGCCCCGCGTGGCCATGTCTACGCCAGCAACGCGGGGCGCCGTCCGTCCGTCGCCCACCCCAAGGGGCCAAAACCCAGCACCGGGCCATAGGGCACAGGGGATTGCCGCACAGCAGGCCACAGACGCTTTGTGTTACCGACAAGGCCGGATCGCGGCGGCGGTACCCGGCGGGCAAACCCACTACCTGGGCCGTTGCCCCGTGGCTGGGGCGGTCGGTGGAACGGCTTTAGACAGCCACTTTGGCGCGAGCCTCGAAGATCAGGGCCTCAACGTCGTGCTCTACCGGGCAGGTCCACAACTGCCCGACTCGCCGGAAGCTTAAGAGGCCCTGATCACTCGCGCCAAAGCAGCTCCCGTCCAAAGCCGCTCCACCGACCGCGTGCCTGTCTGCGGGTGCAGGGTGGTGCGGAGGTGGGTGGAGTGGTGGGTCGTAGCCGGGGTTCTCGTCGGGGCCGAGTGTGGGTCGGATCGTCGGCGTACGGGTTGGGAACTGGCCAGTCACTGGGGGTTGGGGCAGGTCATGGTGACGGCCGGTCGGCACCGCTGACCTGATGCCCAAGGGCAGCACGAACCTGGGAGGGCGCCAAGATCGTTCAGACAGTGGGGTGCTCCACCTTGTGCGCCCTCCCAGAACCGTGCCGGGCGAAGCCCATCAGGACAACGGCACCGACCTAGGGAGCACACCATGACCTGCCCCAACCCCCAGTGCGAGGACGGCCTGGTTCCCAACCCGTACGCCGAAGACCCTCAGGACGTCACTCTCTGCCCCGACGAGTACCCCGGCTACGACCCGCGCGAGTTCCTCGACTACGAGGGCTGAGCACCAAGGGCCCCGGCTTAGGTCGGGGCCCAAAGCCGCTCCACCGACCGCGTGCGGAGTCTGGCAGCATGTGAGCGCTGTCGATCGTTCAGTCCAGGGAGAGTTGTGCAAGAGGCGTTGATTGGGCTCGTTGGTGTCGTCTTGGGTCTAGGCGGGAGCACCTGGACGACACTCTGGACGAACCGGCAGAATCGCCAAGGCCTTGAAGCGGAGCGGCTGCTGGCTCGGCAGGAGGAGGCGACCCGAGAGATTCGGCAAGCCCTGATCTCCATTCACCACATGAAGGACAGCTTGACGAGCGACCTACCGCCCGACCTGCCCTATCCCGGCTACGAGACGCCGGAGCCGATTACTGAGCTACGTCGCCACATCCACACGATCGACACCTTTATCTTCGTGCTCGCCTCGGCAGAATTGCGTGCCCGACTGAAGGGCGCGACACAAATCATGTGGTACTGGGACAGCCTTGACGCAGGCCCCGGACACCCTGTTTGGATCGCGGTAGATGATGCTGGTGCGTGCATAGGCGCACACCTTCGAGGGGAAAAGCTCCCGGAGGAACCGCCGACTGTGAAGCGTTGCCGTGAAGAGGCCGAGCGGATGACTTTTGGCTGAGTCGTCAAGAGCACCCGCCTTTCTGACATCAGCGGATGACACCAACAAGCGCGAACACTGCCGGTCAAGGCTGCACCCCAGCGGAAGGTCAGCCCCGGCACTACGGGAGTTCAGCACGGTTGAAGGGTCGACGTGGTCGACCTGGTAAAGATGAGGCCAGACCTCAAAGCCTGTGTACTGTGCGGCGCCGTCCTCAACCGGGACGGCGCCCCACCGGCTGACTCGGTCATTGAGAGACCGTCGGCCCCGTGTAGCAAGCTGTGCTAGTCGGTATCGAGAGCTTCCCGGACGGCCTGCCGAAAGGCTGCTCTCGGAGCTTGTATCGCTTTCATCGCGGTATCGAATTCCACAGCCCAACTAGACAGACCTCGCTGCCGGCCCTTCCGCAATGCGTCGCGCCAAGCCGTCCCCGCTGCGTCCAGTTCATACACGGCCTCGATGAGAGACTCCGCGGCCTCAGTCACCTGCCGAGGCCCAGCGACAGAGACTGCACCTACGGCAGCCGTGAACTCAGTCCATAGCTCATGGGCGTGAAGAAAACGTTCCTCCCGCAACTCCTCGTCGCCACTGTCGGATCGCAAGGTGTCAGCCGCTACCCACCAACCAGCCGTGAGCCGCTCGCAGCAGTCCAGTAGTGACGTATACGCCTGACGTCGCATGTCATCGCGCCAACGGGCCCGATCTGCACGTTGTTGCCCACGCTGCCCAAGCATCGTGAACATACTGCCGCCGAGTCCACCGATCGCACCTACTGCGGCGCCGATCACTGCCGCTATCCCTGAATCCACGGCAGGTTATTAGATCGCCAGACGGAATCTGACGCAAGATCACATGACGAGTCAGCCATCGCCGTACAGCAGCGAAGTACAGCAACCACGCTGGCCAGCAGCAACCATCCACACCCCTCGCGACCCGCTTGACCAGCCCAGCAGACCTTAGCGACCGCACCGCCCGTAGTTCGCATCTAGATGACTGCGACTGAGCACACATCACTCAAGGTCACGCTGCGCGAGTCTCCACCACTAGGAGCCGGCGGGGCCGGGCAGCACACCAGCTGATCATGCATCCTGGCTGGAGCCCTCAGCCAATCTCTGCATTCGGCCGTCGTCAGGGGCGCGGTTGAACAGGATGTCAAAATACTCTTCCCACTGCTTCTTCGCGCGCCCCAAAAGCCCTTCCCAGTCAGTCGCATCTCGACCACGGGGGCGCATGTCTTCAATCTTAGTGAGAACGTCTTGAGCCTTTTCAATCTTGTCGGCCACCAATAGGCCGGTAACGCTCCGAAACTCGGAGTTTCGCGCAAGGGTCGCGTTCTCCAGATTGATGAGGTAGCGCTCGTAGCGGTTGAGATGATCCCAATCCACTCGAATGCCAGGACGCATGAATTCCACCACTAGGAGCTGACTGCCAGACGAAAGGACCAGATCCATCCTCGCATTCCAGTAATCTCCGTATGCTTGCTTGGCTACCTCTTCAACCAAACCCTTGACAGATTTCTCGACACGGAACGTTTCCCATTGCGGAGAAATTAGCCAAGGGTTCTGGGCGATGTAATCCCTCACTTCATTCTCAAGCGTTCGATTCTTGATCCTTTCTTCAAGGCCAGTGATGAGGTTCAGCTGGCTCTTCACTCGCTCAGCAGCGTGAAGGGCGTTCATGACCCGAGATTCCACCAGGATCTGCACGAGAGAATCAGCATCCATCTCGTCGGCCTCTGACAGGTCACCGATGAGTCCCTTTAGCCTTCCGCCTTCCCATGCGGTAAGCATAGCCTCAGCCAAGTTTCCGAATTGCTCCTGGGTCAAAGACTGGATGCGGGCGATCGACGTCAGCGCCCTTTCTACGACCTTCCTTTCAGGCTTTTCGAGCTGTCCAAGTCTCACAGAGAATGGCGCCATGCGTTGACGCATGGCATCGACTTTCACTTGAGACCTCTTGGTCTGCCAAAGGCGAAGAAGGGACCTAACACGCGCTTGTCCCCACTCCAAGAGATCTTGAGCTGCTTCCGCCTCCCAGTTGACCCTTTGGCGCTCCGTCGAGATCAGGTCGCTAGGCTGTTCATCTAGATAGTCTGCCTCAACTCGACCAGATAGATAGCTTGTTGCCTGCTGCCCTCCTAGACCCCCGCTGAGATTGAAGAAGAATGGACGTTGCGACATCTTGTGGTGACTAAATACCGAAACTCCGGCGAGTTCAATCTCGCTGATCGGCTCCTTATAAAAGACAAATCTCCAGCGAACTCGGTTTCCGTTTGGTAGCTCCTCTACACCCCAGTCGCCATCAAGAGTAAGACCCTCCGGCATCTGCTTCTGTGTATAGTCACGAGGAAAATAGAACTCGATCTTCTCCATCACTTCAGAGTCAGCAATTTGCGTCCCGTTGACGGTCACATTGAACTCATCAGCACGCTCCAACAGCAGGAAACGTCTGGCCATACTGCTGCGGAACTGATCGCCGTTCGGTTTTTTCTTCAGCGATAGTCCGGTGAGAGTGATCTTTGTGCCGTGCTTTTTGCGTCGACCTTCACTACTCCCTTCGTACTCCAGTACATCAACAGTGAGTGGTTCATCATCGGCATAGCTGTCGGCATCTTCGATCAGCTGATTGGCATCAAGACGGAAAACTGTACGTTCCCCAGTCTCCTTGCTGATGGTCTCAATCGTCACAAACCGCGCAATACCAAAACCAGCAAACTTACCGATCCCCTTCCTTCCCATCATTGGACGGCCCGCTAGAGTTCGATCACTTGCCCTATCCTTCCTTCTGTCATATCCGACATTCAGGTATCGATCCTGACACTGTACGAGCGTCATCCCCTCACCATTGTCCGCAATGACGATTCCGGCGCTGTCTACCAGATTATCCGGAAGCGAGATAGATACCTCTCCGGCATCCGCATCCCATGAATTGGAAACCAACTCCGCAATGGCCGCTACCGGCGACTGATACATGTCGATGCCGAGATGCTCAATGACTCGACCACGAAAACGAATCTCCAACCGGGGAGCATCAGTGTTCACTTAACACCCTTTCAGTTTCAGCGTCCGGGAGAACGGTACCGACAACCTGCTCTGTTTGTGCCGGTTTCGCCGAAGCTCTCCATGCCGTCCACTGCCCTGGGTCAGATACTGGATACGGGTGAGGCAACGTCCAGTAGCGTGAACACAAGATCATCGTGCAGCACCGGTGCGGGTAGGACTGGTTATGAGCGAGAAGCTACGTGTAGGCCAGGTGTACCGCTACGCGAGCGGGAAGGATCCGAAGCCAGCTGTCCTCGACGGTCACCCCTTCCACCACGTGACGCACTCACCAGGGCTGAAGCGCGCGTTGCTTGAAGCGGGCATCAATGGAATGGCGAAGGTGCGTGGTCCTGATGGAGACCGCCGGCCAGCCACCCTGATCCGTTCCAGTCCGTGGAAGGCGGGTACTGACCAGCCCCCCGCACCACTACCGGGAACACCACTCTCCTGGACGCCTTCGAATGATGATCTCCAGTACACATGGCCTCCCCGTGGACTATTCGTGGACGAGCCGTCGTTCGTCAGCAGCATGGGAGGCTATGACCTGCGCATACTGCTGGGACTGAAGGGCCCTCCGGAGCCGTGTGCGCAGGTTCGAATCCTGCCGGGGGCACCTTGGATTAGGTGCCCGAAGACCCCGCCATCAGCGGTTTCGCTGAGGACGGGGTCTTGGCGTATGTGGAGGCGGATGCCGCTGGGCGCAGCCGTTTCGTCCGGCTGCTCCTTCTCAGCGCAGTTGCTCCGCCAGTCCGACGATGATGCCCTCCGGGCCGCGGAGGTAGCAGAGCAGATGGCTGTCCTCGAACCGGGCGATCTCGCCGACGAGTTCGGCGCCGTGCGGGCGCAGGCGGGCCATGGTGTCCTCGAGGTCGTCGACGGCGAACATGACGCGGTGCGTGCCCAGGATGTTGTGCGGCTTGTTGCGCGGCCCGGTGCTGATCACGGCGGGGCTGCGGTACTTCGACAGCTCGAGCCGGCTGTGCCCGTCCGGGGTCCGGAGCATCGCGATGTCACAGTGGACGCCGTCGAGTCCGGTGCACTGGTCGGCGACGAGGCCCTCGACCTCCGCCCTGCCCTCCAGTTCCATGCCGAGTTCCACGAAGAACGCGATGGCGGCGTCCATGTCCTCGACGACGATGCCGACGTTGTCCATCCGCTGAATCGCCATGCCGGCTTCTCCTTCTTCCTCGTGTGGCCGGATGCTGCCTGCGCCTGGCTGACAGGAGTCGGGGTCCGATGTCAGGCGCTGTCAGTGCGCTGTGGGTGTGGTGTCAGGGCCCCCCGGCAGAGTCTTGCTCATCAACAGCAGCAAGCACCCGCCGGGAAGCCCCAGCAGGGGCCGCCCAGAATTGAAGGAGCACGCCACCATGTCCGCCATCACCATCACCTTCACCGAGCAGGACAAGCTCACCCTCCGCACCGCCGCCTACGGGGCCATCTCGCTCCTGGCCGCCGCCGACGCGGCCGGCTCGCCCCACAAGATCGCCACCCAGGGCTCCATAGCCCTGGCCTCCGCCACCGGCCCCGTCGGCTACGTCCTCGCCGAGAAGTCCAAGATCGGAGACCTGGGCGGCACGTCCGTGGCCGAACTCGCCGACAACGTGTTCCCCGCCCTGACGGCCGCCACGGCCCTCCTCGAGAAGCAGGACCCGGCCCAGGCCGACAACTTCCGCGGCATCATCACCATCGCCCTCGAAACCGCAGCCCAGGCCCGCAAGGGCGGCCCCAGCCCCACCATGACCGACATGAGCCACAAGATCACCGCCGCCCTCGACGCCGCGTGACGGGGCCCACCCGATCGAGACAGCGAGGGGCCGGACCCCGATGTGCAGAGTCCGGCCCCTCGGTGACAGCGGCTAGCTCGGCTCCGCCCCGTCCCGCTTCGATGCCAGTGCTCGGACCAGGTCGACCACGTCGCCCACCGTCCTGACGTACGCCAGCTGCTCCCGCTCCACCCGCTGGCCCAGCTCGCGTTCCAGGACCGTGATCAGGTCCACGTAGTCCATCGAGTCGAGGCCCAGGTCCTCGCGGAGGTTGGTGCGGGGGTCCTCGACGTCCTCTCGTGGCATCACCACCGCCTCCGCCAGGAGGGTGATCACTCGGGACTCCAGCTCCTCGGTCGTGCCTGTACCGGGTTGCTCCATGGGGTTCTTCTCCTGCCTTTCCCGCTGTGTTGTCGTCGTCAGGCCTGCGGTGCCACCTGGACTCCTGCCATCGCGATTGCCTTCGGCGAGAGTTCGTCCCGCTGCCAGCCCAGGGACGAGAACCTGCTCAGGCCGTCGCCCTCGTTGTTGTGGCCCACCATCACCGAGTAGAGATTGATGGTTCCCGGCTCCTGGAGCTGGGTGGCGAAAGGTGCGTCGTCGAACGATGCGATCCTGCGGTGGCGGACCTTCAGGGAGCCGTAATCGCGGTCGTAGTCCTCGGGGGTGAAGGTCAGGACTCCCGTCTGGCCGCTCACTGCCGAGGGCTTGACGCTTTCGCGGTATGTGCGGATGACCGAGTGGCTGCCGTTGACGAAGCGGAAGACCGTGAGGTTGCGGCGGAACGCCGAGTGGTCGACCGCTATCTGCTGGACCAGGTTGGGGAGGATGTCAGGGACCATTGCCGCCGTGCCGTCTCCCGTGAAGGAGATGACGTTCTCGT
The DNA here is from genome assembly GCF_040640795.1 of Streptomyces sp. NPDC021622. Lineage (NCBI taxonomy): Bacteria > Bacillati > Actinomycetota > Actinomycetes > Kitasatosporales > Streptomycetaceae > Streptomyces > Streptomyces sp. NPDC021622. The sequence continues at coordinate 141,763 of NZ_JBFACK010000005.1, forward strand.
CGCGGCGGGTGGCGATTCCGGGCAGGGCCATCAGGCCGTCGCCCATCAGGCCTCGGCCGTACCAGCCCGAGAAGCCCTGGCTCGTGCGGGGCAGGGTGTTCACCGCCGACAGGCCGGCTCGGCCGATGTCGTACACGCCCACGTAGCGGTAGTCCTCTTCCTCGATGAGGCCCTCCAGGACCCCTCGCAGGCGGCGGAAGAAGTAGTTCGTTGTCATCGGGAGGACCGGCAGCAAACCGATTACGTCTCCGTCTGAGTCCGTCGTTGAGGCGATTGCTTTGCGGCGGAGCTCCAAGACCTCGGGGTCCACGTCGAGGCGCTCGTGCAGGGCGCGCAGGACTCCCTCGATGTCGTCGACGATGCCCAGGCCCGTGAAGGGGGCCCTGTCGATCTCCCGCTCCGTTATCTGGATCGGGGCGAGCTGGCGCAGCGACGACTCGGAGAACGGCGTGTCGATCTGGGGGATCTGCGTGCCGATGAACATGACCGACTGCTCGGCCGACGGGCGCAGTGCGCCCTCCTTGTACAGGTACTCGTAGACGCGCGGCGAGTAGCCGTACATGCTCAGTGTTCCGATGTACTCGTCGATGGTCTTGCCGTCGCGGTACCTGTTCACCGTGCCGGGCTGTGCGACCGAGTCGGCCAGGCCGATGCCCGCCTTCTTCGCCAGCTCGTACATCAGGTCCGTCGCCGTGGCGTTGAGCGGTCCCACCTGGCTCAGGAGCCTTCGGGGTGCGGTGTTGAGGAGGTTCGACAGTTCGTCGACCTCGGAGGAGCGGACCGACTCGACCCGGCGAGTCGTCGGCTCCGGCACCTTCGGCAGTTCGTCGGGCGTCAGTGTCGTCTGGAGTACGTCTCGGGGCGCGATCACCATGACCGGGCCCCGTCCCGCCGAGTACGCCTCGAACGCCTCCGCCAGGCCTGCCGCGATGTCGGCCGACCTCGCGATGTGCACCACCGGGAAGCCGCGGGCCAGCAGCGACGGGCGGCTGTCCTCCGTGCGGTGGATGGTGCCCTGGAAGGGGTGCCACTGGTCGGTGCGTGAGTCGCAGCAGACGATGAAGCCCTTGGTGCCGACCGCCACGTGGTTGGCGAGCGTTCCGCGGAACTCCTCGTGCATGCCGCTGGTCGCGACGATCGCGAACGGCGCGGCGTCGAGCGTGTACCGGGCGAGGGCGGAGCACGCCAGGCTGTGCTCGCTCGGGCCGCGCACGATCGGGTTGCCGTTGCTCACCGCCCGCTGCTCGATGTCGTCGATGAAGGTCGCGACGCCGGAGCCGGTGTAGTAGTGCAGGCCCCAGGCCGAACCCGCCTGCGCCGTAAGGAAGTCGGCTATCGAATCCGCGATGCTGCTCGGCTTCATCGCGGGGCGCAGACGGCTGTTGCTGTGCAGTTGGATCGAGTCGACGAACGCGCAGGCGACATCGGCCGCCACCACCCAGGGCTCCGCCGGCATCCAGCGCGGGGTGAAGAGTTCCACCGAGTAGAAGCTCTCCACGTCCTGGTCGGTGTAGACGTGCACCGAGTACGGGCTCGGCTCGAACTCCGCCGACTCGCCGATGGCCAGGGACAGTTTGGCCAACTGCTCGTTCAGTTCGTCGGGCGAGGTCATGCGGTAGCGGTAGTCGGCGTGGTCGAGCAGGAGCAGGCTGAGGACCGACTTCTGGCCGCCCTGTGCCCCTCCCTGCGCCGCGGTCGCGGCGTTCACCGCCGCCTCCACCGCCGCCAGTGAATCGACCGTGAGCAGCGTGAACCGGTCCTCGGGGGCCACCAGATCGAGGAAGCGCAGACCGCGCGTGACGACCTCGCGGTAGTCGTCGTTCGCCGGGTCGTCGGCCGGTTTCACGGGCACGTCGAGGCCACGCGCTCCGGCCAGGTCCGTCAGCGCTCGGGCCGCCGCGTGGCCGACCGTCTCGCCGTCGGTCACGACAACCACCAGGCGGCGGAAGGGAGTTGCCTGCTGCATTTCGGGCATTTCTGTACGTCCCAACAGTAGAGATGTGATCAGGCAGGGGGTGGGTCAGTTGCGTCAGGCGGCCCCGTTGCGGAGTCTGACCACCGCCGACCACGGAGCCCGGCGCGGTTGCCGCGGATCGGGCTGGGGGAACAGGGAAAGAAGTCGCATGAAGGGAGAAAGGCGCTTCCATTTCGCCGCCGCCGGCAACTGCGAGGCAAAACGTTCGACGGTCCAGCCCGCCTCTTCAAAGAATCCGATTCCGTTGGCCGGGCCGAAGACGACCGGCGCATTGTTCTTTTTGCTGGCCCGGTCGGAGAGTTTGACGACGGCCGGGCTGATGATGTCCGCGATCCACCAGGTGATTCCGGACGACTTCAGGTCCGACATCACGCCACGGACCTCGGATTCGGACAGGTAGAGGAGAAGTCCCTCTGTGATGACCAGGGTTCTGCCCGGCTGTCCTTGTGCAGCTCCTTGTGCAGCTCCTTGTGCAGCTCCTTGTGCAGCTCCTTGTGCCGCCCCCTGATCCGCCCCTTGTGTCGCCTCCTTGAGGAAGGCGCGGCGGGCCTCGCCGTCCGTGAGGTCGACGGGTACGCGGGTGAGCCTGCAGCGCGGCTTCTCGTGGGCGAGGACGCGGTTCTTCTCCTCGACGATCCCGGCCAGATCGACCTCGATCCACTCCAGTTCCGCGGGCAGATCCAGGCGGTAGGGCCTGGTGTCGAGGCCCGCGGCGAGGTTGATGACGCGGTCGCAGCCGTCGGCGACGCACCGCGCGACGAGGTCGTCGATGAGCTTGGTCCGCGCGATGAAGAACCAGCCGTTGCCGAAAGACCGCTTGGCCTCATCGGCGATGACCCTGCCGCGTTCGCCGGCTAGGCCCGCCGCCAGCGGATCGCTGAACAACGCGTCCGGCCGCGCGGATTCACGGGCCCGATACTCCGCGACCCAGCGCGCCGTATCGGAGACATTCGCTATCACCGATTTCACCATGGATTCCCCTTCCCCAGTGCAGAGTTGGTCCTTTCGGTCGCCGCCCACTGTGGGTAGACTCCGAGACCGTATTTTGCTTTTGTTGGTACGCCTGCCGTACACCGATTCAGCTGCCGAAGGAGACCTCTTCCGTGTCCACTCCGCGTGCGCGTCGCGTCGAAGTACCGCAATCGCTTCGATCAAGTGAAATTTTCAAGGATTCCAACTACGCGTCCGCTTTCGAATTAGCGACTCCGGACGCCCGGTCCCGCACTCCCGAGCAGTGGGGCCGGACCACGTTCGAGGGTGCTCCGGCTCTCCTGCAGCGGGTCCTGCGGCTGGGCTGGACGCTCGTCCTCGGACTGCGGATGGGCGGGCGGTCCGAGCCGGGCCATGTGCTCGGCTGGCTCATCTCGGACTCCGGTTCCGAGTCGATGACGCTCGAATCGCACTCGGGCCTCGTCGCCACGTACAACGTCGTCGAGGTGACGGACGCGAGCGTGGTGTGGGCGACCTCCGTGCGCTTCAACCGGCGCTTCTCCCGCGTGATCTGGGGCATGGCAGCGCCGGTCCATCACCTGGCGGTCCCGTACCTCCTGAAGCGGGCGAGCCGGTCCGCGGCCCGTTAGTGGAACTGTTCCTCCTCGGTCGAGCCGCTCAGCGCGGTGGTGGACGAGGTGGGGTTCACGGCGGTGGAGACGAGGTCGAAGTAGCCGGTGCCGACCTCGCGTTGGTGCTTGACCGCCGTGAACCCGTGTTCCTGGGCGGCGAACTCCCGCTCCTGGAGGTCGACATAGGCCGTCATGCCCGACTCGGCGTAGCCGCGCGCGAGGTCGAACATGCCGTGGTTGAGGGAGTGGAAGCCGGCCAGCGTGATGAACTGGAAGCGATAGCCCATCGCGCCCAGCTCCCGCTGGAACTTGGCGATCTGGTCGTCGTCCAGGGCCGCCTTCCAGTTGAAGGACGGCGAGCAGTTGTAGGCCAGCATCTGATCCGGGTACTGGGCGTGGATCGCCTCGGCGAACTCGCGTGCCTGGGCCAGGTCGGGGGTGCCGGTCTCCATCCACAGCAGGTCGGCGTAGGGGGCGTAGGCCAGGCCGCGGGCGATCGCCGTGCCCATGCCGTTGTGCACCCGGTAGAAGCCCTCGGCGGTGCGCTCACCGGTCACGAACCGGGCGTCGCGCTCGTCGACGTCGCTGGTCAGCAGGTTCGCGGCCAGCGCGTCCGTGCGGGCCACGATCAGGGTGGGTACGTCGGCGATGTCCGCGGCCAGGCGGGCCGCGTTCAGGGTGCGCACGTGCTGGGCGGTCGGCACCAGGACCTTGCCGCCCAGATGGCCGCACTTCTTCTCCGAGGCCAGCTGGTCCTCGTAATGGATGCCGGCCGCGCCCGCCTCGATCATCGCCTTGGTCAGCTCGAAGGCGTTCAGCGGGCCGCCGAAACCCGCCTCGGCGTCGGCGACGATCGGGGCCAGCCAGTCCACCGACGCATCACCCTCCGCCGTGGCGATCTGATCGGCCCGCAGCAGCGCGTTGTTGATCCGACGCACCACCTGCGGAACGGAGTTGGCCGGATACAGCGACTGGTCGGGGTAGGTGTGCCCGGCCTGGTTCGCATCGGCCGCCACCTGCCAGCCCGACAGGTAGATCGCCTGCAGCCCGGCCTTCACCTGCTGCACCGCCTGCCCACCGGTCAACGCACCCAGCGCATGCACGTAATCCCGGTCGTGCAGCTGACGCCACAACCGCTCGGCACCCCGCCGGGCCAGCGTGTGCTCCTCACGCACACTGCCGGAAAGCCTGACCACATCCTCGGCGCTGTACGTGCGCTCGATCCCCTTCCAGCGGACGTCGGTCGCCCAACGCTGCGCCAGTTCCGCGGCCGTTGCCGTGGTCGTTCCTGTCTGTGCCATGCCTGTCTCTCCCCGATTGGCGTGGTTACGCTTCGTTGCTGTCAGCTGTGCGAGGTGCGGGTGCGGGCGAACCATTCGCCGAGCACCCGTGCCGTGGTCGCGGCCTTGTCCTCGAGAATCGAGAAGTGATCGGCGAGGACCGATTCGCCGAAGTCCGCCGCTTTCCAGGTGGGTTCGATGGGGGCGTTCAGCGTCGCGTCCGCCGACGCCGCCCGCACCGCGAGGGTGGGGGCCTTGATGCTGATCGGCGACCACTGGTCGTAGAGCCGCAGATAGGCGCCCATCGCCAGGAGGTTGTCGTCGTTGACGACGACTCCAGTCGGGTCCCGGTCGAGGATCTCGTTCATCGCCCAGTCGAACAGGGCCTCCCGCTCGCCCCTGTCGTCGATGTCGTACGTATCGACCATCGCGACGCCCTCGGCCTCGCGCCCCGTCCTCTGCAGCCGCTCCGCGATGGCCTGGGCCATCAGTCCGCCCACGGAGTGGCCGACGAGGAAGAAGGGTTCGCCCGCTGCGGCTTCGAGCGTGGCCTCGGCCATCGCCTCGACCACCACGTCCCACGACACCGGCAGCGGCGAGGACTTTCCGAAGCCCGGCAGTATGAGCGCCGAGGTCCGCACCCTGGGGCTGAACTCGACCGCGAGACGGGCGAATTGGTGGGGTCCTGAACCCGCGAGGAACGAGGGCACGCAGATCACCGCGGGCGATGCGTTGCCATCGGCGGCAAGCACCGACCTGGGCGATCCGGTCAGCTCCGCCGTCGACGAGAAGGACGGGCGGAAGCGTGAGGCGGCCGCGAGGACCGGGACGGCTTCGGAGATGGCGTTCTCGACGTGCGCGCGGCGCATCATCACGGTGAAGGTGCCGCTGCGGCGCTCGCCGCCGGCCGCCGCGGGTGCCGGTGCGGCCGCCGCCGTCTGCTTCTCCGGCTTCTCCCCCAGCCAGTACCGCTGGCGCTGGAAGGGGTACGTCGGGAGCTCCACCGTGCGTGCGGCGCGGCCGGCGAACGCCGGTGACCAGTCCACGCGTACGCCGCCGACATGTGCCTGCGCGAGCATGAGCAGGAAGGCGGCGAAACCGTCGGGCTCGTCGTCGACCGGCCTCGTGATCAGGAACTCGGCGGGGTCGCCGCCCGCGGCGCCGATGGCCGCGGCCACCTCGTCGGCGAGGGTGGGCTGCGGGCTGATCTCGATGAACGCGCGGAAGCCGTGCTCGGCCTTCTCGCGGATGCCGTCCCGGAGGGTGTCGGGCTCCCCTGTGTCGCCGCCCGTGGACGCCCCCGCCGCGATGCGTGCGGCCTCTTCCAGCGTGCGGTGTCCGGCGATCACCGAGGCGGCGAGTTCACCGCCGGGCCGGCCGGCCACTGCGCCGGGTTGGCCGGCCACTCCGCCGGGCTGGCCGATCACCCCGTCCGGCTTGACGCCGTACGAGTCCCAGAGCGCCGCGAGCGACACCTGGACGGCGAAGAAGGCCGGGCCGAACACTCCCTCGTCGGAGAGCGCGGGGGCGCCGGGTGCGCCGTTCAGCACGTCGATGAGGTTCCAGTCGACGTGCGGGGCGAGGGCGTCGGCACACTCCCCCAGCCGAGCGGCGAACACCGGGGCAGAACCGAGGAGTTCACGGGCGAGGTCCATGGACTGGTGGTCCGGGGCCGAGACCACGAACGCGATGCTGCCGGTCCGCGCCCCGGAGTTGAGCCGGACGCGGGGGCCGGGGTCGCCGTCGGCGATCTGGGCGAGTCCGGTGAGGAGTTCGGTGCGGTCGTTGCCGACGATCACCGCGCGGTGGGAGAGCTGGGCGCGACCGGTCGCGAGGGAGTAGCCGATGTCCAGGGGGTCCAACTCCGGGCGTGCGCCCAGCCATTCACTCAGGCGGCGGGCCTGTGCCGTCAGGCCCGATGGCATCTTGCCCGACAGGACCCACACCGCCGGAGCACCCGACCCGCCGCCCTCAGGCTCCACTGGAGCATCGGCTTGCAGCGGCGGCTCCTCCACGATCACATGCGCGTTCGTGCCGCTGGCGCCGAAGCTCGACACTCCCGCCCGACGCGGACGGGCCCCATTACGCGGCCACTCCCGCGCCTCGCGCAACAGCCCCACCGCACCCGAAGACCAGTCCACCTTCGACGTCGGCTCATCCACATGCAACGTCGCCGGCAACGACTGGGCACCCATCGCCATGACCATCTTGATGACGCCGCCGACACCCGCCGCCGCCTGCGTGTGGCCGATGTTCGACTTCAGCGAGCCGAGCCACAACGGCCGCCCGGCCGAACGGTCTTGGCCGTACGTCGCCAGCAGCGCCTGCGCCTCGATCGGATCGCCGAGCACGGTCGCCGTGCCATGGCCCTCCACCGCGTCCACATCCGCCGGCGACAGATCCGCGTCCGCCAACGCCGCCCGGATCACCCGCTCTTGGGACGGGCCGTTCGGCGCCGTCATGCCGTTGCTCGCGCCGTCCTGGTTCACCGCCGAGCCGCGCAGCACCCCATACACCCGACGCCCGGCGCGCCGCGCATCCGACAACCGCTCAAGGAGGAGTACGCCCATGCCCTCCGCCCAGCCGGTGCCGTCCGCCGCCGCAGCGAAGGAGCGGCAGCGGCCGTCCGGGGAGAGTGCGCGCTGCCGGGAGAACTCCACGAAGACGTCGGGCGTGGCCAGGACGGTCACGCCGGCGGCCACGGCCAGCGAGGACTCGCCGCGGCGCAGGGACTGCATGGCCAGGTGGGTGGCCACCAGCGACGACGAACACGCCGTGTCCACCGTCAGCGCCGGGCCCTCGAAGCCGAACGTGTAAGCCACCCGGCCCGAGACGAAGCTGCCCAGGTTGCCGATCCCCCAGCGTCCGCCCACCTGGTCGGCGCGGGCGCGGGCCAGCCAGGCGTAGTCCTGGAACATGACGCCGGCGAACACGCCCGTCCGGCTGCCGCGCAGCGAGGCCGGGTCGATGCCCGCGTCCTCGAACACCTCCCAGGAGCCTTCGAGGAGCAGCCGCTGCTGCGGGTCCATGGCCAGGGCGTCACGTCGGCTGATGCCGAAGAACCGGGGGTCGAACTCCGTCGCGGTCGACATGAAGCCGCCGGAGCGCACATAGCTGGTGCCGGGGTTGCTCGGGTCGGGGTCGTAGATCGCGTCCAGGTCCCAGCCGCGGTCGGCGGGGAAGCCGGATATCGCTTCCTTGCCGTCGTCCACCAACTGCCAGAGATCTGTTGCGGAGTTGACCTCGCCGGGGTACCGGCAGGCCATGCCGACGATGGCGATCGGCTCCTGGGACAGCTCTTGCTGCTGCCGAAGCCGGACGTTGTCCTTCAACGCCGACCGGAGTGCTTCTACTACGTCCTCGTTGTCGACAGGCATATCTGGGTTCCAATCACACGTCGTCGCCGCGCAGGGCCATTCGTACGAGGTCTTCGGCGTCCATGGCGTCGAGCCCCGCCGCCGGGTCGGATGACGTCCCGTCGTCGGCGGTGGCGGCGGGCCCGTTGGAGTCATCGGTGGCGGGGTACAGCCGGTCGGCCAGGAGCAGGGAGACGGCCCGTGGCGTGGGGTGGTCGAACACCGCGGTGACCGGGAGCCGCAGTCCGGTCGCGACGTTCAGCCGGTTCCGCAGTTGTACGGCGCCCAGGGAGTCAAAGCCGATCTCGTTGAAGGCACGGTCGGGGGCGACCGCGTCGGGTCCCGGGTACTGCAGGACCGCGGCGATCTCGGCACGTACCAGGCGCAGCAGTTCGCGCTCGCGCTCCGGGCGGGTCAGGTCGGCAAGGCGGTCGAGGAGCGCGGCGGATGCGTCGGTGGGGCGGTCGGGCGCTGCCGGCACCAGATCGCGCAGCAGGGCGGGTGCCATGCCGGTCGCGGCCTGGGTGCGCAGTGCGGCCATGTCGAGCCGCGCGGCCAGGACCAGGTGGTCGGCCGATTCGAGGGTGGCGTCCAGGAGTTGGAGCCCTTCGCCGGCGGAGAGGGCGACGACACCGCTGCGTGCGAGGCGCGCGGCGTCGGCGCTGCTGAGGTGGCCGGTCATGTCGCTGCGCTCTTCCCACAGGCCGTACGCGATCGACACCGCGGGCAGGCCTTGGGCACGGCGCCGGGCGGCGAGCGCGTCGAGGAAGGTGTTGGCGGCTGCGTAGTTGCCCTGGCCGGGTCCGCCGATCGCTCCGGCGAGCGAGGAGAACAGCACGAAGGCGGTCAGGTCGAGGCCCTCGGTCAGTTCGTGCAGATGCCAGGCCGAGTCGGCCTTGGCCCGCAGCACCCGGTCGAGCTGAGCCTCCGTCAGGGAGGTGATCAGGCCGTCGTCCAGGACTCCGGCGGCGTGCACGACCGCGCGCAGCGGATGCTCATCGGCCACCCCGGAGAGCAGCCCGGCCACAGCGGCCCGGTCCGACACGTCGCAGGCCTCGATGCTGACCTGTGCGCCGAGCCCGGTGAGCTCGTCCACCAGGGCGTCGGCGCCCTCGGCGGTCCTGCCCCGCCTGCTGGCGAGGAGCAGGTGACGTACGCCGTGCTCGGTGACAAGATGCCGGGCGACCAGCGCGCCGAGGCCGCCGGTGCCGCCGGTGATCAGGACCGTCGACTCCGGGTCGAGCGCGGGGCGCGTCCCGGCGGGCCGCCTGCGGGTCATGCGCGGCACGAGCAAGGCGCCTTCGCGTACGGCGACTTGGGGCTCGCCCAGGGTGAGGGCCGCGGCGAGATCGGGCTCACCCGCGTCCGCGTCGAGATCGACCAGGGCGAACTTGCCGGGGTGCTCGGCCTGCGCACTGCGGACCAGACCCCAGACCGGGGCGAGCGCCGGGTCGGGCTCGTCACCGGGGCGCACGGCCACCGCCGAACGGGTCACCAATGCCAGGCGCGTGTCGGGGAGTTGAGCGTTCGTGAGCCAGTCGCGCAGCAGGGACAGGACCTGGGCGGTGACCGCGCGCGCCGCATCGGGCACCGCGGTCGCGTTCTCGGGCGAACCGAGGGGGGCGATCACCCAGGCGGGGTGGGGGTTGCCTGTTGCGGCGGTCGCAATGGGCGTAGTAGCGCCGAGTTCCGTCACCCCCAACGCCGTCGCGTCGAGGACCGCCATGGCCTCGGCCGGTTGCGCCGTCGGTGTCACGGGCGTCCAGTCCACCGCGAACAGGCAGTCGGCCGTCACCGCACGCCCCGCGGCGAGCTGGGCCGTCGACACCGGTCGCGCGAGGACCGAGTCCACCGAGGCGACGACGCGCCCCTGGTCGTCCCGGGCGATCATCCGTACGGCGTCGCCACCGACCGGGGTCAGTCGGACCCGGAGTGCCTGCGGAGCACGGTCACCGGGGTACAGCCGCACGCCGGACCAGGCGAAGGGCAGCATCGCCGAGCCCGCGTCGCGGTCGCCCGCCCGGTCGGCGAAGGCGGCGTGGAAGGCGGCGTCGAGCAGCGCGGGGTGCAGGAGGTGGCGGGGGTCGAGGTCGTCCATCGTGCCGTCGATGAGGACGTCGGCGCAGATCTCGTCACCGCACCGCCAGGCGGACCGCAGGCCCCTGAAGGCCCGCCCGTACTCCATGCCACGGTCCGCGAGCCGGTCGTAGAGATCACCGAGCCCGATGGCGACGGCGCCCTGCGGCGGCCAGGCGGCGGGCGGCTCCGACTCCTGGATCGGCTCGTGGACGGGGTCCGCCTGCCCCGAGAGGACCCCCGACGCGTTGCGGGTCCAGCCGTCCGTGCCGTCGTCCGAGTACAGGGTGAAGGCGGCACGGCCACCCGCGTCGGGCTCCGTCGCCTGGAGTTGGATGCCGATGCCGTCCTCGCGCACCAGGAGCGGGGCCTCCAGGGTCAGTTCTTCGACCACGGGTGCGCCCAGGCGGGCGCCGGAAGCTGCGGCCAGTTCCACCAACGCCGTTCCCGGTACGACCACTTCGCCGAAGACGGTGTGGTCCGCGAGCCAGGGCTGCCGCTCCAGGTCCACGCGTCCGGTGAAGAGATGGCCGAGGTCCCCTGCCAGGCGTACCTGGCCCGCCAGGAAGGGGTGGCGGCCGGGGGTCAGGCCTGCGGACGGCAGGTCGGCGCCGGCGTCTCCGCCGCCGGCGGCGGGCCAGAACCGCTGCCGGGTGAAGGCGTAGTGGGGCAGTTCGACACGCTGTGCCCGCCGTCCTGCGAAGGCCGCCGACCAGTCGACGTCGACGCCGTTCACATACGCCTCGCCGACCGAGCCCAGGAAGTCCTCGATGCGGCCGTGGTCGCGCTTCAGGGTTCCGCTGACGACGGCACGGGTGTCGGGGGCGGCCGACTCGACGGTGTGGCTGATCGGTGCGGCGAGCACGGGGTGCGGGCTGATCTCGATGAACGTCCGGTATCCGCGGCCCACCAGGTCCCTGACTGCGTCCTCGAAGAGCACCGGGTCGCGCAGGTTGTCGTACCAGTAGGCGGCGTCGAGCGTCGCCGTGTCGACCAGTGCGCCCTTGACCGTGGAGTGGAAGTCGATCGCCGCCGAACGGGGGCTGACCGGCGCGAGGTCGGCGGCGAGACGCTGCCGGACGTCCTCGACCTGCGCGGAGTGCGATGCGTAGTCGACGGATATCCAGCGCGCCCAGACGTTCTCCGCCACGCAGTCCTCGTAGAGCTCGTTCAGCGCCTTGGAGCCGCCCGAGACGATGACCGACGAGGGGCTGTTGACCGCGGCGATGGAGAGGTCCGTGGACAGTACGGCGAGCCGCGCCCGTACGTCCGCCGCCGATTCGGCGATGGACAGCATGCCGCCGCCGCGGCCGAGTGTGGCGATCGCCTGGCTGCGCAGGGCGACGATCCGGGCGGCGTCCTCAAGGGTCAGTCCGCCCGCGACGCAGGCGGCGGCGATCTCCCCCTGGGAGTGGCCGACGACCGCCTCGGGCTCGACTCCGTACGAGCGCCACAGCGCGGCGAGTGACACCATCACGGCGAACAGGGCGGGCTGCACCACGTCGACGCGCTCCAGCGTGGGCGCGTCCGGTTCGCCCTTGAGTACGTCGATGAGGTTCCAGTCGACGTGCGGGGCGAGGGCCTCGGCGCACTCGGCCATCCGCTCGGCGAAGACCGGCGCCGTGGAGAGCAACTCGACTGCCATGCCCGCCCATTGGGAACCCTGGCCGGGGAAGACGAATGCCACGCGGCCCGGCCTTGCGGTCGCGCCGGGGGCGGTGTCCTGTCCGGGCGCCGGGTGCTCGATCTGGGCCAGCTGGGTGAGGAGTTCGGTGTGGTCGTTGCCGATGAGCACCGCGCGGTGGGAGAAAGCGGCGCGGTCGGTCGCGAGGGAGTAGCCGATGTCCACGGGGTCCAACTCCGGGCGTGCGGCGACCCATTTACGAAGGCGGCGGGCCTGTGCCGTCAGGCCCGATGGCATCTTGCCCGACAGGACCCACACCGCCGGAGCACCCGCCCCGCTCTCCGGCTCCAAAGGAGCATCGGCTTGCAGGGGCGGCTCCTCCACGATCACATGCGCGTTCGTGCCGCTGGCGCCGAAGCTCGACACTCCCGCCCGGCGCAGACGGGAGGCGTCGCGCGGCCACTCCCGCGCCTCGCGCAACAGCTCCACCGCACCCGAAGACCAGTCCACCTTCGACGTCGGCTCATCCACATGCAACGTCGCCGGCAGCGATTGGGCGCCCATCGCCATGACCATCTTGATGATGCCGCCGACTCCCGCTGCCGCCTGGCTGTGGCCGATGTTCGACTTCAGCGAGCCGAGCCACAACGGCCGGTCGGCCGAACGGTCTTGGCCGTACGTCGCAAGCAGCGCCTGCGCCTCGATCGGATCGCCGAGCACGGTCGCCGTGCCATGGCCCTCCACCGCGTCCACGTCCGCCGGCGACAGGCCCGCGTCCGCCAACGCCGCCCGGATCACCCGCTCTTGGGACGGGCCGTTCGGCGCCGTCATGCCGTTGCTCGCGCCGTCCTGGTTCACCGCCGAGCCGCGCAGCACCGCGTACACGCGATGCCCGCTGCGCCGCGCGTCCGACAGCCGCTCAAGGAGCATCACTCCGAGCCCGTCGGAGAATCCGGTGCCGTCCGCCGCCGACGCGAACGAGCGGCAGCGGCCGTCGGCGGACAGCGCGCGCTGCCGCGAGAACTCCTGGTACACCGTCGGTGTCGACGCCACCGTCACTCCGGCCACCAGCGCGAGCGAGGATTCGCCGCGGCGCAACGACTGCATCGCCAGGTGGGTGGCCACCAGCGACGACGAACACGCCGTGTCCACCGTCAGCGCAGGGCCCTCGAAGCCGAACGTGTAAGCCACCCGGCCCGACGCGACCGCCGGGAGCGTGCCGATCCCCCAGTAGCCCTGGAGGCTTGAGCCGCCCGAGCGGGCCACGTAGCTGTAGTCGACGCCTGATACGCCGGCGAAGACGCCGGTCGGGGTGGCGCGCAGCGAGGCGGGGTCGATGCCCGCGTCCTCGAAGACCTCCCAGGCGCCTTCGAGGAGCAGCCGCTGCTGCGGGTCCATCGCCAGGGCCTCGCGCGGGCTGATCCCGAAGAAGTCGGCGTCGAACTCGGTGGCGCCGGTGATGAAGCCACCCGACTTGGAGTACGTCGTGCCGGGGTGGTCGGGGTCCGGGTGGTACAGCTCGGCCAGCGGCCAGCCGCGGTCCGTCGGGAACTCCGAGATGGCGTCGCGGCGCTCCTCGACGAGGCGCCACAGTGCGGCGGGCGAGTCGACGCCGCCGGGGTACCGGCAGGCCACGCCGACGATCACGATGGGGTCGTCTTCGGCGGGGGCCTGGTCTCCGGCCGGTGCGTCTTCGGCGGGGGCCGCGTCCGCCACATTCTCGTCGGCCGCGGTCGTATCGGCGGGCACCTCGATACGGGACACCAGATATCGGGCGACCGCGTCGGGATTGGGATGGTCGAACAGCATGGTCATTGGCAGTTCAAGGCCGAAGGCCCTGCCTAATTGACTGGTCAGTTCAAGTGCAGCCAGTGAGTTGTAGCCGTAGTCGAGGTATGCGCGCTGAGGATCGATGACATCCGGGGACTGACCGAGCAAATCCGCGGTTTCCTTGAGGACAACATCAAGGACCGTGCGCAGGTGGTCATTGTCGCCTATTCCTGCACTGCCCATGTACTTCCCCCATTCAAGCGCCTACCGCTTCCGGAACCTACCTCAAGGAAGGCCGGACCGCGGCGAATATTCGACGTGCCGCACGGGCAGCGAGAATCTCGCGGAGTCGCAAACCTCGACCATTTACATAAGCTATCCATCAGTCACGCATCCATCAGTCACGCATCCATCAGTCACGCATCCCTCAGTCACGGGCACGACACCACCTGCGCCGCATAGCTGAGCCCCGCGCCGAAGCCGAGCAGCAGGACCGGGTCGCCGGACCGGACCTGACCCAGGTCGATGAGGCGGGACAGCGCGAGCGGCACGGAGGCCGCCGAGGTGTTGCCCGTCTCCACGATGTCGCGGGCCACGGCGGCGTTCGTGGCGCCGAGCCCGGCGGTGAGGCGTTCGATCATGCGCAGGTTGGCCTGGTGGGTGACGAAGCCCTTGAGGTCACCGGGGGCGATCCCGGCGCGCGCACAGGCCTCCTCCGCGACCGCGGCCAGCTCGGTGGTGACCCAGCGGTAGACGGCCTGGCCGCGCATCGTGACGCGGCCGTGCCGGTCGGGGATGGCGACCAGAGAGGCCTGGTCGCCGTCGCCGCCCCACACCACCGGGTGGATGCCCGTCCGTTCGGCGGGTACGACGACCGCGGCGCCCGCGCCGTCGGCGAAGACGGTGGCGGTGTCCACGTCCGCCGGGTCCACCCAGTCGGTCATCCGCTCCGAGCCGACGACCAGGGCGCAGCGGCTGGTGCGGGAGCGGATCAGGCCGTCGGCGACCCCGAGTCCGTAGCAGAACCCGGCGCACGCGGCGTTCACGTCGAAGGCCGCGGTGTGCGGCACGCCGAGCAGCGCGGCGACGGTCGCGGCGCCACCGGGCATGGGCGACGGCATGGAGCAGGTGGCGAGCACGAGGAGGTCGATGTCGGACGGGGCGAGGCCTGCGGCCGACAGGGCCTTGGCGCCGGCGGACGCGGCCATCGCCGTGACCGAATCATCCACGCCTGCAAATCTGCGTTCGCGAATACCGACGCGCCGCTCGATCCACTCGGCCGTCACGCCGAGGGGTGCGCCCAACTCCGCATTGCCGACGACCCGCTCCGGGCGAAAGCCGGAGACGGCCGCGATCCTGGAACCGGTTACCGTTTCGGGAACGGCCGGGGCAGATAAATGGGACAACGCAGGTCACCTCGTCAATTGTTCAACATCAATAGCGCGGTGGACGTCGGCGGTGCGACCCCTGGAAGGTGATGCGCAATTCACGCCCTTTATCACGCCAGTTACCTGAACGGTCAACCTGGCTACAGTGTGGCGCAAGTCACATCGAGGGCCGGTGGATTCACGCTCGATCTTCTTTAGGGTTTGACCACAGGGGGAATTATTTGATCATGGGTGCGTTTTATGCATATGACTCCTCCTGCAGTGCAGACTTCCTACGAGTGGGAGAGCGTATGAACGGGGAGCACGTTCCGGGCAGCAGCTTCATCGAGCGCAGCACAACAACCGTCGAGCGTTCCGCGCTCCAGGGTCTGACCCCCCGGGAGCGCGAGGTGCTCAGCGTCCTGCCGGCCGGCGAGGGGAACCGGGCGCTTGCCAGTCGGCTCGGCATCGCCGAGCGGACCGTGAAGGCCCATCTGACCAGCATCACCCGGAAGTTAGGGCTGCGTTCCAGGACAGAGGCCGTGCTCGTGTCGTTGCAGTGGGCAGACGACCTCCGCCAGTGCGGAGCGAGCACCGACAAGGCGTAGCGGTACGCCACATCGTGAACGACGTCGCCGTCCGGACCCTCCGGATTCCCGATCATGCCGCGGCCGCCGCCGCGCGCTCGGGGGTTCTCGACGCCGACGAGGCCTCGCGCGCCGAGGAGTTCCAGGACCCCGCGGCGCGCGAGCGCTATGTCACCGCGCATGTGGGACTGCGCGTCCTGCTCGGTGCGCGGCTCGAAGTGGCCCCGCACAGCGTGCAGTTCGTCCGCGAGCCCTGCGGGATGCCCGACTGCGAACTGCCGCACGGCAGACCCGCCGTCGCGGGCAGGCCCGATGTGCGGTTCTCCTTGTCGCACGCCGGGGACTTCGCCCTTTACGCACTGGCCGGCTCGCCGGTCGGGGCGGACATCGAGTCGGCGGAGCTGGCACGCGACGGCTTCGCGCGGATGCTGCGCCGCCTGCATCCCGCCGAGCAGGAGGCCGTCGCCGCGCTCCCCGCCGAGCTGCGCGAGGCGGCGCTGCTCGGCTGCTGGGTGCGGAAGGAGGCCTTTCTGAAGGGAATCGGGACGGGGCTGCCGGGCGGGGTCGGCCGCCGGCACGTGGGGCTTCCCGCGGAGTTCGCCCCGCGCGACGCGCCGCCCGTGCCTGCGGGCTGGTCCGTCGTCGATGTGCCCGCGCCCGACGGATACCGGGCCGCCATCGCCGTACGCAGGCAGGACGGAGCGCCGGACGGAGATGCCCCGCGCCTCCGCGCCGCCGAACTGCGCCTGGAATGACGGCCGTCGCATCACTGCTGCGGCTGTCCGGTGGCGCCGACCACCTTGTTGAGCCGGTGCATCCGCGTGGCCAGACTCATCCGGCCCTCCAGACGGAACGCCGGGGGCCGCCGCCCGTCCACGTCGTCGAAGCCGTACTCCGCCGCGAGATCGCCGGTGCTGAGCACCTTCCCGGACCGCTCCATGACGTCCGGGTCGGCGAGCAGCAGGCAGATCGCCCGGCCCACGTACTCCGGCGAGTGCACCACCGAAGCGGGGCCGCTGCCCATCGCCTCCCACGCCGCCTCCACCCGCTCCGTGCGGACGAAGCCCGGGTGCAGGGAGAGCGCAGCTACGCCGCGCTTGCGCAGATCGGATGCGAAACCCCGGCACATGCGGTCGGACGCCGACTTGAATACGTCGTAGCCGACCTGGCCGAGATAGATGTCCCCGTCGGAGAAGCTGATGCCGACGACCAGGCCGCTCTGCTGCGGGATCATCAGCGGGGCCAGCCTGCGCGTCACGTCGTACTGCGCGCGCAGCGAGCGCTCGAAGAGGTCGTAGCGCCACATCGGCTGCTCCCAGAAGGCCGCGTCGAAGCGGACCTCGGAGGAGCGTTCGTAGCCGCCCCAGGCGTTGTTGACCAGCAGGTCGAGGCGGCCCTGGTCGGCGCGCACCCGCTCGGCGAGCGCCTCGTTGTCCGCCTCCACGCCGTGGTCGCAGCGCAGGGCGATGCCCTTGCCGCCGCGCCGGGTGACCTCGTCGGCGGTGTCGTCCACCGTGCCGGGCAGGCCTTCGGTGCGCTCACCGTCGCGCGTGCTGCGGCCCGTGACGTATACGGTCGCGCCCGCCGCACCGAGGGCGAGCGCGATGCCACGGCCCACACCACGGCTGGCCCCGGTGACCACGGCCACCTTGCCGCCCAGATCCGGGGGGTTCCAGCCCTCGTTCACTGCAGTGTCCTTCCGTTCGCGTTCGTTCACGTTCGCTCCGGCCCGCTGGCCGGTGTGCCGCTCGCGCTAGCCCAGGTGCGCCGCCGCGTACTCCAGGCTCGTCAGGTAGGCCGCCGTGTCGTCGACGTGCCGGATGCCGTAGCGCTCTCTCAACTCCGGCATGGAGGTGGGCAGTACGCCGCCGCTGCATCTGGTGACCTCGCTGACGTCGCGCAGCACGGAGAGGTACGAGCGGGTCATCGGGGCGGTGGACGCGATGGCGTCGGGGTCGAGCTCGTCGGCGTTCACCACGGGCGGCAGGGACAGGGTGCGGCCGCGCTCGGCCGCGTGCTTGACCAGGAGCTCCAGACAGGTCTCGATGTCCATCGCCTCGGGGCCGTACGTCACCCAGAACTCGCCCTGGTCGTCGCCGAGTTCGATGGCGCCGAGCACGGCGCGGGAGAGCAGGTCCTGCGGTACGAAGTCCATCCGGATGCCCGGGTGCGCGGGGATGAAGGGGGCCCTCCCCCGGCCGAGCCAGTCCGACATGAGCTGCACGATCTGGCCCTGCGACGTCCAGCCCGTCGACGAGTCGCCGATGAGGTTGGTGGGCCGGAAGACGGTGTGCGGCACGCCGCTGTCGCGCAGGAGCTGTTCCGCACGCTGCTTGGAGCGGATGTAGTTGCGGCAGACGTTGTCCGCGCAGAGCTCCACGGGCGCGGTCTCCGCGAGCGCCGCGACGAAGGCGGTGCTCATGAAGTGGACGGTGGCGCCCGCCTGTCGGGCGAAGTCGATGACGCGGCGTGTGCCCTCGATGTTGATCGGTTCGTAGCGCTCGGCGGGCAGGCCCCACTCGGTCAGGCCCGCCGAGTGGATGACGACGTCGACCTCGCCGGCCAGCGCGGCATAGCTGTCCGCGTCGAGCCCGAAGCGGTCCGCCGTCATGTCGCAGCGCACCGTCGGCCCTGTCGCCTCGGGCACGGGAGCGCTGTGCGACGCGGCGATGACGCGTGGCCCTTCCCCGTCCCGCGCGTTCTCGCACAGGACGGAGCGGCCGACGACACCGGACGCCCCGGTGAGCAGGACGGTTCGACGTGCGCTCATGCGCGGGACTCCTTCCAGTCCATGAGCCGCGCCACGGCGCGGGCGCCGACGTAGAGCGCGGGCTCGGGCGGGAAGGAGGCGGGCGGCTTGCGCCGCTCGTCGTCCACGAAGAGCAGCCGGGAGTAGTCGGTCTCCTTGCCGAGCGCCAGGTCGCGCAGGACCTTGCCGCCGGTGTGGGTCGCCGCGATGCCGTTGCCGCAATAGCCGTACCCGTAAAGGATGTTGCCGCCGTTCAGGGTGCCGAAGTGCGGGGCGTAGTCGCGCACGACATCGGCGGTGCCGCCGTACGCGTACGTGAACTCGATGTCGCCCCACATCGGGAAGAACCGCAGGAACTCCTGGCGGATGGCGCGGTAGACCTCGGGGCGGTTCATGTTGCGCTGGCGCTTGTCGCGGCCGTAGTAGTACGGCGCGGGGCCGCCGGCGAACATCAGCCGGTTGTCGTGGGTGAAACGGGCGCAGGTCAGCAGGGACTTGGCCTCGACCAGGCCCTCGCGCCCGGCCCACGCGACGCGGGACAGCTGCTCGTCGGTGAGCGGCTCGCTGACCATCGCGTACGTCCAGATCGGCACGACCTTGTTGCGGAACGGCG
This sequence comes from Streptomyces sp. NPDC021622, assembly GCF_040640795.1. Taxonomy (NCBI): domain Bacteria; kingdom Bacillati; phylum Actinomycetota; class Actinomycetes; order Kitasatosporales; family Streptomycetaceae; genus Streptomyces; species Streptomyces sp. NPDC021622. The sequence continues at coordinate 160,722 of NZ_JBFACK010000005.1, forward strand.
GGAAGGCGTCCATGTGCACATTGGTGGCCAGGACGACCTTGTCGGCCCTGACCCGGCCGCCGGCCGTCACGACGGTGGGCCGCACGCCCGGCTCGACGCGCAGGCAGGGCGACTTGTCGTAGATCGTCACGCCCTTGTCCCGTACGACGCGGGCGATGCCGCGGGCTAGCTTGAACGGGTTCACCAGGGCGCCGCCGGTGCGCATGCTCGCAAGGACCGCGGGCGAGCCGACGATGTCCTGCGAGTCCTGGCGCGACAGGATCTCCGGCTGCGCGGCGCCCATCCGCTCGGCCAGGTCGCGGTCGTGCTCGAGGCGCTTGAGCTGGGCGGCGTCGGTGGCGACCATCAGGTAGTCATTGGCCTCGTACTCGACGTCGACGCGGTTCCTGCGGGCGAATCTGCCGATTTCCAGAATCGACCTGCCGACCGCCTTCGAGGCGTCGAGTGCACGCTGCAGACCGAATTCCTTGACCAGTGCTTGAATGTCTTTGCCGATGGTTGGCGTGACAAATCCGTCGGCGCGGCCCGAGGCCCCGTATCCGGAGTGGTTGGCCTCGACGACACGGATGTCGAGTGCGGGCTCCGCTTCCTTGAGGAAGTAGGCGGTCCAGAGCCCGGTGAATCCGCCGCCGACAATGCACACATCACATTCGACGGATTCCCGCAGCGGCTCCCCGAGAGTCACCGGCTCCGTGTCGTGCCAATACACGACGTGCTTGTACGCGTTCAAAGTTACTCCCCGGTCACACGGCTTCGAGGATGATGCGCGACAGGCCCAGGTGACGGTTGGCGAAATGCCCCACCGTCGCGCCCAAGTACCGCTCGTAGTTGGCCACGTTCTCCTCGCCCGCGCACTTCACGGCCTGCTCGCGGTGGGCGCGCAGACGGTTCAGCCACTCCTGGCAGGTCCGGCTGTAGTGGTCCGGGTCGTTGCGCAGCGAGACGACGTCGAAGCGCTTCTCGCCGGCCTCGATCACTTCCGACAGCGCCGGAATCTCGGACTCCGGAAAGATGATGTCGATGATGAAGAGCAGGTCGCGGACGGTCTGCCGGTCCATCCGGACGTTGTTGCCCTTGATGTTCGTCTGCAGCGCGAGACGTCCGCCCTTGGGCAGCCAGTCCCGGCACCGCTCGAAGAACTCGCGGTACGCCGCGACGCGTTCGGTCCGTGACAGGCCGGTGCGGGCGAAGTGCTCGAAGGCACCGATGGAGATGATGGCGTCGTAGCCCTCTTCGGGCTCGTGGTCGAGCCAGTTCTCCACCCGAACTTCCGTGCGGGGCAAGGCGAGTTCACGCAGCCGCTCCGCCTGGCTCTCGCTCAGCGTGAGGCCGACCGCCTGCTGCACGCCATGGGTGTGGACGAGCCTGCCGAGCAGGCTTCCCCAGCCGCAGCCCACGTCGAGGACCCGGCGGGCGCCGCCGGCCCGCGCGCCCTCGATCAGATGGTCGAGCTTGCGCTGCTGCGCGCTCTCCAGGGTGTCGCCCTCGTCCCACAGGGCGCACGTGTAGGTGAGATCCGCGTCCAGCCACAGCGCGAAGAAGTCGTTGGAGACGTCGTAGTGGTGCTTGATGGACTCGGCCGTCGCGCCCCGGTAATCGGTGGTCACGCCGCGGCGCTGCCCTGCTTGGTCTCCTCCGCCAGCTTCACCAGGTCGGCGACGGTCTTCACACTCGCGGCCCGGCTCTCGTCGAACTCGATCTCGAGGTCGTCCTCGATGCTGTAGACGATGTCGGCTATTTGCAGGCTCGAAAGACCCACCGAGTCGAACGAGGTCTCGGCGTCGAGCGTAAATGAATTCGCTTTGCTGCCGAGCTTCTTGGCGATGCGTGCGCAGACCTCTTCAGCAGTGATCACAGGGCAGCCTTTCCGCTACGAGTGATGGATTGCCTGAGAATTAATGAGCCGCCGTCCGGGATCCAGACTCGGGAGCAACGACCCTACCGAGGCCCGTCGACGGACCGCCATTGCCCTTTAGGGCATTGCCCTCGCCCGATCCGGATGCTGCTGGCGGAAAGGGGGCGCGAGGTGTTTTCCTTACTCCGAGCCATCTCTCCGACTCATCTCTCCGACTCATCCGACAGCTCCGAGGAGACTGTTATGCAGCCCGTCGGCATAGTCGACTTCGGGAGCTACCTGCCCGAGAAGGTCGTGGGCCCCGAGTTCTTCCTGGAAGAGAACGCCCCGGTGGACCCGCTCGCCAACACCCCGCTGTTCCGCGTGCCGCCGGCCCGCCACCATGTCGCCCCGGACGAGCGGGCGTCCGACATGATCGCGAAGGCGGCCCGGCCGCTCTTCGAGCGGCTCGGCAAGGAGCCCGCGGGCCAGGTCGATGTGCTCCTGACGAACGTGCTGCTGCCCGACGAGCCCTTCATGGGCGTCGGCGCCCAGGCCGCGCACCGGCTCGGCATCGACCCCGAGTGGATCGTGGACCTGCACAACGGCGGCTGCGCCTCGTTCATGTACATGATCCAACTGGCCCGGAAAATCATGGCCGACGGCACCGCGCGCACCGCGCTGATCGCCAATGTGCAGAACACCGCGGGCCAGATGTTCGCCCAGTCCGACGTGCGCACGCAGTCCCACGCGGCGATCCCCGGAGACGGCTGCGGGGTGGCCTATCTGGAGGCCGGCGGCGGTTCGCCGGTGCTCGGCGTACGGACCCGCAGCATCCCCTCGTACGCCGACGATCTCGGCCTTTCGGCCCCCGACGGCCGCAAGTACTGGGAGCCGGGCACCGGTCAGACGGACATCAGGTTCGACGGCACCAAGACGGCCGAGATCCTGGAGCGCGGCAACAGGCTGGTGCCCGAGCTCGTCTCGGAGCTCTGCACCGACCTGGACGAACAGCCGTCGCTCATCGACGTGCTGGTCACCAACCAGCCCAACCGGATCTTCCTGAAGAACTGGCGGCAGGCCCTCAAGATCGACGCCGAGCGCCACTTCGACACCTTCGACCGGTTCGGCAACCTCTACGGGGCCGCCGTGCCCATCACCCTCGACCAGGCGGCGCGCGCGGGTGACCTGCGCGACGGCGACCTCGTCGTGATGTCCGGTTTCGCGCACGCCGGAGACTTCGCCGCCGCGGCGGCCGTGCGCTGGAACGCCCCGAACTGAACAGCGCCCGCGCCACCCGCACCCACCAGTCAGTCAACTCCCGGAAGTGAGAGGCACATGGACGGCAGGAAGCATCGCTGGTTCATTCTCGGAGCGTCCGTCATACCGCTGATCGCCGTGTTAGGCGCCATGGCGCTGCTCTGGAACAAGGTCTTCAGCTGGTCGGACGTCGTCGTCCTGGTCATCATGTACGCAATCTCGGGCTTCGGCATCTCCACCGGCTACCACCGCATGCTCACCCACCGGTCGTTCGAGACGTACAAGCCCATCCGGGTCGCGCTCGCCACGGCCGGCGTCATGGCGGGCCAGGGCCCGCCGCTGATCTGGGCGGCCCACCACCGCAAGCACCACCGCGTCGCCGACAAGGAGGGCGACCCGCACAGCCCGCACCTGGACTTCGAGCCGGGCTTCAAGGGCACGATGGCCGGTCTGTGGCACGCCCACCTGGGGTGGCTCTTCAACGTCAACCTCACGTCCGACCCGATGCGTTACTGCCCCGACCTGGTCCGCGAGAAGCCGCTGCGCTGGCTGAGCGAGAACCTCCTGCTCGTCGTCGCGGCCAGCGTCGTGCTGCCCGGCCTGATCGCGTTCGGCATCACCGGAGGCTCCGTCCAGGCGGGCCTGACCGGCATGCTCTGGGGCGGCCTTGTCCGCATCTTCCTGATCAACCACATGACGTACGCGGTGAATTCGATCGGTCACGTCTTCGGCCGCCGCCGCTTCGAGACCACCGACGAGTCGCGCAACGTGGCCTGGCTCTCGATCCCGTCGTTCGGCGAGGCCTGGCACAACAACCACCACGCGTTCCCCCGCTCCGCGCGGCACGGCATGAAGTGGTACGAGATCGACCTCAGCGCCATCCTCATCTGGAGCCTGGAGAAAACCCACCTGGCCTGGAAGGTCGTCCGCATCGACCCCGAGCGGATGACGATGCGCGAGGCCAACATCAGCCGGGTCAGCGGCAGTTCCCTCGACAAGAAGGAGCTCCTGGAGAGCCAGCAGAAGCTCGCCCCCATGGCCGAGCGCGGCCGCGACTCCGACACCTCGCTCGTGGACGTGGAGTAGCACGGGCGACGGCGCACATCAGCAGATCCGCAGATCCACAGATCCGCAGAAATGCAGAGAAGACGGGGAACACGTACATGCAGTTCTTCAACGCCCTGACCAACCCGGCATCGCACGGCGTGCTGCACGAGTGGACCGGCGACGAGTTCGCACACACACCCTGGCGCGACGTCGTCAAGGACGCGCACGGCATGGCCGCCCGGCTGCGCACCCTCGGCGTCGGTCCCGGCACCCGGGTCGCCACCATCCTCACCAACACCCCTGATGCCGTACGGGGGTTGCTCGCGATCTGGCTGGCCGGCGGCGCGGTGGCCTCGCTGCCGCTGCCGACCAGGGGCCAGAGCCACGAGGCGTACGGCGAACAGCTCGTCGCCCTCTCGGCGCGGCTCGACCCGACGCTCCTGCTCCTCGACGCATGGCTCACGGCCATGGTCCCGCAGGAGCTGAGCCGGCACCTTCCGGTGCACGGCTGGCCCGCGCCGGACAGCGCGGCTGCGGGCTCCGGACGCTTCGAACCGAGCCCGCCGGGCCCTGACGACGTGGCGTTCATCCAGTACTCGTCCGGCAGCACGAGCACCCCCAAGGGGTGCGCCCTGACGACCCGTTCCATCGAGCAGCAGCTGCAGATCATCCTGCATCTGACGGGCGGCAGGCCCGGCGCGGACACCGTCGCGTCATGGCTTCCGCTCTCGCACGACATGGGGATGTTCGGCTGCCTGCTGTACTCGTGGGCGTACGACTTCGACTTCGTGCTCTCATCCCCCGACCGGTTCGGGATGGCCCCGCGGACCTGGTTCCGTGACATGTCGGAGTACGGGGCGACGATGACGGCGGGCACAAGCACCGCCGTCTATCTCGCCGCCCGCGCGCAGGGCCGCGGGACGCTCCCCAAGGAGCTGCGGCTGCGGGCCGCGGTGATCGGCGCGGAGCGGGTCGACTGGGACACCCTCGACGCGGCCACCGAGAAGTTCCGGCCCTTCGGCCTGACCGACACCGCGTTCCAGCCCGCGTACGGCATGGCGGAGGCGACGCTCGCCGTGACCGGGAAGCCCTGGGACCAGGCGCCCAAGGCGCTCGCCTTCGACGGGCCCGCGCTCGTCGAGGGCGTGGTGACCGAGGTGGCGCCGGACCATCCGCGGGCGACCCGGCTCGTCTCCAACGGCCCTGCCCTGCCCGGGGTTTCGGTGTGCGCGGGCGACTCCGGCACGATCGCCGAGATCGAGGTGGCCTCGCCGAGCCTGGCGAACGGCTACTACGCCGACCCCGAGCGCACGGCCGCCCGCTTCAAGGACGGCCGGCTGCTCACCGGCGACCTGGGCTTCCTGCGCGACGGCGAGTTGTACGTCCTCGGCCGGGCCGACGACATGCTGTCCGTGGGCGGGCGGAAGGTCTACGCCTCGGAGATCGAGTCGGCGGTCGACTCGCTGAAGAACGTACGCAAAGGGTGTGCGGCGGTCGTCGACGCGGGCGACTCGGGCATGACGCGGCTCGTGCTGATGCTGGAACCGCAGGGCAACCCGCGGGACTTCCGGCCCATCGCGGAGGAGGCGGCGTCCCTGGCGATGGACCGGGCCGGGGTCGCCCTCGCCGAGTGTCTGTTCCTGGCGCGCGGCGTGCTGCCGAAGACGCCGAGCGGGAAGATCCAGCGGTTCCGCTGCCGGGCGCTGCTGGATGACGGGCTGCTCGATCCGGTGGCGCGGGTGACGTTCGCCTGAGTTTCGCCTGATGCGGAGCACGACGGCCCCTGCTTCCCGACCCGAAGGCCTGGAAGCAGGGGCCGTTCGTGTCACCTCGCGGCGTTCACGCTCCGGCACTCGTCGAGGAAGTCGACGATGTGGCCGAACACGTCAAGGGCCGCGTTACGGCCGATGAACGTGTCGAGGTGGCCGTAGCCCGGCACCTCGACATAGCGGACGTCCATGTCCGGGTAGCGGCTCGAAAGCACCTCGTGGCAGAGCTTGTTGGAGTCGTACCAGAAGCGGTTGTCGCTGCCCGAGAGGAGCAGCAGCGGCGCCTCGTACTTGCCCGCGTTGTCGAGCGCGTTCTTCGGGAGCGCGTCGTAGCGGCCGTCGGCGTCGTTGAACCGCAGCATGGTGTGGGCCAGTTCGATGCCCCGCAGATGCGGCAGGATCCACATCGGCACCGTGCCGTACAGATCGGCGAGACGGTCGTGGGTGACGTCGTGGAGGTTGTCGTGCTCGAAGAGTGAACCGCCCACGCCCCACGAGTCGTTGTGCAGGATCTGGCAGTTGGGGTCCTTGCACTCGGCGCCGAGCGAGACCTCCGCGAAGATCAGCGAGTGCTTCGACCACAGGCCCACCTTCTTGAAGTCGGTGGGGATGTTGACGAAGCGGGACCGCAGCAGCTCCCCGCCGAAGTGCAGCCGCGCCCGCGTCTTCCAGGACATCTTCGGGGTGAGGAAGACGCCCTGCGCGACGACTCCGGCGAGGCCCGGCACAAGACCGGCCGCCATGCTCATCGACAGGCACATCGCGCCGATGCAGTGCGCGACGACCAGCAGATCGCGGCCCTCGATCCGCTCCTTGATCAGCGACACGGCCTCCGGTATGTCGTAGAGCGCCACGTCGTCGAAGCTGTAGCGCACCCGGCCCTCGTTGTACGGAAGCCGGCAGCTGCCGCGCCAGTCGAGCAGCCAGGGCTCGTAGCCGGCGTCCAGCAGCACGTCGACCAGGTTGCGGGTCTCGGGCAGCGTGAACATGTCGGCCGACGCGGTGAGTCCGTGCAGGACGAGCACGGCCGGGCGGTCGGTGGAGCCGTCCTCCGGAGCGATCCGGCACAGACCGAGCTGCGTGCCGTCGGACGCGGTGAAGGGGATCTGCTCGACCCTGTCGCCGAATGCGGAGTGGAGTGGCCTCAGCGCCATCGGGCTCAGCGTCATCGGGTCTGCTCCCTCTTGATCATCAGCTTCCTGATCTTGCGTTCCAGCTTGCCCTTGTCCCGGTCGATCGCGTCCTTGCGCAGGTCGAGGAGTTCGGCCCCCGCGCGCAGGGTCGGCTCCGCGAGCCCCATGCCCACCTGGACGAAGAACCACGAGAGCCACGCCAGCTTGGCGAGCCGCTGCTCCTGCGGCGTCAGCTTCGGGTCGACGCGGATCCCGTCGATCTGGTCCGGGACATAGCTCTTGGCGGGCACCTTGACGACACCGGCCAGGCTCGCGGGCTCGCCCTCGCGGCCGATGGTGACGTCGATGGTCCGGGTCTGCTTCCAGAAGTCGCGGCTTGCGCGGGCCGTCTTCCAGCCCTCGAGCCACCAGCGGCCGCCGTCCCTGTCGACCAGGACGAGGCGGTAGCGGAGCAGCGGATGGTCGCTGCCGTGCTGCAGCGGGACGCCCTCGTCGGGGCGGACCCAGATCTCGCCCGCCGCCACCGTCAGCGGCTCCGGGTGCAGCCGCTCGCAGGTCACCTCGCCGCGTACGTCGATCTTCCGGTGCCGTACGACCTGATACATGCTCGCGATGGACAGCGTGAGCGCCATCCGGCACTTGGTGTCGCGGTCCTCGCCGACCGGGCCGACATGGCCCTTCGTGCGCTCGCGGAACGACAGGTAGGGCGGGTCCTCACGGCTGGGCAGCCGCGCGATGCCGTCCTTCGCCATCCGCTCGAAGGCCTTCAACTGGGCCTGGGAGCCGTACCGTTCGGCCATCGGGAGGCGGTGCCTTGCCAGGAACGCCTCGGTGCGCTCGGAGCCGGCCTCGGGGCCGAACATCAGCGCCTCGAACAGCTTCATCGCGGTGGGGCTGCTCAGGATCCGGATCAGGAAGTCGAGCTCCGGCACCGGCTCCGCGGCGTGCCGGCGCAGCAGGTCGTCGCGCCAGTCCTGCCAGCCGGCCACCCGCACGTTCATCCCGGCCAGCTTCATGTCCTTGACCAGTTCGGGCAGCGTCTCGGCGCGGCCGGTCAAGTTGTAGTTCTGGCCCCATGCCTTGGGGTCGAAGACCACCGCGGCCGCGGTGCGGCTGATCCAGTCGACCGGCGCCAGGTTCATGAACTTGAAGGCGGGCACGGTCCGGTAGCGGGAGAACGCCCCGATCAGGCCGGTGCTGAGGTCGCGCGGGTTGTAGACGCCGGTGCGGGTGTGGCCGCCGATGGCGCCGGGGCGCAGGAACGTCACGGTCAGGCCGTGTTCGCGGGCCCGCCGCAGCACGGCCTCGGCGGCCCACTTCGACTTGTCGTAGCCCGCGAAGAGCCGGTCGATGTGGGCGACCGGGTCGTCCTCGCCCATCTTCTCGATGCCGACCTCGTTGAACACGGCGACGGACGAGATGTGGTGCAGGGGCTTGGTCCGCCCGGTCATCGCCAGCTCCGCGAGGACCAGTGGGCCGATCACATTGGTCTGCCGCAGCGAGGGGTAGCCGCGCAGGAAGTCGACCGCGGCGGCCACGTTGACGATCGAGTCGATGTCCTGGGCCAGGCTCTCCCAGCGGTCCTGCGTCAGGCCGAGGCGCGGCTGCCGCAGGTCGGCGGCGAGCACCGTGACCCGCCGCCGCACCTCGGACGACCACGGCTGGTCGAAGCCGGCCAGGGCGTCGGCGAGGCGCCGCTCGGCGGCCGCGTCGTCCGCGGCGCGCACCAGGCACACCACATGGGCGTCACCCTGCCGCAGCAGGTCGAGCAGCATGTGGCTGCCGAGGTAGCCGGTGGCCCCGGTGAGCAGGATCCGGCGCGGGACCACGGCATCGGCCTGCCGGCTGAAGGGCAGCCGGTCGGCAAGCGCGAGGTCGGCCAGGATCATCTCCAGGTCCTCGTGCAGGCCGTCGGCCCGCGGGGCGGCGACGACGGTGGTCGGCTCGATGACCGGCGGTGCGGCGGTGGCGGCGGTTGCGGTGGCCGCCGGTGCCGCGGTGGCCGCCGGTGCGGCGGTGCCCGCCGGTGCCGCAGTGGCCGCCGGTGCCGCCGGTGCCGCCGGTGCCGCCGGTGCCGCCGGTGCCGCGGGCGCGCTGCCCGCGGCCTCGACGGGCAGCCCTGCCGCCTCGGCCCAGCGCTGGGCGATGCGGCGGGGGCGGGCGTCCGCGAAGACGTCGTCGAGGCTGACGCTCACGCCCAGTTCGCGGGCCATCAGCGCGACGAGCTCGACCGCGTCGACCGACGAGAGCCCGGCGTCGAACAGGTCGGTGCCGGTGTCCGTCGCGCTGCCCGGCAGGAAGCGGGCGGCGCGCGCCGCGATGTCCGCGGCGAGCTGTTCGACGCTGCGGTGTCCCGTGGCCTCGGCGGCCATCGAGCTCCCGGTGGCCGCCGGGCCATCGCCGGCCGTCGAGCCGTCGCTCGCCGTCAGGCCATCGCTCGCCGTCAGGCCATCGCTCGCCGTCGAGCCGTCGGTCGCCTTCAAGCGCCTGCCCGCTGTCGAGCCGTCGGTGGCCGCCGAGCCCTCGCTCGCCTTCAGACCATCGCCCGCCATCAAGCCGCCGGTCGCCGTCGAGCCGGCAACCGTCGGCCCCTCGCTCGCCTTCGGGCCCTCGCTCGCCGTCGAGCCCCCGCTCGCCTTCAAGCGCCCGCTCGCTGTCGAGCCGTCGGTGGCCGTCGAGCCCCCGCTCGCCTTCAGACCATCGCCCGCCATCAAGCCGTCGGTCGCCGTCGGGCCGGCAACCGTCGGCCCCTCGCTCACCTTCAGGCCCTCGCTCGCCGTCAGGCCATCACTCGCCGTCGAGCCCCCGCTCGCCTTCGGCCCCGCCGCGGCAGCACCGGCCGGCCTGCGGAAGCGGGCGAGGAGGTCGGAGGCCTGGGCGCGGACCGGGCCACGCCGTTCGATCACCTCTTCCTCGGGCCGACGGTTGACACTGCGGTTGCGGCTTGTGCCGCTGCCCGCCTCAGACATTGCTGACCTCCGCTGCGATTTCCGATCCGGGGTTCCAGGAACGGAACTCCCGGAGTTGCGCCAACGCCACCGTCGTCTCCAGGCGCGGTGCCTCGACCTCGCCGCCGCCGAGCCGCGAGACCAGGCGACGCGCGGGGATGTTGCGGGGCGTGTTGTCGGCTATGAGGCGCACCGTGCCGCACCCGTTGGCCTCGGCCCGGTCGGCAAGCCACTGCAGCAGCCGGTCCTCCACGCCGCGGCCGAGCACGCGGCAGCTCATCATCCAGGCCACCACTTCGAGTGCGTCGCCGTCCGGTTCGACGGCCAGGACGCCGATCTGTCCGTACGCGCCGAACCGGTCGCGCGCGGTCGCCGTCCACACCTCGCCCTCCTTGCCGAGCCGCTCCAGTTCGGCCGCGTCCAGGGGACGGGGCCGCAGGTTGAACTGGTTGGTGCGGCGGCTCAGTTGGATCGTCCGCTCCGCCGTCTCGGCGGAGACCGGCTCGATGTCGAGTTCGAGCTGGAGGTCGGCCAGGAACTGCGCGAAGCTCATCTGCGCGCGGGCCTCGTCGCGCACCTGCTCCTGCTGGTAGAACGCGGCACGGGCGGCGTCCTCCGCCGTCGCCGCGCGCGGCACCACCGGCCACAACCGGCCGACGAAGTCGCCGAGTTCACCGGCGCTCGGGCAGGTGACGCAGAGCACCTCGGGCAGTTGGGTGCGCACACCGGCGATCTCTACGGGGTTGTCGTCGAGGAACAGGAAGCTGTCGAGGCCGAGCCGCAGCTCCTCGGCGATCTTCACGATCCGGGTCCACTTCGGCTCCCACGCCGCGGAGATCGCCGCGAAGTGCTCGCGGTGCAGCGGGCTTTCGGCCCTGTCGAGGATGCGGTGCACCGTCTCCTCGTCGTTGTTGGAGACCAGGGCGAGCAGTACGCCGGCCTCCCGCCACTGCAGCAGCCGCCGGGCGAGCAGCGAGCGGCCCCCGCCGAAGTCGACGTTGTCGGGGCCGATCTCACCGGCCACGCCGCTCCACAGCGTCTCGTCGCCGTCGACGACGATCACCTTGGGGGCGCGGCGGCGGATGTTCCAGACGGTGTCGGCAAGGCGCAGCGCGACGACGGCCTGGAACTCGTCCCGGAACGGCAGATGGGCGACGTCGTCGGTGTGAGCGTCGAACACGTCGTCCAACGGGTACTCGTCGTCGCCCCAAGAGTCCGACGCCAGCACGGCGATGCCCGGCCGGTCTTCGAGCTGTTCGGTCACCTTCCGCTCCCAGGCGCGCAGCCGTTCGTCGTCGGAGCGCTCCGGCAGGAAGGCCACGACGAGCGGCTTGCGGGTGCGGTCGGCGAGGGCGCGCAGGGCGGCCGGGTACTCGTCGGCGAGCTGGTCGAGCAGTCCGCTGCTCCCGTCCCCGTCCCCGTCCGCGAAGCGCGTCAGGTCGCAGGGCCGCAGCAGGACGAGGCCCGCGGCGGTCGACGGCTCGGCGAGGACGCTGCCCGGGTCGTGCAGGCTCGCCAGGACCTGGTGGTACGGCGCCTCGGCCACCTCGAAGGGGCCGCCGTCGACTCCGGTGTCTTCCAGCGCGACGGACAGCATCGCGGGGAGGTTGCCGAGGGAGAAGGTGGCGGCGACGGCGATCTGGCCGCGCTGTTCGGGCTGCTCGGGCTGTTGGGACTGGCCGACCGGTTCGGGCGCGGACACCACAGGCGATCCTTCCGGCAGCGCGACGAAGGTGTCGGGCGCGTCGGCGATCTCGGCGGCCAGCGCGAGGAAGTCACGCCCGAGGCCCGCGCAGCTCGCCTCGTCGAGGACGTCGACGTTGTACTCGAGCCCGACCTTCCCGAGGCCCGGCATCACCGTGACCATCAGATCGAGGTCGGAGTGTCCGGTGCCCGCCGGGACGATCCGCAGGCCTTCGGCGGCGCCCGCCTGCGGCGGCATGTAGTTGAAGTAGACCTCCACCAGCGGTGCGTCCTTGCGGTACAGGCCTTCCTGGACGAGGGCGGACATCGCGTCGAAGAACGTGACGCCGCGCTCCAGGACCCGGCTGAGCCGGCTGTCGGTGCGCCGAAGCACGTCGACGGCGGTCTCCCCCGGCTCCACCTGTGCGGCGTACGGAATGGGCAGGCCGAAGTAGCCGACCGCGTCGAGCGCGTTCACATGCAGCCGGGTGTCGACGGGGACCGCGAGGACGAACCTGTTCCGGTCACGCACCCGGGCGAGGTGCACCGTCAGGACGCCGAGCCAGAAGGCTGCCGGTGTGATGCCGAGGCGGTTCGCCCGTGCGGCCACCCGCTCCTGGAGGTCCTGCGGCAGGTCCGCCAGATGCATGGCCGAGCGGAACGACCGCTCCGCGGGCCGCGGCCCCGCCAGTTCCAGGTCGAGGCGCCCGGCCCCCGCGAAGTCCGCACGCCAGTCGGCGGCGGGGCTCCGCTCGTCCGCCGGGCGCGCGGCCTGCGCCCGCAGCAGCAGATCGATGTCGCGGTTGGTGACGGCAGCCGGCGGCTCGGTGCCGCCGAGCCCGGCCCCGAGGCCGTGCGCCACCAGCATCAGCGAGGCCAGGTCGGAGACCGCGTGGTGCGCGCCGAAGACGAGTACCTGCTCGCCCGACGGGTACGCGAGCAGCTCGAACCGCCACAGCGGGGCGAGCGCGAGGTCGAACGGCGGCTCCATCAGCTTGCGCAGCCGATCGTCCACGTCCGTGCCCTCGTCCACCGCCGACCAGCGCACCAGGTCGCCCGCAAGGGACCGGTGGACCTCCAGCTGCTGTCCGCCGTCGGCGTCCTGGACGATCGCGGTGCGCAGCGCGGCGTGCCGTGCGGCGAGCGAGGCGATCACCTCGGTGAGGCGGTCGCGGGTCGTCGGGGCGGTCAGCCGCACGGCGAGGCCGATGTGGTGGGTGACGCTCGGCGTGCCGTGCTGCTCGGCACGGAGCAGCCGTACGACGTCCCGGGTGGCCGGATGGCGTACGACCTCCGCGACGTCCTCGGCGTCCGTGTCCTGGCCGGATGCGCCGTCCCCAGCGACGGTCTGCCCGGCGCCCGCGATGAGCTGGTCGGCGATGCTCTCGACGCTCGCGCCGTTGAACATCGACGCGACCGGCAGGGCCTGGCCGAAGTCCGACTCGATCAGGCTGCGGATCTGCATGGCCATCACGGAGTCGAGGCCCTGGCCGACGAGCGGCGCGGCGACGTCGATCTCCTCGGTGCCGAAGCCCATGGTGCGGGCGATGCGGTACCGCAGCCGGTCGGTCACCGCGTCGCGCGAGTCGAGCGCCACCCGGCCTTCGCCGCCGGCGGGCCGCCCCGATCGGGCCACGGCGACACGGCGGCGCGGCGGGAAGAGCCCGGCGAGCAGCGGGGGCAGCAGGGCCGGTTCGGTGGTGCGCAGGACGGGCTCGTTGAGGGCGGCCGCCAGGAGCAGCGCGTCGTCCGCGTCCCGGGTGAGGGCGGCGTCCAGGAGCCCGAGCCCCTGTTCGGTGCCGAGGGCGGCGATCCCGCCGCGGTTGATCCGCTCCAGGTCGGCTTCGCCGAGGTGTCCCGTCATCCCGGTCGCCTCCGCCCACAGGCCCCAGGCGAGGGAGAGGCCGGGCAGGCCGGCGCCGCGGCGCTGCCGCATCAGGGCGTCGAGGAAGGCGTTGGCGGCGCCGTAGCTGCCCTGTCCCGCTCCGCCGAGCACGCCCGCGAGCGAGGAGAAGACCACGAAGGCGGACAGGTCCTCGCCCGCGGTCAGTTCGTGCAGATGCCAGGCGGCGTCGGCCTTGGGCCGCAGCACCGTGTCCAGGCCGTCCGCGTCGATCGATTCGATGACGCCGTCGTGCAGCACTCCGGCGGCATGTACGACGGCCGTCAGCGGATGCCCGGCGGGCACCGCTTCGCGCAGCGCCCGCTCCAGCTGGCCGCGGTCGGCCACGTCACAGGCGCGTACGGTCACCTGCGCGCCGGCCGCGGTGAGTTCGTCCCGCAGCGCGTCGATGCCCTCCGCGCCGGGGCCGCGCCGGGAAAGCAGCAGCAGATGCCGGGCGCCGTGTCCGGCGGCGTGCCGGGCCACCTGGGCGCCGAGCCCGCTCGTACCGCCGGTGATCAGGACGGTGCCGGTGCCGAGGGCCGCGGCCGCGTCAGCGGCCGGTTCCGTCGGCTGCCGACGCAGGACGGGCACGTACAACTTCCCGTCCCGGACGGCCAGTTCAGGCAGTCCGGCCTGCAACGCGCTCTGGAGAACGTCCTCGTCGAGGTCGCCGTCGACGTCGACGAGGAAGACACGGCCGGGGTTCTCCGCACGGGCGGCCCGCGCCAGACCCCACACAGGCGCGTGCGTCAGGTTGACGGCGCAGCCCGGCTCCTCGGCGCCGGTCGACACGGCCCGGCGGGTCAGCACGACAAGGCGTTCCGATGCGGGCCGCTCCCCCGCGAGCCACTCCTGCATCTCGCGCAGCGTCGCGTGCAGCGCCACCCGGGCCCTGGTCGCCTCGTCACCGGCGTCCGGCCCGGCGTCGGCGGCGTTCAGAAGCGTCACTTCCGGAGCGCTCGCCCCGGCGTCCGCGTCGCCCTCGTACACGGACCACTCGACGGAGAGCAGCGCGTCCGTGCTGCTGTCCGGGGTGGCGAGATCCCCGGCCGTCACCGGGCGCACAAGGAGCGAGTCGATCCGGGCGACCGGCGTGCCGGACGCGTCGGCCGCCTCCACCGTGAAGGTGTCGGCGCCGGTGGGGGCGATGCGCACCCGCACTTCGCTCGCGCCGCGGCCGTGCAGGGTGACCGCCCCGAAGGAGAAGGGCAGCGGCGTACGCCCGTCGAGGCCGTCCACCGCGGCGGCCTGGAGCGCCGCGTCGAGCAGGGCGGGGTGCAGCCCGAACCGCTGGGCCTCCTCCGCCTGCCGGCCGGGCAGGGTGACCCGCGCGAGGATCTCGTCGCCGAGCCGCCATACGTCGGACAGGCCCTGGAACGCCGGGCCGTACTCCAGACCGGCGGCGGCCAGGGTGTCGTAGTGGGCGTCCACGTCCAGGCGCTCCGCGTCGGCGGGCGGCCACGCGGTGCCGTACAGCGGCCCGGTGGTCTCCGGCCGCACCGCCCCCTCGTCGGAGAGGACGGCACTGGCGTGGTGCGTCCATTCCGCCGTGCCGTCGGCCCGGTGGGACCGGGAGTAGATGTCGAGCGGGCAGCCGTTGCCGTCGGCAGCACCGACCTGCACCTGGAGGTCGACCTCGCCGTGTTCGGGCAGGGACAGCGGGGCGTGCAGCGTCAGGTCCCGCAGGGACGGGCAGCCGGCCTCGTCGCCCGCGCGAAGTGCCAGCTCAACAAAGGCGGTTCCGGGAAGCAGCACCGTGCCGAAGACGCCATGGTCCGCGAGCCAGGGATGCGTGGCCCGGGATATCCGCCCGGTGAGCACGATGTCGTCGCTGCCCGCGAGGCGCACGGCCGCGCCGAGCAGCGGGTGCCGCACGGCGGCCAGACCGGCGGACCCCACGTCGGCGGTCGTGGCGGCGGGCTGCCAGTACCGTCGGCGCTGGAAGGCGTACGTGGGCAGCTCGACGGGACGCCCGCCTTGAAGCCACGGCGACCAGTCCACGTCCACCCCGGCGACGAACACCTCGGCCAGGTTCTGCAAAAGCCGTGCCTCTTCGCCCTCTTCACGACGGAGGGTGCCGACCGCGGTCACTCCGGCGGTGCGGCTGTGGTCGGCGTTCTGGCTCACGGCGCCGAGCAGGACGGGGTGGGGGCTGGCCTCGACGAAGACGCGGTGCCCGGCCTCCAGGAGCGACGTCAGCGCCGCGTCGAACCGGACGGTCTGACGGAGGTTGGTGAACCAGTACTCCGCATCCATCGACGCCGTATCGATCACCTCGCCCGACACCGTTGAGAACAGCGGGACTTGACCGGTGCGCGGCTTAATCCCATCGAGTACGTCGAGCAGTTCGGCCTTCAAGTCCTCGACCTGCGGCGAGTGCGAGGCGTAATCCACGGCGATACGACGCGCCTGGATGCCGTCGGCCTCACAGCCCGCCATGAACGTGTCCAGCTCGTCCGGAGCACCGGACACCACCACTTGCTCGGGACCGTTGACCACCGCGACCTGAAGCCCGTCCGTCAGACGCCCGATGACCTGCGCCTCGGGGGCCAGGACAGAGACCATGCCGCCACGCCCCGACAGCCGCAGGATCGCGCGACTGCGCAAGGCCACGACACGCGCCGCATCGTCCAGGGACAGACCACCGGCGACACACGCGGCGGCGATCTCACCCTGTGAGTGCCCCACCACGGCGGCAGGACGCACGCCCAGCGACCGCCACAGCTCAGCCAGCGACACCATCACCGCGAAGAGCACTGGCTGCACCACATCAACCCGCCGGAAGGCCTCCTCGTCACCTTCCCGCACGACATCCAGCAGCGACCAGCCATCCACGTACGCATCCAAAGCGGCAGCACACTCCGCCATCCGCCCAGCGAACACCGGTGAAAACTCCAGGAGTTCACGCGCCATGCCCACCCACTGCGAACCCTGACCAGGGAACACGAAGACGGCACCACCGGACGCACCGGACCGCGCACGCCCTTCAATCACGCTCGTGCCGGGGCTGCCCGCCGCCAACTCTCCGAGGCGCGCGGCCAGTTCGGGTCCGTTGGCGCCGAGGACGACAGCCCGGTGCTCCAGGGTGGCCCGGCCGTGCACCAGGGAGTGGGCCACGTCGCGCGGGTCGAGTTCGGAGCCCTCGGTGACCCGGGCGAGCAGCCGGGTCGCCTGTTCCGCGAGCGCCGCCTCGCTCCGGCCCGAGAGGACCCACGGCAGGGCAGCACCATCCCGCACCGCCGGGTCGGCCACGGGCGGCGCTTCCTCCACCACCGGTGCCGCTTCGATGATCACGTGTGCGTTGGTGCCGCTGTAGCCGAAGGACGAGACGCCGGCCCGGCGCGGGCGGTCGGTCTGCGGCCACGGCCGGTTCTCCGTGAGAAGCCTGACCTGGCCCTCGGTCCAGTCGACGTGCTGCGAGGGTTCGTCCACGTGCAGGGTTGACGGCAGGACGCCGTGCCGTATGGCCTGCACCATCTTGATGATGCCCGCGACACCCGCCGCGGCCTGCGTGTGACCGATGTTGGACTTCAGCGAGCCGAGCCACAACGGCCGGTCCTCGCCCCGCCCTTGGCCGTACGTGGCAAGGAGCGCCTGCGCCTCGATCGGGTCGCCGAGCGTCGTGCCGGTCCCGTGTCCCTCGACGACGTCCACGTCGTCGGCCGTGAGCCGCGCACTGGCCAGGGCGTCCTGGATCACCCGCTGCTGCGCCGGGCCGTTGGGCGCCGTCTGGCCGTTGGACGCGCCGTCCTGGTTGACCGCGGTGCCGCGGACGACCGCGAGGACCCGGTGGCCGTTGCGCTCGGCGTCCGAGAGCCGCTCAAGGACAAGGACACCCACGCCCTCGCCCCAGCCGGTGCCGTCCGCGGCCGTGGCGTACGACTTGCAGCGGCCGTCGGCGGCGAGGCCGCGCTGGCGGGAGAACTCGACGAAGACGCCGGGCGTGGAGAGCACCGTCACGCCGCCGGCCAGGGCCAGCGTGGACTCGCCGTCCCGCAGCGAGCGCACCGCCTGGTGCAGCGCGACGAGGGACGACGAGCATGCCGTGTCGACCGTGACGGCGGGGCCCTGCAGGCCCAGGGTGTAGGAGACGCGTCCGGAGACGAGGCTGCCGACGCTGCCGCCGCCCGGGTCGTAGTCGTGGTGGAAGGAACCGGCGAAGACTCCGGTGCGGCTGTCCTTGAGGGTCTGCGGGTTGATCCCCGCGCTCTCCAGGGCCTGCCACGAGGCTTCGAGCATCAGGCGCTGCTGCGGGTCCATGCCCTGCGCCTCGCGCGGGGTGATCCCGAAGAACGCGGGGTCGAAGTCGGCGGCGTCGTGCAGGAATCCACCGGAGCGGGTGTAGGTCTTGCCGGGGTTTCCCGGCTCGGGGTCGTACAGCGCGTCGACGTCCCAGCCGCGGTCGGCCGGGAACTCGCCGATCGCGTCCTGTCCCTTGACGACGACGTCCCAGAGGTGGTCCGGCGACGACACGCCGCCGGGCAGCCGGCAGCTCATGCCGACGATCGCCACGGGCTCGTCGCGGCGGCCCTCCACGGCCTGCAGCCGGCCGCGTGTGACGTGCAGTTCCTCGGAGACCGCCTTGAGGTACTTGAGCAGCTCGTCTTCGGTGGGCATGAAATCACTCTCAACTCGGGTCGGTGGGCGATGCGTTGCCGGAGATCGCGTCGCCGTCGGTAGCGTCGCCGGTGCTTGCGTCGCCAGAGATTGCGTCGCCGGAGATGGAGATGCCGAGGCTGTTGGTGACGAAGTCGAGGACTTCCGCCGCGGACGCGGATTCGAGGGCGGCCGGTGCCGGATCCCCGGCCGCACGTGCCATGGACTCTCCGTTCGTCCATGGCTCCGACATGCCGCGGAAGGTCTCGGCCAGCGCGGCTCGTTGCGCGCGGGTGAGCTCCAGTGCGGCCAGGTGGCTCCTGATCCTGGTGAGGTCGGCCATGACCCGCTCGTAGTCAGGCTCCTCGGTGTCCCGCGGGTCGGCGGGCGCCGGGGCGATGCGGCCGAGCAGGTGGTCGACGAGGGCGCTCGGGCTCGGGTGGTCGAAGACCGCCGTCGCGCTCAGCTTCACGCCCGTACGGTTGTTGATCCTGTTGCGGAGTTCGACGGCGGTCAGCGAGTCGAAGCCGAGGTCGCGGAAGGCCCCTTCGGCAAAGACGCCGCGCGGGTCGCTGTGCCCGAGCACCAGGGCGACGTCGGTCAGGACCAGGTCGAGCAGGAGGGCGCGCCGCTGCTCGGCCGGAAGACCGCGCAGCCTGCTCTCCAGGGACTCGTCCCGCGCCGCCGTGACGCCCGCCGCGGCCCGCCGGTTCGGGGCGGGCGCCAGGTCCCGCAGGAGCGGCGGTACGGCCTCGGCGGCGCGGAGTGCGGCGGTGTCGACGCGTACCGGCACGACGTTGGGCAGGGCGCCGGCGAGCGCCCGGTCGAAGGCGGCGAGGCCCTCGTCGGTCGCGGTGGGCAGCAGTCCGGTGCGGGCGATCCGGCCGAGGTCGGCGGTGCCGAGTCCGGCCGTCATCGTGCTGGACTGCGTCCACATGCCCCAGGCGATGGAGACCGCGGGCCGTCCCGCCGCGTGCCGGCGGGCGGCGAACGCGTCCAGGTAGGCGTTGGCCGCCGCGTAGTTCGCCTGACCTGCCGAGCCGAGGACACCGGCCACCGACGAGAACACCACGAAGGCCGCGAGGTCCGCGTCGGCGGTCAGTTCGTGCAGGGCGTCGACCGCGTCCGCCTTCGGGCGCAGCACGGTGGCGAGCCGCTCCGGCGTCAGGGCTTCGAGGACCCCGTCGTCGAGGACTCCGGCCGTGTGCACCACGGCGGTCGGCGGATGCTCCGCGGGGATGCGGGCCAGGGCGCGGGCGAGCTGCTCACGGTCCGCGACGTCGCAGGCCACCGAGTCCACCCGTACGCCGCTGTCCACCAGGTCGCTCGGTGCATCGCCGCCGCTGCGGCTGAGCAGCAGTACGTTGCGTACGCCGTGCTCGGAGACGAGCCGCCGCAGGACGAGCCGGCCCAGGGTGCCGCTCGCGCCGGTGACGACGACGGTGCCTTCCGGGTCGAGCGGACGGGGAAGGGTCAGGACCGAGCCGCCGGTCTGCCCGCCCTCGCCGAGCCGGCGGTAGGCGTCGGCCGCCGCACGGATGTCGTACGCCGTGACCGGCACCGGACGCAGCGCGCCGGTGGCGAAGAGGCCGCCGAGTTCGGCGATGACGGCTTGCTGCCGGGTGGTGTCGACGGCGGTGGGCGGGGCCGGGTCGGAGGCGGTGGTCGGGGTCGGCGTCGGGTCGGCACCGGTGGTCGTCGTCGAGTCGGCGCCAGTGGCCGAGGCCGGGACGCCACCGATGGCCGGGGGCGAGTCAGCGCCAGCAGCCGAAGCCGAAACACCACCGACAGCCGAGGCCGAAACGGCGCCAGCAGCCGAAGCCGAAACGGCGCCACCGGCCGAAGCCGAGTCGGCGCCAGTGCCGGCGCCGACGGCCGAGCCCGTGCCTGCGCTTGCGCCTGCGCCGGCAGCCGAGCCCGTGCCCACAGCCACGAACCGGCCCCCCTCGGCGAGCAGCGCCGCCGAGGCGTCGGCGTCCCTGCTGCTCCCCTGCTGGGCCAGGATCACGTCCAGGCCCGTGGGCACCTTCCGGACGATGTCGCCGGCCTCCGGTTCGGCGATGTGCGCCGCGTCGAGGCCGCTGTCGCGCAGGGTGTCCCACGCCGTCCGGGGCGCGGTGGCGAACACCTCGGCGCCCAGGTGGCGGGCGACTTGGACCGCGGCGAGACCAATGGCGTCACCCCCGGAGTGGATCAACACCCGTTGCCCGGAGCGCAGTTCCGCCTCGTCCACCAAGGCGTGCCAGGCGGTGAGGAAGGCCCGCGGGAGCGCCGCGGCCTCGGCGAAGTTCACGCCCCGCGGGACGCGGGCCACGGAACGGTGGTCGGTGACCGCCGCCCGGCCCAGGGCGCCGCCCTGCGGGAACACGCCCCACACGCGGTCGCCCACGGCCACGCCGGTGACGGCCGCACCGGTCTCCGTCACGACACCCGCGCCCCCGGTGCCCGGCGTACCGGTCCCGGCGGCCAGGTCGTCGCGGGCGATCCCGGCGGCGCGCATCGCCACCCGGATCTCGTGCGGGCCGAGCGGGGCGGCGGGCGCCGGTTCAGCGGTGACGGCGAGCCCGTCGGGGCCGCCGTCACCGGCCGTCGCCAGCCGCCACTGCGGGGCGTCCGGCAGTGTCAGGGTCCGCGCCGTGGAGCGGACGAGCCTCGGTGCGAACACCTGCCCGTCGCGTACGGCGACCTGAGGTTCGCCGGAGGCGACGGCCGCGGCGACGGCCGCTTCCGACCGGGTGTCCACGTCGACGATCAGCAGCCGGCCGGGGTGTTCGGCCTGGGCCGAGCGCAGCAGGCCCCACACGGCCGCGGTGGCCGGATCGGGCTGCTCCATGACGGCGCCCCGGGTGACCACGGCGAGCCGAGCGCCCCCGTCCGCCGACTCGGCGAGGAAGCGCTGCACGCGCTGGAGCACCTCGGCCGTCCTTGCGTGTACGTCGCCGGGCTCCACGTCGACGACGGTGACCGCCGCCGGGGCGGCCCCGTCCGTGTCCACCGGCAGGGCGCGCCACCGCAGTTGGAGCCCGCCGTCCAGGTCCGGTGCCGCTGCCGCGGACATGGGCCGCAGCAGCAGCCCGTCCACGGTGATGACGGGGCGCCCTGTCGCGTCGACGGCGGCCAGGGACACCGCGCCGTCTCCGGCGGCGGTGAGCCGGACCCGTACCGCGGTCGCTCCGGACGCCTCCATCGTCACGCCCGTCCAGGAGAACGGAAGCAGCGGCGCCGCGCCCTCGGCGCCGGACAGCGACGGCACTCCGAGCGTGACGGCGTGCAGCGCGGCGTCGAGCAGCGCGGGGTGGATGCCGAACGTGCCCGGCTGTGTGGGCAGTTCGACCTCCGCGTAGAGGGCGTCCGCCGTGCGCCGGGCGGTGCGCAGGCCCTGGAACACCGGGCCGTACCCGTAGCCGCGCTCGGCCAGGTCCTCGTACAGACCGTCGACCGGGACCGGCTCGGCGTCGGCCGGCGGCCAGTCCCACGCGTCGGCCGGGTGCGCGGCCCGCGCGGACAGCGTGCCCGTCGCGTGCCGGACCAGCGGCTCGGTGCCGGAGGTCGGCGTGGTGGGCGACGAGTGGACGGTGAGGGACCTGCGGCCCTCGTCGTCAGGGGCGCCGACGACGACCTGGAGGTACACGGCGGCGTCGGCCGGGAGCACCAGGGGTGTCTCCAGGGTCAGTTCCTCGACGAGGGGGCAGCCCACCTCGTCACCGGCGTACAGCGCCAGGTCGAGGAAGGCCGTGCCGGGCAGCAGGACCGTGCCGGCCACCGCGTGGTCGGCGAGCCATGGGTGGGCCCCTGGCAGCACCCGGCCGGTGAGCACCGCCTGGCCGTCGGCGAGGAACACGGCGGCGCCGAGCAGCGGGTGCCGGGTGGCGTTCAGGCCGGCGGCGCGGATGCCGGCCGTCGACTCGGCCGCGTCCTGCCAGTAGCGCTGCCCCGCGAAGGAGTAGCCCGGCAGTTCGGTGCGGCGTCCGCCGGGCAGCAGCCGGTCCCACGCCACCGGCGCCCCGGCCACGAACGGCTGGGCGAGCGCCCGGGTGAGCGCGAGGGGCTCCGGCTGACCGGACTTGAGGGTGGCGACGGCGACGTACCCGTCATCACTGAGGGCCGGGTCGAGGGTGGCGTGCACCATCGGGGTGACCACGGCCTCGGGCCCGACCTCCAGGTAGGCGGTGACCCCCTGGTCGGCGAGGTGCCGGACGCCGTCGGCGAAGCGTACGGCCCCGCGGACGTGCTCCACCCAGTACTGCGGGGTGCACAGCCGCTCGGGGTCGACCGGGCCGCCGGTGACGTTCGAGACCACGGGGATCTTCGGTGCCTGGAAGGACAGGCCTTCCAGTACGTCGGCGAAATCGTCGAGCATCGCGTCCATGCGGTGCGAGTGGAACGCGTGCGACACGGAGAGGCGGCGCACCCGGTGCCCGGCGGCACGGAAGTGCCCGGCGACGGCCTCCGCCGCGGACTCGTCGCCCGAAACCACCACGGCCTCGGGGCCGTTGACGGCGGCGATGCCGACCTGACCTTCCAGTCCGGCCTGCTCGATGTACGCGTGGGCCGTCCGTTCGTCGACGGCGAGGGCGACCATCGCCCCGCCTTCCGGCAGGGCCTGCATCAGCCTGCCGCGCGCCGCGACGAGGGCGCACGCGTCGGCCAGCGAGAGCACGTCCGCCGCGTACGCCGCGGTGATCTCGCCCAGGGAGTGGCCCATGACGTAGTCGGGTGTGACCCCCCATTCCCTCAGCAGCGCGAGGAGCGCGACCTCGAGCGCGAACAGGCCGGTCTGCGTGTACATGCTCTGCTGGAGGAGCGGGGCGAGCGGGGATTCGGCGGGGGCGAACACGACGTCGCGCAGCCGGTGTTCGGCGTGCCCTTCGAGGTGCTCGTCCACGGCGGCGCACACGGCGTCGAAGGCCTCGGCGAACACCGGGTAGAGCCCGTGCAGTTCGCGGCCCATTCCGGCTCGCTGCGAGCCCTGTCCGGAGAAGACGAGCGCGAGCCCGCCCGGTCCGGCGACGCGGGCCGATCCGACGACGGCGCCCGGCGTCTCGTCGCCCCGGGCGACGGCGGCGAGAGCGCCGGTCAGTTCGTCGCGCCCGGTGCCGAGGACCACGGCCCGGTGCTCCATCAGCGCGCGGCCCGCTGCGAGGGTGTATCCGACGTCCCGGGGGTCGAGGCCGGGGTCGTCGGTGATCCGCGCGAGCAGCCGTGCGGCCTGCCGCCGCACTCCGGCGGGGGTCTTCGCCGACAGCGCCCAGGGGATCACCGGCACGTCCGGCGCCTGCTCACGCTCCTGTTCCTGCGTCTCGGTGTCCTCGGGCGCGGCTTCGAGGATGACGTGCGCGTTGGTCCCGCTGATGCCGAACGACGAGACCGCCGAGCGGCGCGGCCGGTCGAGCTCCGGCCACTCCTGATGCGACGTCAGCACGCTGACGGCGCCGGACTCCCAGTCGACGTGGCGCGAGGGCGTGGCCGCGTGCAGGGTGCGCGGCATGACGCCGTACCGCATCGCGTACACCATTTTGATGATGCCCGCGACGCCCGCCGCGGCCTGCGTGTGACCGATGTTGGACTTGACCGAGCCGAGCCACAACGGCCGGTCCTCGTCCCGCCCTTGACCGTATGTGGCGAGGAGCGCCTGCGCCTCGATGGGGTCGCCGAGGGACGTGCCGGTGCCGTGTCCTTCCACGACGTCCACGTCGGCCGATGTCAGCCGCGCACTGCTCAGCGCATCCCGGATGACGCGCTGCTGCGAGGGACCGTTGGGGGCGGTCAGGCCATTGCTGCCGCCGTCCTGGTTGACCGCCGAGCCGCGTACGACCGCCAGGACGGGGTGTCCGTTGCGTCGCGCGTCGGAGAGCCGCTCGACCACGAGCAGGCCGACGCCCTCCGACCAGCCGGCACCGTCGGCGTCGTCGGAGAACGCCTTGCAGCGGCCGTCGGGAGACATCGCCCGCTGCCGGGAGAACTCCACGAACGTCGTCGGCGTCGACATCACCGTCACACCACCGGCAAGGGCGAGGCTGCACTCCCCGTTGCGCAGGGCCTGCGCCGCCAGGTGCAGCGCGACAAGGGACGACGAGCAGGCGGTGTCCACCGTCATCGCCGGGCCCTCGAGGCCGAGGAGGTAGGAGATACGGCCCGACGCCACGCTCGACGAGTTGCCGAGCATGCGGAAGCCGTCCATGCCCTCGATCGGCTCGTACAGCGGCGGTCCGTACTCCATCGGCATCAGACCGGCGAAGACACCGGTCCTGCTGCCCCGCAGCGAGGTCGGGTCGATGCCCGTCCGCTCCAGGGCCTCCCACGCGGTCTCCACGAGCAGTCGCTGCTGCGGGTCCATCGCCGTCGCCTCGCGCGGGCTGATCCCGAAGAACTCGGCGTCGAAGTCGCCCGCTCCGGTGAGGAAGCCGCCGCGACGGGAGTACGTCGTACCGGGGTGATCCGGGTCGGGGTCGTAGAGGCCCGCCAGGTCCCAGCCGCGGTCGGCGGGGAACTCGCCGGTCGCGTCGACACCGTCGAGGGCCGCCTGCCACAACTCCTGCGGCGAGTCGATCCCGTCGGGCAGCCGGCAGGCCATGCCGACGATGACGATCGGGTCGTCGTCCGTGGCCGCGCCGACCGTCACGGGGCTCGTCGGCCCCGTCGCGGTGCCCTGCACCTGCTCGCCGAGGAAGCCCACCAGGGTGCTCAGCGTCGGATAGTCGAAGACCAGCGTGGACGGCAGCCGCAGACCTGTCGCGCTCTGCAGCCGCTGGCGCAGCTCAAGCCCGGTCAGCGAGTCGAAGCCCAGGTCGCGGAAGGCACGGTCGGCGTCGACGGAGGACGCCGAGCCATGACCGAGGACCAACGACACCTGTGCGCCCACGAGTTCGAGCAGTGCTGCGGTGCGGTCGGCGTCGTCCAGGGCGGCCATGTCCGCGGCCCACGACGACGCCTGCCCGTCACCGACGGCCGCCGCACGGCGGGCCGGTGCTCGGACCAGGGACTTGAAGACGGCGGGCAGGCTGTCCTGCGCCGCCTGGTTGCGCAGGGCGGGCAGGTCGAGGCGGGCCGGGAACAGCGTCGCCCGGTCGGCGGCGAGAGCCGCGTCGAAGAGCGCGAGGCCCTGAGTCGGCGACATCGGCGCGAGACCGCCACGGGTGAGCCGGGCCAGGTCGGCGTCGTCCAGGTGCGCGGTCATCGCGCTGTCACTGGTCCACAGACCCCACGCCATGGAGGTGGCCTGCAGCCCGGCGGCCCGGCGCTGGTGGGCGAGCGCGTCGAGGAAGGCGTTGGCCGCCGCGTAGTTGCCCTGCCCGGCCGTGCCCATCACCCCGGCCGCGGACGAGAACAGCACGAAGGCGGCCAGGTCCAGATCCAGCTCCCGGGTCAACTCGTCCAGGAGCAGGGCGCCGTCGACCTTGGGCCGCATCACCGTGTCGAGGCGTTCCGGGGTCAGGGCGGTGACGATGCCGTCGTCGAGTACGCCCGCCGCGTGGATCACGGCGGTCAGCGGATGCTCGGCGGGAATGCCGGTGAGTGCCTCCGTGAGGCCCTCGCGGTCGGCCACATCGCATGCTGCGAAGGCGACCGTCGCGCCCGCATCGGTCAGCTCGGCGACCAGCTCCTCCGAGCCCTCGGCGCCGCGACGGCTGACCAGCAGCAGATGCCGTACGCCGTGCTCGGCGACGAGATGCCGGGCCACCAGCTTGCCGAGCGCGCCGCCCGCACCGGTGATCAGGACCGTGCCGTCCGGCTTGAAGTCCGGCGCTGCCGCCGCTTCCGGGGCGACGGTGACCAGCCTCGGTACGCACAACCGGCCATCGGCCATGGCTATTTGAGGCTCTCCGGAAGCAAGAGCCAGCGCCACGGCGTCCTGCGGGTCCCCGTCTTCGGCCGTGTCGACGACCACCATGCGTCCGGGGTGTTCGGCCTGCGCGGAACGCAGCAGACCCCATACGGCCGCGGTGGCCGGGTCGGGCTCCGTCATGACCGAGCCCCGGGTGACGAAGGCCAGCCGCGCGTCGCTGTCGGCCGCTTCGGCCAGGAACCGCTGGACCGAGTCAAGGACCGCGGCCACGCTCGTACGGACGTCACCGCCGGGTTCGACATGCTCGATGACAACCTCCGACGGCACGCCTCCCGGGGCGTCCGGCACCGGCACATCGGTCCACCGCACCTCGAACAGCGGGTCGGCGGCCACCGCCGAGCCCAGCTGCTCCTGCGACATCGGCTGCAGCCGCAGCTCGTCCACGGTCACCACCGGCTGCCCGGCACCGTCGAACACCGCCACGCGTACGGCCCCGTCACCACACGGCGACAGACGGACCCGCACGGCGGACGCACCCACCGAGTGCAGCCGCACCCCGCTCCAGGAGAACGGCACCTTCATGTCACCCGACGGCAGCGGATGCAGCGCGGCATCGAGGAGTGCCGGGTGGACGCCGAACGCGTCGGGTTCTACCGGCAGTTGGACCTCGGCGTACATCTCGTCGCCGTCCCGCCACAGCGCCCGCAGGCCACGGAAGGCGGGACCGTACCCATACCCCAGGCCGGCAAGCAGCTCGTACGCATCGGACGCGTCCACGCGCTGACCACCGGCCGGCGGCCACGCACCGTCGAGACGCTCCTCCGCCGCCACGGGACCCGCGGCCAGCACACCCACGGCGTGCCGGACCCACTCCAGGCCCGTGCCCGTGCCCATGCCCATACCCGTGTCCGCGTCCTGGACCCGGGAGTGCACGGCGACGGACCGCCGCCCCGCATCGTCCGGGACCCCAACCGACACCTGCACCGCCACCAGCGCGTCCGGCGCAAGGACCAGCGGCCGCTCAAGCGTCAGCTCCTCAAGAACCTGGCAGCCGGCCTCGTCGCCCGCGCGAAGTGCCATCTCCACGAAGGCGGTTCCGGGGAGCAGCACCGTGCCGAAGACGGCGTGATCCTCCAGCCAGGGGTGCGTGGCCCGGGATATCCGTCCGGTGAGGACGATGCTGTCGTCGCCGCCCGCGAGGCGCACGGCGGCGCCGAGCAGCGGATGCCCGGCCGGATGCAGGCCGAGCCCGGCCGCGTCCACCACGGACCGCCCGGCGGGCAGCCAGTGGCGCCGCCGCTGGAAGGCGTACGTCGGCAACTCCACGAGCCGCCCGCCCGCCAGCCACGGCGACCAGTCCACGTCCACACCGGCGACGAACACCTCGGCCAGACTGCGCAGCAGTCGCGCCCGCTCGTCCTCACCACGCCGAAGGGTGCCCACCGCCGTCACACCGGCCGTGCCCGCGCCCTCGGCGGCCTGGGTGACGGCGCCTGACAGGACGGGGTGGGGGCTGGATTCGACGAAGACGCGGTGTCCGGCCTCCAGGAGTGACGTCAGCGCCGCGTCGAACCGGACGGTCTGACGGAGGTTGGTGAACCAGTACTCCGCATCCATCGTCACGGTGTCGATCACTTCACCCGACACCGTTGAAAACAGCGGGACTTGACCCGTGCGCGGCTCGATCCCATCGAGTACGTCGAGCAGTTCGGCCTTCAGGTCGTCGACCTGCGGGGAGTGAGAGGCGTAGTCGACGGCGATACGACGCGCCTGGATGCCGTCGGCCTCACAGCCCGCCATCAGTGCGTCCAGCTCGTCGGGCGCGCCGGAGACCACGACCTGCTCGGGGCCGTTGACGACCGCGATCTGCAGGCCGTCCGACAGACGGCCCACCACCCGCTCCTCGGGAGCCAGGACGGAGACCATCCCGCCACGCCCCGACAGCCTCAGGATCGCCCGGCTCCGCAACGCCACGACACGCGCCGCATCGTCCAGCGACAGACCACCCGCGACACACGCGGCCGCGATCTCACCCTGCGAATGCCCCACCACGGCAGCCGGGCGCACCCCCAGCGACCGCCACAGCTCAGCCAGCGACACCATCACCGCGAACAACACCGGCTGCACCACATCAACCCGCCGGAAGGCCTCCTCATCCCCCTCCCGCACGACATCCAGCAGCGACCAGCCATCCACGTACGGATCCAAGGCAGCAGCACACTCCGCCATCCGCCCCGCGAACACCGGCGAAAACTCCAGGAGTTCACGCGCCATGCCCACCCACTGCGAACCCTGACCAGGGAACACAAACACGGCACCCCCGGAGGACGTGGCACGCCCCGCGACGACTCCCGTCGTCGCACGACCGGCAGCCAACTCCCCGAGTTCCGCCGTCAGTTCGGTGTCGTCGGCGCCAAGCACAACCGCCCGGTGCTCAAGCACCGCGCGCCCCGCCGTCAGCGTGAACCCGACATCCCGCGGATCGAGTTCGGCACCCTCACCAACGCGGGCAAGGAGCCGAGCCGCCTGCTCCGCGAGCGCCGCCTCGCTCCGGCCCGAAAGGACCCACGGGACCGCCGGTGCGTCCACCACGGCGGGCGCCTCCGGCAGGGCGGGAACGGCCTCGTCGTCCGATGCCAGTTCCTCGACCGGGGCGGCCTCCAGGATCACGTGCGCGTTCGTCCCGCCGATGCCGAAGGACGACACACCGGACCGGCGCGGGCGGTCACTCTCCGGCCACGGCTGGTTCTCCGTGAGGAGCTTGACCTGGCCCGCGGTCCAGTCGACGTGGTGGGAGGGGGTGGCCGCGTGCAGGGTGCGCGGCATGGTGCCGTACCGCATCGCCTGGACCATCTTGATGATGCCCGCGACGCCCGCCGCGGCCTGCGTGTGACCGATGTTGGACTTGACCGAGCCGAGCCACAACGGGCGTTCTTCGTCCCGCCCTTGACCGTACGTCGCAAGCAGCGCCTGCGCCTCGATCGGGTCGCCCAGCGACGTACCCGTGCCGTGCGCCTCGACCACATCGACGTCCGCCGACGTCAGCCGCGCACTGGCCAGCGCATCCCGGATGACGCGCTGCTGAGACGGACCGTTCGGCGCGGTCAGGCCATTGCTGCCGCCGTCCTGGTTCACCGCCGAGCCGCGTACGACGGCCAGGACGGGGTGTCCGTTGCGTCGCGCGTCCGAGAGCCGCTCGACCACGAGCAGGCCGACGCCCTCCGACCAGCCCGCGCCGTCGGCGTCGTCCGAGAACGCCTTGCAGCGACCGTCCACCGACATCGCACGCTGGCGGGAAAACTCGACGAAGGTCGTCGGCGTCGACATCACCGTCACGCCACCGGCCAGCGCAAGCGAGCACTCGCCGTTGCGCAGGGCCTGCGCCGCCAGGTGCAGCGCGACCAGTGACGACGAGCACGCCGTGTCTACCGTCAACGCGGGTCCTTCCAGGCCCAGTTGATACGAGATGCGCCCCGACGCGACACCACCGCTGTTGCCGGTGATCAGCAGGCCCTCGACGTCCTCGGTCGCCTCAGCGAGCCAGGACCCGTAGTCGTGGTACATCAGGCCGGCGAAGACGCCGGTCCTGCTGCCCCGCAGCGAGGTCGGGTCGATGCCGGTCCGCTCCAGGGCCTCCCACGCCGTCTCCAGGAGGAGCCGCTGCTGCGGGTCCATCGCGGCGGCCTCGCGCGGGCTGATCCCGAAGAACTCCGCGTCGAAGTCACCGGCACCGGTCAGGAATCCGCCCCGGCGGGAGTAGCTCGTGCCGAGGTGGCCCGGGTCGGGGTCGTAGAGGCCCGCCAGGTCCCAGCCGCGGTCGGCGGGGAACTCGGTGATCGCGTCGACGCCGTCGAGCGTCGCCTGCCAGAGCGCCTGCGGCGAGTCGATCCCGTCGGGCAGCCGGCAGGCCATGCCGACGATGACGACCGGGTCGTCGTCCGTGGCGGCCACGACCGCCGCAGGCACGGCGGAACCGGTGGCGGTGCCCTGGATCTGCTCCTCCAGGAAGCCGACCAGCGCGGTCAGCGTCGGGTAGTCGAAGACCAGCGTGGACGGCAGCCGCAGACCTGTCGCGCTCTGCAGCCGCTGGCGCAGCTCAAGCCCGGTCAGCGAGTCGAAGCCCAGGTCGCGGAAGGCACGGTCGGCCTCCACCGAGGACGCCGAACCATGGCCGAGGACCAACGACACCTGTGCGCCCACGAGTTCGAGCAGCGCCGCGGCACGGTCGGCGTCGTCCAGAGCCGCCATCCGGCCGGCCCAGGACGAGGCCTCCTCCGCGCTGGGCGCCACCGCACGGCGCACGGGAGCCCGGACCAGGGACTTGAAGACCGCGGGCAGGCTGTCCCGCGCCGCCCGGTTGCGCAGGGCGGGCAGGTCGAGGCGGGCCGGGACGACGGTCGCCCGGTCGGCGGCGAGAGCCGCGTCGAAGAGGGCAAGGCCCTGGGAGGTCGACATCGAACCCAGGCCGCTGCGCGACAGCCGGGCCAGGTCGGCGTCGTCCAGGTGCGCGGTCATCGCGCTGTCACTGGTCCACAGACCCCACGCCATCGACGTGGCCGGCAGGCCTTCGGCCCGGCGCTGGTGGGCGAGCGCGTCCAGGAAGGCGTTGGCCGCCGCGTAGTTGCCCTGCCCGGCCGTGCCCATCACGCCGGCCGCCGATGAGAACAGCACGAAGGCGGCAAGATCGGCGTCTCGCGTCAGCTCGTCGAGCAGCCGCGCGCCGTCGACCTTGGGCCGCATCACCCTGTCGATCTGCTCGGGCGTCAGGGCGGTGATGATTCCGTCGTCGAGTACGCCGGCCGCATGGATGACGGCGGTCAGCGGATGCTCGGCGGGAATGCCGGTAAGTACCGCCGACAGGCCCTCACGGTCCGCAACATCGCACGCGGCGAAGGCCACCGTCGCGCCCGCCCCGGCCAGCTCGGCGGCCAGCTCCTCCGAGCCCTCGGCGCCACGACGGCTGACCAGCAGCAGATGCCGCACCCCGTACTCGGCGACCAGATGCCGGGCCACCAGCTGACCCAGCGCCCCACTCGCGCCGGTGATCAGGACGGTGCCATCCGGCTTGAAGTCCGGCGCTGTCGCCGCCTCCGCGTCGACAGTGGCCAGCCTCGGAACGCTCAACCGGCCTCCGTGGAAAGCGACTTGAGGCTCCCTGGAAGCGAGAGCCAGCGCCACGGCGGCATCGGCGTCCCCGCCGACGGGCACATCCACGACCACCATGCGTCCGGGGTGCTCGGCCTGCGCCGAACGCAGCAGACCCCACACCGCCGCGGTGGCCGGATCCGGCTCCGCCGTGACCGAGCCCCGGGTGACGAAGGCCAGCCGCGCGTCACCGTCGGCCGCTTCGGCCAGGAACCGCTGGACCGCCCCAAGAACCTCGGCCACGCTCGCACGGACGTCCCCGCCGGGCTCGACGTACTCGACGACGACGTCCGACGGCACACCCCCCGAGGCGTCAGGCACCGGCACATCCGTCCACCGCACCTCGTACAACGGATCTCCGGCCACCGCCGAGCCCAGCTGCTCCCGCGACATCCGCTGCAACCGCAGCTCGTCCACGGTCACCACCGGCAGCCCGGCCCCGTCGAACGCCGCGAGCCGCACGGAACCGTCGGCCCGCCGCGACAACCGCACCCGCAGCGCCGCGGCGCCCACCGAGTGCAGCCGCACCCCGCTCCAGGAGAACGGCACCCACAGCTCGCCGTCGAGGAGCGGATGCAGCGCGGCATCGAGCAGCGCCGGGTGGACACCGAACTCATCGGCCTCGGCCGGCAGCCGCACCTCGGCGAACAGCTCTTCGCCCGCGCTCCACACGGCGTGCAGGCCCTGGAACACGGGCCCGTATCCGTATCCCACCCCGGCAAGCAGCTCGTACGCGTCGTCGACGTCGACCCGCTGAGCACCGGCGGGCGGCCAAGCACCCTCAAGGCGCTCCTCCTCCGCCACCACAGGATCGGCCACCAGCACACCCACGGCATGCCGGACCCACTCGGCCCCCGCGTCCTCGTCGGCGCCCTGGACGCGCGAGTGCACGGCGATAGACCTGTGCCCCGCGTCATCCGGGACGCCCACCGACACCTGCACCGCTACGACCGCGTCCGGCGCAAGGACCAGCGGCCGCTCAAGCGTCAGCTCCTCAAGCGCCCCGCAGCCGACCTCGCCACCGGCGTGCAACGCCAGCTCGACAAAGGCGGTGCCCGGCAGGATGACCGTGCCGAAGACCGCGTGGTCCGCAAGCCACGCATGGGTGTGCAACGACAGCTGACCGGTCAGGACGAGCCCGTCCTGCGAGGCGAGGCGCACGGCGGCGCCGAGCAGCGGATGCCCGGTCGCATTCAGCCCGAGCCCGGCCGCGTCGACCACGGACCGGCCCGCGGCCAGCCAGTGACGCCGCCGCTGGAAGGCGTACGTCGGCAACTCCACGAGCCGCCCGCCCGCCAGCCACGGCGACCAGTCCACGTCCACCCCGGCGACGAACACCTCGGCCAGGTTCTGCAACAGCCGCGCCTCTTCGCCCTCTTCACGACGGAGAGTGCCGACCGCGGTCACACCGTCGACGCCGCTTCCCTCCGCGGCCTGCGTGACCGCACCCGCCAGAACGGGGTGGGGGCTGGCCTCGACGAAGACGCGGTGCCCGGCCGCAAGCAGCGAATCCAACGCCGCGTCGAACCGGACGGTCTGACGGAGGTTGGTGAACCAGTACTCCGCATCCATCGTCACGGTGTCGATCACTTCACCCGACACCGTTGAAAACAGCGGGACTTGACCCGTGCGCGGCTCGATCCCATCGAGTACGTCGAGCAGTTCGGCCTTCAGGTCCTCGACCTGCGGGGAGTGAGAGGCGTAGTCGACGGCGATACGACGCGCCTGGATGCCGTCGGCCTCACAGCCCGCCATCAGTGCGTCCAGCTCATCCGGAGCACCGGACACCACGACCTGCTCGGGACCGTTCACCACCGCGATCTGCAGACCGTCCGACAGACGGCCCACCACCCGCTCCTCGGGAGCCAGGACGGAGACCATGCCGCCACGACCCGACAGCCGCAGGATCGCCCGGCTCCGCAAGGCCACGACACGCGCCGCATCCTCCAGGGACAGACCGCCCGCGACACACGCGGCCGCGATCTCACCCTGAGAGTGCCCCACCACGGCAGCCGGGCGCACGCCCAGCGACCGCCACAGCTCAGCCAGCGACACCATCACCGCGAACAACACCGGCTGCACCACATCAACCCGCCGGAAGGCCTCCTCGTCACCTTCCCGCACGACATCCAGCAGCGACCAGCCATCCACGTACGGATCCAAGGCAGCAGCACACTCCGCCATCCGCCCCGCGAACACCGGCGAAAACTCCAGGAGTTCACGCGCCATGCCCACCCACTGCGAACCCTGACCCGGGAACACAAACACCACACCACTGGAGGACGTGGCACGCCCCGCAACCACCCTCGAAGCCGGCCGCCCAGCGGCCAACTCCCCAAGTCCAGCAGCGAGTTCATCCAACCCGCCACCAAGGACAACCGCCCGATGCTCAAGCACCGCGCGCCCCTCCGCCAGCGTGAACCCGACATCCCGCGGATCAAGTCCGGCACCCTCATCGACCCGGGCAAGGAGCCGAGCCGCCTGCTCCGCGAGCGCCGCCTCGCTCCGGCCCGAAAGGACCCACGGCAGCGCGCCGCCATCCCGCACCGCCGGCTCAGCCACCTGCGGCGCTTCCTCCGCCACCGGCGCCGCTTCGAGAATCACGTGCGCGTTGGTGCCGCTGATGCCGAAGGACGACACCGCGGAACGCCGTGGCCGTTCCGGCTCGGGCGTCCACTCCTGCTGTGCCGTCAGCACGCTCACGGCGCCGGACTCCCAGTCCACGTGGCGCGAGGGCGTGGTGGCGTGCAGCGAGCGCGGCATGACGCCGTGGCGCATCGCCTGCACCATCTTGATGACGCCCGCGACACCGGCGGCCGCCTGGGTGTGACCGATGTTGGACTTGATCGAACCCAGCCACAACGGCTGTTCCGCATCTCGCCCTTGGCCATACGTCGCCAGCAGCGCCTGCGCCTCGATCGGGTCACCCAGCGACGTGCCCGTGCCGTGCGCCTCGACCACATCGACATCCGCCGGCGTCAGGCGTGCGCTGGCCAGCGCATCCCGGATGACGCGCTGCTGAGACGGACCGTTCGGCGCGGTCAGGCCATTGCTGCCGCCGTCCTGGTTCACCGCCGAGCCGCGTACGACCGCAAGGACCTGGTGGCCCTGGCGCTCCGCGTCCGAGAGGCGCTCGACGACGACCAGGCCCACGCCCTCCGCCCAGCCGGTGCCGTCCGCGTCGTCGGAGAAGGGCTTGCAGCGGCCGTCGGGGGCCAGGCCGCGCTGGCGGGAGAACTCGACGAACATGCCCGGCGTGGACAGGACCGTCACGCCGCCCGCCAGGGCCAGGGCGGACTCCCCGCTGCGGACCGACTGCACCGCCTGGTGCAGTGCGACGAGGGACGACGAGCACGCCGTGTCCACCGTCAGCGCCGGGCCCTCGAGGCCGAGGAGGTACGAGATGCGGCCCGATGCCACGCTGGTGGTGTTGCCGGTGAGGCGGAAGCCCTCGGTGCCGTCGGCAGGGGCGTTCAGGCGCGGGCCGTACTCCATGTTCGTGGCGCCGACGAAGACGCCGGTCCTGCTGCCGCGCAGCGAGCTCGGGTCGATGCCCGCGCGTTCGACGGCTTCCCACGCGGTCTCCACGAGCAGCCGCTGCTGCGGGTCCATCGCGGCCGCCTCGCGGGGGCTGATCCCGAAGAACTCCGCGTCGAAGTCGCCCGCCCCCGCGAGGAATCCGCCGCGGCGCGCGTACGTCGTGCCGGGGTTGGCGGGGTCCGGGTCGTAGAGGCTCGCGAGGTCCCAGCCGCGGTCGGTGGGGAAGTCCGATGTCGCGTCGACGCCTTCGGCGACGGCCCGCCACAGCTCCTGCGGCGAGTCGATCCCGCCGGGCAGCCGGCAGGCCATGCCGACGATGACGACCGGGTCGTCGTCCGTGGCGTCACGCACAGAGGTGATCGCCGGGACGTCATCCGGTGTGTCCAGTACGCCGACGATCTCGTCGTGCAGATGCGCGGCGAGGGCGTTGGGCGTGGGGTAGTCGAAGAGGACGCTCGCGGGCATGCGCAGGCCGGTCGCCGAGACGAGGCGGTTGCGCAGTTGAACAGAGAGGACCGAGTCGAAGCCCAGGTCACGGAAGGTCGTGTCGGGGTCGGCCGGGGCGGAGCCGGTGGTCTCGGTCAGGTGGTCGGCAAGCCAGCGGGCCAGGAATCCGTCCGGCTCGGTCCGGATGCGCTCGCGCAGGGCGAGCGTCGCCGAGCTGAGGTGCTGCTCGGCTGCCGGGGCCGCCGGGCGTTCGTCGAGCCAGTAGCGCTCGCGCTGGAAGGCGTAGGTGGGCAGGTCGACGGTGCGGGCGGCGCCGGACGCCAGTTCCCAGTCGACGCGCACGCCCGCGGTCCAGGCCTCGGCGAGGCCGGTGAGCAGTGCCTGGGCCTCGGGGCGTTCGCGGTGCTGGAGTGCCACCGCGATGTCCGTCCCGGTGGTGTCGACGAGTGGGGTCAGCACGCTGCCGGGGCCGAGTTCGACGAACCGGGTCACGCCCTGCTCCCGGCAGGCGGAGATCGCGTCGTGGAAGCGGACCGTGGTGCTGAGGTGCCCGATCCAGTACTCCTCCGTGAGGGCGTCCCCCGTACGCCCGGTGACGGTGGAGACGATCGGGACGGCGGGTTCGGCGACGGCGAGGCCGCGGATCCTGCGGGCGAACTCGCCCTGGGCGGGTGCCATCAGCGGCGAGTGGGCGGCATTCTGCACGCGCAGCCGGTTCGTTCGCCGGCCGCGGGCGCGGAACGCGTCGGCGATCCGCGTGACGGCGTCCTCGGCGCCCGAAAGCACGGCGGCCTGCGGCCCGTTGACGACACCCACCGAGACGTCGTCGACGCCGTCGAGCGCTTCGAGCAGCTCCTCTTCGGTGGCCTCGACGGCGATCATGGCGCCGCCGGGCGGCAGTCCCTCCATCAGCTCGCCGCGCGCGGCGACGAGGGCCGCCGCGTGGGCCAGCGGGAGGGCCCCGGAGACATGGGCGGCGACGACCTCGCCGAAGGAGTGGCCGACGAGCAGGTCCGGGGTGACGCCCCAGGAGGTGACCAGGCGGTACAGGGCGACCTGGAAGGCGAACAGGGCGGGCTGCATGTAACGCATGCCGTCCAGGGCCTGTGCGGCGGCCTCGTCGTCGATGCCGCCGAGCAGCAGCTCGCGCAGGTCGAGGCCGGGCACGAAGTGGTCGAGCACCTCGTCGAGGGCCTGAGCGAACACCGGGTACGTCTCGTACAGTTCCCGGCCCATGCCCAGGCGGTGGGAGCCTCCGCCGGAGAACAGGAAGGCCGTCTTGCCGGCCGTGGCGACGCCCTGCACCGCCTCTTCGTGGAGGCGGGCAAGGCCCGCCGTGAGCTCGTCGCGGCCGGTGCCGATGACGACGGCGCGGTGGTCGAACGTGGACCGGCCGCCGGCGAGCGACCGTGCGATGTCGGCGGCGTGCGCGTCCGGGCGCTCCTCGACGTGGGTGAGCAGCCGGGCGGCCTGCGCGTCCAGGGCGCGGCCGGTGCGGGCGGACAGCACCCAGGGCAGCGGCCTGTCTGCGGCGGGGCGCTCCACCGGGGCGTCGGGCCGTCCGGTGTAAGGCCCTTCGGCGAGGACGACATGGCAGTTGGTGCCGCCGACGCCGAACGAGCTGACGCCCGCGACGAGCGGGGCGTCGGGGGCGGGCCAGGCCTCGAGCTCGGTCTGCACGCGCAGGTTCAGCTCGGCCAGGGGTATCGCCGGGTTGGGCGTGGTGAAGTGCAGGTTCGGCGGCAGTTGGCGGTGGCGCAGGGACAGCGCCGCCTTGAGCAGGCCCACGATGCCCGCGGCGGCCTCGAGGTGGCCGACGTTCGTCTTGACCGAGCCCACCCGCAGCGAGTCGCGGTCCTCGGCGCCGCGGGCGATGACGGCGGACACGGCGGCGGCCTCGACGGGGTCGCCGACCGGCGTGCCGGTGCCGTGCAGTTCGACGTACTGGACCGCGTCGGGGCTGATCCTGGCGTCGGCGTAGGCGCGGCGCAGGACGTCCCGCTGGCCCGCGACATCGGGGTCGGTGAGCCGCTCGCCGCCGCCGTCGTTGTTGACGGCGCTGCCCTGGATGACGCAGTAGATGGGGTCGCCGTCGGCGACCGCCTTGGCGAGCGGCTTGAGCAGGACCGCTCCGCCGCCCTCACCGCGTACGAACCCGTCGGCGCTCTCGTCGAAGGTGGCGCAGCGCCCCTTGACGGACAGCGCGCCGAGACCGGCCGTCGTCACCATGCTGTCCGGCGAGAGGATCAGGTTCACGCCACCGGCGAAGGCGAGATCGGACTCGCCGCGGCGGATGCTCTCGCAGGCGAGGTGGACGGCGACGAGCGAGGAGGCCTGCGCCGCGTCGACGGCCAGGCTGGGGCCCCGCAGGCCAAGGGACCAGGAGACCCGGTTGGCGATGACGGCGCGGTGCTGCCCGGTGAAGTCGTGCAACTCGCCGCCGCCCGCCCGGCCTTCGTGGGAACGGGAGACGAGCGTGGCGTAGTCGTCGGAGGAGACGCCCACGAACACGCCGGTGCGTGAGCCGCGCAGCCGGTCGTCGCGCACACCGGCGTCCTCCATCGCCTCCCAGACCAGCTCCAGGGCGAGCCGCTGCTGCGGGTCCATGGCGGCGGCCTCGTCGGGCCCGACACCGAAGAAGGCAGCATCAAAGCCGCGTACGTCGTCCAGGAAGCCACCACGCCAGTTCTGGCGTCCCGGGCCACGCTCCGCCGGCCAGGGCGTGACGGCGTCGGTGCCCTCCGACAGCAGGCGCCAGAGCTCGGCCGGGTTCGCTGCCGAGGGGACCCGGCAGGAGGCCCCGATCACTGCGATGGCGGTGTCTTCGGCCCCGCCGATCTGCTGGTCACCTGACATGGATGGCTTCATAGCCGGAGTATGGGTTTTTGGCCCTGACCTGGGCTTCCGCCAGAGGATGGGGCTCGGGACCGGGCTTCGGTGCAGGGCCGCCGACGAGAACCAGAACTTTCGACCAGGGCTGTTTTCAGCCGCCCTTGCCGGAACGCGGGCATGGCGCGGGCATGGCGAAGGGGGCGTACCCACGGTCACACCGTGGGTACGCCCCCGCTCGCCGAGTGCCCGCGCCCGGCGCTCACATGGCCGCCGCCGACGCGATCAGCTGCGCCCTGGACGCCATGTGCGCCTTCGCAAGGACATTGGAGACATGGAACTTGATGGTCTTCTCGCTCAGGCCGAGCCGCCGGGCGATCTCTTTGTTGGCCATGCCGCGCCGCACCAGTTGGAGCACCTCGGACTCGCGCGAGGTCAGCGGCGCGTGCGTGGGTACGACCGTCAGAGGTCGCGGCAGCGTGGCGCGCACAAACCTGAGCAGCGCCCCGCTGAGGCCGGGCGAGACATAGCCCGTGCCTTCGCCGGCCCGGCGGACCGCCTCCACCAACTCCTCCTCGGGGTCGTCGCTGTGGACGAGCGCGCCGACGTTGGCCTGGGTCAGCCTGACCCAGTCGGCGACGGCGTCCACGTCCGACACGATCACCACCATGGCGGCGTCGACCTGCTTCAGCTCATGCACATGGTCGGCCTGCGACTGTGCTTCGAGCACCACGACATCCGGTTCATAGACATGCACCGCCGAGAGGAGTTCGCCGATACCTCCGGCCTCGCCCACCACGACCAGTGCGGGGTCCTCCGCGAGTGCCCCTCGAATACCCAGACGCGCGTACGGATGGGGATCGCATACAACAACTCGTATCTGAATTCCACTGTTCAACTGCCCGCCCCCTGTTAAGATTTTCCCGCTCTCCCGTTACGCGGAATTCACACACAGGGGCAAGGGCGCATGCCGGTGCACCATTCACGGAAATCGCCGTGTGAATGGATGGAATGAAGGCATGACAGACCCGTTCCCGGCCCGTCGCCCACCGAGAACCGGCGGGCGACGGAATTCAGGACGGGTCGAGATCCGCGATGAATATCAAGAACGCGGCGCACTCCCCCGTGCACTACATCGTGCACTCACCCGTGCACTACTTTGCGCACTCACCTGTGCACTGCCTCGTGCACCGATCGTGCACTACACCGTCAGCGCGCGATCGCCTCGCGCACGACGTCGATCGCACCCACCGGGCACAGCTGGGCGGCCAGCTCGACCGACTGCTCCAGGTCCGCGGGCGGCTGCGTGACGCGCAGCAGCACCAGACCCTCCGTGTCGTCCTGGTCGAAGACCTCCGGGGCGTTGACCACGCAGTTCCCGGAGCCCGCGCACAGCTCCCTGTTCACCGTGATGTGCATGGTCACCACGTCACCGGCAGCTCGGCGACACCGAACGTCACGGCCATCGGACGCTGCGGGACATCGGCCAGCTTCAGCTCGGAGCGCAGGTTGGGGAAGCGGCGGGCCAGCTCGACCAGCGCCACCCGCAGTTCGGCCCGGGCCAGCGGCTGGCCGATGCACTGGTGCAGGCCGAAGCCGAACGCCATGTGCCGGTGTGCCTCGCGCCGCTTGGGGTCGAAGCCGTCGGGGTCCTCGAAGACCGAGTGGTCCCGGTTGGCCATCGACAGCATCGCCACGACGCCTTCGCCGGCCTTGATCTGCTGACCGCCGATCTCGGCGTCCTCCATGGCCAGGCGGGGCAGTCCCGTGCGTACGACGGTGATGTACCGGAGCAGCTCCTCCACCAGGCCGGGCGCGAGGCTCGGGTCCGCGCGCAGGGCGTCGAGCTGCCCGGGGTGTTCCAGGAGCGCGAGGGCGGAGAGGCCGATCATGTTGGCCGTGGTCTCATGGCCCGCGACGAGCAACAGCATGGCCAGGCTGACGAGTTCGTCCTCCCGGAGCTGGCCGGTGTCCACCCGCTCGACCACGAGCCGGCTGAGCAGGTCGTCCTCGGGGGTGGCCCGCTTGAACTTGATGAGGTCACCGAGGAGTCCGGCGAGCGCGCCAAGGGCGGCCTGGGTCTCTTCGGGACCGGAGTTCCTGTCCATGATCACGCGACTGTGATCCTGGAAGAAGTCATGGTCGGAGTACGGGACTCCGAGCAGATGACAGATCGTCATCGAAGGGACGGGGAGCGCGAACTCGTTCATCAGGTCCGCGGGCGGCCCGATCTCCCGCATGCGCTCCAGCGCCTGGACCACCGTCTCCTCGATGAGCGGCTCGATCCGCCGGATGTTCTTGATCATGAACTCGGCGGTCAGCATCCGCCGGAACCGGCTGTGCTCCTCGCCATCCATGAAGATGAACAGGCCCGACGCGTCCTCCTGCTTGGGAGGTATCGGGTTGAGTATCGGAAATCCTGTCTTGTACTGGTCCGAGCTGAACCCGGGATGCCGTAAAAGCTGTCGTACGTCGTCGTGCTTGCTGATCAGCCAGGCCCAGCCCCCAAAGGGAAGCCGGACTTTTCCGAC
Organism: Streptomyces sp. NPDC021622; assembly: GCF_040640795.1. NCBI lineage: Bacteria > Bacillati > Actinomycetota > Actinomycetes > Kitasatosporales > Streptomycetaceae > Streptomyces > Streptomyces sp. NPDC021622. The sequence continues at coordinate 201,155 of NZ_JBFACK010000005.1, forward strand.
AGGCCCCTCGAGTCGCTCCAGATCCGCTCCCTTGACGGGAATGAACGGGTTGTCGTCCGGGCCAATAAACGGGAATGCCGGAAGGCTTGAGACATCCACGTTTGCCACGTCCCCCACTACGTCAACACCTCGCAGAACTCGGTATTGGAATGAGGATTCAGCCTAACAAGGAGGTTGACCGAAGAATGATCGATCGTGAGACAGGTCACACAACTCGCAAGAGGCCGGATTCAAAACCGGGCACCTGATATTGATGCTCCCTTACGACTCCGCCGCACCCCTCTGCACCAGCAAATCGGAGATCTGCTCGCGCACGGCTGCCGCGACGACCTGCATCTGGTCGCTCAGATAGAAATGGCCGCCCGGATAGGTGCGCAGCTCGAAGCCGCCGTCCGTGTGCTCGCTCCACGAACGCACCTCGTCCAGGGTCGCCCTGGGGTCGTCGTCGCCCACATGCCCGCGGACGGGAGCCGCGAGACGGGGTCCCGGGACGTAGCGGTAGGTTTCAGCCGCCTTGTAGTCGTTGCGGATGGCGGGCAGCGCCATCCGCAACAGGTCCTTGTCCTCGAACACCCGCGTATCGGTGCCGTTGAGCGCCCGCAACTCCGCGATCAGGCCGTCCTCGTCGCGCAGATGCACGGGGCTGTCGTCCGCACGCCGCCGGGACGGTGCGCGTCGCCCCGACGCGAAGACGACGAGCGGCCCGGCCCCCTTCTCCTCGAGACGCAGGGCGAGTTCGAAGGCGATCATGGCGCCCATGCTGTGCCCGAAGATCGCCAGCGGCCGGTCCCCGTACGGGAGCACCTCGGGGAGCAGCGCGTCGGCCAGGCCGCCGATGGAGTCCACACCCGGCTCGTCGTACCGGTCATGGCGCCCCGGGTACTGGACGGCGAGCACCTCCACCTCGGGGCCGATGGAGCGGGCGAACGGGAGGTAGAACGGCGCGGAGCCGCCGGCGTGCGGCAGACACAGCAGCCTCGCCCGCGCGTTGGGGGCGGGGCGGTACCGGCGGATCCACGGTCCGGTCTCGATTTTCGCGGTCACCTACATGTTCCTTCGGCGCTCGTTCAGTTCGGGTCGTACGTCGCTCAAGCCGCCGCCGGGAAGGCGAACTTGACGGCGGTCAGCTCCTCCGAAAGATCCCACAGCTTGCGCCCGGTGGCGGCATCGGCGGCCGACGGGGCGAGCTGAACCCGCTTGGGCGCACCGCGCAGTTCGCCCATGCCGTCGGGACCGATGAACTGGCCGCCCTCCATGTCCGGGGCGGTCGCCGCGTACAGCTGGGAGAGCGCGCCCTGGTCCGGGGTCTGCGCGAGCGGCGAGAGGATCTTGCCGAACAGCAGCTTCACCATGCCGACCGGCGAGCTCGTCTGCAGGTTGGTCAGCGTGTAGCCGGGGTGGGCGAGCACGCTGCGCACCGGGCTGCCCGCCGCGGTCAGCCGCTGGTGCAGCTCCCAGCCGAAGACGGCGTTGGCGAGCTTCGACTGGTTGTAGTAGCCCATGGGCGAGTACTTGCGCTCGCCGGAGAGGTCGTCGAAGAAGAACTTCGCCTGCCGGTGGTTGGCCGAACTCACCGTGACCACACGGGGGTTGTCGCCCGCCGACAGCTGGTCGAGGAGCAGCCCGGTCAGCGCGAAGTGGCCGAGGTGGTTGGCGGCGAACTGCAGCTCGTGGCCCTGCGCGCTGAGCGTGCGGGGCGGCGCCATCACACCGGCGTTGTTGACGAGCACGTCCAGGCGCGCATGGTCGGCGCGCAGCCCGTCGGCGAAGTCGCGCACCGAGTCCAGATCAGCCAGGTCGAGACGGCGCACCTCGAGCTGCGCGTCCGGCTGGCCGGCGGTGATCTCGGCGACCGCCCGGCGTCCCTTGGCCTCGTCGCGCACGGCCAGGATCACGTTCGCGCCCTTGCGGGCGAGCGCACGCGTGGTCGCCAGACCGAGGCCGCTGTTGGCTCCGGTGACGACGAACACACGGTTGCTCTGGTCGGGGATCTGCTCGGTCGTCCAGCGCTGCTGACTGTTCATACGACACAAGTTGCCCCACGTGGCATCGAGTGTCAAGCCGCGCCTGGGTGCCATCGGCGCCATGGCGTATACGATGCAGGGGTGACTACCCGCCCAGAAGTGACCCTGGCCCAGCGCAAGCGTCAGCTCGTCGCGGACGAGCTGACCGGAGCAGCACTGAAACTGCTGGCCAGCAAGGGGTTCGACGCGGTCACGGTCGACGAGATCGTGGCCACCGCAGGCGTGTCCAAGCGGACGTTCTTCCGGTACTTCGCGTCCAAGGAGGACGTCGTCGTCCAGTTCCTGGCCGACATGGGCGCCGACATGCGCGCGGAGCTGGCGGGCCGCCCGTCCGAGGAGTCACTGTCCGCGGCCCTGCGGCACACCGTCCTGGTCTCCGTGAACGCCTGCGCCGGCCATTCCGAACAGGCGCTGCGCGTGGTGCAGCTGATCCTGGGCACGCCGGCCCTGCGCGCCCGCTTCCTGGAACGCCAGGCGCAGTGGCGCGACGAGCTGGCGGCGGAGGTGGCCGATCGTCTGGGCCTCGCCCCCGCCACCGATCTCTTTCCGCAGCTGGCCGCCGGGGTCGCTCTGACCGCCTTCGACACCGTGCTGCAGCGGTGGAGCGACAGCGACGGTGCGGAGGATGCCGGCGGGCTGACGGACCGGGCCTTTGCGATCATCGCTCCCGCGTTGGACAGGTGAGCGCTCCACCGGGTCTGCCGTGTCGTGCCGTCGGGCGACTGCGGGTCCGTCGGGGCCGGGCGCGCAGTTCCCCGCGCCCCTTCGGGGCGCGACCCTGGGGCTCGGTCGCTTAGGAAACCGCCCGCGCACCTCGCCGTCCCGCCATCCGGCAGCCGACGCAGTTGTCGTGTCCCTCGCGGGCAGCGTGGTCCTTGGTCCGGAAAGTGCGGCGGCCGGCCGGACGCGGGCCCGACGGCTTGCCCCAGCCCGCCAGGTGCAGCGCCCACGTGACGAGCAGGGCCACCACCATGATGCCGAGCCCCAGCCAGATCCCCGGGTCCCAGCCGGTTACGCCCATGCCGGCGACCAGGGCCCCGACCGTACCGATCGTGCAGCCGACCCAACCGGCGATGGTGTGGCCGTCGTCGTGCGTGCTCACGTGCCTGCCTCCTCGCGCCGCCGGTGCCCCCCTGCCACGGCGTGCCGTGGTCGAGCCACCGGCGCAAGACCTACAATGCCTTAGCAAGTGAGGAATTTATCTTACGCGCTAAGGGGTTTCAATGGAGGGCAAGCGCCGCCCCGCGGCCTCCGTCCAGGACGTGCTCGGCGCGATGGACGACCTCGTCACGACGAGCGTCGTCGGCCAGCAGGAATTCGCCCGCAACCTGGGCCTGAGCGTCACGGACCTCGCCTGCTTCTCGTACATCCTGCAGGCCGGGGACTCCCCGGTGACCGCGGGCGATCTGGCCGGGCGCGCGCATGTGACGACGGGCGCGGTGACCGGCATCATCAACCGCCTGGAGCGCGGCGGTTTCGTCACCCGGCAGCCGGACCCCGCCGACCGGCGCCGGGTGCGCGTCACCGCCCTGCCGGCCGCGGCCGAGCGGGTGCGGAGCGTCTACGGCCCGTACTACTCACTCCTCGAAGAACTCTTCGAGGACTACACACCGGAAGAGATCGCCGTGCTCTCCGACTGGTGCAAGCGCGCGAGCGCACTCGCTCGCACCTACGTCGACGACTCCTGCGGGCCCTGACCGCCCGCACCCTCCCGATCACGGCGCACCGGCGGCAGTTGATACGTCCCGTCGAAGACCGCGGCGCGCGGCGTGTACATCCGCACCACAGGACGGAAGCGCCCTTCGGGCGTGGGCAGCCAGTTGGCGGCCGTCTTGTCGTCGGCGGGCCGCCCGGCCTGCAGGCGCAGCGTGAGCGAGCCGTCGTCCCCGTACGCGAGACCCGGGGTGCGATCGCCGATCGAGTACCGGTCGACGGGGTTGTCGACCAGGTAGTAGTCCGGCAGGCCGTACATCGTGACCGACCAGAACGCGTCGACGGGTGGCGGTTTCTCGAACCGCAGCGTGTAGGAGCGCGACCCGTCGAGCGGCTCGCCGTCCTCGTCGTTCCACGTCATCGCGTACGCCGCTTCGTACCCGTGATTGCCCCAGAGCCCGGCACGGGCGGCCGCGGCACGCATGGCATGCCCCAACTCCCGATCCCTGCACACCCATTGGGGATCCTTGAGCGTGCCGACCTCGAAGTGATCGGCGTTGTAGTCGAAGGCGTGATACGCCAGCTTCCACCCGTTCTGCTCAGGAGCCCCGCCCTCCATCGTGGCCTGCTCGACCTGCTCCTTGCCCGCGGCGAACCCCGCGCGCAGCGCCTCGGCGAGCTCGGGCGCGGCCTGCCCGTACGGGCTCTGCGGGTCCAGCAGGCCCAGCGGTGCGAACCGCTGCTGATACGCCACCTCGGGCGCCGCGGGCGGAAAGGCCGCCATCCGCGCCCGCAGCTTCTCGAAGAACAGCAGCTCCGGCTCGCCGTCCGGGGTGTACGCGTGCGTCGGCAGACCCACGGGCTCGCCGGACGCCGTCCAGTACGGCTCGAGGAGCGTCTCCGCCTGGAGCTCCCGCACCGCCGCCACGTCGTCGGGCCCCGAGCAGGCCCACCGCCCGACGATCGTCGCCACCATGGTCGGCACGGAGATCCGGGTGGCACCCGCGGGCACCAGTTCCTCCCACCCCGGCGGCGTGAGCAGAAAACTCGCCGCCCCGGTGCCGGTCGCACGACGCCCCACGTACGCGAAGTTGTTGGTCCAGGCGTCCACGAACTGCAGGACGTAGTAGCGCCCCCCGGTGTCCGGCACGGTGAGCAGCAGCGGCCCACCCGACAGATCGATCTGCGCCATGGAGTACAGCGTGTCGTTGTTGACGCTCACGAAGCTGTCGCGGGGCCCGGCGAGCGCGCCCGCATGGCTGAACTCGTTGAACGGGGCAGGCGCCACCGAGCCCGAGCCCTTGCGGGTGAAGCGATCGACTTCGTCGAGGCTGAGCACCATCGGGGAGCCGTACACATAAGCCTCGGCCGCCAGCGCCTGCAGATCGGTCATGCCCCGTCCCCGAAGCGCCGCTCGAACTTCTCCCCGTCGTCCCACTCGATCGTCTGGTCGCTCGACGCGGTGGACCGGGTCAGGAAGGCGTACCCCGCCGAACGATCACGGAAGACGACGGGCCGGTATCCGGTCTGCTTGTCCTGGGTCATTCCTCCAGAGTTCCCGCCGTACGGCTTCCCGGCGACCCTGAAGACGCCAGCCGGGGTACTCAGAGACCTGCACGACCGCATGAAGAGACGGCCCGAAACCCGGCATCGAGACGCGAGGGGACGTGTCGGTATGTCCGCACGGAGCACGGTACGCAGCGCTCGCGAGCCGAAGCAGCAAGACGCTCGGACCGAGATGGCGAGTACGGACATACCGGCGCGGCCCCGCCCCCAAGACGAACAGCCCCGCACAGCCACTAAGCCGAGGCCCGCTTCTTCGGCGCAGCCTTCTTCGCCGCGGCCTTTGTCCCGGACGTCGACTTCTTCGCGGACGTCGACTTCGTCGCAGTCGACTTCTTGGCAGTGGACTTCGTAGCGGTCGACTTCGTAGCGGTCGTCTTCTTGGCCGTCTTCTTCGCCGCCGAAACGGACTTCTTCCCGCCCACCTGCTTCGGCGCGGCCGGCGCCCGCTTCCGACGCGAGGCCAGCGGCGTGACCTCGGCCTCCTTCTCCTTCTCCTCCTCGCCCCGCGCACTCCGCGCCGCCCGCACACTGCTCTCCAGCGCGGCCATCAGGTCGATCACCTTGCCACCACGGGCACCGGCAGCGGCCGGCTCCGCCGGGGTCTTGCCCTCCGCCTTGGAGGCGATGAGTTCCTCCACCGCCGCGCGGTAGTCGTCATGGAGGGACGACATCTCGACCTCGCCGAGCGTGTCCATCAGGGCGTCCGCCAGATCCAGTTCCGCGTCACGGATCTTGACCTCCGTGTCGGGCGCGACCCCCTCCGGGGCACGGATCTCGTCCGGCCACAGCAGACCGTGCATCGCGATGACGTCGTCCACCACCCGCAGCATCCCGAGCCGCTCCCGCCCCCGCAGCGCGTACTTGGCGATCGCCACCTTCTGGCTGCGCTTCAGCGCCTCCCGCAGCAGCGTGTACGGCTTGGCTGCAGGCACCCCGTTCGCCGACAGGTAGTACGCCGCGTCCATCTGCAACGGATCGATCCGGTCACCCGGCACGAAGGCCACGATCTCGATCGTCTTGGCGGTCGGAATGGGCAAGGAGGCCAGATCCGCATCCGTGATCGGGATCATCGACCCGTCCGCCTCCTCGTAGGCCTTGCCGATCTCGGCGGACGTCACCTCCTTCTCCTCCAGCTCGCACACCTTGCGGTAGCGGATCCGCCCCCCGTCCTCCAGATGGATCTGCCGGAAGGAGACGGAGTGGCTCTCGGTGGCGTTCACGAGCTTGATCGGGATGCTGACAAGACCGAAGGAGATCGCACCGTTCCATATGGATCGCACGTCAGGCGCCTCTCAGTCGAGGAGTAGTTCCGAGGAGTACTAGCGGGGAGTACTTTCGGGGTGGTTTGTTCCGATTCATGCGACTCTCATGGTATGACGCCGATCACCGAGGTGGAGGGGCGGCGGCTGGCCCTCAGCAATCTGGAGAAGGTGCTGTACCCGGCCACGGGCTTCACCAAGGGCGAGATGCTGCACTACTACGCCAGCACGGCGGGCTCCCTCCTCGCCCACCTCTACAACCGCCCGGTCTCCTTCCTCCGCTTCCCGGACGGCCCGGACGGCCAGCGCTTCTTCGCCAAGAACGTGCCGCCGGGCACCCCGTCCTGGGTGCGCACCGCCGACGTGCCGCGCTCGGACGGCAACGCCCGGCAGATCGTCGTCAACGACCTCGCCACCCTCATATGGGCCGCCAACCTCGTCACGGAGTTCCACACCCCGCAGTGGCAGGCGGACACCCCCGCCGTCGCCGACCGACTCGTCCTCGACCTGGACCCCGGCGCCCCCGCCACCGTCGTCGAGTGCTGCCGGGCCGGCCTCTGGCTGCGGGACCGGCTCCGGGCCGACGGCCTGTACGTGTACGCGAAGACCTCCGGCTCCAAGGGCCTGCACCTGCTCTGCCCGCTGGAGCCGACGCCGTCCGATGACGTCACCGCGTACGCGAAGGAACTCGCGAAGGAGGCCGAGCGCGCGCTGCCCGCCCTCGTCGTCCACCGGATGGCCAGGAACCTGCGCCCCGGCAAGGTCTTCGTCGACTTCAGCCAGAACGCCGCGGCGAAGACGACCGCCACCCCCTACACCCTGCGCGCCCGCCCAGAGCCGACCGTCTCCACCCCGGTGACCTGGGAGGAAGTGGAGCAGTGCGGCACCCCGGAGCAGCTCGTCTTCCGGGCGGCGGACATCGCGCCCCGCCTCCAGCGGTACGGGGATCTGCTCGGCCCGCTGATCAACGCGAACCGCGCCCGGCCGCTCCCCCGATCGGGTCCCTCATGATCAGCCTTCCGGTGCGGGTCGCCCTCGCCGAGTCCGTCACCTCGCTGCCCGACGGCACCGGCTGGGCCTTCGAGCCCAAGTTCGACGGGCATCGGCTGGTCGTGATCACCGAGCGTCGCCGGGTGATGCTGCAGGCCCGGTCGGGCCGGCTCGTCACCACCGCGTTCCCCGACCTCGCCGAGGCCGCGCGCCGGCTGCCCGCGGGGACCGTGCTCGACGGCGAGGTCGTCGTCTGGGTCGAGGAGGGCATCGACTTCGGGGCCGTGCAGCAGCGCGCCAACGCCACACGCGCGCGGGCCGCCCTGCTCGCGCGCGAACTCCCCGCTTCGTACGCCGCCTTCGATCTGCTCGCCGAGGACGGCGACGACTGCCGCGCCCTGCCTTACGAGGAGCGGCGCGCACGCCTCGTACGCCTCCTCGGACCGCTCGGCCCGCCCCTGCAGCCCGTGCCGATGACGACCGACCGCGAGCTCGCCCTGACCTGGTACGAGACCCTGACCGCGACCGGCGTCGAAGGCCTGGTGATCAAGCGGCTCGACGGGGCCTACCGGGGTGCCACGCGCGCGTGGCTGAAGCTGCGGCACAGCGACACCCGGGACGCGGCCGTCATCGGCTTCACCGGGAGTCCGGCCCGGCCGCACGCGCTGGTGCTCGTACTGCCGGGGGACGGCACGCCCGTGGTGTCGTCGCCGCTGACTCCCGCGCTGCAGACGGCGGCCGCGGCCGCGCTGCCCGAGGCGAAGGGCGAGGGGACGGCGACCGCCATCGGGATCGGCGAGGTCACCTATGCCGCACTGCCGTCCGATCCACCCGTCACGGTGGAGGTCAGACAGAACACGACCCGGCACGCGACGGCGGTGGTGGTCCGCTTCCGCTGACCAGAATGCCGACCAGAACGAAGAGTGACCCACATCACAGCTAATCAAGTTTGACTAATGACCGGATCGAGCATACCTTCCTCCGTAAGTAGTCAAGCTTGATTAGGAGACCGCGTGACCTTCCTGCCCGAGACCGGATACGTCCCGACCGACGAGGACCGCGCGAGCCTGGCCGCCTGGTTCGCCGAGTACGACGCCCACAGCGCCAAGCGCGACGTGGAGCGCATGGCCGATCTGGCCGTCTTCCCGCTCAACCTGGTCAGCGACGACTCCGCGGGCGACGGGCGCTCCACGCAGTGGGACCGGGAACAGTTCGTCGCGACCATGACGCATGTGATGGGCGACGGGAGCGAGGACATCAGCTTCGAGTCCACGCGCACACCCGTCTTCCTCTCCCCCGCCATGGCCGTGGTCTTCACCGACTCGGTCATGACCGCGAACGGCGAGACGCAGCAGCTGCGGTACGCCGACATCCTGGTGAAGCGGGGCGGCGCCTGGGCCTTCCAGACCATGATCCAGGGCGGTTGGGGGGACAACCTGTGAGGAGCCTGTGAGGAGTTAGAGCCGCAGCCAGGTGTGGCGGTCGCGTGCCATCGCGTGCAGCGCCGCCACATCGGCCGGTTTCAGGACGCCGCCGGTGCCCGCGAGCGAGGAGATCTCCTCGTCGCGCACGATCCGCACCCCGCGCGGCGGCTCGGCCATGGCGAGGCCCGCCGCCCCGGAGAGGGCGAGCACCGGGCGGATCTCGGCGGTCAGCGCGAAGGACGCCCGGTCCGCGTCGGCGCGCAGCTCCCGCAGCAGCGGCTGCGGTTCCGAGCGGCCGACCGCGACCATCGGGTCGGCGATCCGCACCCGCTGCTTGCGGGCCGCGAGCGTACGGATGCCGAAGAGGCCGCCGGGGCCGATCACCAGGTGGTGGATGCGGGCGCCGCCGGGCAGCGGGACCGAGTGCAGGGTGTACCAGCCCGCCGCTTCGAGTCCGTCGAGCACCTCGCCGACCGCCTGCTCCGCCGCGAGCGCGCGGCGCCGCGGGTCGGCGCGCAGCCTGCGGGCGGGCGCCGGGTCGCGGTCCAGGGCGATCAGGAGGGCCTCGCCGGGCCGGTTCGGGGCGAGGTCGTCGTCCGGGTGGAGCGCGAGCCGGGCCAGTTCGGACGGGGTCGGCACGGGTGGCGGGCCGACCGAATAGCCGCCGGTCAGGAACGGGGCGAGGACGTGCAGGACGTCATCCCTGCGGTCCTCGCTCAGCAGGTTCACCCGGGCCGATTCCCTGTCGTACCAGGCCACGTTTGCGCCGTCCGCGAGACAGACGTAGAGCCTTTCCTGGCCGTGGCGCCAGGCCGGTATGACGCGCAGTCCTGTCATGCCATCACCCCTTGCCCATGGGACCAGCCGGGGCGCGCCTTGGGCAATACGCGGGGGCGCCCCGCAGGCGAACTCTGACGAACAAGCATTTCCCGCCCACTCGCCCGATTGCCCCGCACGATTACCCCGCGTACCTATGGGTCGTCGTTACACAGCCGCCGAATCGCTGCAATAGCGGACATTTAACCTCGCAGGAGTCCCCCACGCACCGTAGGAGCCTGAAGTGAGCACCCCCACCGAAGAAGCCGCCTTCGAAGCCCCCGCCAAGCGCCGCCCCACCGCCCGCATCGTCGCCGCCGCCGCGCTGACCGGCGCGCTCGGCGTCGGTCTGATCGCCTGCGGACAGGGGTCCGGCTCTCCCGCGCCCGACGTGAAGGTGAACAACGCCAAGGCCGCTCCCGCCGCCCAGCCCCAGGCGCCGCTGGAGAAGTCACGGCCTACGGGGCTGCGGATACCGGCTGCCGGTGTCGACGCGACGTCGATGCTCGACCTGGCCGTGGGTGCGGACGGAGCGCTCGGCGTGCCGCCCGTCGACAAGGCGGACGAGCCCGGCTGGTGGACCGGCGGTGTCACCCCCGGCGAGAAGGGGGCGGCCGTGCTCGTCGCGCACTACGACACGGCACGGGGCCCCGCGCTGATGAAGGATGTGGCGAAGGTCAGAATGGGGGACGAGATCGAGGTGCCGCGGGCCGACGGCAGCACCGCGACATTCAAGGTGCGGGAGATTCAGCAGGTGGACAAAGAGAACTTCCCCACCCATAAGGTGTACGGGGCGACCGACCGGCCCGAGCTGCGCCTGCTGACCTGCGGCGGACCGATCAAGAATGGTCACCGCACCGACAACATCATTCTCTACGCCGATCTCGCGCCGTAGCCCATCACGCAGGCAGGAGTGCTGTGAACCGGAGCCGTCTCGCGCTCGTCGCCGCCCTCAGCCTGTCCGCGGTTCTGCTGGCCGGCGGCTGCGGCGACCCCGGCGACCTGCGCAGCGCGGGCCCGACGCCCACCGCCGACGGCCCCGTCCACCTGTGGCCGAAGCTGCCGCCCCCGTCGGCGCCCGCCGAGGACTACGGCGTCATAGAGAGCCTGCCGGTCAAGGGCGTCGCCGTACCGGGCGGAGATCTGCACAAGGTCGACCCGGTCACCGTCGCCCGGACCGACTTCGACAAGAACCCGGGTCTGTACAGCCGCTCCGACGACACCTACAAGGAGACCCTCGCCAAGCTCCGGACCTGCGGCCACGGCACCGGCGACTGCCCCGTGCTCAAGGCGTACTACCGCGATCTCACCGGCGACGGGAAGGACGACCTGATCGTCGGCATCCGGCTGGTCGAGGGGCACGACGAGAATCTGAACATCCGCGCCTACGCCCTGGAGAAGCGGCAGTTGACCCAGATCATGGAGACGGGCGACGCGGTGCTCGGCGTCGAGCTGGCCGGCCATGACGTGATCGTCCGCGCCGTCTCCAGCCAGCCGGGGTACGAGTACCGCACCGTCTGGTCCTGGGACTCCCACCAGAAGACGATGCTGCCGACCAGCGACGAGATCGTGCGGTCCGCTGACGCCCCGTCGCCGAAGCCCTCCAAGAAGCCGACGCCGAAGCCGACGGGGAGCCCGACCGAGAAGCCCGCCCCCACGCCGTCCCCGAGCGACTCCGCATGAGCCACGCGCAGCCGCGCGGGCCGCGGCTCCCCGCCTGGACGGCGACCCTCACCTGGAAGGCCGCGCTCTTCATCGCGGTCATGTGCTGCGCGCTCGCCGCGCTGCTCGGCGCGCTCGTCCATGTCTCGGTGACCAACCAGACCGTCGGCCAGGCCCGCGAGCGCGCCCTCACCCGCCTCGAGGACGTCACCAAGGCGTACGAGGCGGGCGACCGGCTCGGGCCGGGGGCGGGCGTCGACCCGCCCGGTCTTCCCGCGCGGCTGCGGGAGCTCGCGGCCGGCGGCGAGCGGGCCACGATGGTCGGCCCGCGCGACTCCCGGCCGACGATGTGGGCCGCGGGGCCCGCCGACGGCGGCCGTGCCATCGCCGTGGAGGTCGACTACGCCCAGGGCGCCCGCACCATCGACGGGCTCGACCGGGCGATCCTCGGCTCGTCGGTGCTCGCCATCGGGGCGACGCTCCTGGTCGGCGCGTTCGCCGTGACGCGGGTGACGCGGCGCCTGCACCAGACGGCGACGGTGGCGCGCCGGATCAGCGCGGGCGACCTGGACGCCCGGGTGGACGATCCGCGGACGCAGGAGCCGCAGCGGCATCAGGACGAGGTGGCGGCGGTCGCCGCCGCCCTCGACACGATGGCGTCGTCGCTGCAGGGCAAGCTGCAGAGCGAGCAGCGGTTCACCGCGGACGTCGCGCACGAGCTGCGCACCCCGCTGACCGGTCTGCACGCGGCGGCCGAGCTGCTGCCGCCGGGCCGGCCCACCGAGCTGGTGCGCGACCGGGTGGCCGCCCTGCGCACCCTCACCGAGGACCTCCTTGAGATCTCCCGGCTCGACGCGAAGAGCGAGCGGGTCGAGCTGGACGACCACCATCTCGCCCCACTGGCCGAGCGTGCCGTGCGGGGTTCGGGACTCGGGGCCGAGCTCGTCGTCGTACGCGATGTCTGTGTGCTGACCGACCGTCGGCGCCTGGAGCGGGTGCTCGGGAATCTGCTGGCCAACGCCGGCAAGTACGGGCGGCAGCCGGTCGTCGTGACCGTCGACGGGCCGGTCGTCTCGGTGCGCGATCACGGCGACGGTTACCCCGCCTACCTGGTGGAACACGGGCCGCAGCGGTTCCGCACGGAGGGGACCAGCAAGGGTCACGGGCTCGGTCTGACGATCGCTCTGGGGCAGGCGGCGGTCCTCGGCGCGAGCCTCACCTTCGCGAACGCGGTGGACGGCGGCGCGGTGGCGACGCTGACGCTGCCGTACGAGGAGTCCGACGCGACCTGCGCCAAGGGTGCCGACGGGACAGCCTGACGGGCGGTTTGACGGGCGGTCTGACGCCGCGTGACCTTTTGCGCACCCACCGTGCCACTTTTAGTGTGAATTGCGGCCTATGGCTATGGGTCGCCTTGGTCCCGTTCCACCGCTAGAGGAGGCCCCATGTCCCTTCGGCCCACCGCGACCCTCACCCGGCTCGGCATAGCCGCCGCCGGCGGCGCACTCGCCGCGCTCACCGTCACCGGCCCCGCCATCGCGGCCGACGGCGCGAACAACGATCACCCGCGCCTCTACAAGGGCCGCGTCACGGCCAAGTCGGGGCTGCTGCTCCGCACCGCCCCCACCCGCGGCAGTGCGGTGATCCGCAGCGAGCCGTACGGCGCGATCGTGCACATCTTCTGCAAGACGACCGGCGACACGGTGCACCACAACAACCGCTGGTATCTGCTCACCGACGGCACCTGGGCCTGGGGCGCCGCCCACTACATCAAGACCATCGGGCCATCTCCCCGCTGGTGCTGACGTATCGCAAGGGCACGGTGACATAAACGGACATTGGGGCCTATCGCTTGCTACGTTCCGGGCATGACCGGAACAACAGTGGGCTCGGCACCTCCCTCCGTACCCGCTGTTCGCGTCCCCCGGCGCCGTGGCACCGAATTCACCCTGATCGTCGTGGCCGTGCTGCTCTCGGTCTACGGCTACTGCGATGTCGGGCTCGCCAAGAACGGCACCGTCCCGCCCGGCGCCGCCGGTTACGGCGCCGGGCTCGGAGTGCTCGCGCTCCTCGCCCATCTCGCGGTCCGCTTCCGCGCGCCGTACGCCGATCCGCTGCTCCTTCCGATCGCCGTGCTGCTCAACGGTCTTGGTCTGGTGCTCATCTACCGGCTCGACCTGGAGACGCCGGGCGACGAGGCGGCGCCCACCCAACTCGTCTGGTCCACGGTCGGCGTGGCGCTCTTCATCGGCGTCGTCGTCTTCCTGCGCGACCACCGTGTGCTCCAGCGGTACGCGTACATCTCCGTCGTCGCCGCGCTGATCCTGATGATCGTGCCGATCTTCTTCCCGGCGGTGAACGGCGCCCGGATCTGGATCAGGATCGGCGGATTCTCCATCCAGCCCGGCGAGTTCGCGAAGATCCTGCTCGCGGTCTTCTTCGCCAGCTATCTGGCCGCCAACCGCAACGCGCTCGCCTACACCGGCCGCACCGTCTGGAAGCTGAAGCGGCTCCAGCTGCCGACCGGCCGGGTGCTCGGGCCGATCGTCGCGATCTGGCTGCTCAGCGTCGGGGTGCTCGTCCTCGAACGGGACCTCGGGACCTCGCTGCTCTTCTTCGGGCTCTTCGTGATCCTGCTGTACGTGGCCACCGGGCGCACCGGCTGGATCGCGGTCGGCCTGCTGCTCGCGGGGTTCGGCGCGTTCGCCGTCGGCTCGCTCGAACCCCATGTGCACAGCCGGGTCGAGGACTGGCTGCACCCCTTCGCCTCCATCGACGCGGGCGAGGGTCCCAATCAACTCGCCCAGTCCCTCTTCGCGTTCGCGGCCGGCGGGATGCTCGGCACCGGGCTCGGGGACGGGCACTCCATCCTCATCGGCTTCGCCGCGAAGTCCGACTTCATCCTGGCGACGGCCGGCGAGGAGCTCGGCCTCGCGGGGCTCACCGCGATCTTCCTGCTCTACGCCCTTCTGGTGGAGCGCGGCTTCCGTGCCGGGCTCGCGCTGCGGGACGCCTTCGGGCGGCTGCTCGCGGTGGGGCTCGCCTCGATCATCGCGCTCCAGGTGTTCGTGATCGCGGGCGGCGTGACCGGCCTGATCCCGCTGACCGGCATGGCGATGCCCTTCCTGGCACAGGGCGGCTCGTCGGTCGTCACCAACTGGATCATCGTGGCGCTGCTCATCCGGGTCAGCGACTCGGCCCGCAGCCAGCCCCTCCCCCAGGAGCCGTCGTGACCCGGTACATCCGCCATGCCGCGGCGTTCTGCGCGCTGCTCCTGATCGCCCTGCTCGTGAACGCGACCCGGGTGCAGATCGTGCAGTCCGACTCCCTGGACGGGAACCCCGCCAACCGCCGCCAGGCCATCACCCGGTTCGGCCAGCCGCGCGGCGACATCATGGTCGACGGCCGCGCGGTCACCGGCTCCAAGGACACCGGTGAGCAGCTGCGCTATGAACGGACGTACAAGAACGGCCCGTTGTACGCGCCGGTGACCGGCTACGCCTCGCAGGTCTACGGCACGACCCTGCTTGAGAACGCCGAGGACGACATCCTCTCCGGCACCGACCCGATGCTCGCCCCGCTGCCCTTCTGGAACGACATCAGCCGCGACCAGAACCCCGGCGGCAAGGTGCAGACGACGATCAAGGCGGCGGCGCAGCAGGCCGCGTACGCCGGTCTCGGCGGGAAGAAGGGCGCGGTCGCCGCCATCGAGCCGTCCACCGGGAAGATCCTCGCCCTGGTGAGCACGCCCTCGTACGATCCCGGGCGGCTCTCCGGGACCAGCTCGTCGGTGGCGAGGTCCTGGGCGGCGCTGAACAACAGCGCCGCCAAACCGATGCTGAACCGCGCGATCCGCCAGACGTACCCGCCCGGTTCGACGTTCAAGGTGGTGACGGCCGCGGCGGCCCTGGACTCGGGCACGGTCACGGACCTGGACGCCGCCACCAAGTCCCCCAGCCCCTACAGGCTGCCCGGAACCACCACGAAGCTGACGAACGAGGTCGAGGGCTGTAAGAACGCGACCCTCCGGTACGCCTTCGCATGGTCCTGCAACACGGTCTTCGCCAAGCTCGGCGCGGACACGGGCCTGGCCGACATGGTGGGCACGGCGCGGAACTTCGGCTTCAACGACACCGGCCTGAAGATCCCCTCCTCCGTCGCGGCCAGCAACTTCGACACGTCCATGGACCAGGCGCAGCTCGCGCTCTCCTCCATCGGCCAGTACGACACACGGGCCACGCCCCTGCAGATGGCGATGGTCTCGGCGGCCGTGGCCAACGGCGGCTCGGTCGAGGCCCCTTACCTGGTGGACCGGACGACCACCGACGACGGCGACGTGGTGAACACCCACGGCACCCAGACCCTCCGGCGGGCGATGAACCCCGCCACGGCGATGCAGCTGCGGGAGCTGATGACCGACGTCGTCGAGGAGGGCACCGGCTCGAACGCGGCGATCCCCGGCGTGGCGGTCGGCGGCAAGACGGGCACGGCCCAGCACGGCATCGACAACTCCGGGACGCCGTATGCCTGGTTCATCTCCTGGGCGCAGAGGTCCGGCGAGGCACAGCCGTCGGTTGCGGTGGCGGTGGTGGTGGAGGACGCGGCGGCGGACCGCGGGGACATCAGCGGGGGCGGCAGCGCGGCGCCGATCGCGAAGGCGGTGATGGAGGCCGTCCTGGACGGGTCGTAGTCGTCATGCGGGAACTCACCCGGGTACGTGGGCCGCGGCGGGTTGCTGCCGCGGCTCCTGGAGGAGCGCGGCGGGCAGCGCCACGTACGCGGTGATGCCGGAGCCCTCGGTGGGGCGGAGCTCGACGTGGGCGCCGAGGCGGGCCGCGAGGGTGCCGACGACGTAGTGGCCGAGGAACCGGGTTGGCGCGATGAGGAAGGGCTCGCGGCCCGAGAGGCGGGCGTTGGAGCGGGTGAGGTTCTCCTCCGTCATGCCGATGCCGCGGTCGACGACGGCCAGGCAGTACTCGGTGCCGTCGCGCCAGCCGTAGATCTCCACGGGGTTCAGGGGCGGGCTGAACACCAGGGCGTTCTCGATGAGTTCGGCGAGGAGATGGGAGACCTCGGCGACGGCGTGCCCGCGGATGCGGCCGCCCTCGACCTCCACGGTGCGCACCCGCTGGTACTGCTCGACCTCCGCGACCGCCGACTGCACGACCTCGCTCACGGCGACGGTGCCGGGCCAGGCGCGGGGCGGGCTCTCTTCGCCGGCGAGGACGAGGAGGGACTCGGCGTTGCGGCGCATCCGTGTGGCGAGGTGGTCGAGTTCGAAGAGTTCGGCCAGGGCGTCGGGGTCGAGTTCCTGGCTCTCCAGGGTGGTGATGAGGCCCAGCTGGCGGCCGAGCAGGGCCTGGTTGCGGCGGCCGAGGCTGGCGAGGGACTCGGTGCTGTTGCGGCGCAGGACGGCCTGTTCGCCGGCGAGGTCGGTGGCGGTGCGTTCGACGTTGGCGAGGGCGGTGGCGAGACGGGTGATCTCCCGTGCGCTGCCGGGGCGTTGGGGTTCGTCCACGGCCTTGCGGGTGATCTCGTCGTCCGGCTCGGCCTCCTGGATACGCCGTACGGCGGCGGGCAGCCGGCTGCCCGCGACGGCGTCGGCCTCATCGGCGAGGGCGCCGAGCGGCCGGGTGATGGAGCGCGCGGAGAACAGGGCGAGCGCGGTGGCGACGGCGAGGATGAGCCCGCCGAGGGCGACGAAGCCGACGAGCTGGCGGGTGGCCGCGGAGCCGCTGTCGGCGGCGTGGGTGCGGACGTCGTCGCCGACCTGGCGCTGTACGTCGTGCAGGTCGTCGACGAGGGTGGTCATCGCGGTCCACCAGCGGGCGGGGTCGACATCGAGGGCGGAGCGGTCGGCGCCGCCCTCGGCGCGCTTCTCGTAGGCGGAGACGCGCCGGGCGGCGTCGGTCTTGAAGACGCGGTCGAGGGCGGACTTCTGCTCGGGCGCGGCGAGTTCGGCGTACTGGCGCAGGGCGGCGAGGCGCGTGGCGCGCAGTTCGGTGAAGTCCAGGTACTCGCCGGTGCGGAAGCGGCCCGCGGCGAACACGCCGTTGAGGGAGCCGCGTTCGAGGGCGACAGCTTCGGTGGCGCGGCCCAGGGATTGCAGGGCTCCGGTGCCGTCGGTGACGCGGCGGTCGGTGGCGGAGGCCGTGCGGGCCGGGGCGGACGGGACGTCCAGGAGCGCGGTGACGGCTTCGGTGTAGAAGGCGAGGGTGCGGGAGCGGCTCGCGGTGCCGTCGTCGACGTCGCTGCGGGTGGTGGTGAGGGTGGCGAGCGAGAGGAGGGCGTCCTGAACAGCTGCGGCGGTGGACTTCGCGTCATCGGCGCTCTCTTCCGAGAGCATCGCTCTCAGTTCGGAGCGGGCGTCGTCGGTACGCTTCCGCTGCGCGGCCACGTCGTCGCGGTACTGCCGGGCGCCGCCCAACAGGCCGTTGGTGAGGCCGCGTTCGCGCTGCAGCTCGCGGACCAGGTCCTGCGCGCGCAGCAGGACGGCGACCTGGTCGCCGGTCTCCCGGGCGGCGGACCAGTCCCCCGCGCGATCGGCGACACCGAGTCCGGTGAGCGCGAGCAGCAGGCAGGTCGGCACGGCGAGCACCACGGCCACCCGGCCGCGGATGCTGCCCCAGCCCGGCAGGGCGCGGGCGGCCAGGGTGTGGAGTCGGAGGGTCCGGGCGGTGAGTCCGGCGCGGTCGGGCCGGTGGGCTGCGTTCCCCGTCATGCCAGGCGACGGTAGAGAGCCCCTGTCCGGCCTACGGTTTCGCGGCCGTAAGACGTCGGTTCCCAGGCCCTCACGCGGTGGCCGCGGCGGCGGTGAGGGTGGGACGTCAGCCCGTCTCGCCGGACGCGATCGCGTCCGCCACCTCCGCGACCCGCTCGCCCTCCTCGGCCGCGAAGCGTTCCGCGTCCAGCTTCTCCGCGATCTCCTCGTCCTGCGCCATCAGCTGGTCGAGGTTGGCGTTGCCCATCTCGAAGACGCCCATGTCGACGTACGCCTCCTGCAGCCGCTTGCCCCACAGGCCGATGTCCTTGACGCACGGCACGATGCGGCTGAAGAGCAACTGCCGGAAGAGGGCGAGGAATTCGGAGTTCTCGCTGCACTCCTCGGCTTCCGCCTTGGGGATGCCGAAGTTCTCCAGGACCTCGACTCCGCGCAGCCGGTCCCGCATCAAGTAGCAGCCCTCGATGACGAAGTCCTCGCGCTCGCGGCGTTCGGCGTCGGTGAGCTGCTTGTAGTAGTCGCGAAGGGCCATCCGTCCGAAGGCCACGTGCCGGGCCTCGTCCTGCATCACGTACGCCAGGATCTGCTTGGGCAGGGGCTTGTCCGTGGTGTCGCGGATCATGCCGAACGCGGCGAGCGCGAGGCCCTCGATGAGGACCTGCATCCCCAGATACGGCATGTCCCAGCGGGAGTCGCGCAGGGTGTCGCCGAGCAGCGCCTTGAGGTTGTCGTTGATGGGATAGAGCATCCCGATCTTCTCGTGCAGGAAGCGGCCGTAGATCTCCGCGTGCCGCGCCTCGTCCATGGTCTGGGTCGCGGAGTAGAACTTCGCGTCCAGGTCGGGGACGGACTCCACGATGCGGGCCGCGCACACCATCGCGCCCTGCTCGCCGTGCAGGAACTGGCTGAACTGCCAGGAGGCGTAGTGCTTGCGCAGCTCGCCCCGGTCGCGCTCGGTCATCTTGTCCCAGTGGCGGGTGCCGTACAGCGACATCGACTCGTCGGGGGTGCCGAGCGGGTCGAGCGGGTCGACCTCCAGGTCCCAGGCGATGCGCTTGGCGCCGTCCCACTGCTTGTCCTTGCCCTTCTGGTAGAGGGCGAGGAGGCGCTCGCGACCCTCGTCATACTCCCAGCTGAAGCGGGCCGCGCCCTTCGCCGGTATCTGCCAGACGGTGTCGTCCGGGGCATGCGTGTACAGCTCGTACGTGGACACTGACGGCTCCTAGGGATGGCCTTGGAAAACCTCGTGGCGCCTTGCACTCGTCCCCGCTTTGCAGGCTCACACGGCCGCTGACGCCGGGTCAACAAGTCGTGCGAGAGGGATTGACGGCCTTGCTGACAGGCAGTCTCATAAGTCGTGACCGCCGGTAACTGTGACGCGAGACGACGACGAGACAGGGACACAGGCATGACGACCATGACGGAGGACGCGGCACTCGAAGGACTGCGGGACGCGCTGGGCCTGCTCAAGGACCGGGAGCAGGTGGCCGAGCGGCTGCTCGACTCTTCCGCCAAGCACTCCTTCGACCCCGACAAGGAGCTCGACTGGGCGGCGCCCTTCGAGGAGGGCAAGTGGTTCTGGCCGCCGGAGCTGCTGTCCTTGTACGACACCCCGATATGGCGGCGGATGAGCGAGGCGCAGCGCATCGCGCTCTCCCAGCACGAGGCGGCCGCCCTTGCCTCCCTGGGCATCTGGTTCGAACTGATCCTGATGCAGCTCCTCGTACGCCACATCTACGACAAGCCGGCGACGAGCGCGCATGTGCGCTACGCACTCACGGAGATCGAGGACGAGTGCCGGCACTCGAAGATGTTCGCGCGCCTGATCACCCGCGGGGACACCCCGTACTACCCGGTCAGCACGGTCCACCGGAACCTCGGCCGTCTCTTCAAAACGATCTCCACGACGCCCGGCTCGTTCACGGCAACGCTGCTCGGCGAGGAGATCCTCGACTGGATGCAGCGACTCACGTTCCCCGACGAGCGGGTCCAGACCCTGGTCCGCGGTGTCACCCGGATCCACGTCGTGGAGGAGGCACGCCATGTGCGGTACGCCCGTGAGGAGCTGCGCCGCCAGATGGTGACCGCCCCGCGCTGGTCCCAGGAGTTCACCCGCCTGACGTCGGGCGAGTTCGCCCGGATCTTCTCCATCGCCTTCATCAACCCCGAGGTGTACACGAACGTCGGCCTGGACAAGCGCGAGGCCATGGCCCAGGTGAAGGCGAGCGGCCACCGCCGCGAGGTGATGCAGACGGGGGCCAGGCGTCTTACCGACTTCCTGGACGAGATCGGGGTCCTTCGGGGCGCGGGGCGCCGGCTGTGGAAGAGCTCGGGGCTGCTTGCCTGAGGCTGTTTCGGGGCGCTTGTTCGAAAGGGCGGATACGCTGCGGGGCATGACCTCGCCTGCTCCCACCCGCGCGTACCGGCGCCTCAGCGTCGAGGAGCGGCGGCGGCAACTGCTCGAAGCCGCCCTGTCCCTCTTCGCGGTGCGCGCGCCGGACGAGGTCTCCCTCGACGACGTGGCGGAGGCGGCCGGGGTGTCCCGGCCGCTGGTCTACCGCTACTTCCCGGGCGGCAAGCAGCAGCTGTACGAGGCGGCGCTCCGCTCGGCGGCCGACGATCTCGAGCAGTGCTTCGCCGAACCGCCGGACGGCCCCCTCACCCGGCGCCTGGGCAACGCGCTCGACCGCTATCTCGCCTTCGTCGACCAGCACGACGCGGGGTTCAGCGCGCTGCTCCAGGGCGGCAGCGTCGTGGAGACCTCGCGTACGACGGCCATCGTGGACGGGGTGCGCAGGGCCGCCGCCGAGCACATACTCGCCCACCTGGAGGTCGCTGGGGCTTCGGGCCCGCGCCTTCGGATGACCGTCCGGATGTGGATCACCTCGGTCGAGGCGGCGTCGCTGATCTGGCTCGACGAGGAGAAGCGGCCGCCGCTGGACGAGCTGCGGGACTGGCTCGTCGAGCAGTTCATGGCGGTGCTCGTGGCCGCGGCGGGCCGTGACCCGCAGACCGCGGAGGCGGTACGGGCCGCGCTCGCCCTGGAGACGGCGGAGGGCCCCGCCGGTTCGCTCGCGCGCCGGGTCCTGCCCGTGGTGAGCGACGCGGCGCACCTGCTGTGAGCGGACGCCGGGGCCGGCTGTGACACTGGTCCGGTGAAGAGCGAAGACACCCCCTTCGTGGGTGGCCCCCTGGACGGCCGCGTCCTGCCCATCCTGCTCGGCCCCACCGGCCACCCGCCCAAGGTGTACCGCGTCCCGGTCCCGGACGAGGCGGGCGGCGAGCCGACGGTGCTCGTGTACCGCCGCGTGGCCAAGGCCGCGGGGAAGCGGCTCGGACTCCACCCGGGCTGGATGTACGAGTACGACCCGGAGGGCGACAAGCCCGGGTCGGGCCTGAAGTGGCCGTGGTCAAAGCCGGAGCGCAAGCCGGAGGAGTGACTCGGGAGCGGGCAGGCAAGAGCGCCGCGCCGCGACTCCCTGGACGAGTGACCCGATTCCACCAACCCGCCCACGGCCCGGAGGCGGCCCCTGCCGGACCGGTCGATGCTCACGGTGCGGGGCGGAATGGCCGCCGCCGCGCCGGAGGTGATGGCATGTCAGGCAGGCTGCTGCGATGGGTCTGTACGGGTACGGCGGTAGGAGCACTGCTGACCGCGACACCCCCTGCATACGCCGCCCCGGACCCGGACGAGACAGACGAGCGCCCCGTCTCCGTCCTCCTGACGGACCTTCAGGACCTCTACCAGAAGGCGGAGGAGGCCACGGAGAAGTACAACGCGACCGAGGAGAAGCTCAAGGAACAGCGCGCCGAGGTCACCCGCCTCAACCGCGGCCTGGCCAAGGCGCGGACTTCGGTGCGCGACAGCAGGGGCGACGCGGGACGTTTCGCCCGCCAGCAGTACCAGGGCACAGGCACCACGGAGTTCTCCCCCTACGTACGCCTCCTCCTGGCGCGCGATCCGCAACAGGCGCTTGACCAGGGCCATGTGATCGGCCGGGTCGCGGCGGAACGGGCGGCGACGGTGAAACGGCTTGTCGGGGGCGAGAAGAAGGCGGCGGAGCTGGCAGCAACGGCGAAGCGGGCCTACGAGTCCCAAGTCGCCCTGGCCGCACGCCAGAAGAAGGCACGGGACACGGTCGAGGGCCAACTCAAAGACGTCGAGGAACTGCTCGCCGCTCTCACCCCGAAGCAGCTGGCAGAGCTTGCGAAGGCGGAGGAGTCGGGAACGGCAGAGGCCCAGCGCAAGTTCATGGCATCCGGAGCCCTGGGCGGTCCTGCGTCGGCGAAGGCACCATCCCGACGCGGGAACTCGGCCCTCGACTACGCGGTCCGCCAGATCGGCAAACCGTACAAGTGGGGCGCGGAGGGCCCCAAGTCGTACGACTGCTCGGGACTGACATCGGAGGCATGGGCGGCAGCAGGCAAGGAAATCCCGCGCACATCACAGGAACAGTGGGCGGAACTCCCCCACGTCCCCCTGCGAAAGCTCCGCCCCGGCGACTTGATCGTCTACTTCCCCAAGGCCACGCATATCGCCATGTACCTGGGCGACGGCATGATCATCCAGGCCCCCCGCCCGGGTTCAAAGGTCAAGGTCTCCCCCATCGCATCGAACCCCATCCTGGGCGCGGTCCGCCCGGACCCGGCCTCGAAGGCCATGCGGGACTACACCCCGCCGAAGCTGCCGCGCGGGGCGAGGGAGGGGAGCGATGCGGGGGTGGCTACCGCTCGGCCTTGATGACAGCGGGGGCGGGGGCTTTGCCGGGCCGGTGGTGGTGTTCGTACCGGGGCCGCGCCACCAAAGCCCCCCGCCAGGGGCTACTCACCCGCCAACGAGGCCAGGTACGCCCCCGTCTTCTCCGGCTCATAGAAGAAGTTCTCGAAGTCCGCCGGGTCGTTGAAGCCGTTCGCGAAACGATCCGCCGCCGGCTGCAACTGCCCCGCCGCGCCGATCAGGTTCAGGATGTGCTCCGGCGGCGGCGCCAGCATCGCGTTCGTCCACTTGGTGACGTGCTGCGCCGTCTCCCAGTAGCGGTCGAACGTGGCCTGCATCCACGCCTCGTCGAACTCCTTCTCACCGTTCTCGATGATCGAGGCAAGGTACGAAGCGGCGCACTTGGACGCCGAGTTGGAGCCCTGCCCCGTGATCGGGTCGTTGGCCACGACCACGTCGGCGACACCGAGGACCAGACCGCCACCCGGCAGCCGCCCGATCGGCTTGCGCACGGTCGGGGCGTACCGCCCGCTCAACGTGCCGCCCGCATCCGTCAGTTCGACCTTCGTCGCCCGCGCGTACTCCCACGGCGTGAACTTCTCAAGGAGTTCGAGGGTCAGCGCGAGGTGTTCCGACGGGTCCTTGACGCCCTGGAAGACATCCAGCGGGCCGCCCGGAATGCCCTCCCAGAAGAGGATGTCAGCGCGCCCGGACGTCGTCAGCGTCGGCATGACGAAGAGTTCACCGACCCCCGGCACCAGGTTGCACCGCACCGCCTCGAACTCGGGGTGCTCGGGGCGCGGGCCCATCCCGTGGACGTACGCGACAGCAAGGGCCCGCTGCGGGGTGTCGTAGGGAGAGCGCGAGGCGTCCCGCTCGAACATCGAGACCAGCTCGCCCTTGCCCGCCGAGACGAGCACCAGGTCGTACGTGCGCGAGAAGTAGTCGAGGTCCGAGACCGCCGCGCCGTGAATGACCAGCTGGCCGCCCCGCTGCGCGAACGTCTCCATCCAGCCCGCCATCTTCACGCGCTGGTCGACGGACTGGGCGTACCCGTCCAGCTTGCCGACCCAGTCGATGACACGGGAGGATTCGGGCCCTGCGACCGAGACGCCGAGGCCCTCGATCTTGGGGGCCTGGGACTCCCAGAAGTTGGCCTGGATGTCGCGCTCGTGCTGCAGCGCCGTGTCGAACATGCACTGCGTGGACATGACACGGCCGGACCTGACCTCGTCCGCCGTGCGGTTGGACATCAGGGTGACCTCGTACCCCTGCGACTGGAGTCCGAGGGCGATCTGGAGCCCGGCCTGACCGGCTCCGACGACAAGTATCTTCCGCATGCGGCTGCTTCTCCTACGTACTGACTGACCAGCAAGAAAGTTATTCGGGGGTCGCCTCAAGGGCGTGGCCGACCAGGGCGAGCAGTGACTCGATCACCGATATCCGCTGCCGCGCGTCCATGATCAGCACCGGTATGTGCCGCGGGATCGTCAGCGCCTCACGGACGTCCGCGGCCTCGAACTCCTCGGTGCCGTCGAAGTGGTTGACGGCCACTATGTACGGGAGCCCGCAGCTCTCGAAGTAGTCGAGCGCCGGGAAGCAGTCGGGCAGGCGGCGGGTGTCCGCGAGGACCACCGCGCCGATCGCGCCGCGCACCAGGTCGTCCCACATGAACCAGAAGCGCTGCTGCCCCGGCGTACCGAAGAGATAGAGCACCAGGTCGTCGTCGAGCGTGATCCGGCCGAAGTCCATCGCGACCGTGGTCGTGGTCTTGTCCGGGGTCGACGTCAGGTCGTCGGTGTCCTCGCTCGCCTGCGTCATCAGCGCCTCCGTCTGGAGGGGCGTGATCTCGGAGACCGCGGTGACCAGGGTCGTCTTGCCGACGCCGAAGCCGCCCGCCACGACGATCTTCGTCGCGATCGGGGCACGGGTGCGGTCCGTCTGCCAGGCCTGCAGGTTTTCGTCCGGGTCGGGGCCCGGGTGCCGGAGTTCAGAGACGGCGGAGTCCACTGAGCACCCTTTCGAGCAGTGCGCGGTCCGGCTGTCCCGGGCCGTGGCCCGTTCCGTACACGCGGATCTTTCCCTGGTCTGCGAGGTCGCTGAGCAGTACGCGGACCACGCCGAGCGGCATCTTGAGGAGCGCGGCGATCTCCGCGACCGTACGCATCCGGCGGCAGATCTCGACGATGGCCCGCAGCTCCGGCATGACACGGGCGGTGACGTTGCCCTGCGGCAGTTCGCGACGCTCCTCAGGAGCGTCGAGCGCGGCCACAAACGTCTCGACGAGCAGGACGTGGCCGAAGCGGGTGCGGCCGCCGGTCAAGGAGTACGGGCGTACTCGGGCGGGTTTGCGGAGGCCGACCCGTTGGGGCAGCTTGCCGGGCTTACTGCTCATCGGACGCTCTCCATCGACTGGCGCAGCTCACTGCGGAGTTCGGGGGTGAGGACATGCCCGGCACGGCCGACGAAGAGCGCCATGTGGTACGCGACGACGCTCATGTCGCAGTCCGGGGTCGCGTGCACGCCGAGCAGCGAGCCGTCGCTGATCGACATGACGAAGAGGCTGCCCTCCTCCATCGCGACGACGGTCTGTTTGACCGCGCCCGCGTCCATCAGCTTGGCGGCGCCGATGCAGAGCGAGCCGAGACCGGAGACGATGGTGGCGAGGTCGGCGCTCGACCCTCTGGGGCCTGCACTGTTGTCCACCGCCTCCGCGTTGTTGCGCGCGGGGTCGGAGGAGAGGAGGAGCAGCCCGTCGGAGGAGACCACCGCGACCGACAGCAGACCTTGCACCTCCTCGACGAGATTCGTCAGCAGCCAGTGCAGGTTGCGGGCTTCGCTGCTCAGGCCGAACTCGGTGGCGGTGCCACCGGCGGGCGAACTGGGCGAGCGCATGGGCGCAGTCAACTACTTGCCTCCTCGACTGATTCCCCCATGTTTTCGGTCTCTTCATTACGTTCGTTCAGCTCGGCCTCTACGTCGCGACGGCCGCTGATTGCTCCCTGGTGGAAGCCCCCGAGACGCTTGCGCAGCGCTTCGGCGTCGACGGAGCCACTGCGCGCCTTGGGCACGGTGGACTCGGGCGCGGTGATCTTCGGCGTGCGCTTGGGCAGCCCCTTGTCGGTGACCCGCTCCCACTTGGGTCCGGCGGGAGCCTCGGCCTCGTCGCCTTGCTGTGGGCAGGCGTCCCGCAGGGCGAGTGGGGTCTCCCCTGCTCGAGCGAAGCCGAGAGCTTGGGGAAGGGTGGGCACAGCCCCAGCTTCGGGGTCGTCAGGCACCTCCGGAGGGGCAAGCTCCGGAGTCGTCTCAGCCGAAACCGCGGGTACAGCCTCAGCCTCCTGTACAGCCACCTCAGCGGCAGCGATCAGCGGATCCGCACCAGAGGATCGCCCCGGCAGCACGTTGGAGTTGGCCTCGGCCTCCGAGCCAGGGAGGTGCACAACAGGCGCCGCCCCGGCAACGGGAACCCCCACCGGCGGCGGCGCCGCAACAGCCGGCGCCGCCGCGAGGATCGACTTGGGCAGCACGACGACAGCGGCGACACCCCCCTGCTTCTGCTCGCGCAGGCGAACCCGCGCCCCGTGCCGCGCGGCGAGCCGCGCCACGACGTACAGACCGAGCCCGAGCCCGTCCCCGCTCTCCTGGTCGTACGCGTCGTCGGGACGGAACTCCGCGAGACGGGAGTTGAGCTCCGTCATCCGGTCGGGGGTGACCCCTATGCCCTCGTCCTGCACGGAGAGCATGACCTCGCCGCTCTCCAGGAGCCATCCGGAGACCTCGACGGAGGCGTCCGGCGGCGAGAACGACGTCGCGTTCTCAAGGAGCTCGGCGACCAGGTGACTGATGTCGTCCGCGGCGAAGCCCGCGACATGCGCGTGCGGCGGCAGCGTGGCGATGCGCACCCGCTCGTACCGCTCGATCTCGGAGACGGCGGCGCGTACGACGTCGACGAGCGGCACCGGACCGGGGTGCTGGTGGCCGTGCTCGGCGCCGGCCAGGACCAGCAGGTTCTCGCTGTGGCGGCGCATGACCGTGGCGAAGTGGTCGAGCTTGAAGAGCGTGGCGAGGCGGTCGGGGTCCTGCTCGCGGTCTTCCAGGTTCTCGATGACGGCGAGCTGGCGCTCGACCAGGCCGAGCGTGCGAAGGGCGAGGTTCACGAACGTGCCGTGGATGGACTGCCGCACCCGCTCCAAGTGGGCGGATGCCTCGGCCAGTTCACCGCGGAGCTTCTCGCGCTCGTCGGCCATGGACGTGCGCTGCCCGATGAGGTGCTTGCGGTCCGCTTCGAGGGTGGTCAGCCGCTCGGTGAGGGCGGCCGCATGGCCGTGCAGCGCGTTGACGGACCGCACGACCTGGGCGAACTCGTCGTCGCGGCCGGTGAAGCGGATGGGTTCCTGCGGCGCGGGCTCGGTGGCGAGGCGGGCGGAGCCCAGGCGCAGGACGGCGAGCGGCCGGGTGAGCGTGCGGGCCATCGCCATGGTGACGCCGACGGCGACGAGCAGCGTGACGCCGATGAGCGCGACGCGGATCTCCAGGGCCGTGACGTCGTCGTCGCGCAGCTGGGCGAGGTCCTTGGTGCGCTTGACGGTGAGCGAGGACTCGGCGCCGCGCATCATCTCGATGCGTGCGGAGAGCGCGGCGTCGATCTTCTTGCTGTCGTAGCGGAGCTCGGCGGTGGAGAGCGTGGGCTGGTCGGTGAGCCGGGAGAGATACTTCTCGGCCGTGGTGACCTCGGTGCCCGTGACCGTCGAGTCGTACGTCGCGCGGGCGCGTTCCGTGGCCGTGTCCCGGAAGTCCGCGACGGCGGCCTGCTCGCGGACGTCGGCGCGCTGGGCGGCGGCGCTCAGCGCGTTGCGGGTCTTGCTGCCGGCGGATGACTCGTCGACGACCGTGGTGGGCAGGCCGGTGACCGGGTCGAGGGTGGTGCTCGTCTCCGTGGTGCGGGGGACGGCGAGGGCGGCGAGGAGCAGGCCGCGGGTGGCGGCGGCCTGTTCGACGGCGTGGTCGAGGTCGGCGAGCGCATAGCCGCCGGAGCCCGCGCGGGGCGGTGTCTGCTCGGCGAGTTCGCGGGTCAGGGCGTGCAGTTCGGTGATGACGTCCGAGTACGCCGTGTGCGCTTCGAGAGCACTGCTCTTGCCGGTGAGCGCCGCTCTGCGTACGGCGGCGATGTCGGCGAGGTCGCGGCGCAGACCGGCCGGGGCGTCCGCCGAGCGCAACTCGTCGATCTGCCGGTCGACGCGGGCGCTGCGGCTCTCGGAGAGCCCCTTGCCCCCCTTCGGGCGGCCCGCGGCGATGTACGAGGTGACCTCGTCGCGCTCGTCGGCGAGGGAGTGGCTCAGCGAGACGGCCTGCTGAGTGCGCTCCGCGAGGGTCACAAGGTCCTGCGCGTCGCTCAGTTGCCCGGAAGCGGCCACGACGGCGGGCGCTCCGGCCCCGGCGATCGCGGCGGCCACGACGGCGACGGCGACGATGAGCCGGTTGCGTACGCGTGCGGTGGGCTTGGAGTTGACGGGTTTCGCGGGCTGCGCGGCGTCCCCGTCGGCGCTCTTCGCACCGTCAGGAACCGTCGCACCGGGGGTCTGCCCGCTCGCCGCGGGCTCTCCCGCCGTGGGCTCGGGCGAGCGCTCGCGCGCCTGCTCCGTAGGGGTGCTCGCGCCCGGCGTGGCCCCGTCAGAGGCCGTCTGCTTGCCTTTGCGCCGAGGCCGCATCTTCTGCACCGGTGCTCGCATTCTTGTTTTTCGTCTGCCCATGGGCCCGGGTGACAATCCGTCAATGAGCGCGCCCCCGGTACGGATCCTGACCCTGTCAGTGCCGATGAGTGGCGGACGCGCATCGCCTGCCTGGCCACCCGAAGGAGTGAACATCGGCGGGGAGTTGGCGAGCAAGTCCCGAGTTGAATCAAATGCTCCCGCCACGGTGCGCCGGTTGGACGTCGCCCGCAGGCTTTGGCAAGATGCGCGGCCACACGCCGCCGGAAGCGATCATTCCGACTGAAATCCGGCGCCTGACCTGCTGGTCCGGGCCAATCCACGGCCACTTGCGACCCCTTGGTGACCTTGTGAAGGCCTCGTGCAGACTGACGGAATGCGCATCGAACTCGCCACCGAACCCGGCGACCCCACCCGGCCCAATGAGGACTATGCCGCGGTCATGCTTCCCGCATCGGGACAGGGCGGTTCACTCGTCCTCCTGGACGGGGTCACTCCGCCCGCCGGAGACGACGGCTGTCTGCATTCCGTCCCCTGGTTCACGGCGCGACTCGGCGGCACACTGGGCGAACTGTCCGTTTCACGGCGGGATATGACGCTCGTTGAGATCCTCGCGGCGGCAATCAAGCGCACCGCAGACACACACACCCAAACCTGTGACCTTTCTCACCCGCGCACGCCTCAGGCCACGGTGGTCCTGGTGCGTTGGGACGACGAGCGGGTCGAGCACCTGGTCCTCTCGGACTCCGCACTCCTGGTGGCGGCCCCCGACGGCCGGGTCACGGCGGTCCTCGACGAGCGCCTGTCCCAGCTCCCGCCGGCGATCCGGGAACTGCGCGACACGGTCCGCGCCCTGCCGCGCGGCTCGGCGGAACGGGAGGCCGCGGGCCGCGAGTACGGCGCCGCGGTCGAGGCCCTGCGCAACGCGGAGGGCGGCTTCTTCACGGCGGCGGCCGACCCGTCGGCGGCGGCACGCGCGATCACCGGCTCCGCACCCCGGACAGCGGTGACGGCGGTGGCGGCCCTGACGGACGGCGTCGGCCGCTGGGTCGAGACATTCCGGGAGGGCAACTGGCAGGAGTGCTTCGACCTCCTGCGCAAGGAGGGCCCGCAACACCTGGTGGACCGGGTCCGGGACCTGGAGCGCGCGGACCCGGAGGGGACGGCGTTCCCTAGGGGCAAGCGGCATGACGATGCGGCGGCGGTGTACGCGGAGCTGTAGCGCCACGCGGCCCCAGCCGACCACCCACCCGCTCACCGCGGGGCAATCGGGTGGGTGGGCGGGAAAGCATCCGCCGCGAAGCGGCGGCTCAGGACTCAGCCGAGGAGTTCAACTGATGCAGCAGCCGAGCCAGCTCGGCAACCTCCGCCCGGTCCCAACCGGCAAGCTGCCGCACATACCGCTCCCGCCGCCCCGCCCGCACCGTACGGAACCGGGCGCCGCCCTCCTCGGTGAGGTGGACCAGCCAGGCCCGGCCGTCCGCGGGGTCCGGCTCCCGGGCCACCAGACCCAGTTCCTCAAGGGCCCGCAGCTGACGGCTCATCGTCGCCTTGCCCACGCCGATGTAGGCGGCCAGATCCGTGGCACGCTGCGGACCGGAGTCGTCGAGGCAGACGAGCAGGCCGTACGCGGCAGGCTCCAGGTCCGGATGGACCTGGCGGGCCATCTCGCCGGACGAGGCGCGGGCCCGGCGCAGCAGGAGGGTCAACTCCCGCTCCAGGGAGAGGAACTCGCGGTCGACACCGCTCTCGTGCAATTCAGCACCCATGGCCCGCTTCTTTCCGGAAAGTGAAGGTTTCCGCCCCGCACGGCGGACGCCACGGCGGGACCGGCGAGCGCGCCCGCCCATTGCCGCAGCTCGGCCAGTATTTCGTACGGCCGTGCCACGCCGTGCCGCGGACACCGCCGCAGGAGTAGACCAACGGCAGCGTCCGAGCCCTCTT
Source organism: Streptomyces sp. NPDC021622 (assembly GCF_040640795.1). Classification (NCBI taxonomy): domain Bacteria; kingdom Bacillati; phylum Actinomycetota; class Actinomycetes; order Kitasatosporales; family Streptomycetaceae; genus Streptomyces; species Streptomyces sp. NPDC021622. Next base: position 231,639 of record NZ_JBFACK010000005.1, read on the forward strand.
CCCAGCCGCGGGTCTACGTGCGTAGCGTCATTGCTGACATGTTCACACCATGACATGTCGACAGGTCCCCCCACGAGCTCCATCGAGCTCAATCGAGGCCTTCGGAGGCACGCACATGCCCGTGCACAGACCCGGAACGCCCCGCCGCTCACGCTGGTCAGCGGCCGGAATCCTGCTATCGGTCCTCTCCGCCCTCTCCCTCCTCATCACCCTGCCCGGCGCCGCACAGGCCGCCGGCGGCGATGACGTACCGGCCCGCGGCTCCGCCCGCATGGGCCAGGGCGTCATCGAGCACGACGGGCAGGGCAGCCTGCCGCCCAGTGGCGACGCCGTCCAGACCGAGGGCGTCGACGTCAGCAGCCACCAGGGCAACGTCGCCTGGTCGACCCTCTGGAACAGCGGCGTGAAGTGGGCCTACGTCAAGGCCACGGAAGGCACGTACTACAAGAACCCCTACTTCGCCCAGCAGTACAACGGTTCGTACAACGTGGGCATGATCAGGGGCGCCTACCACTTCGCGACGCCCGACACGTCCAGCGGCGCCGCCCAGGCCAACTACTTCGTGGACAACGGCGGCGGCTGGTCGCGCGACGGCAAGACGCTGCCGGGCGCGCTCGACATCGAGTGGAATCCGTACGGGGCGGCCTGCTTCGGCAAGTCCCAGACCGCGATGGTCACCTGGATCCGGGACTTCCTGAACCAGTACAAGGCGCGCACCGGGCGGCACGCGGTGATCTACACGGCCACCAGCTGGTGGAAGCAGTGCACCGGCAACTACGGCGGCTTCGCCGTCAACAACCCGCTGTGGATCGCCCGTTACGCCAGTGCGCCGGGTGAACTCCCGGCCGGCTGGGGCTTCTACACGATGTGGCAGTACACCTCGTCGGGCCCGACGGTCGGGGACCACAACAAGTTCAACGGCGCCCTCGACAGGGTGGTGGCGCTCGCCAACGGCTGAGCGACGCGCATGACGTGAGCGGGCCCGGGACCCCTCGCGGGGCCCCGGGCCTTTCCTCATCCGACCTCCTCCGTCACGCGGCGGCCGGAACCCTCACCTCGGCCTCCGTCAGGGCCAGTTCGAGCACCTGGCGGACATCCGTCACCGGGTGCACGTCCAGCTTCTCCAGGATCTCCGCAGGGACGTCGTCCAGGTCCGCCTCGTTCCGCTTCGGGATGATCACCGTGGTGATCCCGGCGCGGTGCGCGGCAAGGAGCTTCTGCTTGACGCCGCCGATCGGAAGCACCCGGCCGGTCAGCGAGACCTCACCGGTCATGGCCACGTCCGTACGGACCAGGCGCCCGCTGAGCAGCGAGGCGAGGGCGGTCGTCAGCGTGACGCCCGCGCTCGGCCCGTCCTTGGGCACCGCGCCCGCCGGGAAGTGGACGTGCACACCCCGCTCCTTCAAGTCGCCGACGGGCAGCTCGAGTTCGGCACCGTGCGAGCGCAGGAAGGAGAGCGCGATCTGTGCCGACTCCTTCATCACGTCGCCGAGCTGACCGGTGAGCGTGAGCCCGGACGCCCCGGTCTCCGGGTCGGCGAGCGACGCCTCCACGAAGAGCACGTCACCGCCCGCTCCGGTGACCGCGAGCCCGGTCGCGACACCCGGCACCGCCGTGCGCCGCTCGGCCGGGTCCTGCGCGGACTCGGGCACGTGGTGCGGCCGCCCGATCAGGCCCCGCAGGTCCTCGTCCGTGACGGTGAACGGCAGCTCCCTGTCGCCCAGTTCGTGCTGCGCGGCGACCTTGCGGAGCAGCCGTGCGACGGACCGCTCCAGGTTGCGTACGCCCGCTTCGCGCGTGTACTCACCGGCGAGCCTGCGCAGCGCGCTCTCGTCGAGGGCGACTTCGTCCTTCTCCAGACCCGCCCGCTCCAGCTGGCGCGGGAGCAGATGGTCGCGGGCGATGACGACCTTCTCGTCCTCGGTGTATCCGTCGAGCCTGACCAGCTCCATGCGGTCGAGCAGGGCCTCCGGGATGGCTTCCAGGACGTTGGCGGTGGCGAGGAAGACGACGTCGCTCAGGTCGAGTTCGACCTCCAGGTAGTGGTCCCGGAAGGTGTGGTTCTGCGCCGGGTCGAGGACTTCGAGGAGGGCGGCGGCCGGGTCGCCCCGGAAGTCGGATCCCACCTTGTCGATTTCATCGAGGAGCACGACCGGGTTCATGGACCCGGCTTCCTTGATGGCCCGCACGATCCGTCCGGGCAGCGCCCCCACGTACGTACGACGGTGGCCGCGGATCTCCGCCTCATCGCGTACGCCGCCGAGCGCGACCCGCACGAACTTGCGGCCCATGGCGTGCGCGACGGACTCGCCGAGCGAGGTCTTGCCGACGCCGGGCGGGCCGACGAGGGCGAGCACGGCGCCGCCGCGGCGCCCGCCGACGACACCAAGTCCCCTGTCCGCACGCCGCTTGCGCACCGCCAGGTACTCGGTGATCCGCTCCTTCACGTCCTGCAGGCCCGCGTGCTCGGCGTCGAGGACGTTCTGGGCGCCCTTGATGTCGTACTCGTCCTCGGTCCGCTCGTTCCAAGGCAGTTCGAGGACGGTGTCGAGCCAGGTCCTGATCCACGACCCCTCGGGCGACTGGTCGCTGGACCGCTCCAGCTTGTCGACTTCCTTGAGGGCCGCCTCACGGACGTTCTCGGGCAGGTCGGCGGCCTCGACGCGGGTGCGGTAGTCGTCGGACTCCTCAGCTGCGTCCTTGCTGTCGCCGTTGAGCTCGCGCAGCTCCTTGCGCACGGCGTCGAGCTGGCGGCGGAGCAGGAACTCGCGCTGCTGCTTGTCGACGCCTTCCTGTACGTCCTTGGCGATGGACTCGGCGACGTCCTGCTCGGCGAGGTGCTCGCGCAGCTGCTCGGTGGCGAGCTTCAGACGGGCCGTCGGGTCGTCGGTCTCCAGGAGCTGGACCTTCTGCTCGGTGGAGAGGAAGGGCGAGTATCCGGAGTTGTCGGCGAGCGCGGAGACGTCCTCGATCTGCTGGACGCGGTCCACGACCTGCCAGGCCCCGCGCTTCTTCAGCCAGCTGGTGGCGAGCGCCTTGTACTCCTTGACCAGCTCGGCGACAGCACCAGGCAGCGGCTCCGGCACGGTCTCGTCGACCTTGAGCCCTTCCACCCAGAGCGCCGCACCCGGCCCGGTCGTCCCGGCGCCGATCCGCACCCGGCCGCGGCCGCGGATGAGCGCGCCGGGGTCGCCGTCGGAGAGCCGCCCGACCTGCTCGACCGTGCCGAGGACACCGGTCGCCGCGTACGTCCCGTCGATCCGCGGAACAAGAAGGACCTGCGGCTTGCTTCCACTGCCACTGGAGCGGGCCGCCGCCTGGGCGGCCTCCACCGCGGCTCGTACATCGGTGTCGGACAGGTCGAACGGAACCACCATGCCGGGCAGGACAACCTCGTCGTCGAGCGGCAGCACGGGCAGAGTGAGCGGTGTGGACGTCGAAGCCATGATCTCCCCTTCGGCATTCAAGTTGAGCTTTACCGGCTCAATGCTGATGAGTCCTTGATTGTTCCCCGGGGTCTGTTCGCTGTCAGCGATCGCTGGGACCGTAGGAACTTCGACCGTCACTTCGATCCCTTCGGAAGGGACCCACGTGGAGACACCGAAGAACGTCACGGGCGAGCACGAGACCGACATCGACACTGGCAGCGACGTTGTGGGCCTGCTGACGGAGCACGCCCTTGGACACCTCTTCTCGGCGGCGCTGCGCACGGCGGCGAGCTGCCGGATAGCCGACCACCTGGCGTCCGCGCCACGCACCCCGCAGGACCTGGCGCACCTGACCGACACCGACGCGGGGCACTTACGCCGCGTCCTGCGCTACCTCGCCACCCGCGGCATCTTCCGCGAGGACGAGGCCGGCGCGTTCCATCTGACGCCGGTCGCGAACGCGCTGCGCACGGACATCCCGTACTCCCAGCACGCGCTGGTGCTGATGCTGACCGACGAGACGTTCCAGCGGACGTCGGCGGGCCTGGAGGAGACGGTGCGCAAGGCGGGCCCGTCCTACGAGCGGATCTTCGGGAAGCCGTTCTTCGCGCACCTGGCGACCGATCCCGGCCTGCGGCAACTGTTCGACGACGGCATGAGCGCGCTGTCGGCGCCGGTCGACGAGGTGGTCGCCGAGGCGTACCCGTTCCCGGAGCGCGGCACCGTGGTGGACGTGGGCGGCGGGCGCGGCGGTCTCCTGCGGAGCATCCTGCGCCGGCACCCCGCGCTGACGGGGGTCCTCCTCGACCAGGCGCCGGCCGTGAGCCGTCACGTCTTGGGCGACGACGAACTGAAGGACCGCTGGCGGGCAGAGAGCGGCGACTTCTTCGCCGGAGTCCCGGAAGGCGGCGACATCTACGTGCTCAAACACGTCCTGCACGACTGGCCGGACGACGCCTGCCTGCGCATCCTGCGCAACTGCCGCGCCGCGATGGCACCGGGCGCACGCCTCCTGATCGTCGACTCGGTGCTGCCCGCGGGGAACGATCCGCACCTGGGCAAGGTGCTCGACGTGGCGATGGCGGCGATCGTGGACGGCAAGGAGCGGACGGAGGAGGAGTTCACGCGGCTCCTGGGCGAGGCGGGCCTCACGGTGACGCGGGTCCTTCCCACCAGGGCGTTCCCCTCCGTGATGGAGGCGGTGGCCGCTTAGCGGGGATCGCAGGGCGTGAGGCATGTCTGCGGGTGCGTCGTGGTCGCTCGCGCAGTTCCCCGCGCCCCTATTGGGGCGCCGCGGGGCTGATGCAGCCCCGTAAGGGGCGCGGGGAACTGCGCGACCAGCCACGACGCGCCCGCACACGTACCGCAACACGCTTCGCCAGGGCCCCTCATCAAGCCGGGCGGCGGCGCCACCGCCGCACAAGCGGCCACGTCGCCACGCCGATCAGCAGGGCAAAGAGATGGCCCCAGTTCGTCATCGGGTCCGCGAACGCGATCAGGTCCTCGACCAGCATCCCGCCGAAGGCAGCAAGCACCAGCCACCGCAACCACGGCCGGAAGAGCCCCGCCAGTGCCCCGATGCTCGCCGCGACCCCGAAGCTGATGCCGTAGTCGAGGCGGTGCAGGGAGCTCTCCGGCAGCCGGCCCACGAGGACCGAGAAGCCGACCGGGATCTCGGTCGCCAGGGTGGCGACGACATGCCCGAGCAGGAAGACCCCCGCGGTGCGCAGCGCGCCGATGCGGCGCTCCAGGCCGGTCAGGACGAGCAGGAACCCGATCGCGTACGGCGACGCGATGCCGCCCGCGATCCACAGCGCGCTCGCGAGGAGCACCAGCAGCGGCTGCTGCATGAGGTGTGCGACGTCCGTGCTGGACCCCTGGTGCAGGGCCGAGACGAAGGCGGGGTCCGCGTACCGGGTGAGCAGCGAGGTGCCGGCGAGCACGACGGCGTAACCGAAGGTGAAGGGCGTACCGGTGGGGGTCGGGAGCAGTCGCCAGGGGCGCAGCGTGCGCCACGCGGACGCGGGGCCGGCCGGGGCCTCCGGCGCCAAACTGCCTGGAGCGGCCCGCGTCGCGGGTCCCCTTTGTCCCGGGATGCCGTCCAGCGCGGGGCGGACCGTCTCCTCGGGTGCCGCGGGGACAGCCGTCGAACTCCGGTTCACGGTGCGGCGCTCCTTCCGTCACGCCTACCCAATGCTGATCTTTCGGGCGCTGTCTATGACCGGCGCCACGTGAGACACGAATCACATCCTGCGAGGAACAACCTCACAGGGCCGAAACGCGTCCACCCCTGGCCGCCCCCGGCACCCGGCGGCTCCCCCCTACCCTGGCCGCCATGCACAACCACACCATCGCCCCCGTCGTCATCGACCGGCGTGAGGGCCCGTACGGCGAAGTCGTGCTGCGGCGCCACGGTGAACTGCTGCAGATCATCGCCAACGGGTGCTTCCTCATGGACACTTCGGACGGCCGCTCGGAGCGGCTCCTCATCGACGCGGCACTCGACGCCCTCGACGACCGCCCCGAACCGAGCGTCCTCATCGGCGGGCTCGGCGTCGGCTTCTCGCTCGCCCACGCGGCCGCCGACCGGCGCTGGGGCCATATCGCCGTGGTGGAGCGCGAGCAGGCCATCATCGACTGGCACCACGAGGGGCCGCTGTCCGCCTTCTCCGGCGCCGCGCTCGCCGATCCGCGCACCCGGATCCTGCACACGGACCTCGTCGCGTACGTCTCCAACTCCCCGGACGGCGCAGACACGTACGACGCACTCTGCCTCGACATCGACAACGGCCCGGACTGGACGGTGACGGAGGACAACAACTCCCTCTACTCACCTGCCGGTCTGGCGGCCTGTCAGGCCCGTCTCAAGCCCGGCGGAGTGCTCGCCGTATGGTCCGCCCAGCCCTCGTCCGCTTTCGACTTCGCTCTACGGAATGCCGGATTCCAGTCGGTACGGACGGAAGAGATCGCCGTTGCCCGAGGCGTACCCGACGTGGTTCATCTCGGCGTCAGGGCTGCGTAGCCGAGGTGCCTTCGCGACCCGTACCCTGCTGACCGAACACAAGCGATCAGTGTCAGGGGCGGGCGATGGAGCAGACACACACCTCCCACAACGGTGCGACGGCGGCAATGCCAGGCGCCCAGCGCCGGGTTCTGGTGGTCGAGGACGACCCGACGATCGTCGACGCCATCGCCGCCCGGCTACGCGCCGAGGGTTTCGTTGTGCAAACGGCGGGAGACGGTCCCGCGGCGGTCGACACCGCACAGGCCTGGCAGCCCGATCTCCTTATCCTGGACATCATGCTGCCGGGCTTCGACGGGCTTGAAGTGTGCCGTCGGGTGCAGGCCCAGCGGCCGGTCCCGGTGCTCATGCTGACGGCGCGCGACGACGAGACGGACATGCTGGTCGGGCTCGGCGTCGGCGCCGACGACTACATGACCAAGCCGTTCTCGATGCGGGAGCTGGCGGCCCGGGTGCACGTCCTGCTGCGCAGGGTCGAGCGGGCCGCGCTCGCCGCGACCACGCCGCGCAGCGGCATCCTGCGGCTCGGCGAGCTGGAGATCGACCATGCCCAGCGGCGCGTCAGAGTGCGTTCCGAGGACGTACACCTGACGCCGACGGAGTTCGACCTGCTGGTCTGCCTGGCCAACACCCCGCGTGCGGTCCTCTCCCGCGAGCAGCTGCTCGCCGAGGTGTGGGACTGGGCGGACGCGTCGGGCACCCGGACCGTCGACAGCCACATCAAGGCGCTGCGCCGGAAGATCGGCGCCGAGCGGATCCGCACCGTGCACGGCGTCGGGTACGCCCTGGAGACTCCGACCCCGTAGGGCCGGGCAGCTGATGACCAGGCCTTTCGGAGGGCTGCGGCCCTTCTCCATCAAGACCAAGCTCGGCACCCTCGTGGTGGTGTCGGTCTTCATCACCACAGGCCTGCTGATGGTGGCGATGGAGACGGAGACCGAGCTGCGCTTCATCACCGTCTTCTCGGTGATCGCCACGCTGCTCATCACGCAGTTCGTGGCACACAGCCTCACCGCGCCGCTCGACGAGATGAACGCGGTGGCGCGCGCCGTCTCGCACGGCGACTACACGCGGCGGGCACGCGGCGCCGACCGGCGCGACGAGCTGGGCGACGTGGCCACCACGATCAACCGCATGGCGGACGACCTGGAGGCCCAGGACCAGCAGCGCAAGGAGCTGGTCGCCAATGTCTCGCACGAGCTGCGCACGCCCATCGCGGCCCTGCGCGCGGTCCTGGAGAACGTCGTCGACGGGGTCTCCGCCGCCGACCCGGAGACCATGCGTACGGCGCTGAAGCAGACGGAGCGGCTCGGACGCCTCGTCGAGACGCTGCTCGACCTGTCACGCCTGGACAACGGCGTCGTCCCGCTGAAGGCCCGCCGCTTCGAGGTGTGGCCCTATCTGTCGGGGGTCCTGAAGGAGGCCAACATGGTGGCCTCCGCCCGCGCGGGCATCGCTTCGGGATCCGGCAGCCACACGCGTACGGACGTCCATCTGCACCTGGACGTGACACCGCCCGAGCTGACCGCGCACGCGGATGCCGAGCGCCTTCACCAGGTCGTGGCCAACCTCATCGACAACGCGGTCAAGCACAGCCCGCCGCACGGCCGCGTCACCGTGCGCGCCCGGCGCGGCCCCTATCCGGAGTCCCTGGACCTGGAGGTCCTCGACGAGGGGCCCGGCATCCCGGAGTCGGAGTGGCACCGGGTCTTCGAGCGCTTCAACCGGGGCAGCCACGCGGGCGCCCCCGCCCAGGGCCCCGGCAACGACGGCGGCACCGGCCTCGGCCTCGCCATCGCGCGCTGGGCGGTCGATCTGCACGGCGGGCACATCGGTGTGGCCGAATCCCCTCGGGGCTGCCGCATCCAGGTCACTCTTCCGGGCCTGCCCGAAGTGTGAAGTTGACGTAGGGTTCGAAGCGGAAGCGATTCGCGGGCGCATCTGAAGCGCGCCCGGGTGAAGGCGCCGCGCAGGGGAGGCCCCGCGCGGCCATCTGGCGTTGCGGAACCCGGCTTGTTTCCCGCCATTTACGCCACCGAAACCCCCGATCCAGTGTGACTTACGCGACGGATGACGGGCCCGGCCTGCACCTGGCGGCCTTGGAGGCGTAGCCTTTATTTCCGCTGTCCATCACCTTGTGAAGCGGAAGAGGGCGGTTACCGCCGTGTCGCCACAGTCCCCCAGTAACTCGAGCATCTCGACCGACCAAGACGGGCAGGGCAAGGACCCTGCCGTCGCCTTCGGTCCCAATGAGTGGCTCGTCGACGAGATCTATCAGCAGTACCTCCAGGACCCGAATTCGGTTGACCGAGCCTGGTGGGACTTCTTCGCCGACTACAAGCCGGGAGTAGCGGCGTCCGCCGCCGCCACCCCGGTGAAGCCGGCGGGTGACGCGGCCGCGGGGGCCGCGTCCACCACCACTCCCGCCGCTCCGGCACCCGTGGCTCCGGCCGCGCCCGCAGCGCCCGCGGCCCCGGCCGCGAAGCCCGCTGCCGCCGCGCCGGCCGGGGGCGGCACCGCACAGGCCGCTCCCGCCGCAAAGCCCGCAGTCGCGAAGCCCGCAGCCGCCAAGGCCGCGCCCGCGACCGAGGCCCCGGCCGGTCCGGAGTACGTGACGCTGCGCGGCCCCTCGGCCGCCGTCGCGAAGAACATGAACGCCTCGATCGAGGTCCCGACGGCGACGTCGGTCCGCGCGGTCCCGGTGAAGCTGCTCTTCGACAACCGCATCGTCATCAACAACCACCTCAAGCGCGCCCGCGGCGGGAAGATCTCCTTCACGCACCTCATCGGGTACGCGATGGTGCAGGCCATCAAGGCCATGCCGTCGATGAACTACTCCTTCGTGGAGAAGGACGGCAAGCCGACCCTGGTCAAGCCGGAGCACATCAACTTCGGCCTCGCCATCGACCTGGTGAAGCCCAACGGCGACCGCCAGCTCGTGGTCGCGGGCATCAAGAAGGCCGAGACCCTGAACTTCTTCGAGTTCTGGCAGGCCTACGAGGACATCGTCCGGCGCGCCCGTGACGGCAAGCTCGGCATGGACGACTTCACCGGCGTCACGGTCTCCCTGACCAACCCCGGCGGCCTCGGCACCGTCCACTCGGTCCCGCGTCTGATGCCCGGCCAGTCGGTCATCATGGGCGTCGGCTCCATGGACTACCCGGCCGAATTCCAGGGCACCTCCCAGGACACCCTGAACAAGCTCGGCATCTCGAAGGTCATGACGCTCACGTCGACCTACGACCACCGGGTCATCCAGGGCGCCGCGTCCGGCGAGTTCCTGCGGATCGTCGCGAACCTGCTGCTCGGCGAGGGCGAGTTCTACGACGAGATCTTCAAGGCGCTGCGCATTCCCTACGAGCCGGTCCGCTGGCTCAAGGACATCGACGCCTCGCACGACGACGACGTCACGAAGGCCGCCCGCGTCTTCGAGCTGATCCACTCCTACCGCGTCCGCGGCCACGTCATGGCCGACACGGACCCGCTGGAGTACAAGCAGCGCAAGCACCCCGACCTGGACATCACCGAGCACGGCCTCACCCTGTGGGACCTGGAGCGTGAGTTCGCGGTCGGCGGCTTCGCCGGCAAGTCCATGATGAAGCTGCGCGACGTCCTCGGCGTCCTTCGCGACTCGTACTGCCGCACCACCGGCATCGAGTTCATGCACATCCAGGACCCGAAGCAGCGCAAGTGGCTGCAGGACCGCATCGAGCGCACACACGCCACGAAGCCCGAGCGCGAGGAGCAGCTGCGCATCCTGCGCCGGCTGAACGCCGCCGAGGCCTTCGAGACGTTCCTGCAGACGAAGTACGTCGGCCAGAAGCGCTTCTCCCTGGAGGGCGGCGAGTCCGTCATCCCGCTGCTCGACGCCGTCATCGACAGCGCCGCCGAGTCGCGCCTTGACGAGGTCGTCATCGGCATGGCCCACCGCGGCCGCCTGAACGTCCTCGCGAACATCGTGGGCAAGTCGTACGCCCAGATCTTCCGCGAGTTCGAGGGCAACATGGACCCCAAGTCCATGCACGGCTCCGGCGACGTGAAGTACCACCTGGGCGCCGAGGGCACCTTCACCGGCCTGGACGGCGAGCAGATCAAGGTCTCGCTCGCCGCGAACCCGTCCCACCTGGAGACGGTCGACCCGGTCATCGAGGGCATCACCCGCGCCAAGCAGGACATCATCAACAAGGGCGGCACGGACTTCACGGTCCTGCCGGTCGCCCTGCACGGTGACGCGGCCTTCGCGGGCCAGGGTGTGGTCGCCGAGACGCTCAACATGTCGCAGCTGCGCGGCTACCGCACGGGCGGCACGGTCCACATCGTCATCAACAACCAGGTCGGCTTCACCGCCGCCCCGGAGTCGTCGCGTTCCTCCATGTACGCCACCGATGTGGCCCGCATGATCGAGGCGCCGATCTTCCACGTGAACGGCGACGACCCCGAGGCCGTCGTCCGCGTCGCTCGCCTGGCCTTCGAGTTCCGCCAGGCGTTCAACAAGGACGTCGTGATCGACCTCATCTGCTACCGCCGCCGCGGTCACAACGAGTCGGACAACCCGGCGTTCACGCAGCCGCTGATGTACGACCTGATCGACAAGAAGCGCTCGGTGCGCAAGCTCTACACCGAGTCCCTCATCGGTCGCGGCGACATCACCCTGGAAGAGGCCGAGCAGGCCCTGCAGGACTTCCAGGGCCAGCTGGAGAAGGTCTTCACGGAGGTCCGTGAGGCCATCTCGCAGCCCGCGCAGGCCGAGGTGCCCGCCGCGGAGCCCGAGTTCCCGGTCAACGTGGACACCGCGATCTCCCAGGAGGTCGTCAAGCGGATCGCCGAGTCGCAGGTCAACATCCCCGACCGGGTCACCGTCCACCCGCGTCTGCTGCCGCAGCTGCAGCGCCGCATGTCGATGGTCGAAGAGGGCACGATCGACTGGGGCATGGGCGAGACCCTGGCCATCGGTTCGCTGCTGCTCGAAGGCACCCCGGTCCGTCTGTCGGGCCAGGACTCGCGCCGAGGCACGTTCGGTCAGCGCCACGCGGTGCTCATCGACCGCGAGACGGGCGAGGACTTCACGCCGCTCCTGTACCTCTCGGACGACCAGGCGCGCTACAACGTCTACGACTCGCTGCTCTCCGAGTACGCGGTGATGGGCTTCGAGTACGGCTACTCGCTGGCCCGCCCCGAGTCCCTCGTCATGTGGGAAGCGCAGTTCGGTGACTTCGTCAACGGCGCGCAGACGGTGGTGGACGAGTACATCTCGGCCGCCGAGCAGAAGTGGAACCAGCACTCCGGCGTCACGCTGCTGCTTCCGCACGGCTATGAGGGCCAGGGCCCGGACCACTCGTCCGCCCGCATCGAGCGCTTCCTCCAGCTGTGCGCGCAGAACAACATGACGGTCGCGATGCCGACCCTCCCGTCGAACTACTTCCACCTCCTGCGGTGGCAGGTGCACAACCCGCACCACAAGCCGCTGGTGGTCTTCACCCCGAAGTCGATGCTGCGCCTCAAGGCCGCGGCCTCGAAGACGGAGGAGTTCACCTCGGGCGGCTTCCGTCCGGTCATCGGCGACGCGTCGGTCGACCCGGCGGCGGTCCGCAAGGTCGTCTTCTGCGCGGGCAAGCTGTACTACGACCTCGAGTCGGAGCGCCAGAAGCGCGGCGTCACGGACACGGCCATCATCCGCATCGAGCGCCTGTACCCGCTGCCGGGTGCCGAGCTCCAGGCGGAGATCGCCAAGTACCCGAACGCCGAGAAGTACTTGTGGGCGCAGGAGGAGCCGGCGAACCAGGGCGCATGGCCCTTCATCGCCCTCAACCTCATCGACCACCTGGACCTGGCGGTCGGCGCGGACATCCCGCACGGCGAGCGCCTGCGCCGCATCTCGCGGCCGCACGGCTCGTCTCCGGCGGTCGGTTCGAAGAAGCGGCACGAGCAGGAGCAGGAGCAGTTGGTCAATGAGGTCTTTGAGGCGTAAGCGCTTCGGGCCTGCGTGAGCAGAGGGGCCCGGCCCCGCGGTTGTACTCCGCGGGGCCGGGCCCTTTCGTCTGCGGGTGCGTGGGGGCTTGGCGCGCAGTTCCCCGCGCCCCTGACGGGGCGCCCCCCGCAGCGTGGTTATCCCAAGTACGCCTCGAAGTCCCAGTACGGGCGGTTGCGTTGGCGGGCCGAGAGGGTGTGCGGGTGCTGGGCGCCGAGTGTGCGGGTCAGTGCGAGCAGGCCGTCCTCCTCCAGCTTCTCGGCCTCCTCCCGCTCCCGCAGCGCGCGCAGGTCGGCGGCGAGCGCAACCTGGCAGGACAGCGTCAGCGGGTGCTCGTCGCCGAGCGTGTGGCGGGCCCGCCGCAGGGTTTCCCGGCTCAGCTCGGAGGCCTCCACGATGCGTCCGTTGAAGTTGCGTGCACCGGTGGCGTTGAGCGCGCAGCCGAGCACCCAGGGGTGGTCGGCGCCGAGTGTGGCCGTCAGGCCGCCGAGCGCGGACTCGAACATCGAGAGGGCCTCGGCGCGTTCACCGGCCGCCTGCATGATCATTCCGGTGTTGGCGACCATGCCGGTGGCGACGGGGTGCGCGGGTCCGAGCAGGGCGCGGTAGCCGGCCTCCGCCTCGGCGATCAGGTCCCTGGCCTGGCTCAGATCCCCGTGCTCGCGCAGGTAGTTGCCGTAGTCCGTGATGAACGACAGCGTGCGGTAGTGGCCGCGGCCGTGCACCTGCACCAGCTGGTCGAGGAGGCCGGCCATCGTGGCCCCGACATCCTGCTGGAAGCCGCCCTCGCGGCGTCGGCAGAGCGCCAGTTGGGCGTGCGCGGTCAGGGTCTGCGGGTGCTGCGGCCCGAGCACCTGCACATGGAGGCGCAGCACGGACTCCTGGCGGGCCACCGCGTCACGGTAGCGGCCGAGCAGCCGCAGGTCGTGGGCGCAGGCGTTGCCCGAGTTGAGGGTGTTGACGTGCCGGGCGCGCAGGACGCTCTCGCGCCGGGCGAGGGTCTCGACGTCGAGGTCGTACGCCTCCTGATAACGGCCGAGGAGCCGCAGGCCGACGCCCAGGTTGTGCCGGGCGTTGAGGGAGACCAGCTCGTCCGGGCCGAGGAGCCGCCCGGCTTCCTCGAGGACCTTGGCCTGAAGCCCGATGGACTCCTCGTACTGCCCGAGGTGGCGCAGGCTGGCGGCCATGGCGCTGTTGGTGAGCAGTTCGCCCAGCTCATTGCGCGGGGTCGCGGCGCGCAGCCGTTCCAGCTGGCCCTTGTCGAGCTCGTATGCCTCCCGGAAGCGGCCGCTGGCCCGCAGGATGTTGCCCTCCTGCCTGGTCAGGTCCAGCATCGGCTGGGCCAGCGGGTCCATGAACCCGGACCACCGGTGGCGGATCTGTTCGGCCAGTGCGAGCCCGGCCTTGAACTCACCGCTGTTCAGGCAGTAGCGCAGACAGTTGAGTACGGCGACCTGAACCCTTTCGCTGGTGCTTTCGAGGGTGCCCGAGGGTTCCAGGTGCGGCAGCAGCTCCGCGTACCGGGGCCAGTTCCTGCTGTCCATGGGGTTGCCGGGGTCCGCTTCGGCGAGCAGCCTGCGGACGGCCCTGCGGTAGGTCTCGCGGCCCTCGTCGTCGGTGAGCCGGGTGACGATGTCGTGGACGAGCCGGTGCATGTGCACGGACTCCTGGTGCGGGCCCATGTCGGCGTTGGCGGGACCGCGGTTCTCACGGCTGAGGACCGAGTAGTTGACGAGGGTGTCCAGGGCCCTGGTCCAGGCGGGCAGATCGGTGGCCATCCAGCGCAGTTCCTCGGGCAGATCGGCCTGCGGGTAGGCGCGGATCAGGCCGAGCGGGATACGGCCGGGGGCGAAGGACGTACACAGGTTGAGGACTTCGATGGCCTGCGGCTGGGAGCGGCGGAGCCGGTTGATCAGTATCGACCAGGAGGTCAGCGACGAGTGGGGCAGGCCGTCACCGGTGGAGAGCTCATCGGCGGTGGATAGACGCCGCTCCCGCACCATCCGCAGATACTCGGGCGCCTCCATGCCCGATTCGCCCAGCCAGGAGGCGGCCTGGACGAGCGGCAGAGGGACGTCGCCGAACTCGGCGGCCACCTCGTCGGCCTCTTCCGCGGTCACGTGCGGGGCGCGGCGCATCAGATAGCCGGTGGACTCGGACCGGTCGAAGCTCGGCACATCGAGCAGGTCGGTGTGCTCGCCCCAGCCGCGGTTGCGCGAGGTGATCAGGACGTGGCCGGGGCCGTTCGGCAGCAGGACGTTCGCGCCGTCGATGTCGTCCCAGCCGTCGAAAATGACGAGCCAGCGGGAGTGCGGCTGGCCGCGCCGCAGCGCGTCGCGCACCGCGCGAATGCGCTCGCCGGGCTCGTTTCCGCTGTTCAGACCGAGCGCGACGGCCAGTTCACCGAACCGGTCGCGCTGGATGTTGCGGTCGTCGGAGTTGACCCACCAGACGGCGTCGTAGTCGGGGCGGAAGCGGTTGGCGTACTCGGCGGCGATCTGGGTCTTGCCGATGCCGGACATGCCGACGAGGGTGCAGGCCGCGTTGCCCCGTTCGGCATCGGTGAGCCGCTGGTGGAGTTCGAGGAGGAGGTCGTCGCGACCGGTGAACCGGGGGTTCCGGCGCGGCACTTCGCCCCAGATCTCCGGCTGAGCCTCGGGGAAGCGGACGCCGCGGCCCGGGATGGCCCGGCGGGAGACGGGCCTGACCTCCAGGCCGAGCCGGCTGAGCAGACGCTGTTCGGCCTCCTCCTCGCCGAGGCCCCACAGGGCGGCCGGTTCGAGGACGGCGGTGGCCGGAAGCAGGGGGCGGTTCGTCAGGTTGACGGCGGCGAACCGGTCGGCGTTGGCCGCCACGAAGCCGCGCAGTACGTCATTCCATTCGCTGGCCGGTCGCGGGCCCAGCTCGAAGAACCAGTCGTTGAGGACGAGGAGCACCCGTCCACGGGCGAGCAGCAGGTCTCCGAGCGCGTCCGCGAGGGGCGCCTCGCGCTGCGGGTCCCACCGCTGGAGGACGGCCTGGTGGCCGTGGCTCTCAAGCCGGTGGGCGATCCAAGCGGCCCACGGCCGGTGGTAGCCGGGGAAGACCACCAAGAAGCGCTCCGGCCCTTCCGCGCCGCCCCGGTCCGAGGTCCGTCGTCCGGACCCGCCCGACCGCCGTTCATCCGCCATCTGTACTCCCTCTGCACCTGCACGTACCCAATGTCACTAATCGTGGACACAGTGTCATCCGAGAAGCCGGGAGCACCGGCCAAGGCTCGCGTGGTGTCTGCCCATTTCTCGCGTGAACTCCCGCCCCTCAAAGGTCAGTTCATCGGATTCGAGCAGGATCGACAAGGCGCTTTCGACCTGATCGCGGTATGCGTCGAACTGCTCCGTGGACCGACGCCGCCACGACCGGGGCGTTTCGGTGCCGGCGCCCGCCCGTCGCCACAGGTCGGTGAGTGCCAGATGGGCATAGGCGCCCTGGAGGACGCCCGCTATGGGGCGGGGGTCCGGACGCCAGCCCACGCGGTGCACGGCGGCCCCACCCGGCGCGCACAGCGGTACGAGCTCTTGCAGGGCGGCCAGTTTGGTGTGGTGCGCCTCATGGACGAGTACTTCCGCCATCTCCTCCGCGCTGACGGGCAGTTCGGTCAGGACCGCCCCGGGTGCGGACCGCATGGTGGCGCTCATCGGTTGCCGCGCGCCGTGGCGGGCACCGGGTCCGAGCGGGACCACGGCTCGCAGGACGGCGCCGATCTCGGCGACCCGGCCGGGGTCGGTGGCCAGCAGGAGTCGCCGGGCGCCGCGCCAGCGCTCCGCCCAGGACCGGTGCGGCGCCTGGCGTCGCTCGGCGGCGGGCAGCGCGGCGGGGCCGATGCCTGAGGCCGGTACGCGGTAGGGGTCCAGGTCGTCGAGGACGACGACGTCGTCGGGCAGGTCACGCAGCCCGGACCAGCCGCGGCCACCGCCGCGCGGCCGGCCCCCCGGTGGAACGTGCAGGAGGGTGCCACCGGGGATTCCGCCGCCCTCCGCCCGCAGCAGCCCGGCCCGGATCCGCAGCCGGGCCCGGCCGGCCGGGCAGCGAAGGACACCGAGCCCCGGCAGCGCGAGCAGGCCCGATGGAACCTCGACGGCCATGGTGACCTGACAGCCCGCGCGCACGGCGGCGGTGGCGGCGACGGCGCCGAAGTGCGTGAGATGCAGTTCGAACGCGGGCCCGTCGGGCGCGGCGAGGTTCGCGGCGAGCCAGGCGCCGGTCATGGGGTAGTCCAAGACGTCCCGGACAACGGCTGGACGGGTCAGCTCGGCCTGCTCGAGGACCTTCCAGTCCCGGTCGAACCGTCGGCGTACGACGGGATCCATCCGGTCGACCCGGGCGATGAGGGCCTTGAGGAGCACCATGCGGCGGGTGTACAGCCCGGCACGCAGTGCCGTCGCACCCGTCGGGAGGGGTCTGGTCCTGGCCAGTTCTGCGAAGACCGCGGAGGATACCGGCGCCAGCGTCACCCCGCCCTTTCCTCACCGGGCGACAATCGACCGCTTCCGGCCGGAAACTGGTGGTCGGCGGGGATTCCGTGGACAGGGTCGGGGTCGGTGGGGCCGTACCAGGACTCGCCGAGATCCCGCGAGTGACCGAGTACGCGCTCGACCGCTTCGGCGAGCCGTGGATCGTCCATGGCACGCAATGTCCGCAGGTCCACGTGGGCCAGGTCGAGCAGGAGCGGAGCTCGCCCGGGGCCCCCTTCGGGGCCGGTCACCCATTTCACCTGCTCCGACACCATCGGCTCCTCTCTCACGACACCCGTCCCGTACGGCCGTCACGGCTGCACGGTTCTTCCCGAGGCCGGTGAAACAGAAACCTGTTCGACTTAACTCCGGCCACACGTCCGTTTGTTGCGCGGTGCGCACTGCTTGCCTACGCGGTGAGCACTGCCCGCACCCCTCCCCAGGTGCACCACGGCGGGGATGCCCGGTCCCAGTCCTCGTCGGACAGCCGGTCGGCACCGGGGAGTGCGGGCTCGTCGGCACCGACGGCCGCCGCTCTGGCGCGCGTCAACTCGACTTCCTGCCAGTCCACTTCACGCAGTACGCCGGTCAGCTGCCGCCACTCGTCGGCGGCCGACCGGTAGGCGGTGCGCGCGGCCGCCGAGCGGCCCATCAGTTCAAGGACGCCGCCCTGCCCGTGCAGCGCGCGCGCCGCCGTCACCGACCCCGGCGCACGGCCGTAGGCGATGCGGGCCTCCTGTTCTGCGTGCTCGTACGCCTGCAACGCCTCGGCGAGCACGGGAGTTCCGGTGCGGCGGCGCAACTCGACGATGACGCGGCCCAGTTGGAGCCGCCCTTCGGCGCGGACCCGTGCGTCGCGCGCACCCCGGATCGCCTGGCCGAGAAGATGGCGGCTCTCGAACAGGTCGGGCAGGAAGCCGAGATGACGGAAGCGCTGGGCGAGCGCGCTGCCCACCAGGCCGAGCAGCCTGCCGCGGTCGGGGGCGCGCGCGGGCAGCGCCGTGAGCGCCTCGCGCAGCACGTTCTCGGCGCGGTCGACGATCGCCGCGCCGGTCTCCGCGGCGGCGCGGCGCAGCAGCGACTCGCCCCAGACGGTGAGCAGTCCGCTGCGGCGCTCGCTGTCGGGCGGCGCGAGGTGGGCGGCGGCTTCGTAGGCGCGGTCGGCGTTCAGGTGGTCGCCGTTCGCCTCGTGGAAGGCCGCCCGTGCGGAGAGGCAGCGCAGGCGCAGCGCCGGGTCCGTACCGGCGGCCTGCTCCGCCCTGGCGAACACGGCGGCGGTCTCCTCCGGGGTGTCGACGACCCCCAGGGCTTCGGCCAGGTCGAGCAGGGCCGCGCAGCGTACGCCGTCGGGGGCGCCGTCGGCGTCCAGCATGTCGCAGGCGGCGCGGAGTTCGCGGGCCGCGGCGGCCGGATTCCCGTCGGCGAGCAGGAGGCGTCCGCGGCGCAGCAGCAGGGCGCGGCGACGGTCGGCGGGCCACTGCGCGGGATTCCCCGGCAGCGCGGCGAGCGCCCGCTGAAGGAAGTGCGCGTCCTGCGTGGCGCGCCACAACTCGTGCTGTACAGCGGCGAGTTCGAGGGCGACATCGGCGTGGGCCGGGCTGCCATCGGCGGCCGCCGAGAGGGCTTCGTCGAGTACGGCCGCGGCCTCGTGCAGCAGGGTGAGGCGGCGCTCGGTCCCGCGCACGCGCGCCGTCGTGGACTCGGCGCGCAGCACCCGGCCGAGGACGAGGCGGGCCCGTACGGAGCTTTCGGCGTCCTCGGCGGCCCCGTCTGAGCTGCCCCGCAGCGCCGCCTCGGCCTGCGCACGCGCGCGGAGCAGCACGGAGGGGTCCGCCTGGTCGTGCCACCTGGCGAGGAGCCGCTCGGCCTCCAGGAGGGGTTCCGCGGCGACGAGGTCCGGTTGGTAGAAGCGCAGGACGCGCGCGGGGACCGTGGCGAACAGCTCGGACTCGACTCCGGAAGCCGTCGTGTCCGTGGTGTCCTCGTCGGCGCCGGACGCGGTGTCCGGGTCGCCTTCCTGCTCGTCGTGCCCGGCGAGGCGGGCCGCCGCGAGGGCGGCGAAGTTGCGGGTGCCACGCTCGAAGTGGCGTTCCACATAGGCAGAGCAGTGCTTGAGCACGAGGCCCGCGGCGGCCCGATCGAGGGAGCTGAGGAGCAGCTCCTGGACGCGTGCGGGGTAGATGAAGCAGGGCCGCGCCTCCGTCCCCGGCAGCTGCCTGAGCAGCCCGCCGAGCAGGACCTCGGCCAGCTCCATCGGCCCGGTGTCGGGCAGCATGGTGCGCTGCACGAGCTGCATGACGGGCAGCGAGAGCGGGGCCGCCGCGAGACAGACGGCGAGCCGCATGGCGCCGGGCGACGCGGTGGCCCGGAAGGCCCGCAGCAGGTCGTCGTCGCTGCGCCCCGCCGGCGGTACGGGGGCGAGCGGGGCTCCGGAACCGTCGGACTCCGGGGTCACCCAGGCCGCCCAGCCGGGCACGGGTCCGCCCTGGCCGGCGAGCAGCCGCGCCCAGGCCGCGAACGCCTCGGGGGTCGGCTGCAGTACGGGGATCGCCTTGGTGCCCGGGGGCAGCGGCTCCCACGGCTCGTCGGCGGGGTCGAAGACGGTGCGGCCGCCCGGTTCCGGCGTACGCGTGAGGAGTCCCGGCTCGGCGGGCAGTGCCGTACGCGCCCACAGCCGGGAGGGCAGCGGCTGGATCACGGCGATCGGCGAGCCGCCGGGCCAGGTGCGCAGCAGCCGCTGCGCCGCGCCGCTCTGCCACAGCGGGCCCACGCAGTCGCTGACGACCAGGGTGAGGCGGCGGCCCGCCGGATCGTGCAGCTGGTCGGCCGAGCGCAGGCGGGTGCGGCTGTGCGGTCCGGTGGTGGTGCCTACGAGCGGTACGCCGTCGCCGTTGTCGTACAGCTGGTGGACCTGGACGTCGCGGAAGACCCCCGACTGCTCGCAGGCCTGCCGCAGTTCCTCGACCAGCTGTTCCCACACGGCCATCGCGGGCCCGGTGTCCATGAGCAGCTGGACGTCGACGCTCCGGTGGCGGGCCGCGCGCAGCACGGGGACGAGGAGGCCGGTCACGGCGAAGCGTTCGGCGGTGGCGTCCTCGTCGAGGCTGCCGTCGACGGGGCGTACGGGACACGGGGCGTAGCGGCGCAGGGGGCGCAGGGCCTGCTGCAGGCCGAGCAGTCCGGGCAGGGCGGCCGCCGCGGGGGCGCGCACGGGAAGGCCGGGTCCCGCGTCACGGGAGTCCGCCGTGCCGCCGGGCAGATGCAGGGGCACGTCCGCGGATCCCGCCGCCCGGAGCGGCGGTTCGGGAGCTTCCGCGGCGGTTCCGTCGGCCCCCTCCCCCACTGGTTCCCGGTTGTCGTCGGACCACGGTGGGGCGGTGTCCTGCGGGGCGTCCGGTGCGCCGGGCCGGGAGGCGTGCGGGAGCCACTGGGCGAGCCAGACGGCGTCGGCGACCTCCTCGGCGGTGGGGTCGAGGCCGCCGTCACGGAGCCTGCCGATGAGCTCTCCCAGATGCATCCGCTGCACCGGGCCATCACCTCGAACGGTCGAGTGGCCGCATGAGCAAGGTGGCGATCCGCTCCCGGGTGAGGCGCTCGGTGTGCGGGGCGTGCTGGGTGAGGTAGAGGGCGTTGAGGAGCTGGTCGGCGGCGATGACCTCGCCGGGCTCGCGTTCCAGGAACCGGTCGATCAGATCCCGGCCCTCGGCCGCGCCCGCGCCGCCGAGATGGGCCTCGACCATCGACTTGAGCTGCTCCTCGCCCGGCGGCTCCAGTTCGAGCTGGACGCAGCGCCTGAGCAGCGGGGCCGGGAAGTCACGCTCGCCGTTGGAGGTGAGCACGATGAACGGGAACGTGGTGCAGGCGATCCGGCCTCCGGTGACGGTCACCTTGCGGCCGTCGTCGGTGAGCACCTGGACGGCGGGTTCGCGGTCCGCGATGCGTTCGAGCTCCGGTATCGCGAACTCGCCCTCTTCCAGGGCGTTCAGGAGGTCGTTGGGGAGGTCGAGATCGCTCTTGTCGAGCTCGTCGATGAGCAGCACGCGCGGCAGGTCGGAGGGGAGCAGCGCGGTGCCGAGCGGTCCGAGCCGGATGTACGAGCCGATGCCGGGCGCCGCCGCGTGGCCCCCCGGCTCGCCCTGGGCGCGCTCCAGTTGGACGTCCTGGAGGCGGCCGATGGCGTCGTAGCGGTAGAGCCCGTCCCGGAGGGTGGAGCGGCTCACGATGGGCCAGCGAAGGACGCGGCCGAGGCCCAGCTCGTGGGCGACGGCGTAGGCGAGGGTCGACTTTCCGGTGCCGGGGTTGCCGGTCGCCAGGAGCGGGCGGCGCAGATACAGCGCGGCGTTGACGGCGTCGGTCTCGGCGGGCCTGGGTGCGTAGTTCTCGACGAGGGTGCGCTGGAAGCCGAGCCTGCGGGCCGTGCTCGGGTCGGTGCCCGGTTCCGCGTCCCGTCCCGATGCGGCGAAGTCGCGCCAGGGGGGCGGGGCGGGTAACCGCTGCACACCGTCGTGCGGCTCACCGACACCGCGGTAGATCCGCCAGTCATTCACCTTGGGCTCCTCCCGGCTCTGGTGAGGCCGCGCAGCGGGTACAGGCGACGATGACACTACCGCCGACCTGCCCGGCGTTTCGACCCTGATTCCGGTCCCCTTCCGGCCTCCTTCCGGAATTTGACGGTCCATCAAGTCTCCATGGGTGGCGGCGAGATGGCTTCAGCACCATACGGCGGACGGTCCGGCGGGTCGAACAGAACGGCGATTCCGTCGGCCCATCCGGAGTCGGCGGCCAGTTCCGGGGTGCTGGCGTGGACGCGCAGTTCCTGGATGCGGTCGCGGAGTCCGGCGGCGCTGCCGGCCTTGGCCAGAAATCGGCCGGCCCGGTCGTGGAACTCCTGGCAGTCGTCGTGGTTCTGGCCGTTGCGCCGCCACAGGGCGAGCGGGTGTCCGGCGGCGAGGGCGGTGGACATGGCGGCGAAGCCGTCGCCGTGCTCGACGTGCCCGCAGTAGACCGGCACCGATCCGCGCTCGGCCCCCATCAGCCTGCCGAACGCCGCGGGCCTGCTCTCGCGGCGTACGGACGGGCCATGACCCGACACGGCGGCCTCGTCGCGCAGCGGTACGGCGGCCAGCGGTCCTTCGGCGGCGTTCCACAGCCGCCGCCACTCGGGGATGGCGTCTCGCGCGTTGCGCCTGCGGTCGCGGATGACGACGACCCGGCGCCGGCCGAGCGGCATGTAGGGCGGGTCCCACTCGTCGTAATCGTCGTCGTCGGCGCCATCGGGTATCAGGCGCCAGGCGTCGATCGGTTCGTCGAACAACTGCCGTGGCAGCAGGGCCTCGACGGCGGCGAGGTTCTCCCCGCTGTCGCCCTGGCGCAGCGCGCCGGCGAGGGGCGCGCGCAGGGTCCTGCGCAGCTGGGAGCGCGGCACTCCACGGTCGTCGCCGTCGAACGGGCTCACGTCGCGGCCGTCGAACAGCAGCTTGACCCGCCATGGGTAGCGGCCGCCGTAGTCGGGTTCGCCGACCTCCACGAGGACGTCGGCGCGGGCCCGGCTGCGGGTCTCCCGCACGGTCGCGGTCGGCGGTGGCGCGACGTCCGCGCCGTTCAGGACCGGGGCAAGGGCGCGGCCGATCTCCTCGGCGATCGGGCCGCGGGCCATCTCGGACCGGAAGGTCACCCAGTCGGCGAGGACGCGCAGCGCTTGTGGCGCGGCCGTGTCGCGGCGGGTGAGCGCGGTGTGCCGGGCGACCTTCGCGGCGTACAACAGCACGGCGTCCAGGTCGAGTTCGTGCGGCTTCGCCTTTCCCCGTATGTCCGGCAGGTCGTGCAGGAGCCCGGCCCCCTCGCGCCAGGTGCGCGGGTCCTGCTCGATGGGCGAGCGGAAATCCTCCGCCAGCACACGGGACTTGACTTTTTCGACGAGCTCCATGACCTCGCCGGGGCCGCTGGGCGGCGGGAGTTCGGCGAGCAGGCCGTACAGGTGCACCCGCAGGTCCGGGGTGAGTCCCGGTGCGCCACGGGTGCGCAGCTTGAGCTGGGTGCGCGTCCAGTCGTCGGAGCCGCCGTCGCGGTAGCGCCGCAGGTGGTGGCGGTCGTGTTCGCGCAGCACCGTGTGCAGGATGTCACCGCCCGGCAGGTCGTACAGCTCGTGCAGCGCGGTGACCGGGACCGCGAGGCCCTCGCTGCGGCCGACGGCCTTGACCACGGCGATGACGGCGCCGGACTCCCGGTCGACGACGGGCCCGCCGGAGACTCCCTCGACGGGCAGGACGCCGGTCAGCAGCAGCGTCCTGGTGTCGTGCGCCTGGGCCTGGCCGAGCCCGTCGCGCACTCCGAGGTCACCGGTCTCCCGCGACCAGCCGTGCAGGCTGATCTCGGCGGGGATGGACGGGGGCCGCTCGCTCAGCCAGACGCAGGGGGCGTCGCGCGCGTCCGGGACGTGGACCAGGGCGATGTCGGGGACTTCCCAGCGCGACCGGTTCTCTTCGGGGACCGAAGGGCGGGGCTTGGCAAGGACGACCCTGCCCGTGGCGGTGCCGCCCTGCCAGACGACGCCGACGGCCTGCTCGCTCCGCCACACTGCGGCTCCCCCCTTTCCCACGACATGTGCGCAGGTCAGCAGCCACTGCGGGGCGATGAAAAAGCCCGAGCCCCAGTAGTGGTCACCGTGCTGCTCATACCCCTCGCCGGGCTCCACGATGCGCGCGAGTGAGGGGCGCACTGTCCCCTGGAAGGCGCTCATTGCGCGCCAGTCGCCGTGGCCGCGGGTTCTGTCGTGGGTTCCGTGTCGGGTTCCGTCGCGGGCTCCGTCCAGGTCAGCGACACGGAAACGGACGCCTTGCCGCCGCCGTCGGCCAGGACGCTGACGACCTTGCCGGACTGGGCGGAGAGCTCGATGCCGAAGTTCACGGCGACCTCGACGGGGCCGGTGGGCGCGAGCCCGGCGCGCAGGGAGCACACCACCCCGCTGACGACGTCGCTCAGTCCGCTCGCCATGTCGATGACGCGGTCACCGACCCCGGTGTCCCGGAAGCCGCTGCCGCCGTCGATTTCCTGTGCCTCGGTGATGCGCGCCCAGACGGCGGTGCCGTCGTCGAGCCGAATCTGTGCGATCCCATCCGTCACAAAGACCCCCGTTCCCCCATGACAAGGAGGAGAAGGCTAACTCGATGCATGGGGCAAGGGCGAGGGAATGACGCCTATCCTGGCTGAGACAGAGCGTTTTCGAGTCCAGCGGAGCCCCCCTTGTACTTCACCGACCGTGGCATCGAGGAACTGGAGAAGCGGCGCGGCGAGGAGGAGGTCACCTTCGAGTGGCTCGCCGAGCAGCTCCGCACCTTCGTCGACCTCAACCCGGACTTCGAGGTGCCGGTGGAGCGCCTCGCGACGTGGCTGGCGCGGCTGGACGACGAGGACGAGGACGAATAAGGGTGCGCCCCTTCGGGGGCCCCGAAGGGACGCGGGGCTGTGACATGTGCGGCTCCGCCGCGTGGGCGCGACCAGCCACGACAGAGCCGCAGACGAAGAACGGCACCTACCTGGCACTTCCCGCGGAGCGCCTAGTACACGTCATCCAGTAAGCGCGGGGGCGAACTCGCGCCACTGAGGCAGCGGCAGCACACCGGGCTCACTGGTGAGCACCTGTACGCAGACGTGATCCGCACCCGCCGCGAAGTGCTGCTCCACGCGCGCGTGGAGGGCGTCGACATCTCCGTAGGCGACGATCGCGTCGACCAGGCGGCGGCTCGGCCCGCCCACCGTGTCCTCGTCGCCGAAACCCATCCGCCGTACGTTCGCGGCCTGGTGGGGAGCGTTGGCGAGGTAGCCCGCGACATGCTGGGCGGCCACCTCACGGGCCCGCTCGATGTCCGTGTCCAGTACGACGGCCTGCTCGACGCCGAGGAACGCGTCCGGCCCCATGATCTTGCGCGCGACCGCGGTGTGCTCGACGGTCACGAAGTAGGGGTGGGCGCCCCAGGTGCGTTCCGCCGCGAGCCCCAGCATCTTGGGTCCGAGGGCGGCGAGGACCCGGCGGGGAGCCGGGTCGGGGACAGGACCGTACGCGGGGGCGGCGTCCATCGCATCCAGATAGCGGCGCATGGTCGTCAGCGCCTTGCCGCGCGTGGGGATGGGGAAGCCGTCCACTTCGGGGACGGTGTCGTCGACCCGGTGGCCACCGAGGCCCAGGAGATAGCGCCCCGGGAACGCCTCCCCCAGGGTGCGCTCCGCCGTCGCCATGGCGAGCGGCTCCCGGAAGGCGATGTTGGCGATGCCGGACGCGACGACGATGCGCCGCGTCGCCCCGAGCAGCAGCCATGCCTGCCCCACCGCGTCCCGCCCGAACGCCTCCCCGTACCAGAGCGCCCCGTACCCCAACTCCTCGATCTCCGCCGCCGCTTCACGCACCCGCCCGGCGGGGTGCCCTTCGAAGTCGAAGGTCCAGATGCCAACACGTCCCGGCGAACCGGTCATCCGCACTCCCCTGATCATCATCCACAATCCGGAGAACCTCTCCGGATCCAACCCGGCCGCTACGATACGGAGAAGTTCTCCGTATAGCTAGCCCCGGCCGGCCGGGAACGCTCCGCGCGGGAGGAGAGGATGGGGCCATGGCTGACGACGACACCAAGGCACGCGGGGCCGCGAGGCAGCCCCGCGCGGACGCGCGCAGGAACCGCGAGCGGATCTTGGAGGCGGCGCGGGAGACGTACGCGGAGGCGGGCCCCGAGGCGTCACTGAACGAGATCGCCCGCCGCGCGGGGGTGGGCCCCGGCACGCTCTACCGGCACTTCCCCAGCCGTGCCGCGCTCCTGGCGGCGGTGCTCAAGGACCGCGTGGACACGCTGTGCGGCCGCACCGACGAACTCCTGGCCGCGGACTCCGCGGACGACGCCCTGGACGACTGGCTCCGCGCGTTCCTGGCGCACGCGCGCGTGAACCAGGGCCTGGGCGGCGCCTTGCTGATCGAGGAGCTGGAGACCCCGGACGCCCTGGGCTTCGACTGCCACCAGCGCATCCGCGACACGGCGTCGAGCCTGCTGACCCGGGCCCAGACGGAGGGAACGGCCCGCAAGGACCTGCTCACCGCCGACATGATCCAACTGGTGGTGGGCATCGCCGTTTCCACCCCCCACTCACCAACGGACCCGACCCAGCCGGACCGCCTCCTGACCCTGACGCTGTCCGCGATCCACACCTCCTGACACCGGCCCCGCCCCTGGAGCAATTCACCGCACGAGGCCAACGCTGCAAGCGCCCCGCGCCTCCCACCCAGACCCCGGCCGCGCTTCCACCTCCCGACACCCGACCGGGACACAATCCGCACCCGCGCCCAGCCCAGGAGCAACTCCCGCCCCGCGGCCCCAAACCGGGGACGCCGGCCCCGCCCTGAACCTCGCCCTTGAACACGACCCACCCCCCACCCAGACCCCAGACACGCCCCCCCGGACACCCGACCGGAACACAAACCGCACCCACAGCCAGCCCAGGAGCAACTCCCGCCTCACGGCCCCAAACCGGGAACGCCAGCCCGCCCTGAACCTTGCCCCTGAGCGCGGCCCTTCCCCCACCCAGACCCCAGACACGCCCCCCGGACACCCGACCGGAACACAAACCGCACCCGCACCCAGCCCAAGAGCAACTCCCACCCCGCGGCCCCAAACCGGGGACGCCAGCCCGCCCTGAACCTCGCCCTTGAACACGGCCCATCCCCCACCCAGACCCCAGACGCGCTTCCCCCCGACGCCCGACCGGAACACAAACCGCACCCACAGCCAGCCCAAGAGCAACCCGCGCCTCACGGCCCGAAACCGGGGACGCCGGCCCCGCCCCGGACCGCCCTTACCCCCCCAGACCCCAGACGCGCCACCACCTCCCGACGCCCGACCGCGACACAAACCGCACCCACAGCCAGCCCAGGAACAACCCCCGCCCCACGGCTCCAAACCGGGGACATCAGCCCCACCCCGGACCTTGCCCCTGAGCGCGGCCCGTCCCCCACCCAGACCCCGGTCGCGATCCCCCCCGACCCCGGACCTGGAGCGACTCCTACCTCCGAACACCGCCCCCCGGCCCACGATCCGCGCCTCCCGCTCAAAGCCCGGACGCGGTTCCTGCCCCCGACCCGCCCGTGTACGCAATCCCGCCGGCCACCCGGATTCCGCACACGCTTCCCACCTCCCGGCCCAAATCCGGGGGCGCGATCCCCACCCCCGGACCTACCCCTCGACCGCGAGCAACGCATGCCGCCAGATGCCCGACAGCCCCGGCAGCCCGGCCCCTCACCCCCGCCAAGATCCGGCGTCAGCCGCCCGTACCCGGTCGTATGTGAAACCCAAGGCCCCGTGCACGACCAGCAGCACGCCGGCCGCGACCCATCCGCCGCTGCGCCGCCGCAGGCCCCACACGGCGAGTGGCACTCCGGATGCCACCTGGACGGCGGCCAGGGCGCGAGCGCGGGGGCCCCGCAGCCATGGGCCGAAGCGGCCACGTTCGACGACGTCCAGCTCCGCACGTACCGCGTCCCGCCATCCCGACCACTCGACCTCGCGGACGCCCGGCAGCACATGCGCCACCGTCCTCAGCCGGTCGGCCCGCTCCCCGGGGCCCAGTCCGGCGGGCAGGGCCACGCCCGCCCTGGTCAGCACGGCGAGCAGGCCCAGGAGTCGCGCCCTGGCGTCCGCCTCCGAGTCCGGGCTGCCCAGAGCTTCCAGCGCCTGCATGTCCAGTACGGGGTCGAGTCCGAGGCGGGCGGCGAACGTCCGCATCGCCTCGCTCTCGCCGACGGGCGTGCCGTTCGCCAGCCATACGTATGCGACCGTGCGGCGGAAGCCCGCCGCGAGGATGTAGCCGGAACGGTCGGCGTCCCACCACAGCGCGACCACCGGCCAGGGCGCCCCGACGGCGAGCGCGGTCGCCCACCCGGTGAGCACCTGGTCCACCGGCTCACCCCCGTGCACCCAAGGCTTGCCCTCGGGCACGAGCACGCTCCAGTCGCGCCCCGCCGGGGCCAGCAGCATCCGCTCGCGCAACAGCCGGGCGGCGGGCTCGACGACGTCGGGTTCGGCCCGGCAGAGCAGCAGCGCACCGACGGCGGCGCACTCAGAGTCATCGGACGACATGGCCCCACGCTAGGACACAACGGGGCATTCGGCGCAGAGGAGCCGGCCGCCGGCCGAGCCCGCACAGCCGGTATCGCGACCAGTCTTGACTTTCCGCATCCGCGATATATCGTGTGTAGCAGAGACGCGATATGGCGCGTTCCGTCCGGAGCTCGTGGGCCGCCCGGCCCGCCCGCCCCCGGCCCGCCCGAGGAGGTCAGCCCGATGTCAGAGTGGTCCGTCGCCGAGCCCCAGAAGCTCACCTTCGACGCCCCCGTGACGACACTCCATGTCCGCGTCGTCAACGGAACGGTGAACGTCGTGGGCACCGACGAAGTTTCCGCGCGCCTGGAGGTCTCCGAGATCGAGGGGCCGCCGCTGACCGTCACACAGTCGGACGGCGCCCTCTCCGTCGCGTACGACGACCTGCCCTGGAAGGGCTTCCTCAAGTGGCTGGACCGCAAGGGCTGGCGGCGCAGCGCGGTGGTCTCCCTGGCCGTCCCCGCTGGCACCCGCGTCGAGGTCGGCGTCGTCGGCGCGGGCGCCGTCGTCTCGGGCATAGAGGGGCGCACGGAGGTCAGGGGCGTCACGGGCGACACGACCCTGGTCGGCCTCTCGGGCCCGGTCCGCGCCGACACGGTCTCCGGGAGCGTGGAGGCGCAGGGGATCACCGGCGACCTGCGGTTCAACTCGGTCTCCGGCGACCTGACCGTCTTCGAGGGAGCGGGCTCCTCCGTTCGGGCCGAATCGGTGAGCGGCTCCATGATCGTGGACATCGACCCGGCGGGCACTCCGACCGACATCGGCCTGACGAACGTATCGGGGGAGATCGCGATCCGGCTGCCTCACCCGGCGGACGCGGAGGTGGAGGCGAACACCGCGAGCGGCGCCGTCTCCAACGCGTTCGAGGATCTGCGGGTCAGCGGGCAGTGGGGGGCGAAGAGGATCACCGGCCGGCTCGGCTCGGGCAGCGGAAAGCTGAGGGCGACCACGCTCTCCGGATCCATCGCGCTGCTGCGCAGGCCGGCGATGGAGGAAGGCCCGATGGAGGAGGGTCCGATGGGGCAAAACCCGATGGGGGAAGATCCGTATGGCGAGGCCGCACCGGCCACGCCTCCGACGGACACCCCTCCGGCGGAGACTCCCCCGACCGACACCCCCCGGGCCGACGACGCTGCCCCGAGCGACACCTCTGCGAGCGAGACCGTCCTGAACGAGACCGCTCCGAGCGACGCCGCCCCGAACGACAAGAAGGTGCTCTGAGATGGCCCCCGTGTTCGCCCACGGCCGACTGCGCCTGTATCTGCTGAAGCTCCTCGACGAGGCTCCGCGCCACGGCTACGAGGTGATCCGCCTCTTGGAGGAGCGCTTCCAGGGTCTTTACGCACCTTCGGCGGGCACGGTCTACCCGCGCCTGGCGAAGCTGGAGGCCGAAGGCCTGGTCACACACACCACGGAGGGCGGCCGCAAGGTCTACTCCATCACGGACGCGGGCCGCGCCGAACTGGCCGACCGCAGCGGTGAGCTGGCCGATCTGGAGCTGGAGATCCGCGAGTCGGTCGCCGAGCTCGCGGCCGAGATCCGCGACGGCGTCCGCGGCGCGGCGGGCGAGCTCCGCCGCGAGATGCGCGCGGCAGCAGAGGAGGCCCGCACGTCGGACGGCAAGGCCGCCAAGAACGGGACCGGCGGCACAGGCGGCACCGGCGGCAAGGCCTTCCCCGACCCCTCCGACTTCTTCGACAGCTCCTGGGGCGACAGCAAGGAGAGCTGGCGCCAGGCGAAGGAGGAGTTCAAGCGCGCCAAGCAGGAGTGGAAGGAGCAGGCCCGCCGCGCGAAGGACGAGACCCGCAGGGCCCGCGAGGAGGCCCAGCGCGCCCGCCGCCAGGCCCAGGACGCGCAGGACAAGGTCCGCGCCCAGGCCCAGGAGGAGATGCAGCGCATCGCGCGGCTCGTCCAGGACCAGGTACAGGACCACTTCACGCGCGGCGACTGGCCGACGGGGGTCCGTGAAGGTTTGTCGGAACTGGCCAAGGAGTTCGGCGAGTTCGGAAAGGACTTCGGGAAGGACTTCGGCAAGGAGTTCGCGAAGGGCTCCGGGAAGAGCTCCGGCGCGGCGAAGGCCTCCGGCGAGGGCGCAGGGCCCGCCACCGAGGAGCCCAAGTTCACCGTGGAGCGCGAGGACGCGGTCCCCGCCGAATACGTCCCCGACTGGTCCCAGGAGGACGGCACCGGCAACCCGGCCCGCGACCTGGACCGCCTCCTGGACCGCTTCCGCGACGACATCCGCGACGCGGCCCGGGACCACGGCGTGACAGAGGACCAACTCCGCGACGCCCGCCGCCACTTGTCCGCGGCGGCCGCCCACATCGGCGCGGCACTGCGCACACCGAGGAGCTGACGCCGACGCCAAGACCGTACGGGCGGCGGAGCGCCGAAGCCCCCCCCCGCCCGCACGGACCCTGCGGGCCGCCCACATCGGCGCGGCACTGCGCACACCGAGGAGCTGACACCGACGCCAAGACCGTACGGGCGGCGGAGCGCCGAAGCCCCCCCCGCCCGCACGGACCCTGTGGGCCGCCCACATCGGCGCGGCGCTGCGCACACCAAAGGGCTGACACCGACGCCAAGTCCGTACGAGCGGGGGGCACCGAAGCCGCCCGCCGCCCGCCGCCCGCACAGACCCTGCCCTACTCGCCGCCGGCCCCGAACAGCACCCGCTGCACCGACTCATGAGTCACCCCATGGTCCGCGAGCACCTCGCCGACCATGCCGGGGCGGGCGGTGAGGGCGAGCAGGATGTGCTCGTCGCCGATGATCCGGTCGCGGCGGGCGGTGGCGATGCGCAGGGACTTCACCAGGGTGTCCTTGGCCTCGCGGGTGAAGGGCCGATGCCCGGCCCACCCCCGCCTGCCCCTGCCGCCCTTACCGCCCCCGCCACCGGCCAACGCGCCTACGCCATGGGCCTCTTCGACCCGCGAGACGATCTCGGACACATCGACGCCGAGCCCCGCCAGAGCCTCCGTATCCGCCTGCGAGAGCCCGCCGCGGCGCCGCGACTCGCTCAACGCCCGCTCGATCGACTCCCGACGGCGCGTGGCCCCGAGCGAGGACAGGGCGAAGGACGCCCGACTCGCCTCGCGGTCGAGCAGCGCGAGCAGCATGTGCCCGTCGTCGACGGCGTCGGCGTCCGCCCGCTCGGCATGCTCACCCGCACCCTCCACCACAGCGCGGGCGTCCTTCGTGAACCGCTCGAACATCACTGCCTCCCGTACTTCTTGTGCACGGCCTGCCTGCTCACTCCGAGCTCCGCGGCGATCTCCTGCCACGACCAGCCCTGCTGACGCGCACTGCGCACCTGCACGGCCTCGAGCTGCTCCACCAGCTTCCGCAGCGCGGTGACGGCTCGCAGCCCGACTCGTGGATCACGATCACCCGCACGCTCGGCGAGATCCGTTGCTTCGGTCATGCATGTCAACTTACGTTGACAGAGCCCGCCTGTCAACGTAAGTTGACAGGCGGGCCGGGGAGAGAGCAGGCCGGGGAGAGAGACGAAGAGGCTCAGACCTCCAGCACGATCTTCCCGAACTGATCGCCGGACTCCATCCGCTCGAAGCCCTCACGCGCCCGGTCGAGCGGCAGCACCTCGTCGATGACGGGACGCACACCCGTGGCGGCACAGAAGGAGAGCAGATCCTCCAGCTCCTCCTTGGACCCCATGGTCGAGCCGACGATCTTCAACTCCAGGAAGAAGACCCGTGTCAGCTCGGCATGCGAGGGCCGGTCGCCGCTGGTGGCGCCGGAGATCACCACGGTGCCGCCCGGCTTCAGGGACTTGATCGAGTGCGACCACGTCGCCGCCCCCACCGTCTCGATGACGGCGTCCACCCGCTGCGGCAGCCGCGCACCGGACTCGACGGCCTCCACCGCACCAAGCTCCAGGGCCCGCTTCCGCTTGGCCTCGTCCCTGCTGGTCGCGAAGACCCGCAGCCCCGCGGCCTTGCCGAGCACGATCGCGGCGGTGGCGACACCTCCGCCGGCGCCCTGGACCAAGACCGAGTCACCGGGACGCACCCCGGCGTTGGTGAAGAGCATGCGGTACGCGGTGAGCCAGGCGGTCGGCAGACAGGCCGCCTCGGCGAACGACAGTTCCTTGGGCTTCGGCAGCAGGTTCCACGTGGGGACGGAGACCTGCTCGGCGAAGGTCCCCTGATACTTCTCCGTCAGGATCGAGCGGCCCTCGCGGGGCCCGACTCCGTACCCGGTCTGCCCGATGACGGAATGCAGGACGACTTCATTGCCGTCCTCGTCGATCCCGGCGGCATCACAGCCGAGGATCATCGGCAGCTTGTCTTCGGCGAGACCGACCCCGCGAAGGGACCACAGGTCGTGATGGTTGAGGGAGGCGGCTTTGACGTTCACGGTCGACCAGCCGGGGCGCGGATCGGGGGCGGGACGCTCCCCCAACTCAAGGCCACTGAGCGGCTGGTCACGGTCGATGCGGGCGGCGTAGGCAGCGAACATGAGCCGACGATAGGCCGGGGGCGTACCGGCGCGTAACCAGGTACGGCTGTGACACGCGCCGCGCCCCGCTCCGTACGCAGGACGCACGGAACGGGGCGCGGTCAGACCTTCACTCGCACCGCTCAGCGGCGGGCGACACCCTCGGCACGAGCCGCAGCGGCAACCGCCGCGGTGACCGCCGGCGCGACCCGCTCGTCGAACGGCGAGGGAATCACGTACGCGGCGGACAGCTCGTCGCCGACCACATCGGCAAGCGCGTTCGCCGCGGCGATCTTCATGCCCTCGGTGATCTGCGAGGCACGCACCTGCAGCGCACCGGCGAAGATGCCGGGGAACGCGAGCACGTTGTTGATCTGGTTCGGGTAGTCCGAACGCCCCGTCGCGACGACAGCCGCGTACTTGTGGGCGATGTCCGGGTGCACCTCGGGGTTCGGGTTGGCCATGGCGAACACGAACGCGTTCTCCGCCATGGAGGCCACCGCGGGCTCCGGAACGGTGCCGCCCGAGACGCCGATGAACACATCGGCACCCGCGAGCGCACTCTCGAGCGAGCCGCTGAGCCCGGCCTTGTTGGTGATCTCCGCGAGCTCGCGCTTGACCGGGGTGAGGTCCTCCCGGTCCTGGCTCACGACGCCCTTGCGGTCCGCGACCGCCACATCGCCGATGCCCGCCTCGAGCAGGAACTTGGCGATGGCGACACCGGCCGCACCGGCGCCGGAGATCACGGCACGCAGATCACCGAGCGTGCGCCCGGTCAGCTTCGCCGCGTTCCGCAGGGCCGCAAGGGTCACGACGGCCGTGCCGTGCTGGTCGTCGTGGAAGACGGGAATGTCGAGGCGCTCCTGGAGCTTGCGCTCGATCTCGAAGCAGCGCGGGGCCGAGATGTCCTCGAGGTTCACGCCGCCGAAGGACGGGGC
This sequence comes from Streptomyces sp. NPDC021622, assembly GCF_040640795.1. Lineage (NCBI taxonomy): Bacteria > Bacillati > Actinomycetota > Actinomycetes > Kitasatosporales > Streptomycetaceae > Streptomyces > Streptomyces sp. NPDC021622. The sequence goes on from NZ_JBFACK010000005.1 coordinate 265,081, forward strand.
GAGCCGCACGACGGTCTCGACGATCTCGTCCGCATCGGTCGTCGCGAGCGCGATCGGAACCGCGTCGACGCCACCGAACTGCTTGAAAAGAATGGCCTTGCCCTCCATCACGGGGAGGGAGGCCTCGGGACCGATGTCACCGAGCCCGAGCACGGCCGTACCGTCGGTCACGACGGCCACGACGTTCGACTTCCATGTGTAGTCGTTCACCAGCTCCGGCTGCTCGGCGATCGCGGTGCACACTTTCGCGACGCCGGGCGTGTACGCCAGGGACAGGTCGTCCTTGTCCCGCACGGGCACGGTGGCCTGCACGGCCATCTTGCCGCCGCGGTGCAGCGCAAACGCCGGATCGAAGGGCTCTTCAGCGCCTTCGTGACCCGTACTGCTGTCGCTGCGAGGATTGACGATCTCCGCTGCCACTTGTCTTACCCCTTAAGTCTTAAATCATCAGTTGAGGGTGTCCACTCCTGGTTGAGAAGTGGGCGGGCACCGCGTCTGTTCCCCGCCTGTCGGCGGAGGGAGGTACAGACACGCGGGCGCGCCGCACACGCGCCCTGGGCCCCGGATGAGGGGTGTAAAGAGCCTTTCTACCTGAAAGCGCCGGGCACGGGCGAGTGGGATTGGTTACCCACCAGGACCGCGGTCCTTGTACCGATCCAACAACTGAGCGCTAGAGAGCGGCACGATCCCCGGCAGGGAGAGTCGGCATGACCCGCGCACGACGCGCGCACTGGTCCAGATGGCGAGATTCACGGAAAATCTCAAATAGCGGCACTTCCTTCCCCAACCGGTACGGCCGTGATGTACGGGCCTGTCGGGGTTCGGGGCTCGCCCGTTATCCGATTTTGACATCTCGAGCACCCAGAATCGGACGGTCCGAATGGCAAGATGCCGTCATCACACGAGGTCGCGACACCCGAAGGTGTGTGGACGACCGCTCGGCAACTCCCTCATCCGCCGGAGGACCCTCATGACCGCACGCTCCATCTGTCGTACGACCGCACGGACGTCCGCGAAGACCCGGATGACCGCGGTCGGCGCGATCGCGGTCGCCGGCGCGCTGCTGCTGACCGGCTGCGGAGACCAGACCAAGGACAACGGCGGCGAGAAGGTCACCGACGCGCCGCTCGCCGACAAGCTGCCCGAGAACATCCGGGACGCGGGTGTCATCAAGGTCGGCTCGGACATCGCGTACCCGCCGGTCGAGTTCAAGGACAAGTCCGGCAACACCGTCGGTATCGACCCCGACCTGGGCGAGGCGCTCGGCAAGCAGCTCGGCGTGAAGTTCGAGTTCGAGAACGGCACCTTCGACACCCTCCTCGGCGGCCTGCGCTCCAAGCGCTACGACATCGCGATGTCGGCCATGACCGACACCAAGAACCGCCAGGAAGGCATCGACGAGGAGACCGGCAAGAAGATCGGCACCGGCGTCGACTTCGTCGACTACTTCACGGCGGGTGTCTCGATCTACACCAAGAAGGGCGACGACCAGGGCATCAAGACCTGGGCGGACCTCTGCGGCAAGAAGATCGTCGTCCAGCGCGGCACCGTCTCGCACGACCTGGCCAAGGCCGAGTCGAAGAAGTGCAAGGACGGCAAGAAGATCGCGATCGAGCAGTTCGACAACGACCAGCAGGCCCAGACCCGACTGCGCTCCGGCGGCGCGGACGCGGGCTCGTCCGACTTCCCGGTCGCCGCGTACGCGGTGAAGACCTCGGGCGGCGGCAAGGACTTCGAGCTGGTCGGCGAGCAGGTCGAGGCCGCCCCGTACGGCATCGCGGTCTCCAAGAAGAACCCCGAGCTGCGTGACGCGCTCAAGGCGGCGCTCGACGCGATCATCAAGAACGGCGAGTACGACAAGATCATCTCGAAGTGGGGCGTCGAGGACGGCGCGGTCAAGGAAGCCCAGATCAACGCCGGCAAGTGACCGCGCCCCTCTCAGTCGCTGAAAGGCCACTCACGTGACCACCGACATCACCAAGAAGGGCCCGGAGGACACCCCACCGTCCTCCTCGCCCGAGGCCATCAAGGCCATCCCGGTCCGGCACTTCGGCCGGTACGTCGCCGCGATCCTCGCGATCGGCGCTCTCGGCGCGATCGTGTTCGCGTTCGCGCAGGGCGACATCAACTGGAACGCGATCCCCGACAACTTCTTCGACGACCGCATCCTCAGGGGCGTCCGCGAGACCCTGGTCCTGACTGTCCTTTCGATGCTGATCGGCATCGTGGGCGGCGTACTCCTCTCGGTGATGCGCCTGTCGAAGAACCCGGTCACCTCATCGATCGCCTGGTTCTACGTCTGGTTCTTCCGCGGTACGCCGGTCCTGGTCCAGCTGTTCGTCTGGTTCAACCTCGGCTTCGTCTTCGACACGATCAACCTCGGTCCGATCTACAAGGACGAGTGGTCGGAGTTCATGACGCCGTTCCTGACGGCGCTGCTCGGCCTTGGCCTCAACGAGGCCGCGTACATGTCGGAGATCTGCCGCGCCGGCCTGCTCTCGGTCGACGAGGGCCAGACCGAGGCCTCGCACGCCCTGGGCATGAGCCACGGCAAGACACTGCGCCGGGTCGTCCTGCCGCAGGCGATGCGCGTGATCGTGCCGCCGACGGGCAACGAAGTCATCAACATGCTCAAGACGACCTCGCTGGTCGCCGCCGTCCAGTACTACGAACTCCTCAAGTACGCCCAGGACATCGGCACCACCTCCGGCGCCACGGTGGAAGCGCTGCTGCTCGCCGCCACCTGGTACCTGATCATGACGTCGATCCTCAGCGTCGGCCAGTTCTACCTGGAGCGCTACTACGCGCGCGGTTCGTCCCGTTCCCTGCCTCCCACGCCGTTCCAGAAGATCAAGGCGAACATGCTCTCGCTGAGCCGCCCGAAGGGAGGCGTCGCATGACCGCCATGGTGAAGTCCGAAGGCGTCCACAAGTCCTTCGGCAACGTAGAGGTGCTCAAGGGCATCGACCTGGAGGTCAAGTCGGGTGAGGTGTTCTGCCTCATCGGCCCGTCCGGCTCCGGCAAGTCGACGTTCCTGCGCTGCATCAACCACCTGGAGAAGATCAACGCCGGCCGTCTTTACGTCGACGGCGACCTGGTCGGCTACCGGCAGAAGGGAGACAAGCTGTACGAGCTCAAGGACAGCGAAGTCGCCCTCAAGCGCCGCGACATCGGCATGGTCTTCCAGCGCTTCAACCTCTTCCCGCACATGACGGCCCTCGAGAACGTCATGGAGGCGCCGGTCCAGGTCAAGGGCCAGTCCAAGGCGGCGGCACGAGAGCGCGCGGGGCAGCTCCTGGAGCGCGTGGGCCTCGCCGACAAGGCGAAGAACTACCCCTCGCAGCTCTCCGGCGGCCAGCAGCAGCGCGTGGCGATCGCCCGCGCGCTGGCCATGGACCCGAAGCTGATGCTCTTCGACGAGCCGACCTCCGCGCTCGACCCGGAGCTGGTCGGTGACGTCCTCGACGTCATGCGCGACCTCGCCGAGTCCGGCATGACGATGATCGTCGTGACGCACGAGATGGGCTTCGCCCGCGAGGTCGGCGACAGCCTCGTCTTCATGGACGAGGGCGTGGTGGTCGAGTCCGGTCACCCGCGTGACGTACTGACGAATCCGCAGCACGAGCGGACGCAGTCGTTCCTGTCGAAGGTGCTGTAGCGCTCCGCTGGTCGGGCAGTTCTCTGGCTGCGGGTTGTTCGTGGCTGGTCGCGCAGTTCCACGCGCCCCTTCGGGCGCGGAAGGGGCGGTACGAATCCTGGATTCGTACCGCCCCTTCGCGTATCCGCTACTTAAGCCCCAGCACCATCGCGTCCGAAGGCGAAGACCACACCGTCCGTGCCTCGCCGAAGCCCGCGTCGCGCAGGGTCCGTGCGTGCCACTCCGGCGGCGGGGTGTCGCCGTCCGCGTGCTCGCCGTAGATCTCGAAGCGCTTGGCGGTGGGCTCGGCGAGGACCGGGTCCTTGGCGGCGACGTCCCACCAGTCCTTCCAGTCCAGGGCGCCTTCGGCCTTGGCGGCGTCCATGCGGGCGTGCCGCTGGGCCCGGTCGGCGGCGTTCAGGCGCGGCGTCGCGGGGTCGGGCATGTGGTCGGCGTTGAGGAAGACTCCGCCGTCCCTGACGACGCCCGCGATCTGGCCGTACAGGGCGGTGAGGGGTTCGCTGTGCAGCCAGTGCAGCGCGGTGGCGGTGAGGACGGCGTCGTACGTGTCGTACGGGAGCTGGGACGTCCACTCGGGGTCCTTGAGGTCCGCGGTCACGAACGTGACGCGGTCGTCCCCGGCGAAGGTGCCCTCGGCGATGGCTAGCAGCGCGGGGTCGAGGTCGACGCCCGTACTGACGGCCTTCGGGAACCTCTTGAGCAGCCGGTCCGTAATACTCCCCGTACCGCACGCGAGGTCGAGCACGCGCGGCTCGGGGCCGACCGTGGCCTCGACCATGTCGAGCATGACCCGGAACCGCTCCTCGCGGTCGGGCAGATACCACTCCTGCTGCCGGTCCCAGCTGTCCTGCCAGGCACGCCAGTCGGTCGCGGGCGCGGTTTCCGTCATCAGAACCCCTTCAGTACGTAATACGCTCTCGTAATACCCTCGAAGCACGCGCAGCCGTTACTCACGCACTCACGAAGATAGCCCGCCCCGGTAAGGACTACAAGTGGAACTGGCCTATTACTCGGACTATGCCGTACGTCTGGTCAACAGCGAGGAGCCGGGTCGCAACAAGGACGCGCTGACGTCGGTCGAGGCGGTCCGCGAGCTCTTCGGTGCCAACCAGCAGGCGGCACGGCGCGCCACGGACTCCGACGTCACCCGCTTCCGCTCGGTCCGGGCCAGGCTCCGCGCGGTCTTCGAAGCGGCCGACGGCGGCGACGAGACGCTCGCCGTCGACCTGCTGAACTCACTGCTCCTGGAGTTCCCGGTCAGCCCGCAGATCTCCGGCCACGACCACCGGGACGACGACGGCCGCCCGCTGTGGCACATGCACCTGGCGGACCACCCGTCGAACGCGACCGCCGGGTACGCCGCGATCGCCGCGATGGGCCTGGCCTTCCACCTCACCGAGCACGGCGTGGACCGCCTGGGCCTGTGCGAGGCAGCGCCGTGCCGCAACGCCTATCTCGACACGTCGACCAACCGTTCCCGACGCTACTGCTCGGACCGCTGCGCGACCCGCGCCAACGTCGCCGCCTACCGGGCCCGCAAGCGCTTGGAGACGGAGCGGTCGGACAGCACCGGCCGCGCGGCCGACACGGCCCAGCGCAGCAGCGCGAACGGGGAGCGCTGAGCGGACTTGAGCCGGGGCGGGCGGTAACGGAACCACACCTTCCCCAGGACGAGCTCCTCGGGCACGGTGCCGTAGTCCGTGCTGTCCCCGCCCGCGAACGCGTTGTCCCCGAGCACCCACCAGCCGCCGTCGCGCCGCTCGGCGGCCCGCTTGACGACCAACAGGTCCTGCTGGAACGGATGCCGCAGCACCACGACGTCACCGGCCCGCACCCGCGCGCCCCACTGCACCATCAGCCGGTCACCGTGGTACAGCGTGGGCACCATCGACGGCCCGGTCACCTCGGCAGCGCCCAACGGCAAGATGGCCCTTCTCCGTTCGCTCTCCTGTGACAGCTCCGGCATCACCGGCACCTCCCCGGTCCTATCCTCCACGAGTCCCAGTCTGACCCTGGACTTTTGTCCTAAGCCCATGGGGGCACCCGCGAAAACCCGTCTCTCACGGAGTAATGTCCCACCTGAGAAGACGATCACGAGGAAGGACAGCTACATGCTTTCCCGCCTGTTTGCCCCCAAGGTGAAGGTCAGCGCCCACTGCGACCTGCCCTGCGGCGTGTACGACCCGGCCCAGGCCCGCATCGAGGCGGAGTCGGTCAAGGCCGTCCAGGACAAGATGGCCGCCAACGACGACGTGCAGTTCCAGACGCGCGCCGTGGTCATCAAGGAGCAGCGCGCAGAGCTCGCCAAGCACCACGTGTCGGTGCTCTGGAGCGACTACTTCAAGCCCCCGCACTTCGAGAAGTACCCGGAGCTGCACCAGCTGGTCAACGACACCCTCAAGGCCCTCTCGGCCGCGAAGGCGTCGGCGGACCCGGCCACGGGCCAGAAGGCGCTGGACTACATCGCCCAGATCGACAAGATCTTCTGGGAGACGAAGAAGGCCTGACCCCTGGCGGTCAGCCCCCTTTTTCGCGCACACGAGAGCACCCGGCATCCGCGCGGAGCCGGGTGCTCTCGGCGTTCCGTCAGCTCCGAACCGCCGCGAGACCCTTCACCAGGTCCTCGGCGTTCATGATCGGGTGGATCTCGATCTCCGCGCCCAGCTCGAAAAGCGGCTCTGCGATCGCCGGCATCTCCGGGCTCTCCTGCATGTCGAAGACGAAGGTGCAGCACCTCTTGCCTTCGCTGGGGCCGAAGTACGCGGCCTCGGGCTTTATGCGCTCCGACATCTCCTGCATGATCTTGGGCAGTGTGCCGTTCTTGACCGCCTCGTTCGCGATCTGGGTGTCCAGGCGCGCTCTCAACATGACCCTCATGGCACTCACTCCTCCCTTCCAGGATCCCGCCGCTTGCCCGGCCCCGCATCCGCGCCCGTCAGCGCCCGCGTGCGCAGCGCGAGGAGCGCGCCGGTGCGAAACGTCGGATCCGTGAGCCGTACGCCGAAGAGGTCGTCCAGCTGGCGGAGCCTGCCGCGCACGGTCTGCGGGTGGATGCCGAGGGCGTCGGCGACCTCGGGGGCCGTGCGCCCCCATGACGCGAGAAGCGCCTCCAGGGTCTGGGCGAGCCGGGCGGCCTTCCCCGGCGGCAGCCCCTTGAGGACGCCGATGACACGGTCCGCCATCAGCCGCCCGATGGGGGCGCCGGACAGCAGCTGTACGTCGAGCAGGTGGTCGGCGGCCGCGAGCAGTTCGCCCCCGGGGGCGTCGAGCCTGCGCCGGTGCTTGAGGGCGAGCCGCGCGCAGTGCGAGGAGAGCCAGGCGTCGCCGAGCGCGACCGTGGGGCCGATGGCCGCCGCGTGATCGCGCACCGCCGCCCGCAGCCGGTCCACGCGGCCGCCCTCCTCCGGATCGGGGACGACCAGGAGCAGTTCGCCGCCCCTCGGCAGGATCAGTACGTCCTCGTCGAGACCGGCGGCGAGCACCTGTCCGCCGCCGCCCGCCTGCCGCATCACCAGACAGGCCACCGCTTCGGGAAGCCGCCAACTCGCCTGCTCGGCAAGGGCGGTGAGCGATTCGCCGCGGGGCTGCGCCGACTGCTCGAGGAGTTGCGCTGCCAGCGCCCTGCGGCTGCGCTGGGTCGGCCCGGTGGCGCGGGCCCTGGCTGCCGCATGGCCGCGCACCGCGAGATCGGACAGCGCGGCGGTGTGCACGAGCACGGCCTCGGTGACGGCAAGGCCGGCCTCCGGCGGCAGGGCGGCCTCCTGCGCGAGCGCGACATACCGGCGGCAGGCGACGCGGGCGCCGGTGCGGTAGGCGGCCTGGATCCCGTCCGTGCCGCGGCCGTTGAGAAATTCGAGGCGGCCAAGGCGCTGGAAGAAGAGCTCATGGTCGCCCTGCGGCCCTTCAGGGTCGTCGACGAGCTCCACGAACTGGCGGATGGCGCGGTGCACGGCGGCCGTCACGTCCCGGCCCACGGCGGACACGGTCGGCTGCTGGTAGACGCGCACGTCACGGCGGATCGCGGTGAGCATCTCCGCGGCGATCTCCTCGATGCGCGGCCGCAGCACTTCGGCGAAGACCTCGGGGATCTCGTGCCACGGCCGGCGGGAGAACGTACCCACGGTGCTCTGCACGGCCCATCCCTCCCTCGGCACCCGGCGGTTACCGAACAGTAAGTCTGTGGGGACACGGACGCCCGGGTCCAGTCCCGTGACATACGGGGCGGCGGAGGGCTCACGGGCGTGAGTGGCCGGGGCGCGGAAGTGTCACGCGCGTTCAGGATTTCGGCATCCTGCGGCGCGGCCCGTGGCGCGCGCCCGGCGGCTGGACCAGCGTGTGCCGCCCGGCGATACGCGCCGGTAACCCCGAGCCCGACCCGTACGGAAGTGAAGGGTGAGAGCCGCATGTCCGTCAGCGCCCGCAACTCCCGCAGTACCCACAACTCCCCCAAGCACAGGGGCTGTTCGTCGCGCCGCCGCCTCGTCGCCGCGGTGTCCGGCATCGCCGCCGCCGTCAGCCTCGGCGCGTTCGGCGTCGTGACGCACCAGGCCACCGCGACACCGGCGGCGCCCGCAGCCGAAGAGCAGGTCGGCCCGCCGCAGAAGACCTTCGCCGCGGCGACCGCGTACGCACTCGCCCACCCGGCGGCCGTGCCGACCGGTGCGAACGACTGGGCGTGCCGGCCGAGCGCCGAACACCCCAGGCCGGTCGTCCTGGTGCACGGCACCTTCGAGAACCGCTATATGAACTGGGCCGGTCTCGCCCCGAAGCTCAAGGACGCGGGCTACTGCGTCTACGCGCCCAACTATGGCGGCAAGGAAGGTCAACTCCTCCAGGGCATCGGCGACATGGCCGCGTCCGCAGGACAGCTCTCGGCGTTCGTCGACAAGGTCCGCGAGCAGACCGGGTCCTCCCGGGTCGATCTGGTCGGCCACTCCCAGGGCGGCATGATGCCGCGCCACTACATCAAGAACCTGGGTGGCGCCGCGAAGGTCGACAAGCTCGTCGCGCTCGCCCCCAACAACCACGGCACCACCCTCTCCGGCCTCGCCACACTGGCCGAGGCCATACCGGGCGCAGAGGACCTCACCGGCGCGGCCTGCCCCGCCTGCGCGCAGCAGATGACCGGTTCCGACTTCGTCACGGCGCTCAACGACGGCGGCGAGACGGACCCGGCCGTCGACTACTCGGTCCTTGCGACCAGGACGGACTGGGTGGTCACGCCCTACACCTCGTCCTACCTGGCCAAGGCGCCCAACGTCACCCAGAGCAAGCTTCAGGACCACTGCCCCCTGGACCTGACCGAACACCTCGGCCTCAGCTACCACCAGACGGCGACACGCTTCGTCCTGAACGCCCTCGACCCGGCGCACGCGCAGAAGCTCACCTGCTGACGGTGTCACGCACGGGCGGCGCCCCGGCCGGGATGAACTGCGAGATCCATTAATTCGCTTGCCGCCCGCCGCCGCCCCTGCTGCACTTGCCGCGTACACCCAGGGCCATCAAGGAGACGTAATGCGCCGTTCGTTCACGTCCAGCCAGAAGGGAATCGCCGTCGACCCAGAGGACATGACGCTCAGTGCATACGCATTCGTCGAGCACGACCAACACCCTGAACCTGGGGATCCTGGCGCACGTTGACGCCGGGAAGACCAGCCTGACCGAGCGGCTGCTTCACGCCGCCGGTGTCATCGACGAGATCGGTCGCGTCGACGACGGAAACACCCAGACCGATTCGCTGGCGCTTGAGCGGCAGCGCGGCATCACCATCAAGTCCGCCGTCGTCTCCTTCGCCGTCGACGACGCCACCGTCAATCTCATCGACACCCCCGGCCACCCGGACTTCATCGCCGAGGTGGAGCGGGTGCTCAGCGTGCTCGACGGCGCGGTGCTCGTCGTCTCGGCCGTGGAGGGCGTCCAGGCGCAGACCCGTGTGCTGATGCGGACGCTGCGCAGGCTCGACATCCCCACGCTGATCTTCGTGAACAAGATCGACCGGCGCGGTGCCCGCCCCGAGGAGCTGCTGGGCAGCATCTCCGAGCGCCTCGCCCCGGCCGTCGTACCCATGGGGACGGTGCGTGGCACGGGCGCCAAGGACGCGCGGTTCGTCTCGCACGCCGCCGGCGATCCCGCGTTCACCGACCGGCTCGTCGACGTCCTTGCCGCGCAGGACGACGCACTGCTCTCCGCGTACGTCGACGAAGACGCGGGCCTCACCCACGAGCGGCTCCGCGCCGAACTGGCCGCGCAGACCGGCCGCTGCCTGGTGCACCCGGTGTTCTTCGGCTCCGCAGCCACCGGCGCCGGAGTGCCCGAACTCATCGCGGGCATCCGGGAGTTGCTGCCCGCCCAGGCCGGCGACCCGGAGGCCCCGGCCTCCGGCACCGTCTTCAAGGTCGAGCGCGGGGACGCCGGGGAGAAGATCGCGTACGTACGGATGTTCGCGGGGACGGTGCGCACCCGCGACCGGCTGCCGTTCACCGGCGGCCGCGAGGGCAAGGTGACCGCGGTCAGTGTCTTCGACCGGGGTTCCGCCGCGGCGCGCGACGGCGTGGCAGCCGGGCAGATCGGGAAGCTGTGGGGGCTCGGCGACATCCGGATCGGCGATGTCATCGGCGTACCCGATGTCACCCGCGACCCCGGCCGGCACCACTTCTCGCCGCCGACCCTGGAGACCGTCGTGGTGCCCGCACGCGCCCGCGACAAGGGCGCGCTGCACCTCGCGCTCGCCCAGCTCGCCGAGCAGGACCCGCTGATCGACCTGCGCCAGGACGACGTCCGGCAGGAGGTGTACGTGTCGCTCTACGGCGAGGTCCAGAAGGAGGTCATCGAGGCGACGCTCGCCGAGGAGTACGGACTTGAGGTCGAGTTCCGCGAGACGACGACCATCTGTGTGGAGCGGGTGACCGGCAGCGGCGCCGCCCACGAGATCATCGACAAGGGCGACAACCCGTTCCTGGCGACGGTCGGCCTTCGCGTCGATCCCGGTCCGCCCGGTTCCGGCGTCCGGTTCCGCCTGGAGGTCGAGCTCGGTTCGATGCCGTACGCGTTCTTCCGGGCCGTCGAGGAGACCGTGCACGAGACGCTGCTGCAAGGCGTGTACGGCTGGGAGGTCGGCGACTGCGTGGTCACCATGACGCACTCCGGGTACTGGCCGCGGCAGAGCCACGCGCACGGCACGTTCGACAAGAGCATGTCGAGCACGGCCGGTGACTTCCGGCAGCTGACCCCGCTGATCCTGCTGAGCGCGCTCCGGCGGGCGGGCACCCAGGTGCACGAGCCGCTGCACCGGTTCCGACTCACCGTCCCCGAGGACCTGTTCGGGCAGCTCCTGCCGGTGCTCTCACGGCTGCGGGCCGTCCCCCACACGCAGACGGCGCACGGATCCGCGTATCTGGTCGAGGGAGAGATCCCGGCCGCCCGCGTGCACGAGCTGGAGCAGCTGCTGCCCTCGCTGACGCGCGGCGAGGGCGAGCTGGAGTCGGCCTTCGAGCGGTACCAGCCGGTCCGGGGCGAGCCCTCGGCCCGGCGGCGGACCGACCGGAATCCGCTCTGCCGCAAGGAGTACCTGCGGGAGGTGGCCGGCGTCAGGCGGTGAACCTCGGCAGGCCGAGGGCCCGTACGCGGTCGGCGTCGACGAGGATGTTGAGCTCGACGATCTTCCCGTCCGTGATGGTGAACTCCATGACGGAGACGACCTCGCCGTCCGGCACGCCGACCACGCCGACCCTGCCGTTGATGAGCGCGAACGCGGTCGGCGGCGCCCCCTTCGAGAACATCGAGGCCTGCCCGGCGACCACCGTCGCGCCGCGCACCAGCTTCGAGAGCCCGGAGGCCAGTTCGCCGGTGTCGGCGCGCAGCACGACGTCCGGGTCGAGCAGTTCGAGCAGCGCGTCGAAGTCGCCGCCCCGCGCGGCCGCGAGGAAGGCGCCGACGATCTCGCGCTGCCGCACGGGGTCGTTGTCGGGCGTGGGAGCCGAGCCCTGGACCCGGCGGCGGGCGCGGCTGGCCAGCTGCCGGGTCGCGGCCGGGGTGCGCTCGACGATGGGGGCGATCTCGTCGAAGGGCACGGCGAACATGTCGTGCAGCACGAAGGCGAGGCGCTCGGCGGGGGCGAGCGTCTCGAGTACGACGAGCAGGGCGAGGCCGACCGAATCGGCGAGCAGCACCTCCTGCTCGGGATCGACGACCTCGCCCCAGCTGACCACTGGGTCGGGCACGTGGGTGTCCTGGGAGAGCGCAAGGGACTCCTCGCGCCGCGACTGTCGCGTACGCAGCATGTCGAGGCAGATCCGGCCGACGACGGTCGTCAGCCAGCCCCCGAGGTTCTCGATCTCCCCGGCGTCCGAGCGGCTGAGCCGGATCCAGGACTCCTGGACGGCGTCATCCGACTCGCTGAGCGAGCCGAGCATGCGGTAGGCGACGGCTTTCAGATGCGGCCGGTGCTCCTCGAAGCGGGCCGCCAGAGCTTCGTTCTGGTCCATCCGTCACATTCCCCCGTCGCGATCCGTCACGGAGAGGGTGTAGCGGCGCTTCTCGGCAGCGGCGGCGCCGAGCCGGTCGTAGAAGCGGATCGCACCCTCGTTCCACACGGGAGTCTGCCATTGGACCTCGGTGAGCCCGAGGGCACGGGCCTCGGCGCTCACCGCGTCCGTCAGGAGCGCGCCGAGGCCGAGCCCGCGGTGGCCGTCGCGCAGGAAGAGGCAGTCCATGTGGAGGTACTCGGCCCCGTCCCAGGTGGAGATCTCCGGCGCGCAGGTGGCATAGCCGACGAGCTCGCCGCCCGGCAGCTCGGCCACGAGGCAGCGAAGACGCGGCGCGGGCGTCCCGAAGAGCAGCGCGTCCAGGCGCCCGGCAAGGCCCGGGGCGAGCGGCGGGGCCTTCTCGTACACGGCGTGCTCGGCGGCGAGTTCGGCGATGCGGGGGAGGTCGGCGGGGCGGGCGTGGCGCACGCGGGGCGTGCCGTCCGTCGTCGCGTCAGTCGTCGCGTCCGTCGTCTCGCCCGACGTCTCGCCCGACGTCTCGCCGGACGTCTCGTCCGTCGTCGCGCCCGTCATCGCAGGTCCCCCTCGATGACGTCCTTGCCCCAGGCGGTGAGCCGCTCCGGAAGGCTCCCGCCGCCGTCGAGCACGCACCGGACGTACGCGTCGCGCTCATGCGTGAGCACGGCCGCCTCCCACACGCAGGGCGCCAACCCGGCCCGCCCTGGCCGGAGTTGGTCCGGCTCCCCCGCGGGCCCGACGAAGACCGCGAGGTCCGCCATGTATCCCTCGATCCAGCTCTGTACGAGGACGTAGTCGCCGTCACCGCCCAAGTGCACGATCAGCACGGCGAGCCCGGACGATCCGCGGGCCCCGCCGAGGCCGAGATACGCGCCGGCGATCCGCAGCGCCGCCGTCTCGTCCCGCCCGGCCACCTTCCGCCCCGGTGCCTCGACGGCGTACATCTTCACGAGGTGCCCACCGGCCTCGCGGACGCCCAACGCCCGTGCGGTGCGGGGGTGATGGCCGTCGGCGAGTGCGAGGAGCCGTTCCGTGTCGACGGCGGACGGCAGGTCGTCAAGCTCGGTCATGTCCATGAACTCATGATGCAGCTGTCCGCCACGTCTCGCCGCGGATTACTGCTCACCGAGGAGCAGTCCGAGGATCAATCCGCACCGGGATCACTTCTCACCGAGGATCCGCCGCACGTTGGCCCGCACCCGCTGCTGATCCGCGCGGACCGCGTCGTACGCGTCCTTGTGACCGGCCACGTCGGCGCTCTGCTTCTCCTTGCGCACGACCCACCACACACCGGCCGTGTTCAGCTCCCGCTTGCACTCGACGTCGGCCACCGCCGTCGCCAACTCCCTTCGCGTACGCGTGGTGTTGCCGTCGCTGCGGCCCTTGCGGCCCCAGGCCTTGTCGCCGAAGGCGTCGCCCGGGGTCTTGTACCGCTTGACGCCCTTGTCGGCCATGCACCGCGACCACGCGCCGAGCGCATCGCGCACCCGCTCGTCCTTGGCCGCCGCCTTGTCCAGGCGCCGGCTCCGCTCTGATGTGTACGTCCACATGCGCGCCTCGTCGGGCACGCCCGCCATGAGGCGCTCGCCGCCCGCACTGGCGCAGCCACCGTTCCCGGAGGGCTTGCGGCGAAACCCGTACAGCGCTTCGTATTCCTTGTCCGTCATGGCGCGGCCCTCGGTCCGTCCGCCGGCGGCTCCGGACTTCTTCGGGTCGTAGCCATAGCCCCAGCGGCGGGCGGCGTCGAGATCGAGCGGCCCGTACGGATAGGAGGTGACCGCCACGGCGGTCAGCGTCACCGACTGCCTGCCGTTCGGCTCTTTCGGATACAGCGGGAAGTCGTCGAAGCCGAGGTCCCGCATGCACTGCTGCGTCAGACGGGCCTGCGCCTCCGTGTGCCGCGCATTGTCCCGATCACTGAACTCATAGCGTTCCAGCGGAAGTTCGGGCAGATCCCGCTCACTCTTCACCGTCGGCACACCGGGCGTCTCCCCCGCGCCCGCCCCGGAGGAATCGGATCCGCACCCCGTGATCCCCACCGCCATCAGCCCCGCCACAGCGCAGCCGGTCACGCCCCGCAGCCTCATCCATCCGTCCCTCCCCAGGCGACACACTGACTCGACGAACCTATCCGGGGCAGCGCGGAAGCACGCCGATTTCTTCTGTGTCTCTCGGTCCGTGCGGCTCGGTCCTCATGACCTGCCGTACGCGTCAGCCGTGGCGTCGCCTAGGTCTCGTCGGACCGCGAAGGCGCGGCGTCGGCGGGCGGCGGCTGCGACTGCTGCTGCGGCGACTGCGGCTGCGCGGGTTCGGCGGCTTCGTCGCCGCACCGCTCGCACTGCGGGTTGTGGCACGGGCCGGGGCCCCACACGGGGACGAACACCCCGAGCACCTTCCGCCGCTTGATGGCCGTACCAACGGGCCGTCCGCAGGCCGGGCACACCGGCTCATCCTGCGGGCGGGCGCGGGAGCGGCTCCCATCGTTGCCCATACGTCCAGGATATGGCGGTGTGCCCGGGGCGGATAGTCCAGCGGTCAGCGGCTTCGGTCGGTCCTGATTCCCGGCGTCGTGCCCGGCGTCATTCCCGGTGTCATGCCGGGCGTCATTCCCGGTGTCATGCCAGGCGTCTTGCCGGGCGTCATTCCTGGCGTCCTTTCGGGTCCGGTCTTTCGGGGCCGGCCCGGACGGATTCCGTCCGTGTCGAATTCCCCGTTCACCACTTGGCCCGCCAGCTCCGAAAGCCGCAGCCGATTCGCCCGTGCGTGCCCCCGCAGCGCCGCGAACGCCTCGTCGACCGTGCACTGCCAGCGCTCGGCGAGCACGCCCTTCGCCTGTTCGATGATGACCCGGCTGCTGAGCGCCGCCTGCAATTGGCCGCGCTCCGCCTCGCTCTGCTGCAGGGAACGCCGCTGCACGATGGCGATCGTGGCGACGTCCGCGAGGGCCTGCGCGAGCGCCACCTCGTCGGGGCCCAGCACATCGCCCCGCGCGTGGAGGAGGTTCAGCGCGCCGAGCATCTCGCCCCGCAGCCGCAGGGGCAGCACATGCGCCGTCGAGAACCCGGCCGCCAGCGCGTTCTGGGCGAACTCCGGCCAGACGGCGGCCGCCTCCCGGCCGCCGAGGGCGATGTTGGTGTGCGCAGCGCCCGACCGGCAGCAGTCCGGGCTCGGTCCCTGGGTCTCCTGCAGGGAGAACAGATCGAGCACCCAGGGCTGCCCGCCGGAGGCCGCGCCGAGCCGCAACCGGCCATCGGGTTCGACCAGCATCACACCGGCCGCCGCCGCGCCGAGGAGTTCCACACAGCGCACGGCGAGGTTGTGCAGAAACTCGGCGAGGTCGAATTCATCGGCCAGGGAGTCAGCCACTTCCACGAAGGCCTCCGCAACAAGTAGTGCGCGGGATGCGGTACTTGAAGTGTTGCTGGATGCGGTTCCCGTCGTCTCGCGGGATGTGCCGACGAGCATCTCGTGAAGCAGTTCGCAGGACATGAGATTCACACCCTTCGTCGCGCCTGCGGACAACACAGCCGCAATGTAGCGACTTTATGCGAATCGTCGACTGTCGCGGCCCGAATCGGGCGACTGCGGTTCCCGCCACATCGGCCACAGCTGCGGACCGTCCGGCAGATCGATGGCGCTCCCGGTGAAGGCGAATCCCAACCGCGTGTACAGCGCACGGCTGCGGCTGTTGCTCGCCTCCAGATAGGCGTGCAGCCCTTCGCGGTCGCACCGGTCGAGCACGGCGTTGATCAGCGCGGAGCCGAGCCCTTCGCCCTGCCGCTCGGGGCTCACGCCGATCATGTGCAGATACTGGTGGGCCCGGTCGGAGGGGTGCGCATCGCCGGTCAGCCGGCCGATCACCTCGATCCGCATGTTCGCCGGGTCGACGGCTTCGCGGAGCTGCGCGGGACCGTCCTCGCCTCCCTCATGTGCGCCTGCCGGGACGGACCACCACAGGGCGACGGCCGCGCCGTCCTCCGTGATGTCGACGTACCCCTCGCTCAGCGCCATGTCGAGGAAGGCGGCCATCAGCGCGCCGTGCCTCTCGCGGCGGTGCTCCGGGTCGGGAAAGACCCAGCCGCTCACCGGATCGTCCTGGAACGCCGCGTCGAGCAACCGGACCACATCCGCCCTGTCACCCTCGCCGGCTCTCCGGATCGCTACTCCCACGGCCCGCCCCTTAACCCCTTGAGTGCACATCGGCCACGCCTGCCCTGCCACGCCCAACTGCGTGTCCCGCGCCACCGGTTGCAGCCTAAGTGATCGTGCCCCCGCGCATGGCCGGGCCCCGCACCCTGTCCGGATATCGGCGGAGTGCGGGGCCCGGCCTGCTCGCTCGTCGCATAAGGCTCGCGTGCCTCGTGGATCCCCTCTCGGTACGTTCCTTGCTCGCGCCGCTGTCCCCGCGTACGCCGTCAATGCGTACGCCGTGTCACGAACTCCGCGAGGGCCAGCAGGCCGCCCGCCGCCTCCGGGACCGGCACCGCGCCGGCGAGCTGGTTGATCGCGCGGGACATCCGGTCCGCCGCGTGCAGCAGCGCCCAGTCCCTGCCGCCCGCCGCTTCGACGGCGCGGGCCATGCGGTCCGGGTCGCCGTCGCGGGGCTGCCGTAAGTACAGCTCGGCGAGCTCGGCGGCGGCCGGGGCGCCGGAGGCCAGCGCTGCGACCACCGGCAGGGACTTCTTACGGGCGGCGAGGTCCGCGCCGACCGGCTTGCCGGTGCGGCCCGGGTCGCCCCAGATGCCGATCACGTCGTCGATGAGCTGGAAGGCGAGACCGGCCTCGCGGCCGAACCCGTCGAGCGCGTCCACCTCGGCGCGCCCCGCGCCCGCGTACAACGCCCCCAGCGCACAGGCGCACCCGAGCAGCGCCCCTGTCTTGGCCTCGGCCATGGCGAGGCACTCGTCGAGCGTGACCTCGTCGGGGCCCCTGCGCTCAAGGGCGCAGTCCGCGTGCTGGCCCGCGCAGAGCTCCACCACGCAGGAGGCGAGGCGGGCGGCCGCCGCCGAGGCCGCGGGGTGCGGGTCCTCGGCGAGCAGCCGCTGCGCCAGCGCCTGCATGGCGTCACCGGCGAGGATCGCGTCGGCTTCGCCGAACACGGTCCAGGCGGTGGGCCGGTGCCTGCGGGTGGTGTCGCGGTCCATGACGTCGTCGTGCAGCAGCGTGAAGTTGTGGGTCAACTCCACGGCCGCGGCGGCCCGGACGGCCATCGCGGGCTCCCCGCCGAGCGCCCGCACCGCGGCGAGCACGAGCGCCGGCCTGATGGCCTTGCCCGCGTGCCCCGCGGCCGGTGTGCCGTCCGCGTGCTCCCAGCCGAAGTGGTAGAGCGCGACACGGCGCATCGATCCGGGCAGCGAGTCGACGGCCCGGCGCAGCTCCGGGTCGACGCAGAGCCGGGCCGACGCCAGGATCTCCGCCGCTTCGTGGCCCTCGTACCCTTCCTGCCCCCCGTACGCATCAGCCGCGCCCTGCGCCATCTCCGTCATGTCCGTCGTCGTGTCCGTCATGGACTCACCCCGGGAATGAGGCGGACGGTGGCGATTCCTGGGCCTGTGGGCGCGTACGGAGTGGGTGTACCCGTCCGCGCGACCACAGACACGGACTCACGACCAGCGGCCGATCTCGACGTCCTCCAGCACACCGAGCGCGTCCGGCACCAGGACCGCAGCCGAGTAGTACGTCGACACCAGGTACGAGATGATCGCCTGCTCGCTGATGCCCATGAAGCGCACCGACAGGCTCGGCTCGATCTCGTCCGGGATGCCCGCCTGGTGGAGGCCGATGACGCCCTGCTCCTCCTCCCCTGTACGCATACAGATGATGGAGGTGGTGCGGGCCTCGCTGACCGGGATCTTGTTGCACGGGAAGATCGGCACCCCGCGCCAGGTCGGGATGCGGTTGCCTCCCATGTCGATGGTCTCCGGGACGAGCCCGCGCTTGTTGAGTTCGCGCCCGAACGCGGCGATCGCGCGCGGGTGGGCGAGGAAGAGCTTCGAACCCCGCCTGCGGCTGAGCAGTTCGTCCATGTCGTCCGGGCTCGGCACGCCGTCGTGCGGCTGCAGCCGCTGCTCGTACTCGCAGTTGTGGAGCAGGCCGAACTCGCGGTTGTTGATCAGCTCGTGCTCCTGGCGCTCCTTGAGCGCCTCGACCGTGAGCCGCAACTGCTGCTCGGTCTGGTTCATCGGCTGGTTGTAGAGGTCGGCCACGCGCGAGTGGACGCGCAGCACGGTCTGGGCGACGCTCAGTTCGTACTCGCGCGGCGCCGCTTCGTAGTCGACGTAGGTGCCCGGCAGCACGGCCTCGCCGACGTGTCCGGCGGAGAGGTCGATGGGCGCCTCGCCGAACGTGTTCGTCCGCTGGGCCGGGACGGACCGCAGCCGCTGGAGATGATCACGCAGCGTGTCCGCGCGCTCCGCGACCTGGTCGAGGTCCTGGCGGGGCAGCGTGAGCACGGTGCACGCGGTCACCGCGCGGATCGTGTACTCCCAGATGGCCTCCGGGTCGAGCAGGGACTGGTCTCCGAAGTACGAACCGTCGGCGAGCGTCCCGAGGACGGTGTCGTCGCCGTAGGGTCCGGTGCCGATCTTCTCGACCCTGCCGTGCGCGAGCAGGAACGCCTCGTCGGCCTGGCTGCCGAAGGAGGCGATGACCTCGCCGGCGGCGAACTCGCGCTGCTGACAGCGCTGGGCGAGTTCGCCGAGCACCTCGAGGTTCTCGTAGTCCCGCAGGACCGGCAGCTCGCCCAGCTCCGCCGGGATGACCTGGACCCGGTCCCCCGTCTTCACGAACGTCACCCGGCCGTCACCGACCGAGTAGCTCAGCCTCCGGTTCACTCGATACGTACCGCCCTGCACCTGCACCCATGGCAACGTCCGGAGCAGCCAGCGGGAGCTGATCTCCTGCATCTGCGGTGCGGACTTGGTGGTGGTGGCCAGATTCCGTGCGGCCGAAGTACCCAGACTCTGCTGCGGCTTGGCCTGCTCCGCACGGACCTCTTCGCCTACCGACATTGCAATGCCCTCCCGATCAAGCGCTGATCTGCGCAGCCAACACTTGCAGCACGGTGAGTGCCCGCGCCATTACACAAACGAGCGGGAATGGATCACTGGGGTCGGGGAAACCCCCGCGTATGGGATGTACGGGGAACTCCAAGATCCCGGCACCCGTTGAAACGAGTGACATCACGGACACCACCCGCATCGATCGACTCAATCGACTCAATCGGCAGGAGACGGCAATGGCAGGCTTCCTGGATCGTGCCAAGGAACAGGCGCAGCGGGGACTCACTCAGGGCAAGCAGAAGATCGACGAAGTCCAGGCGCAGCGCGCGGGCGGCGATCTCCTGAAGAAGCTGGGCGCGGCGTACTACGCGCAGCAGCGCGGGTCCGGCTCCGCGCAGGACACTCAGCAGGCCTTGCAGGCGCTGGAGTCCCACATCGCGGCGCACGGGGACGCGTTCCTGCACGGTGGCGACCACCGCGGCTGACCAAATCGGCTCGCACGGCGCCCGAACAGCCACGGAATACGTCCGAACGGCTGGTCCGGGCACCGTAGTTCCGGTAAAAGCGGACATACAAGACGGTCCGCGACCGGCGGCCGTCGTGCTCCGCAAAGGAGTCGGCCATGGCCCCACCCATGTCCGCGGGCAGGTTCCTCGACATGCTCAAGGACGAAGGCGTGACGGTCGTCGAAGTCGGCGACTGGCCGCACCACAACCGCAACCACAAGGGCCCGTGGGGCCCGGTGCACGGCGTGATGATCCACCACACGGTCACATCGGGCAGCCAGCGGACGGTGGAGATCTGCCGCGACGGCTACGCGTCCCTGCCGGGGCCGCTCTGTCACGGCGTCATCACCAAGGACGGCCGCGTGCACCTCGTCGGCTACGGCCGCGCCAATCACGCGGGCCTCGGTGACGACGACGTACTGCGCGCGGTGATCGCCGAAAAGAGGCTCCCCCCGGACAACGAGGCGAACACCGACGGCAACCGCCACTTCTACGGCTTCGAGTGCGAGAACCTCGGCGACGGCGAGGACCCGTGGCCGGATGCCCAGCTGGACGCCATCGAACGCGTCTCGGCAGCACTCTGCCGCCACCACGGCTGGACGGAACGCTCGGTAATCGGCCACCTGGAATGGCAACCGGGCAAGATCGACCCGCGCGGCTTCACCATGGACTGGATGAGGGACCGCATCGGAGAGCGCCTCAAGTAACCCACCCCTCCCCTGCAACCAGGCGGGCCACCCCGGGCCCGCCTCCACCACGACCACCCACCCAGACCGCCCGGCCGTCCCCGTTGCGGGCAGACGTTCCGCACGACGCCACCCACCCAGACCGCCCGCCCGTCCCCGTTGCGGGCAGACGTTCCGCACGACGCCACCCACCCAGACCGCCCGGCCCGTTGTGGGCAGGCGTTCCGCACGACGCCACCCACCCAGACCGCCCGGCCCGTTGTGGGCAGGCGTTCCGCACGGCGGAACGGGTGGGCACAACGCCACGCTGCCGGGCACCGACACAGCCAGGCGGCAAGCAGCACCGCACCGCAGGGCAACACAGACACAGCCCTGCCCACCGCCCAAGGTGCAGGCACAATGGCAAGGTGAGCACCACCCCGCCGACCAGCCTCCACCCGCACCTCCCGAGCCCCCTACAGGCAGTGGAGGACAGCCGCTTCAACCGGCACGGCGTGCACCTCACCCTCAAGCGCGACGACCTCATCCACCCGGACCTCCCGGGCAACAAGTACCGCAAGCTGGCCCTGAACCTGGCGGCCGCGACAGCGGCGGACCACCCCGCCCTGCTGACCTTCGGCGGCGCCTACTCCAACCACCTCAGAGCGACCGCCGCCGCCGGCCGCCTCCTCGGCATCCCCACCATCGGCATCGTCCGCGGCGACGAACTCGCCGAGCGCCCCTTGAACCCGTCCCTGGCCCGCTGCACAGCGGACGGCATGCGCCTGCACTTCATCGACAGATCGACGTATCGCCAGAAGGCAGACCCCGACACCTTGGCGGCCATCCTCCGCACAACAGGCGCAGAGAACCCCTACGTCATCCCCGAAGGCGGCAGCAACTCCCTGGCCGTACAGGGCTGTACGGCCCTCGGCGAGGAACTCCGCGGCCGCACCGACGTCGCCGCAGTGGCCTGCGGCACCGGCGGCACCCTGGCGGGCCTGGCCGCGGGCCTCGCCCCCGACCAGCGCGCCCTCGGCATACCCGTACTCAAAGGCGGCTTCCTCGGCCCCGAGATACGGACTCTGCAAGAGCGGGCCTTCGGCGCCCCCACCCCCAACTGGCAGCTGGACGACCGCTTCCACTGCGGCGGCTACGCCCGCACCACCCCCGAACTCACCGCCTTCGCCGACGACTTCGAGGACCAACACGACCTCCCCGTAGAGCGCGTCTACGTGGCCAAGCTCCTGTACGCGCTGACCACCCTCTCCGAAGAGGGCGCTTTTCCCCCCGGCTACACCGTAACGGCGGTCATCACAGCAACGGACAAGACGCCGGGACAGGCTCAGTCCTCGACCTCCCGGTAGGCGGCCGCCTCCTCAAGGTCCAGCTTGCGCAGCAGCGTCCGCATCATCTCGTCGTCGATGCGCCGCTCGTCCCGCATCTTCACGAAGACCTCCCGCTCCGCGGCGATCGCCTCCCTGGCGAGCCTGCGGTAGGTGTCGTCCGCCGACTCCCCCGTCACGGGGTTGGGTTGGCCGAGCCGCTCCCACACGGAGTTGCGACGCCGTTCGAGAACGGTGCGCAGACGGTCCTGAAGGGGCTGTGGGAGGCAGTTGCGCTCGTCCCGCATCAGTTCGTCCACCCGCTGCTCCGCGGCCTGCGAGGCGGCGTTCTGGGCCTGCGCCTCGGCGAGGGTCTCCGCCTGGGTGTCCCGGCCCGGCAGTTTCAGGACACGGATCAGCCACGGCAGCGAGAGCCCCTGCACGACCAGCGTGCCGATCACCGTGGTGAAGGTCAGGAAGAGCACCAGGTTGCGCGCGGGGAAGGGCTCCCCGTCGTCCATGACGAGGGGGATGGAGAAGGCGATGGCGAGCGAGACGACGCCGCGCATCCCGGCCCAGCTGACGATCAGCGGCCGCCGCCAGTCCATGTCGCTCTCGCGCTCCCTGATCCGCCGTGAGAAGAGCCGCGGCAGATAGGTCGCCGGATACGACCACACGAAACGCATCGCGACGACGAAGAAGAAGACCCCCAGGGCGTACCAGACGGCCTGCGCCCCGCTGTACTCGCCAAGTCCCTTGAGCACGAGCGGCAGTTGAAGCCCGATCAGTGCGAACACCGCCGACTCCAGGATGAAGGCGACCACTTTCCACACCGCGGCCTCCTGGAGCCGCGTCTCGAAGTCGACCTCCCAGGAGCGGTGCCCCAGGTACAGGGCGACGACGACCACGGCGAGCACTCCGGAGGCCCCGACCTGCTCGGCGGCCGCGTACGCGACGAACGGGATCAGCAAGGAGAGCGTGTTCTGCAGCATCGCCTCCTTCATGCACCTGCGCAGCCAGTGGATCGGCACCATGAGGACGAGCCCGACCCCGACGCCGCCGACCGCCGCCACCAGGAACTCCCTGATCCCGCCCGACCAGCTGGCACCCTCGCCGACCGCCGCCGCGAGAGCGACCTTGTAGGCGGTGATCGCGGTGGCGTCGTTCACCAGCGACTCGCCCTGCAGGATCGTGGTGATCCGCGACGGCAACCCCACCTTGCGCGCGATGGCCGTGGCCGCCACCGCGTCCGGCGGCGCGATCACCGCCCCGAGGACGAGCGCGGCGGTCAGCGGCAGGTCGGGAATGACCAGATAGGCCAGCCAGCCGACCGAGAGGGTGGCGAAGAGCGTGTACCCGACGGAGAGCAGCGCCACGGGTCTGATGTTGGCGCGCAGGTCCAGGTACGAGCTCTCCAGGGCCGCGGTGTGCAGCAGCGGCGGCAGGATCAGCGGCAGCACGATGTGCGGGTCCAGGTGGTAGTCCGGTACCCCGGGCACGTACGCGGCGCCAAGCCCCGCCGCGACGAGGAGCAGCGGCGCGGGCACCGGCGTCCAGCGGGCGGCGCCGGCCACCGCCGCACTCGCCGCGATCAGCGCCACCAGGGGCAGTGCGTCCATCGGCCAGGCCCTCCGCGATACGCGTTCCCGTCGTAACCTGGCAATCATGAACGAGTGCCCGCACGTCGCAGCGCTGCCGCACCCCGAACCGACGCCCCTGACCGATACGTGCCCGGAATGCCTGGCGGTCGGCAGTCACCCGGTGCAACTGCGGCTCTGTCTGGTCTGTGGCCATGTGGGCTGCTGCGACTCCTCGCCCTTCCGGCATGCGACGGCACACTTCAAGGACGCCGGGCACCCGGTGATGAGGACCTTCGAACCGGGCGAGAGCTGGCGTTGGTGCTTCGTGGACGGTTCGATCGTCTGAGGCCTGGGTACGTCAACCCGACGCCCGTACTCTCCAATTGGGCCCGCGCGACCCCTAGCCACTGTCCGTACCCGTAGGCTTACTATGAGTGACAGGAACGGAGCGGGGTCCCCGGGACACGGAACAGGGGAGCGCGGTAGCGTCACCGCTGAACTACGTGGCGCGTTACCCGTGTGACGCTGTACCGGACTGCCGCTGTGCGGTGGACCTGGAGCCCCGAAAGTGCTTGTACCACCTTGGAGGTGAGGGTGTCCCAGATCGCAGGCGAGCCCGGGAATCAGGACTTCGTCGAGGTCCGCCTTCCGGCTGCGGGTGCCTACCTGTCGGTGCTGCGTACGGCCACGGCCGGTCTCGCGGCGCGTTTGGACTTCACTCTCGACGAGATCGAGGACCTCCGCATCGCGGTCGACGAGGCCTGCGCGATCCTGCTCCAGCAGGCCGTGCCCGGATCGGTGCTCAGCTGCGTCTTCCGCCTTGTCGACGACTCGTTGGAGGTGACCGTATCGGCGCCGACGACCGACGGCCGGGCCCCGGAGCGGGACACCTTCGCCTGGACTGTGCTGTCCGCCCTCGCGGGTCAGGTCGACTCCTCGGTGGCCGAGGACAACACCGTCTCGATCAGCCTCTACAAGAAGCGCGGCGCGGGACCCGGGCCGGCGTGAGGAACGGGGACGGACCGGTGCGGGACGAAGAGCGCGGCACACGGGGTCTGCCGGTCGGCAGGGGCGGTACGCCCGCCGGGGGGCGCGAGACGCCCGTGGAGCCGGCCCTCGCGAGCATCCCCGAGCAGCAGGCCAGGCCGCACCCGGAGGACCCGGAGCAACCGGGCCCCTCGACGGTGGCCGACGCGTCGGAGCAGGCAGAGCCGACCGCCCAGGAGGAGCGCGAGCAGCCCTCCGTCCGGGGCGGCGCGCAACGGGCGGGATACATGAGCGAACACGGTGAGCAGCAGCACACCCGGCACGATCCGCAGGACCGCAGCGGTGCACGCGCGATGTTCATCGAGCTGCGCACACTGAAGGACGGCAGCCCCGAGTACGCGGAGCTGCGCAACCGGCTGGTCCGTATGCACCTGCCGCTCGTCGAGCACCTGGCCCGCCGCTTCCGCAACCGCGGCGAGCCCCTTGACGACCTGACGCAGGTCGCCACGATCGGTCTGATCAAGTCCGTGGACCGGTTCGACCCGGAGCGCGGCGTGGAGTTCTCCACGTACGCGACCCCGACGGTCGTCGGCGAGATCAAGCGCCATTTCCGCGACAAGGGGTGGGCGGTCCGGGTTCCGCGGCGCCTTCAGGAGCTGCGGCTCGCCCTGACCACGGCGACGGCCGAGCTCTCCCAGCAGCACGGCCGCTCTCCCACGGTGCACGAGCTCGCGCAGAAACTGGCGATCTCCGAAGAGGAGGTCCTGGAGGGCCTGGAGTCGGCCAACGCGTACTCCACGCTGTCCCTGGACGTCCCCGACACGGACGACGAGTCCCCGGCGGTCGCGGACACCCTGGGCGCCGAGGACGAGGCCCTGGAGGGCGTCGAGTACAGGGAGTCCCTCAAGCCGCTCCTGGAGGACCTCCCGCCGCGCGAGAAGCGCATCCTGCTGCTGCGGTTCTTCGGCAACATGACGCAGTCGCAGATCGCGCAGGAGGTCGGCATCTCGCAGATGCACGTCTCCCGGCTGCTCGCCCGCACCCTCGCGCAGCTGCGCGAGAAGCTCCTGGTCGAGGAGTAGGCCACCACTAGGGGACGGCTATTTCACGTCGTCCGGTACGTTGCCGGGGCCCCGGATGCCGAGGGCCTCGGTCGTGGCGGGGTTGACCAGCAGGACGAGCGCGGCGATGGCGACCGCGGCCAGCGCGATGCCGCCCGGAATGGCCACGCTGTCCGCCTGCAGCAGCTGCCAGGCCACCGGCAGCGCGAGGATCTGCGTGATGATCGCGGGACCCCTGCTCCAGCTGCGCCGCCGCAGCAGACCGCGCGCGGCGAGCAGGGGCACGAGCGCGAGGACGACGAGTGTGCCGCCGCCGGTGATGGCCTGCTGCGGGTTGTCGGGCTCACCGACGAGGCCCATCACGAGCATGTACGCACCCCCGGCGAGGAGCGCGAGGCCCTCCAGCGCGGCGAGCGCCGCGGCAGCCGTCAGGCGTGCGGGGCGCGGGCCTGATTCCGGGGCTTCGGGGGTGGGCTTCGGCTCAGTACTCACCCTTGCAGGGTAGCTGTGCGTATCCACGATCTTCTCCGCGGTCCGGACCCTCGGTCTAGGCCAGGAAAAGACCGCTAGGTACTCTGCTTCGCATGCGTGCACTTCTTGTGGTCAATCCAGCGGCAACCACCACCAGTGCGCGCACGCGTGACGTACTGATCCATGCGCTCGCCAGCGAGATGAAGCTCGAGGCGGTCACCACGGAGTACCGCGGCCACGCCCGGGACCTGGGCAGGCAGGCCGCGGAGAGCAAGGACATCGAGCTGGTCGTCGCCCTCGGCGGCGACGGCACGGTCAACGAGGTCGTGAACGGTCTGCTGCACCAGGGCCCCGACCCTGACCGGCTGCCCCGCCTCGCCGTCGTGCCCGGTGGCTCCACGAATGTCTTCGCGCGGGCCCTGGGGCTCCCGAACGACGCCGTGGAGGCGACCGGCGCCCTGCTCGACGCGTTGCGTGAGGGAAGCGAACGGACGGTGAGCCTGGGCCGCATCTCGGGCACTCCCGGCACGGAGGACGAAGCCGTCCCCGGGCGCTGGTTCACCTTCGCCGCCGGCTTCGGTTTCGACGCGGGAGTGGTCGGCCGGGTCGAACAGCAAAGGGAACGCGGGAAACGGTCCACTCATGCGCTTTATCTGCGCCAGGTGTTCCGCCAGTTCCTCGACGAGCCGCATCGCAGGCACGGAACGATCACGCTGGAACGGGCCGGCGAGGACCCCGTGACGGACCTCGTCCTTTCCATAGTCTGCAACACCTCTCCGTACACCTACCTGGGCAATCGCCCGATGTACGCCTCCCCCGGGGCCTCCTTCGACACCGGCCTCGACGTGCTCGGTCTGAGCAGGCTCTCGACCACCGCGGTGGCCCGGTACGGGACCCAGCTCCTGACCTCGACGCCCGATCGCGGACCGCACGGTAAGCACGCGGTTACGCTGCAGGACTTGACGGACTTCACCTTGCATTCGAAGGTGCCGCTCCCCCTTCAGATGGACGGCGACCACCTGGGACTGCGGACGAGCGTGACGTTCACAGGCGTACGCCGTGCACTGCGTGTGATTGTGTGAGCAGAAGGCGCCAAAGTCCTTTCACTCGAACGTTTAGGCCAGGGTCCACCCCATAGAAGTACGGCTGTGACCCAGTCGACACTGAGGAATCAAAAAAAACTTCCCGGAAGGGGTTGTATCCGCCGCCGAGGTTTGCGAATCTCTACATGGCGATCGGGACGGCCCGCAACATCGGCCCCACAGAGAGCCAGAACCCCCTCCTCAACACACAGGACATCGTCGCGTATGTGACGAAAGTCCCTTCCGTCGTCGAGGGATTCGTGAAAGCGTTCACATTCACAAGCAACCCGCTTGTAATACCTAGGAGAGGTAGCAGCCATGGACTGGCGTCACAACGCCGTTTGCCGCGAGGAAGACCCCGAGCTCTTCTTCCCCATCGGCAACACCGGTCCTGCGCTGCTGCAGATCGAGGAAGCCAAGGCCGTCTGCCGCCGCTGCCCCGTCATGGAGCAGTGCCTGCAGTGGGCGCTCGAGTCCGGCCAGGACTCCGGCGTCTGGGGTGGCCTCAGCGAGGACGAGCGCCGCGCAATGAAGCGCCGCGCCGCTCGCAACCGTGCACGCCAGGCCAGCGCCTGACGCTCACGCCCCCTACGAGCCTGAGCCCGGCGGCGCGTACAGCGAGTACGCATCTCCCGCCCCCGAGCCGCAGCCGCGCAGTACCCCCGATGCGCATCGCAACGTGAGCAGTGAGCCCCGGACCACTTCGGTCCGGGGCTCACTGCTTTTCGTATGCGGGATACGAGATACGGGCTACGGGATGCCGTAGCCCTGCGCGGGCACTACTTGTCGGCGCGTACGGGGATGTCGAGGATGACCTGCGTGCCGCGCTCCGGGGCCCGCACCATGTCGAACGTACCGCTCAACTCGCCCTCGACCAGGGTGCGGACGATCTGCAGGCCGAGGTTGCCCGAGCGGTGCGGATCGAAGTCGTCGGGCAGTCCCACGCCGTCGTCCTGGACGGTGATCAGGAGGCGGGCGTCCTTGCTGGTGCCGCCGCGCACCGCGGAGACCTCGACCGTGCCCATGTCGCCCTCGCGGAAGCCGTGTTCCAGGGCGTTCTGCAGGATCTCGGTGAGGACCATCGACAGCGGCGTCGCCACCTCGGCGTCCAGGATGCCGAAGCGTCCGGTGCGCCGGCCCGTGACCTTGCCCGGCGAGATCTCCGCCACCATCGCGAGGACGCGGTCGGCGATCTCGTCGAACTCCACGCGCTCGTCCAGGTTCTGGGACAGCGTCTCGTGCACGATGGCGATGGAGCCCACCCGGCGCACGGCCTCTTCGAGCGCCTCGCGTCCCGTGGCGGAGTCGATACGGCGGGCCTGCAGGCGCAGGAGCGCGGCGACCGTCTGGAGGTTGTTCTTCACCCGGTGGTGGATCTCCCGGATGGTCGCGTCCTTGGTGATCAACTCGCGCTCGCGGCGGCGCAGTTCGGTCACATCGCGAAGGAGTACGAGAGAACCGATGCGCGGGCCCTTGGGCTTGAGCGGGATCGCGCGGAGCTGGATCACGCCGTCGCCGCCCTCGATCTCGAACTCGCGGGGCGCCCAGCCGCTGGCGACCTTGGCGAGCGCCTCGTCCACCGGGCCGCGGGACGGGGCGAGTTCGGCGGTCGCCGTGCCGAGGTGATGTCCGACCAGGTCGGCGGCGAGGCCGAGGCGGTGGTACGCGGAGAGCGCGTTCGGCGACGCGTACTGGACGATCCCGTCGGCGTCGAGCCGCAGCAGACCGTCGCCCACGCGCGGCGAGGCGTCCATGTCGACCTGCTGGCCGGGGAACGGGAAGGAGCCGGCCGCGATCATCTGGGCCAGGTCGGACGCCGACTGGAGGTAGGTCAGCTCCAGGCGTGAGGGGGTGCGCACCGTGAGCAGATTGGTGTTGCGGGCGATGACCCCCAGGACGCGCCCTTCCCTGCGTACGGGGATGGACTCGACCCGCACCGGGACCTCTTCGCGCCACTCGGGGTCGCCCTCGCGCACGATGCGGCCCTCGTCCAGGGCGGCGTCGAGCAGTGGGCGGCGGCCGCGCGGGACGAGGTGGCCGACCATGTCGTCCTGGTAGGAGGTGGGGCCGGTGTTCGGCCGCATCTGCGCCACGGAGACATAACGGGTGCCGTCGCGGGTGGGGACCCACAGCACGAGGTCGGCGAAGGAGAGGTCGGAGAGCAGCTGCCACTCCGAGACCAGCAGATGCAACCACTCGAGATCGGAGTCACCGAGAGCGGTGTGCTGGCGGACGAGGTCGTTCATGGAGGGCACGTGTGCGAGCGTACCTGGCACCTACCGCGGGTCCGCTCCGGGCGATTCCCGACGAGCCGCGGCGCCAGGGCGGGACCCTCAACCCACCCTCGGCACCGCAGCCCTTCAGGAACACGACCACCGGAATGTGCGGTACCGGCGGCCGATCGGAGGATCCGGCACGGTCAGGGCAGAGAGTGCCGGTTCCTCGGTCCGCCCTCCTGTGCGGGAAGGGCGGATGCTTTACCAACGCATTGTGGACTAGACCATTCACCTGTGTCTATGCGTAGGCGGATGTTTATTGTTGTCTACTTCTTTCACTTCTGCCCCCGGTGCCCCAGGGATCACGCCTCCGCCGACCCGGATGCGGACGCCGGCCAGGCATGCATGGCCAGTTCGGCGACGGCTTCCAGCTCCTGCCTGGTCGCGCCGTCACGGGACTGCTGGGACATGCCCTGCAGGACCGCTCCGGTGTAGCGCGCGAGCGCGGGGGCGTCGATGGTCGAGGGTAGCTCGCCCGCGGCGATCGCGGACCTTATCCGCGACTCGATGGAGCCGACATTCGCGTTGCGCTGGTCACGCAGGCTCGCCTCGACCTCCGGCGTCGCGCAGTTCGTCGCGGCGTAGATGACGAGGCAGCCGCGGGGGTGCCCCGGCTCCGTGTACTTGGCCGCGGCCTCGTGCAGCATGCGCGCGACGCCGCCCCGGACGGTCGGCTCCTCGGCGAAGGCGCGGTCGCCGAAGCCGCCGTACGTCTGGCCGTAGACCCGCACGACCTCCTCGAACAGGGACCGCTTGTCGCCGAAGGCCGCGTACATGCTCGGCGCGCCGATCCCCATGGCCCGGGTGAGGTCCGTGACCGAGGTCGCCTCGTACCCGTGCTCCCAGAACGTGCGAATGGCCTGCTCAAGGGCGGTCTCGCGGTCGAAGGAGCGGGGGCGCCCGCGCTGTTTCGCCGGCTGCTCGGCCGATGGCCGCGCAGGGTCTCTCGTCACCATGGAGTGAATTCTATAGCGGGCGCTAGAAAAACGGGCCGGGCTCGGCTACGGTTTCTTTCTGTAGCGACCACTAGAGAAATCTTTCGACGGGAAGAGGGGGCGGCTCCCATGGGCACGCTTGCAGGGAAGACGGCACTGGTCACGGGCGGCAGCAGGGGCATCGGGCGGGGCATCGCCGAGCGTTTGGGGCGGGACGGCGCACGGGTCGCCGTGCACTACGGCAGCAATGAGGCGGCCGCGAAGGAGACGGTCGCCGCGATCGAGAGGGAGGGCGGCTCCGCCTTCTCCTTCGGCACGGAGCTGGGCGTGCCCGGTGACGCGGAGGCGCTCTGGGCCGAGTTCGACCGGCACGCGGACGGCCTGGACGTCCTGGTGAACAACGCGGGGATCGGGCTCTACAGCCTGGTGGGCGAGGTCCAGGAAGCGGATTACGACCGGGTGTTCGCGGTCAATGTGAAGGCACCGTTCTTCATCATCCAGAAGGGCCTGGACCGCCTGCGCGACGGCGGCCGCATCATCAACATCTCCTCCGGAGTCACCCGGATCGCCTTCCCGATCACCATCGGCTACTCGATGACCAAGGGCGCCCTGAACGTCCTGACGCACACCCTGGCGCAGGACCTGGGCCCGCGCGGGATCACGGTCAACGCGGTGGCGCCGGGGGTCATCGAGACGGAGATGATGGCCGGGATTCCCGACGGCCGGCACAGCGAGATGGCGAAGTACTCGGCCTTCGGCCGCATAGGCCAGCCCGCCGACGTGGCGGACATCGTCACCTTCGTCGCCTCGGACGACGCGCGCTGGATCACCGGCCAGTACATCGACGCGACGGGAGGATCGGCGCTGGGCCTGTGACGGCCCATGGCATCCGGCGTCAGCGGGTCTCCGTCACCTTCGCGAGGGCGCGGGGCGCGTCCGGGTCCTGGCCGCGGGCGATGGTGACCTCGTAGGCGAGCAGTTGGAGCGGGATGATCTCCAGGATCGGCTGGAGCTCTTCCGGTACACCGTCGGTCGGCAGCGCGAAACCGGCCGACGCCTGCTCCACCTGCCCCTTCGGGCCGACGACCACGAGGTCGGCGCCGCGCCCGCGCAGCCGGTCGAGCACGGGCTGGAGGACCTCGCCGCCCTTGCCGTCCGGGACGACCGCGATGACGGGCGAGATGTTGTCGACCATGGCGAGCGGGCCGTGCAGCAGGTCGGCGCCGGAGTAGGCGAGGGCGGGGATGTAGCTCGTCTCCATCAGCTTCAGGGCCGCTTCCTTGGCGGTCGGCAGGCCATAGCCACGGGAGGTGATCACCATGCGTTCGGCGAAGCGGTAGCGGGCGGCCAGCGTCCTGATCTCGGGCTGGCGGTCCAGGAGTTGGGCGGCGAGTTCGGGCAGCGCGGCGGCGGCCGCGACGTCACCGTCATGCAGCCCCTCGACGAAGAGATAGAGGGCCAGGAGGGACGCCGTGTAGGTCTTCGTGGCGGGGAGCGCCTTCTCCGGGCCTGCCAGGACGTCGATGTGGTGTTCGGAGACGGCGGCAAGCGGCGAGTCCGGGTTGTTGGTGACCGAGAGGGTGAGCGCGCCGGCATCGCGGGCGGCGCGGGTCGAGGCCACCAGGTCGGGCGAGCCCCCGGACTGACTGACGGTGATGACCAGGACGTCCCTCAGGTCGGGCTTGGCTCCGTAGGCCGTGATGGTGGACATGGAGCTCAGTCCGCAGGGCACGCCGAGACGGACTTCGAGGAGGTATTTGGCGTACAGGGCGGCGTGGTCGGAGGTGCCGCGTGCGGTGAGGAGGACGAAGCGGGGCTTCTTGGCGGCGACCAGCCGGGCGACCTCGCGGATCTTCGGGGCGCCGGCCTCGAGGATGCGGCGCAGCACCTCGGGCTGTTCGGCCATCTCACGGGACATGATCCGGCCCGGCTGCTCGCTCTGCGGGGCGGTCGTCGTGTCGGTCATGCCTCCACTGTGCTGGCTCGGGGCGTGGCTCGCTTGATGAGAAACCGCGCGAAAACCTCTGGCCCGAAAGCCGTAGCCGCCGGTCGGCCGACGGGCGGGGGCGGGGTGGAGAGCCGAGCATGGAAGGCGGGTACGGCTGGGGGCGGGCCGCGGGAACTCGGAGCTCCAGAACCTGGGGTGGCGGCGAGCCGGTCCTGCTAAATTGGTCTACACCACATAGTCCCTGTGAGCCCCTCTCCAGATCGGCAGGCCCAGCGTGGAAGTTGTCATCGTCCCGGACGCCCAGGCAGGCGGCGAGCTCATCGCGGAGGCCATGGCCGCCTTGGTGCGCCGTAAGCCTGACGCCCTGCTCGGTGTCGCCACCGGATCCACCCCGCTGCCCATCTACGAGGCCCTTGCCGCCAAGGTCGCCTCCGGTGCCGTGGACGCTTCGCGGGCGCGGATCTGCCAGCTCGACGAGTACGTCGGACTGCCCGCGGGGCATCCCGAGTCCTACCGGTCCGTGGTACTGCGTGAGGTCGTCGAGCCGCTGGGGCTCAGCGAGGCGTCCTTCATGGGGCCTGACGGCAGCGCGGAGGATGTGCAGGCGGCGTGCGAGGCGTACGACGAGGCACTCGCGGCGGCCGGGGGTGTCGATCTCCAGCTGCTCGGGATCGGTACGGACGGGCACATCGGGTTCAACGAGCCGTGCTCCTCGCTGGCCTCGCGTACGCGGATCAAGACGCTGACGGAGCAGACGCGGGTGGACAACGCGCGGTTCTTCGACGGGGACATCGAGCAGGTGCCGCATCACGTCATCACGCAGGGCATCGGGACGATTCTCGAGGCTCGGCATCTGGTGCTGCTTGCCACGGGTGAGGGCAAGGCGGATGCGGTGGCCGCGACGGTGGAGGGGCCTGTCGCCGCGGTGGTTCCGGCTTCGGCTCTGCAGTTGCATCCGCATGCGACGGTCGTTGTGGATGAGGCCGCCGCGTCCAAGTTGAAGCTTGGGGAGTACTTCCGGGCCACGTATGCGGCCAAGCCTGCCTGGCAGGGGCTGTAGCACTGCGCGTTACGTGAAGGTGCCGGGGTGCCCCCTTGCTGGGGGTGCCCCGGCACCTTCTGTTTGTAGCCAGTCTGCGAGTGCGCTGGGGCTGAGCGCGCAGTTCCCCGCGCCCCTTCGGGGCGCCGTCTAGGCCCCCGTAATTACCTCCGCCGCCGCCAAACCGCAGACCCTCGCCGCGCCATGCGTTGCGATGTGGAGGGAGCCCTGTGGGCGGGACTGGGGGACGCCCATTTCGACCACCACTGTGTCGGGGCGGGATGCCAGCAGGGTGTTCAGGGCCGACGCCATCCACGCGTGGCGATGGGCGTCGCGGACCACCGCCACGATCCGCCGCTCCCCCGCCTCGGCCAGCGCCAGCGCGCCCGCGTCCGGGCCGGTGAAGCTGCCCGTCTGCGTTCCCGGGAGCAGGCGTTCCAGTTCCGCCGCCACGCCCCACGGGGTCTCGTCGCCCACCGCGATGTTGGCCATCGGCGTGAAGGCGGCGACGTACGGAGCTTCGGTGAGCGGGGCGGTGCAGGAATCGCCGCGGGTGACGGTCAGGGCGCGGCGGGCCGCGACCAGGCCGATCTCGGTGTCGGGCGCGCCCCCCGAACGGTCGGCCGCGCCCGACACCGAGGTCCAGTGGGCCAGCGCACGGACGCGGGCGGCCGCGTCGGCGAGGCGTTCCTCGGAGAGTTCGCCCCGGTGGACGGCCCCCACCAGCGCGTCCCGCAGGCGAAGTACCGTCTCGTCGTCCGCGAGGCCGCCGCCCACGCAGATCGCGTCGGCGCCCGCGGCGATGGCGAGGACACTGCCCCGCTCGATCCCGTACGTCGCGGAGATGGCCTGCATCTCCATGCCGTCCGTGACGATCAGGCCGTCGTAGTTCAGTTCCTCGCGCAGTACGCCGGTCAGGATGCGGTGCGAGAGCGTTGCCGGGTACTCGGGGTCGAGCGAAGGGACCAGGATGTGCGCGCTCATCACGGCCCGCGTGCCCGCGGCGATCGCCGCGCGGAACGGGGCGAGGTCTCGGGCCCGGAGCACCTCGGGGTCGACTCCGATGCGCGGCACGTCGTGGTGTGAGTCGACCGCCGTGTCGCCGTGCCCGGGGAAGTGCTTGGTGCAGGCGGCGACGCCGGCGGACTGCAGGCCCTCCACGTAGGCGGCGGTGTGCCGGGCCACCAGAAGCGGGTCGGCGCCGAAGGAGCGTACGCCGATGACCGGGTTGTCCGGGTTGGAGTTGACGTCCGCCGAGGGTGCCCAGTTGAGGTTGACGCCGCACGCGGCGAGCCGGCGGCCCAGCTCGGCCGCCACGTCACGCGTCAGTGCCGTGTCGTCGACCGCGCCGAGCGCGTGGTTGCCCGGGAAGGAGGAGCCGGAGCGGACCTCCAGGCGGGTCACGTCACCGCCCTCCTCGTCGATGGCGACCAGGACGTCGTCACGTTCGGCCCGCAACTGGGCGGTGAGCGCCGCCAGTTGGGCGGGCGACGCGATGTTGCGGCCGAACAGGCCGACGGAGGCGAGGCCTTCGCCGATGCGGCGGAGCAGCCAGTCCGGTGCGCTGGTGCCGACGAACCCCGGCTGCAGGACGGTCAGGGCGTCCCGGGTGAGGGTGTCGGTGGGGCGAATGAGTGTCGACATATGGCGTGTTATCCCTTCACGGCGCCGTCGGTCAGACCGCTGACGGCCCTGCGCTGCAGGAAGACGAAGAGGACCAGGATCGGGATGGCGAAGAGCGAGGCGGCGGCCATGGTGGCACCCCAGTCGTCGCCGAAGGCGGTCTGGAAGCCGGAGAGCCACACCGGCAGCGTCTTGGCCTCCGCCTCCTTGTTGAGGACAAGGACCAGCGGGAATTCGTTCCAGGC
Source organism: Streptomyces sp. NPDC021622 (assembly GCF_040640795.1). Taxonomy (NCBI): domain Bacteria; kingdom Bacillati; phylum Actinomycetota; class Actinomycetes; order Kitasatosporales; family Streptomycetaceae; genus Streptomyces; species Streptomyces sp. NPDC021622. The sequence goes on from NZ_JBFACK010000005.1 coordinate 299,984, forward strand.
CGTGATGAAGCCGAAGAGCGAGGTCGACATCAGGCCCGGCGCGAGCAGCGGCAGGATCACCCGGCGGAACGCCTGCATCCGTGAACAGCCGTCGACCATCGCCGACTCCTCGAGCTCGCGCGGCACGGCGGCGACGAAGCCGCGCAGTGTCAGGAGCGTGAAGGGCAGGATCATCACCATGTAGAAGAGGGTGAGCGGGACGAGGCTGTTCAGCATGTCGGCGTCGCGCACGATCATGTAGATGGCGATGACCATGACTTCCCAGGGCGCCATCTGGGCCAGCATGAAGCCGATGATGAAGCCGCGCCGCCCCTTGAAGCGCATCCGGGCGAGTGCGAACGCCGACGCGAGGCCGATGATCAGCGAGAAGAGCACGGCGAGGACGGTGACGGTGAGGGAGTTGCCGACCATCGTCCAGAAGTGGTCGGCCTCGACGGCCGTCTTGAAGTGCTCGAACGTCGCGTCGGTCGGGAACCACACCGGGTCCTCGCTGATGATGTCGCCGGTCGGCTTGAAGGCCGTGGCGAACATCCAGTACACGGGGAAGACGAAGCCGATGAAGAGTACGACCGCCACCGCGTTGGGCCAGATGCGGCGGAGCCGCCGAGACGAAGCGTTGCGCGTCACAGCTCGTCCTCCTCTTGCTTGAGCACGATCCGCAGGTAGAAGGAGGTCAGGGCCAGCAGGATGACGATGGTGAGCAGCGCGATCGCCGCACCCATGCCGAAGTGCTGGTTGCCCATGCCCTCGATATAGGCGTAGACGGGCAGGATCTCGGTGAGCCGGTCGGGGCCGCCCTCGTTGAGCGCGAAGACCTGCGCGAACGCCTTGAAGACCCAGATGATCTCCAGGAAGGTCGTCGCGTAGAGGAAGGGCTTCATGTACGGCAGCGTGACGTTCGTGAAGCGCTTCCACGCGCCGGCGCCGTCCAGTGACGCGGCTTCGTAGAGCTCCTTGGGGATCGTCGTCGTCGCGGCGTACAGGTTGATCGCCACGAAGGGGATCGACTGCCAGACGATCAGGACGATGACCACGAAGAACGTGGAGTACTGGCTGCCCATCCAGTCGAAATCGGCCATCGAGTGCCAGCCGGCCTTGTCCAGGACCCAGTTGACGACGCCGAAGCGCGTCGCGAACAGCCACTGGTAGACGGTCGTCGACGCGATGATCGGCATCGCCCAGGCGAGCACGAGTCCGACCAGGAGCAGCGTCCGCATTCGCTTGCCGAGCCGTGCGAGCAGCAGGCCCACCAAGGTGCCGAGCAGCATGATCAGTACGACGTTGACCGCGGTGAACGCGATCGAGCGTCCTGTGACCCGCCAGAAGTCCTCGCCGGTGAGGACCTCCTTGAAGTTGTCGATCCCGTTCCACTCCGTGAGGTGGAGGATGAACTGCCTCATGTTGAGGTTCTGGAACGACAGGATCCCGTTGTTGACCAGGGGCCAGCCGAGGAACACGAGCGTGGCCGCGATCGCGGGAAGCAGTAGCAGGTAGGGCGCGAGCGACCGGGCCCGCTCGCGGGGCTTGCCGGTGTCTCCCGGCCGTCCGTCCGTTTTCACGACGTCCGTCGGGCCTGAGGGCGGCCGTTCGGTCTGCACGGTCATGCTCGCCATCTCTTTCGTGGGCATCGCGGAACGCGGCGCTTTCGTGGGCATCGCGGAACGCAGCGCTGTGCCGGGGCATCGGGCCCGGGGGTGCTGACACCCCGGGCCCGAAGTCCCCGGCGGGAGCGCGTCCTTACTGCTTCTGCGACAGGCGCTTGTTGAGCTCGCCCTCGACCTGCTCGGCGGCCTCGTCGTTGGACTTACCGTTCAGGACCGCGGTCATGTAGTTCTTGATCGGGTTCGGCGGGTTCTCCACCGCGGCCCACTCCGGGATCAGCGGGGTCGTGCCGCCGCCGGCGGTGGCGGGGGCCATGGCCTCGGCTGCGGGATTGCCCTTGAGCTGGGCCTCCAGAGCCTGCTTGTTCGGGATGACGCCGCCTTCCTTGGCGAGCGCGCCCTCGAACTTGTCGGACAGGGCGATCTTCAGGAACTCCTTGGCGAGCTCCTGCTTCTCGCTGGTCGCGGCGACGGCGAGGTTGGAGCCGCCGAGGAAGACGCCCTCGGGCTTGTCCGCGGTGGCGCCGGGGATCGTGAAGTAGCCGATGTCCTTCTCGATCTTCGGGTTGGCCTTGATCGCGGTGGCGGCCTCCCAGCTCATGCCGACGAAGGCGCCGGTCTTGCCCTTGGCGAAGACCTCGGCCTGCTGCGGGGTGGCCTCGTCCTTGTTCTTGGGGGCCTTGGAGAGGTCCGCGAACTCCTTGTACGTCTTCATGGCCTTGGCGACCTTGGGGTCGGTGAGGTTGGAGACGTACTTGTCGCCGTCCTTCTTGACCAGTTCGGCGCCCTCGCCGATGGTCAGGCCGACGAAGTGGTACCAGTTCTGGCCGGGCATGTAGATCGGCTCGGCGTCCGTCTTGGACTCGATCGCCTTGAGGTCCTTGAGGAACTCGGCGCGGGTCTTGGGGGTGTCCTTGATGCCGGCGTCGGCCCAGACCTTCTTGTTGTAGATGACGACGCGGTTGAGGACGAACCAGGGGGCGGCGTACTGCTTGCCGTCCACGACGGACGACTTGTTGATCGACTCGGTCCAGTCGGCGCCGAGCCCTTCCTTGAGGTCGCCGAGCTCGGCGAGGCCACCGGTCTTGGCGTACGCGGCGGTCTGGGTGTTGCCGATCTCGAAGACGTCCGGCGGGTTCTCCTCGGAGAGGGCGGTGGTCAGCTTCTGCTGGATGCCGTTCCACTGCTGGACTTCGAACTTCAGCTTCGCGCCGGTCTTCTTCTCGAAGGCGGCGGTGACGTCCTTCTGCCACTTCTCCGGCGTCGAACCGTCCATCGCCCAGAGCGTCAGCGTCTCACCCTTGAAGCCGTCGGCTCCGCCGGACTTCTTGTCACCGTCGTCGCCGCCACACGCCGCGATCGAGACCAACATGCCCGCGACACCGATGGCCGCTATGAGCTTGCGCTTCACGTCACCCTCCTCAAGGGATGCCAGTCAACCCCCCACCCGCAGCGACCAAATGGACCGAGATCTGCCCGTGGGACTGGAACCTGGTCTTTAATGGTGTAGACCAGTACGGGGAGCTTGGCCTAGACCTTTAGGGGTGTCAAGGGTGTATAAGAAGGGCTGTCAGGTCCGTTATCGGACCGACACCTGAGCGGGCACATCCTGCTCAGCCCGGTACGTGCCACGATGTGAGCCGCGACAGACGGAGGAGCCGGTGACGGCAGCAGGAAGGCGGGCCATGGGCACCGAGGCGGGGAGCACAGGAACCGACGTGGACGGGGCCCCGAGCGTCGGCCGCACCGCACGCGTGCCCAAGTACTACCGCCTGAAGCGCCACTTGCTCGACATGACGGAGACCCTGCCGCCCGGCACCCCCGTCCCGCCGGAGCGCACGCTGGCCGCCGAGTTCGACACCTCGCGCACCACCGTGCGCCAGGCCCTGCAGGAGCTGGTCGTCGAGGGCCGCCTGGAGCGGATCCAGGGCAAGGGCACCTTCGTCGCCAAGCCCAAGGTCTCCCAGGCGCTGCAACTCACCTCGTACACCGAGGACATGCGTGCCCAGGGCCTCGAACCGACCTCGCAGCTCCTGGACATCGGCTACATCACCGCCGACGACACGCTCGCAGGGCTGCTCGACATCAGCACCGGCGGCCGTGTCCTCAGGATCGAGCGGCTGCGCCTGGCCAACGGCGAGGCGATGGCCATCGAGACCACCCATCTGTCGGCCAAGCGCTTCCCGGCGCTGCGCCGCTCGCTGGTCAAGTACACCTCCCTCTACACGGCCTTGGCCGAGGTGTACGACGTCCATCTCGCGGAGGCCGAGGAGACCATCGAGACCTCCCTCGCAACGCCGCGCGAGGCGGGCCTGCTCGGCACGGACGTCGGCCTGCCGATGCTGCTGCTCTCCCGGCACTCCCTCGACGGCGGCGGAAAACCGGTGGAATGGGTGCGCTCGGTCTACCGCGGCGACCGGTACAAGTTCGTGGCCCGCCTCAAACGGCCCACGGACTGACTCACCGCCCTCGCGTACGGCACCCGTCCGAGGTCTGGCGCGGATCACTTCGCTGTTCTACGTTCCTTCCGTCATCGCATGATGAACGGGAGGACGACCCGGTGCGCAGAGCAAATCCTCGATCCCTTGTCATCTGGACACTCGTCGCGCTGGTGGGCGCCTCGGGCTGGACCGTGCTCGCGCTGGCGCGCGACGAGGAGGTGTCGGCCGCCTGGATGGTGGCGGCGGCCCTCGGCTCGTACGCCATCGCGTACCGCTTCTACTCCAAATTCATCGCGTACAAAGTCCTCAAGGTCGACAAGAACCGGGCCACTCCGGCAGAACGCCTGGACAACGGCATCGACTTCCACCCGACCGACCGGCGCGTCCTGCTCGGCCACCACTTCGCGGCGATCGCGGGCGCGGGGCCGCTGGTCGGGCCGGTGCTCGCGGCGCAGATGGGCTATCTGCCGGGCACCATCTGGATCATCGTCGGGGTGATTTTCGCGGGCGCCGTGCAGGACATGGTCGTCCTCTTCTTCTCCACCCGGCGTGACGGCAAGTCGCTTGGCCAGATGGCGCGCGAGGAGATCGGTCCGTTCGGCGGGGCCGCCGCGCTGCTCGCCGCGTTCGCCATCATGATCATCCTGCTCGGGGTGCTCGCGCTTGTCATCGTGAACGCCCTCGCCGAGTCGCCGTGGGGCACGTTCTCCATCGCGATGACGATCCCGATCGCGCTGCTCATGGGCTTCTACCTGCGGGTGCTTCGCCCCGGCCGGGTCAGCGAGGTCTCCCTCATCGGGATCGCGCTGCTGCTGGTCGCGCTCGTCGCGGGCCGCTGGGTCGCCGAGTCCTCGCTCGCGGACACCTTCACGCTTGCGCCCTCGACGCTGGTCATCTGGCTGGTGGCGTACGGCTTCATCGCCTCGATCCTGCCGGTGTGGATGCTGCTCGCGCCCCGCGACTATCTCTCCACGTTCATGAAGATCGGTACGATCCTGCTGCTCGCGGTCGGCGTCATCGTCACCCTGCCGACACTGAAGATGGACCCGGTGACCGACTTCGCGTCGCGCGGCGACGGCCCGGTCTTCGCGGGCTCGCTCTTCCCCTTCGTCTTCATCACCATCGCCTGCGGGGCGCTGTCCGGCTTCCACGCGCTGATCTCGTCGGGCACCACGCCGAAGATGATCCAGAAGGAGCCGCAGGTCCGGATGATCGGCTACGGCTCCATGCTGATGGAGTCGTCCGTCGCGGTCATGGCGCTCGTCGCGGCGAGCATCATCGACCCCGGTCTGTACTTCGCGATGAACGCGCCCGCGGGCGTCATCGGGGACAACGTCCAGGCCGCGTCCCAGGCCGTCGCGAACCTCGGATACACCATCTCCCCCGAGGACTTGGCGCAGGCCGCCAAGAACGTCGAGGAGTCCTCGCTGCTCTCGCGCACGGGCGGCGCCCCGACCCTTGCGATCGGTGTCTCCGAGATCTTCTCGAAGGTCACCGGGGGCTCGATGCGGGCCTTCTGGTACCACTTCGCGATCATGTTTGAGGCGCTGTTCATCCTGACCGCGCTCGACGCGGGCACGCGCGTGGGCCGCTTCATGCTCCAGGACATGCTCGGGAACGTATACAAGCCCTTCAAGAACGTCAGTTGGAAGCCCGGGCTCATCATCACGAGCGCGGTCGTCACCGGCCTGTGGGGCTACTTCCTGTGGGTGGGCGTGCACGAGCCGCTCGGCGGGATCAACCAGCTCTTCCCGATCTTCGGCATCGCCAACCAGCTGCTCGCCGCGGTCGCCCTCGCCGTCTGCACGACCCTGCTCGTGAAGTCCGGGCGCCTCAAGTGGGCCTGGATCACCGGGATTCCGCTCGCCTGGGACGCGACGGTGACGCTCACCGCGAGCTGGCAGAAGGTGTTCTCCAGCGACCCGCGCGTCGGCTTCTTCCAGCAGCGCTCGAACTACCAGGACGCCATCGACGCGGGCAAGGTCCTGCCGCCCGCCAAGAACATGGACGACATGCACACCGTCGTCACCAACTCCACGGTGGACGGCGTCATTACGGCGGCCCTCGCCCTGCTCATCGTCATCGTGATCCTGGACGCGGCGCGGGTCTGCGTCAGACACGTCCGCAATCCGGAGGCCTCGCGGCTGAGTGAGGCTCCGTACGTGGAGTCGAAGTTGACGGCCCCGGCCGGCCTGATCGCGACGCCCGAGGAGAAGGAAGAGCAGCTCAGGAAGGAACAGGAGCTCACCCCATGACCTGGGTGCTTCGCGGGCTTCGCTGGATGCGCTGGTACGCACGGGAGTTGACCGACGAGTCCGCGTACGACCGGTATGTGACGCACACGCGGAAGACGCATCCAGGGGCATCCGTCCCCTCCCGGAGGGAGTTCGAGCGAATGCGGACGGACCAACAGGAGTCGGACCCACGGCAGGGGTTCCGCTGCTGCTGAGCAGGCACTCAACAGGCGCTGAGCAGGCACATCGACCCGTCCGTTATCCGGACGGGGGTTCCATAGATCAAGACTCTCGCTTAGATTTCCCGCACGTTAAAGGTGGGATAAGCGAGGGAGCGGAGCCGCGAAGTGTCAGATGTGTCAGATGCGCCTGAAGTGAGCAGACCGGTGATCACGCCGGTCCGCGTGGTCATTGCCCTCTGTCTCGTCGCGCCGTTCGTGGCGATGCTCTGGGTGAGTTCCTACGCGAAGATCGAACCGACCTTCATCGGCATCCCGTTCTTCTACTGGTACCAAATGCTGTGGGTGCTCATATCCACCCTCCTCACGATGATCGCGTACAAGCTGTGGCAGCGTGACCAGCGCGCCCGCAAGACCGAGCAGGTCCAAGGGGGTGCCGGCCAGTGACGACACTCGCTTCTGGAACAGGTGGCGTGAACGGCGTCGCACTCGGCGTCTTCATCTTCTTCTTCATCGCCGTCACCGTGATGGGCTTCATGGCCGCGCGCTGGCGCAAGGCCGAGAACGAGCAGAGCCTGGACGAATGGGGCCTGGGCGGACGGTCGTTCGGCACCTGGGTCACGTGGTTCCTGCTCGGCGGCGACCTGTACACGGCGTACACGTTCGTCGCCGTCCCCGCGGCGATCTACGCGGCGGGCGCGGCCGGCTTCTTCGCCGTTCCGTACACGATCCTCGTCTACCCGCTGATCTTCACCTTCCTGCCGCGCCTGTGGTCGGTGTCGCACAAGCACGGATACGTGACGACCTCGGACTTCGTGCGCGGGCGCTTCGGCTCGAAGGGACTCTCCCTTGCCGTCGCGGTCACCGGCATCCTCGCCACGATGCCGTACATCGCGCTCCAACTGGTCGGCATCCAGGCCGTCCTTGACGTCATGGGCGTCGGCGGCGGTCCGGACACCAACTGGTTCATCAAGGACCTGCCGCTGCTCATCGCCTTCGCGGTGCTCGCCGCGTACACATACTCGTCGGGTCTGCGGGCCCCCGCCCTGATCGCGTTCGTGAAGGACGGCCTGATCTATCTCGTCATCGCCGTCGCAATCATCTACATCCCGATCAAGCTGGGCGGCTTCGACGAGATCTTCCAGGCGGCGGGCGACAAGTTCTCGGCGACGAACGAGGCGGCGGGCAAGCCCGTCGCGGGTCTCGCGCCGGGTGAGCCAGGACAGTGGACGTACGCGACCCTGGCCCTCGGCTCCGCGCTCGCGCTCTTCATGTACCCGCACTCGATCACGGCGACGCTCTCCTCCAAGAGCCGCGACGTGATCCGCCGCAACACCACGATCCTGCCGCTCTATTCGCTGATGCTGGGCCTGCTCGCGCTGCTCGGCTTCATGGCGATCGCGGCCGGGGTCAAGGTCGAGAACGGCCAGCTGGCGATCCCGCAGCTGTTCGAGAACATGTTCCCCGACTGGTTCACCGGCGTCGCCTTCGCCGCGATCGGCATCGGCGCGCTCGTCCCGGCGGCGATCATGTCGATCGCGGCCGCGAATCTCTTCACGAGGAACATCTACAAGGACTTCATCAGGCCGGACGCGACGCCCGCGCAGGAGACCAAGGTCTCCAAGCTCGTCTCGCTCCTGGTGAAGGTCGGCGCGCTCGCCTTCGTCCTCACCATGGACAAGACCGTCGCGATCAACTTCCAGCTCCTGGGCGGCATCTGGATCCTGCAGACCATGCCCGCGCTGGTCGGCGGCCTGTTCACCCGGTGGTTCCACCGCTGGGCGCTGCTCGCGGGCTGGGCGGTCGGCATGATCTACGGCACGGCCGCGGCGTACGGCGTCGCCTCTCCGACGCAGAAGCACTTCGGCGGCTCGTCGGACGAGATCCCCGGCATCGGCGAGATCGGCTACATCGGCCTCACGGCGTTCGTCCTGAACGCGGTGGTCACCGTGGTCATGACGTTCGTCCTGCGCGCCATGAAGGCCCCTGACGGCATCGACGAGACCTCTCCGGAGGACTACACGGCGGACGCGGGCGACCCGGGCGTCGTGCGGGAGCTGCCGAAGGCGACGGAGGAGGCGACGGCGGGAGCGCCGGGCGGGCACTGAGCCTTCTTGTACGTACGTCATGCGGGCCGCCGGATTCCTCATCCGGCGGCCCGTCGTCGTGCGCGGGGCCTTACGAGGCCTTGTACAGCTCCGTGCGGACCCGTGCCGCCGCCTGGGCCGCCGAGGAGATCGTCAGATCCTTGTCGGAGCCCGCGTCCACCAGGACGAGCACACCGCCGACCCGCACCTCGGCCTTGTAGTGCGGAGTCTCGCCGTCGTATTCGTCGCCGCCCGTGGTCCGCGTGGTCTCCAGGATCGCCTCGTCGCCGAGGTCCGGCAGATCCTCGAGTATGTGATGCTCCGCGACCGGGGCCGCCTCGGTGTCGACGGTGACGCTGGGGCACACTTTGTGGAGCTGCCTGCGCAGTTCCACGTGCCGCCCGGCCTGCCCGACCGGCATCGACACCAGGCTCTGGGTGACGAACGGATCCCCCTCGTCGGCCATCGCCCCGGGGAAGCCGCGAATCATGTGTCCTGCGCTGCTCCCCCGCATCTCGAATAGCTCCACTCTCGCCTTGCCGCCGCGCTCGCAGGCGCTCCAGTCGCCGCCCCCGTAGTGCTGGTTGAAGCGCCCCACGCTTGCGTTGAGCGCCTCGGCCTTCGGGCCGACCGCCTTCGCCGGAAGCAGCGCCGCCTTCAGCTCGGCATCAGTGAAAACCTTGGCGGCATCGACCTCGCCGTCGACACCGGGAGCCGTGCTCGGCTTCGGGGTCGAAGTGGCCTTCGCATCGGCCGTACCCCCGTCGCCCCCGCACCCGGTGAGCACCATCACCAGTACCGCCGCACAGCCCGCGCCCCGTCCCCGCACAGCGACTCCCCCTGTTCGACGATCAGTTCGGCCGCCACCCTAGGGGATACCCATGCCGACACAAGATGTGGGGCTGCCGCGCAGAGCCAGCACAAGATGTATGCTCGTGCTCGCTGTCGCCGCAGGGGAATCCGGTGCAAGTCCGGAACTGTCCCGCAACGGTGTATGAGTACGCATTTGTCGTACCCACGAGTCCGAAGACCTGTCGACAGCGCACCCGTTCCGTCCGGTCCGGGTGCCGACGACGTCCGGGCCTCGTGGAATGGGCTGGTGGACGCGGAGCCCAGCCCTGCCCGGGGCGGCGCCCGTGTGTCCCCTCCCCCTCCGCAAGGCTCTGAGCCGAGCGAGGGAGTGCTCCACGTGACCATCGCGCCAGCCGAACCTGCGTCAGCGCAGACCACCGACGGTCAGCAGACCGCCGACGGCCCAGGCACCGCGCTGCTGCGTACCCTGACCGACCTCACCGCCGACCTCCCCGACGCCGACCCCGGCAGAGTCGCCGCCGCCGCGCTGCGCGGCCGCTCGGCCAAGGCGGACGTGTCGGAGCTGCGGGAGCTGGCCACCGAGGCGGCCGCGGGGCTCATCTCCGAGGACCCCGCGTACTCGAAGCTGGCGGCCAGGCTGCTGAGCATCAGCATCCGTGAGGAGGCCGCGTCGCAGGGCGTGCGCTCCTTCTCCGACTCGGTCGCGGTCGGTCACCGCGAGGGCCTGATCGCGGACCGCACCGCCGCGTTCGTGGTCGACCACGCGGCGCGCCTCGACGGTCTCGTGGACTCCGCGCTCGCGGACGGCGCCGACTTCCGTTTCGGCTACTTCGGCCTGCGCACCCTGCACAGCCGCTATCTCCTGCGGCACCCCATCACCCGGCATGTCATCGAGACCCCGCAGCACTTCATGCTGCGCGTCGCGAGCGGCCTGGCCGAGGACGGCAGCGCGCGCTCGGTGGACGAAGTCGCCGCCCTGTACCGCCTGATGAGCCGCCTGGACTACCTGCCGTCCTCGCCGACGCTCTTCAACTCCGGCACCCGCCACCCGCAGATGTCCTCCTGCTACCTCCTCGACTCCCCGCTGGACGAGCTGGACTCCATCTACGACCGCTACCACCAGGTCGCGCGCCTCTCCAAGCACGCGGGCGGCATCGGCCTCTCGTACTCCCGCATCCGCTCCCGCGGTTCGCTGATCCGCGGCACGAACGGGCACTCCAACGGCATCGTGCCGTTCCTGAAGACCCTGGACGCCTCCGTCGCCGCCGTGAACCAGGGCGGCCGCCGCAAGGGCGCCGCCGCGGTCTACCTGGAGACGTGGCACTCCGACATCGAGGAGTTCCTGGAGCTGCGCGACAACACGGGTGAGGACCAGCGGCGTACGCACAACCTCAACCTCGCGCACTGGATCCCGGACGAGTTCATGCGCCGGGTCGCCTCCGACCAGGACTGGTCGCTGTTCTCGCCGGCCGACGTGCCCGAGCTCGTCGACCTGTGGGGCGAGGAGTTCGACGCCGCGTACCGCAGGGCCGAGGCCGCCGGGCTCGCCAAGAAGACCATCCCGGCCCGCGACCTGTACGGCCGCATGATGCGCACCCTCGCGCAGACCGGCAACGGCTGGATGACGTTCAAGGACGCCGCCAACCGCACCGCCAACCAGACGGCGGAGCCCGGCCACACGGTGCACTCCTCGAACCTCTGCACGGAGATCCTGGAGGTGACGGACGACGGCGAGACGGCGGTCTGCAACCTCGGCTCGGTGAACCTCGGCGCCTTCGTCCTGCCGTCCGGCGACGACATCGACTGGGAGCGGCTCGACGAGACCGTCCGCACGGCCGTCACCTTCCTCGACCGTGTCGTCGACATCAACTTCTACCCGACCGAGCAGGCGGGCCGTTCGAATGCCAAGTGGCGGCCCGTGGGCCTGGGCGCCATGGGTCTGCAGGACGTCTTCTTCCAGCTGAAGCTGCCCTTCGACTCCCCCGAGGCGCGCGCCCTTTCGACGCGCATCGCCGAGCGGATCATGCTCGCCGCGTACGAGGCGTCCGCCGACCTCGCCGAGCGCAACGGGCCGCTCCCGGCCTGGGAGAAGACCCGCACCGCGCGCGGCGTGCTGCACCCCGACCACTACGGCGTCGAGCTGACCTGGCCGGAGCGCTGGGCGGCACTGCGGGAACGTATCGCCGCGACCGGCATGCGCAACTCGCTGCTTCTCGCCATCGCGCCGACCGCCACCATCGCGTCCATCGCGGGCGTCTACGAGTGCATCGAGCCGCAGGTCTCCAACCTCTTCAAGCGCGAGACGCTGTCCGGCGAGTTCCTCCAGGTCAACGCCTACCTGGTGGAGGAGCTGAAGCGGCTCGGCGTGTGGGACGCGCAGACCCGTGAGGCGCTGCGCGAGGCCAACGGCTCGGTGCAGGGCTTCAGTTGGATCCCGGCCGACGTCCGTGCGCTGTACCGCACGGCGTGGGAGATCCCGCAGCGCGGCCTGATCGACATGGCCGCCGCGCGCACGCCGTTCCTCGACCAGGCGCAGTCCCTGAACCTGTTCCTGGAGACGCCGACCATCGGCAAGCTCTCCTCGATGTACGCGTACGCCTGGCAGTCGGGCCTGAAGACGACGTACTACCTGCGCTCGCGCCCCGCCACGCGCATCGCCCGCGCGGCCGGCGGCTCGAACGCCACCGCGACCGCCCCCGTACCCGCCCAGGTCACGGCCGAAGAAGCCGTCGCCTGCTCCCTGGAAAACCCCGAGTCCTGCGAGGCCTGCCAGTAATGAGCTCCACGACCAACAGCGAGAAGAACCTCCTCGACCCGGGCTTCGAGCTGACCCTGCGTCCCATGCGCTACCCGGACTTCTACGAGCGCTACCGGGACGCGATCAAGAACACCTGGACCGTGGAGGAGGTCGACCTCCACTCGGACGTCGCCGACCTCGCCAAGCTCTCGCCGGGCGAGCAGCACATGATCGGCCGTCTTGTCGCGTTCTTCGCGACGGGCGACTCGATCGTCTCCAACAACCTGGTGCTCACGCTCTACAAGCACATCAACTCCCCCGAGGCACGGCTGTACTTGAGCCGTCAGCTCTTCGAGGAGGCCGTGCACGTCCAGTTCTATCTGACGCTGCTCGACACCTATCTGCCCGACCCGGACGACCGCGCCGCCGCGTTCGACGCGGTCGAGGAGATCCCCTCCATCCGCGAGAAGGCCGAGTTCTGCTTCAAGTGGATGGACTCCGTCGAGAAGATGGACCGCCTGGAGAGCAAGGCCGACCGGCGTCGCTTCCTGCTGAACCTGATCTGCTTCGCCGCGTGCATCGAGGGCCTCTTCTTCTACGGTGCCTTCGCGTACGTCTACTGGTTCCGCTCGCGGGGTCTGCTGCACGGCCTTGCGACCGGCACCAACTGGGTGTTCCGCGACGAGACGATGCACATGAGCTTCGCCTTCGACGTCGTGGACACCGTCCGCAAGGAGGAGCCGGAGCTCTTCGACGACGCGCTGCAGACGCAGGTCACGGACATGCTCAAGGAGGCCGTCGAGGCCGAGCTGCAGTTCGCGCGCGACCTGTGCGGTGACGGCCTGCCGGGCATGAACACCGACTCGATGCGCGAGTACCTGCAGTGCGTCGCCGACCAGCGGCTGCAGCGGCTCGGCTTCGCGCCCGTCTACGGCTCGTCAAACCCGTTCTCGTTCATGGAACTTCAGGGTGTCCAGGAGCTGACCAACTTCTTCGAGCGGCGCCCTTCGGCCTACCAGGTCGCCGTCGAGGGCTCGGTCTCCTTCGACGACGAGTTCTAGGACATCAGACTGCCGCGGGCTGCGTGGGGCACGGGGGGCCTCACGCAGTTCGCGGTCGATCCGGCGGTCGTGGACGTACCCGACCAGCGCGGGTGCGGCCAGCAGGAGGAAGACGGTCAGGACGGTCACGTATCCGAGGAATGTGTTCATGTCCTCACTGTCGTGCGTGCCGGACACGGGCGTGAGTGGCAGGACTGCCACACACCGTCGACTTACTGCCAAGGTCGCGGCACACTGGCAGCATGCTGAAGGCTGCGACACTGAAAAACGTGGCCGTCGTGCTGCTCGACGGCGTCAATCCCTTTGAACTCGGCGTCGTCTGCGAGGTGTTCGGCCTCGACCGGAGCGACGAGGGGCTTCCCGTGTACGACTTCGCGGTGGTCGCCGCGGAGAGCGGGGTGCTGAGCAACCACGCGGGGTTCTCGATCACCACGCCGTACGGCCTCGACCGCCTGGAGGAGGCCGACCTCATCGCCGTGCCGGCCGGACAGTCGTTCGTGGGCCGCGACTATCCCGAGGATCTGCTCGCCGCGCTGCGCCGCGCGGTGGACCGCGGCGCCCGCGTCCTGTCCGTCTGCTCCGGCGTCTTCGTGCTCGGCGCCGCGGGACTGCTCGACGGGCGGCGCTGCGCCGTGCACTGGCAGCACTCCACGGAGCTCGCGGTGCGCTACCCCCGGGCGCGCGTCGAGCCCGATGTGCTGTACGTGGACGAGGGTTCCGTCGTCACATCGGCGGGGACCGCCGCCGGGATCGACGCCTGTCTGCACATCGTGCGCCAGGAACACGGCACCGAGGTCGCCAACGCCATCGCCCGGCGCATGGTCGTACCGCCCCATCGCGACGGCGGCCAGGCGCAGTTCGTGGCGCGGCCGCTGCCGCGCACGGCGTGCGACACCGTCGGCGGGGTGCTCGCCTGGATGGAGCGCCACCTCGACACGGAGATCACCGTCGAGCGGCTCGCCGAGCGCGCCCATATGTCGCCGCGCACCTTCGCGCGCCGCTTCCAGCAGGAGACGGGCACCACGCCCTACCGCTGGCTGCTTCGCCAACGGGTGCTGCTTGCACAGGAGTTGCTGGAGGGTTCGGACGAGACGGTGGACGCGATCGCCGGGCGTGCCGGTTTCGGCAACGCCGCGGCGATGCGCCACCAGTTCCTGCGGGCGCTCGGCACCACGCCGAACGCCTACCGCCGCACCTTCCGCGGACCGGCGGTCAGCGCCGCTCGGCGCGAAGCACCAGACGCTTCGGATGCAGCGTGATGCCGATCTTCGTGCCGGTGTCGGTCTCCGGGACGCGCGAGAGGTGCCACCTCGGGGCCACCGTCGCCAGGATGATGACGAGTTCGGCCAACGAGAAGTGGTCACCCGGGCACTTTCGGTTACCGACGCTGAACGGCATCATCGCGAACTCCGGTACGTCACCTGCGCGTTCCGGATTCCAGCGGTCCGGGTCGAACTCCAGATGCCGCTCGAAGGAACGCGGATCGCGCTGCATCGCGTACACGCTGTACACGATGTCGGTGTCGGCCGGAATGCGGTAGCCGCCGAGGTTCGTTTCGGCTACGGACCTGCGCGTGAATATCCAGGCGGCAGGTCGTATACGCATGGCCTCGGTGACGACATTCCGGGTGTGCGGCAGGTTCTTGAGGTCCGCGAATGTGATCTCCCGGCCCGGCGCGGCGGAATTTACTTCTTCAACCAACCGCCTTTCCTGCTCCGGGTGTTCGGTGAGCAGATGGAACGTCCACGCCAGGGTCGACGCGACATTCTCGGCGCCCGCGACGACAAGCGAGACCACATGGTCGTGGACCTCCTGGTCGCTGAGCGGCTGACCCGTTTCATCGCGCGCCCGAAGCATTTCGGCCAGCAGGTCCTGCTGGCCCGAATCCGTCGCCCGCCGTTCGGCGATGATCTCGTCGACCAGCGCGTGCAGATCGTCGAGCGCGTTCTGGAAACGGCGGTTGCCCTGGGTCGGCACGCGGTAGAGCGGCCCGACCGAGAGGATCATCCGCCGGTAGAGCCCCTCGAAGACGGTGTGCAGCGAATCGGCGATGCGGTCCGCCTTCTCGCCGATCGAGTCGACCTCCAGGAGCGAGCGGGAGACGATGCGCACGGCGGTGCGGAACATCTCCGCGCTGATGTCGACCGTACGGCCGTGGTCCCAGCGCGCCGCCGTGGCGCGCGCCTCCTCCTCCATCACCTTGGCGTAGTCGGCGATCCGCTCGGGCCTGAACGCGGGCTGCATCATGCGCCGTTGACGCCGGTGCAGCTTGCCGTTGCTGGTCGCAACGCCCTTGCCGAGGAGCACTTCGAGGGTGTCCCAGAGCGGTCCGCCGACGATGTACTCCGGACTCTTGAGCATCTGCCCGACCAGCTCCGGATCGCAGACCGCGTACGCCGTCTTGGGTCCCAGCCTGATGCGTACGAGATCACCATGGTCCCGCAGCGCGACCAGGAAGCCGAGCGGGTCGCGGATCAGGTGCCAGGCGTGACCGATGAGCGGTGCGCCGCCGCCGACGAGCGGCGGCTCCGATCCTGACGGTGCGGGCGCGGGTATCGTGGATTCGACGCTCATTCCTCACCTACCAGTTCGTTTTCGGCCATGGGGTTTTCCACCAGATGGTTTTCCGTGACGTAGGGAGGCATGGACCTGTCGTCCCAGCTGTCCACGCGATAGCGGCCGGATTCATGGTGGAACCAATAGACGGACGAGAACCAGTTCCGCATATTGAAGACGCATGATTCAAGGGCTTCCGCGAGCTCTCGCCCCTTTTCCGACCCGTCCGCCAATTTATCGGCGAGCAGCAGGACTTCCTCCTCGGCCACGAGGAAATCCGCGACGCACTGACTCACCCGCCTGTGAACTTCCCTCACCGCCTCTTCGAGCGTTAATCCCTCGTGCTGGATGAGGCTGATCCCAAGATTGTGCAGTTCATCTCCCGCGAGTTCTTTGGGGAGCGAGCACAGGTCGTTGTACCAGGCGGAGAAATCCTGGGTCGCAAGCGCCGCCCGCCGGTATGCGGGATGTTTCCTTATCGCCCGCGGCAGTTCGTACCGCGCGGTGGGCTCAAGGAGGTCGATCCACGCCCAGTGCGCGAACGTCAGCCGGCGCAGTTCAATGTACGCCTCGACGGGCGGCACCGTCCCGCAGCGCCGGTTCCTGAACTCCTGGTCGTACGCCTCGATCACGGGGTGGAAGTGCCTGGCGAACCGCGCGTTCCAGCTGGGGCTCAGGAACGCGTACAGCCGCAGCACGCAGTCCGCGAAGCCGGAGACCAGCGGATCCCTGTGGTGCAGATACTCCCCCGGGTCGTTGAGGGCGCCGTGCAGGCCCCGGCACAGCCGCCGCCACTGGGCCGCCCTGCCGTGCACCGAGTCCCGGTCGTGCCGGTCGTCCCACGCGAAGAACCAGCTGCTGAGGTCTGCTATGGCGGTGAGCAACTCGTCGGGCGCGCCAATGTAGTAGCCCGCCACCAGATCGGTGTAGCAGAGGCTGTCCGCGTACCGCTCGACCTTGTCCGGGGGCATCAGGCGCATTTCGAGCAGCCAGGTCCTGGACTTCTCCTGAAGCTTTGGCCAATACGGGTGCAGACGGCGAGGAAACGCTGCTTCGATCAACGGAACGGCCAGCGCCGGTGGTACCGATACCCTCTGCGTGTGTGGCCTCGCGCATGGCTGTTTCTGTGAAGTGCTTCCGGAATATGCACACACGAACAAACCCCTCTCAGCCGCCTGGTGACGCACGCCCCTCCCGCCGTACCGGGCGCGCGCCGTTGCGTATCCCCGCGCTTTCCATTCAGCACCACAACTGACCGTTCAGGGAACAGATTTGCGCCATTCACTACCCCCCAATGCCGAGAGAATCCCCTTATGTGACTGAATATGGATCACGAGCAGCCGGATTTGCTCGCACACGCGAGCGGCCCATGCGAACGGCCCCTGGCCGGGAGGGAGTTCCCGGCCAGGGGCCGCTCGTGTCACGCGGTTCCCACGCCTCTCAGGCGTCGCGCGCGTCAGTCATTGGCCACCACGGGGTAGCGCGGAGTGCCCTCCTCCATCTGCCGCAGCGCGTCCTTGCGGTCCCGCTTGGAGAGGCGGTCGATGTAGAGGTAGCCGTACAGGTGGTCCGTCTCGTGCTGCAGGCAGCGCGAGAAGTAGCCCGTGCCGCGCACCTTGATCGGGTTGCCCTTCTCGTCCTGCCCGGTCACCTCGGCGTAGTCCGGGCGTGCCAGCTCCGCGTACGCGGTGGGGACGGAGAGGCAGCCCTCGTTCGACTCGTCCAGCTGACGGCGGTCGGCGGGCAGCTCCTGCAGGACCGGGTTGCAGACGACACCCACGTGCCGCGTGCCCTCGTCGTCCATGCAGTCGTAGACGAAGACCTTCAGGTCCACGCCGATCTGGTTGGCGGCCAGGCCCACGCCCTCGGCGGTCCGCTGGCTGGCGAACATGTCGTCGACGAGCTTGGCGAGCTCGTCGTCGAAGGCGGTGACGTCCTTGCACTCCTTGTGCAGCACAGGGTTGCCGACGACCGTGATGGGCCGTGCCGTGCCCCGCTCGCGGTAGGCCGTCTCCCGCTCCTCGCAGTCCTCCGTGTCGATGACGAAGCCCTCGTCGCCGACGGGAAGCACCCCGCCCGAGGCCTGCTGCTCAGTGTCCTGCGCCATTGTCCGACGTACGCCTTCCTGGGATCCCACAAGAGATGGTGCCCGTACAGCCTACGGGCACCGGTCAGCAGACCTCTTCCAGATCCCGCCAGTCACGGGAGTCCGGGCTGTCCGCGACCCAGCCGTCGAGCAGCCCGCGCACCAGGGCGGCGGGCGCCGCGATGCCGCACTCCCGCTCGGGCACCCACAGGGCGCCGGGGCTGCGGTGGCCGAGCGGCCCGGGATGGCCGGGCTCGCTGTGGTCGTGCGGGTCCAGGTGCTCGCCGTCGCCCTCGTCGCTCGGCATCCGGCTCTCGGAGCACATCCGGCAGAGCAGCCGTACGGACGAGGACCAGTCCTCGGCGGCGAAGCCCGCGTCGGCGGCGAGCTTCTCCAGGGCGTCCCGGTCGTCCTCGGTGGCGGCCTCCAGGAGAACCACCCAGGTGGGGACCGGCGAGGGCGCCCACAGCTCGATCTCGTCGAAGACCGGGTAGGAGTGCCCGGCCGCCGTCGAGCGCTCGCCGTGCGGTACGCCGTCGTGCAGCACGACCTCGCCCCAGCGGCGCCCGGAGGACGGCAGCGGAATGGAGAGCACCTCCATCCGCGCGGGGTCGAGCCTGCGCCCCCACACCACCTCGGCCTCGCCCTCGGGCGAAAGGCGCACCGCGGCGCTGCCCAGGTCCATGCCGGTGGGCTCACCGGAGGCGGCGACACCGCCCGGAACGCGCAGCCCGTACGCCTGCCAGGCGCGGCGGGCAAGGGGCCAGTCCTGGAGGGCGGTGGCGGCGATCCCCACGTTCCACCAGTCGGGGGCGCCGGCGGACCGGTCGAGCAGCGCGACGGCCCGCAGGCCGGCGGCCCGCGCCTGCTCCCAGTCGTGCCGGAACTTGTGGAGCAGCGCGAGATTGAACCAGGACTCCGAGAGCCAGGGCTCCAGATCCGCCGCGCGGGTAAGGAGCGCGCCCGCGTCCTCGTACCGCCCGTCGCCGATCAGCGTGAAGGCGCGGTCGGTGGCCTGCCGCCATGAGGCGGAGGGCCGGTGCCGTCCCTTGCCGAAGATCCTCACGATTCCCGCCTGCCAGTTACCGAGTTCCAGAGATCCTGCTGTATTCGAGGGCCTCTTCGCATCCAACCACGTACGGTCGGACGGGCGCTCATTACCCATGGGTTACCCAGCGGGCACGCGGTCACGCCCGCCCGCTCCGGGCCCGTGTGGGACACGGCTATTTCCCCCTCGCGAGCACCCTGGCCAGGGCTTCCACGACCTCCGGCTGATAGTCGTGGCCGGTGGCGAGGCGCAGCCGCTCCAGGGCGTTGAGCGGGCCTCCCGGCCCTTCTCCCCGCGCCATCTCGTCGTATGCGTTCGCCGTCCGCACGATACGGGCGGTGAGCGGCTGATCGCGGTACGGATCCGCCTGCCGCTCCACGACCACGGCAACGTCCCCGTCCACCCCCGTCTGCCGCACGACGGCGCCCCCGAGCAGGGCGATGCGCCGCTGCTCCGCCTCCGGCAGGGCGGCCGTCGCCCCCGCGGGCACCGGGTCGAGCAGGGAGAGCTGCCCGATGTCGTGCATCAGCGCCGCGTGCTCGAGGACGGCGAGGTCCGGCTCCAGGAGCCCCAGCTCGCGCCCCACGGCCCTGCTGAGCGCGGCGACGCGGCGCGCGTGGCCCGGCGGGGTGTACCCGGCGATCTCGGTGGCCCTGGCCAGCGAGGCGATGGTCTGCCGATACGTGGTCCGCACGGCGGCGTACCGGCGGAAGGACAGCTGGGTGAGCAGCAGCGGGAGGCTGAACACGGGGAGCGCCCAGAGCCCCGCGACGGCGACCGCGAGCGCCATGACGGCTCCCGTCGCGCACACCGCGGACCCGATGCCGAGCATGGCCCGCAACTCGTCCCGCAGGATCGGCCCGAACGGCCACCCCGTGCGGGCGTACGCCATGGCCGCGGCGAGCACGGCGTCGCAGAGGGCTGTCAGGGCGAGCAGCGCGACGATGAACGCGGCGAAGGCGGGCCCCTTGCCCACCCACTCCTCCAACTTCCCCGAGTTGTACAGCGGCTGGAAGCACACCGCCGCGAACCCGACGGTCAGCACCCGCCGGGCCACGTGGTCAAGGGCGGGCCCCTTGCCGAGCGCCACATGCGGTACGGCGCCGACGAGCGCGGCGGCGACCACGACGGCGATCACCTGCAGCACGCCGTGATGCGTGGCCCGCCCGCCGATCTCCCCGAGCAGCGCGTACGCAAGAGCCCCCGCGGCCCCGAGCGGCGCGGGCTCCCGATCACTCCCCCCGGCCGTCCACCGGGCAAGCTCCCCCACAGCGACAAGCCCCCCGAAGGCAAGCGCGATGCCACCTTCGGTGACGCCGTGCCAGAGGGTGAAGGCCAGGGCGATGAGGGTGAGCAGACCGGCGGCGCCGTAAACAACGACCGTCACCGTTGTGGGCAGGCGTTCCGCACGGCGAGTGGGGCCTCCTCTGCTCGAGCGGAGCCGAGAGCTTGGGGAAGGGTGGGCACAACCCCCACTGCCGGGTTCCGACGAAGCGGCGCTCACCGCGCTGCCGAACCCGGTGCCGCGGGAACCCCGGAAGCCCCCCGCCGGGGAGACGGCACACCCCCGGCGACATCAGCAGTCACCTCCGGATTCCACCCATACCGCTCCAGCGCCCGCTGCAACGCGGAAACCATCACGGGGTCGAACTGCGCCCCCGCGCAGCGGGACAACTCGGCGAGGGCGGCATCGACAGGCCGCCCTCGCCGGTAGGACCTGGTGGACGTCATGGCGTCAAACGCGTCCGCAACGGCCACCACCCGCGCAAACTCCGGAATCTGCCGCCCCACAAGCCCGTAGGGATACCCGCTCCCGTCGATCCGCTCGTGGTGATGCAGGATCGCCGCCCGCGCCTCCCCGAGAAACCCGATCCCGCGCACCATCTCGTGTCCGTACTCGGGATGCAGCTCGATGACCCGCCGCTCCTCGGGAGTCAGCGGCCCGTCCTTGCGCAACAGCCGCGTCGGCACGCCGAGTTTGCCGACGTCGTGCAGGATCCCGGCGAACCGCAGGCTCTCCACCCGCTCGTCCGTCATGCCGAGCTCGCGGGCGATCATCACGGAGGCCCGCCCCACCCGCTCGCTGTGCCCGCGGGTGTACCGGTCCTTGATGTCGACGGCCTGCACGAGCGCCCGGATCGTGGCCTGGTGGGCGGCCCGCTCGCGGTGGTACTGCGCGAACACCCAGCAGGACACGCCCATCGGAAGCAGCACGAGCAGCGCGGCGAGCGGCCCGTAGGGGCTGCGCCACAGCACGGCCATCATCAGCCCGGCAAGACCGTGCACCGCGACGGGCGCGAACGACCGCAGGAAGAGCCCCCGCCACGCGGCCCGCACCGGCACCCGCTCCGCCGTCGCCAGAATGCCGCCGTCCAGGACGGTCAGTACGCCGGAGAAGGCGATGACGGCGGCCGCCGCGGGCCCGAGTGCGTACGGAAAATCGGCCGCGGCCACCGCGGCGGGCCCGCCGCACGCCCCGTACACCCGGGCCGACGCCCAGGCGGCGAGGGCGAGTTGAGCGGCGCGCCAGAGTCTGCGCACCCACCGGGGGCGCCGCTCCACGCGGGCGAGCAGCGATCCCGGCAGCGCGACGAGCGCCGCGCCGGCGGGCGGCAGCAGGAACACGGCGGCGAGCAGGACCGGGAAGAACGTGCCGAGGCCGCCCGGCGCGCGGCGGCCGATGACCCGGCACCGCGAGACCTGCTCGCACCCGGCGCAGAGCGCGGCGAGCAGCGCGACGGCGGCCCACGGAGTGCGCGCGCTCAGCGCGGGCGCGGCGCAGGCGGCGGCGCCCAGGGCGACGCACAGGATGTAGGCGCGGGCCCACGGAGCGATGGACCGCATGGCGCTGTCTCCTCCCCCGTGACCCCCATGGCCAAGTTCCGAATGACCAAGTTCCGAGGTCCGGAGAGTAGAACGGCTACCCCCCACTCCGAGCCCCGCGTGCGGAAATTGGCACGTACGAGTGACAGTGGACAGAAAGAAAGCAGGCCGTGACGTGTTTCCGTCACGGCCTGCCAACGCTCAACTACAGGAAGCTCAGGCTTCCGTCACATCATGCTCCGGCACTGCCTCGCCCGAGCGGATCAGATCGATCCGGCCCATGACCTTGGCCCGCAGGTCGACGGGCACGTCGTCGTGGCCGCAGCAGCGCTTCACCAGCTTCTTGACCGCCTGCTCAAGGCCGTACTTCTCCAGGCACGGGGAGCACTCCTCGAAGTGCGTCTCGAACTTGGTGCAGTCACTGTCCGGCATCTCACGGTCCAGGAACTCGTACAAATGGTCCAGGACTTCACTGCAATCCGTCTCGTGCGGCTCTCCGCAGCTCATGAGCCTGAGCCTTTCGCTTCGTTCGACGACTCTGACGCGGCGCCGGCGGGGACGAGGCCGCGGTCGCGGGCGTAGTCCTCGAGCATGCCGCGCAGTTGGCGACGGCCGCGGTGCAACCGGGACATCACCGTACCGATGGGTGTCCCCATAATGTCCGCGATCTCCTTGTAGGCAAAGCCCTCTACGTCGGCCAGATAGACGGCGATGCGGAATTCCTCGGGGATCGCCTGCAGCGCGGACTTCACGTCCGAGTCGGGCAGGTGGTCCAGCGCCTGCGACTCGGCCGAGCGCAGACCGGTGGACATGTGCGACTCGGCGCGTGCGAGCTGCCAGTCCTCGATCTCCTCGGCGGCGCTGCGCTGGGGCTCGCGCTGCTTCTTGCGGTACGAGTTGATGAACGTGTTGGTGAGGATGCGGTACAGCCACGCCTTGAGGTTGGTGCCCTCACGGAACTGGTGGAACGACGCGTACGCCTTCGCGTAGGTCTCCTGCACCAGGTCCTCCGCGTCCGCCGGGTTGCGCGTCATGCGCAGCGCCGCCGAGTACATCTGGTCGAGGAAGCCCAAGGCGTCCCGCTCGAAGCGGGCCGTGCGCTCCGCCGCCGTCTCCTCGGGCTGCGCCTGGCCGTTCTCGGCCCCTGCGTCGGTCCCAGTGACCGGACCCACCTCCTCCAAAGACGTGGTGAGACCGAATGCAGCCCCACTCGAATCGGAGGATAGACGACGATCCGGTACCGCCGCCGCTCGAATAGGAGCGGTCTTGGGCGCGCTCAGCACCGTCCACTCCAGGTCAGAGGCACTGGTGCGGCTCGGGCAGATGGTCGAACCCATGCGGCGGACTTCCTCTCGTACGAACAGCGTTTAACGTCTGTTCGGCACAACAGAGGTCACCCACCCAACATTCCCGTCCACCGTGTGACGCCATCCGTGATGATCCTCATGGCCTCGGCCTCGTCGATCGGGGCGCGCTTGGGGATCGCGAACCCGTGGTCTCCGAAGGGCACCTCCACCCATTCGTACGTCCCCTCGGGGAACTCGGCGGGCTTCCCGAACGGGTCGTTGCCGCCCTGCACGACGAGGGTGGGCACCCCGGCGTCGAGCAGCTCGTCGGCGCGTGACTTCTCCGGCTTGCCCGGCGGGTGCAGCGGGAAGCTGAGGGCGAGCACGGCGACGGCGCCGAGTTCGGTGGCGGTGCGGCAGGCGACGCGGGCCCCCGCGCTGCGGCCGCCCGCGATCACCGGGAGGCCGGGCTTGGCGAGCGCGGGCCACAGACCCCGCCATCCGACGTCCAGAGTCTTCGGCGCGGGCGCCACCTTCTTGCCCGCAACGCGCCAGGGCTGCTCGACGAGGGCGACGCTCACGCCGTGCGCGGGCAGGGCGGCGGCGATGGCCTTCAGGTCGCGCGCCTCGATGCCGCCGCCGGCGCCGTGGCTGAGGGCGAGCACGAACCGCGCCTTCTTCTTCGGCGCGGGGTGCCAGGTGATGCGCGCGTCACCGGCGTCGGTCTGGACGATCTCACTCTTGGTCACGTCAGAACTCTTGGTCACGTCAGAAGAGTGTGCCTTCTTCGGGCCCCTCCAGCTCCTTCAACAGCTCCGGGCCGTTGTTGCGTACGTTGCTGACCGCCGTCGAGACCGGGTAGGCCCGCATCAGGCCGTGCGGCGGCGGCTCCAGGAGCGGCCGCAGGTCGTCGACGTCCGTGCGGGACGGGTCGAGCCAGGCGTCCCAGCGGTCCGGCGTCAGCATCAGCGGCATCCGCGGGTGGATGTCGGCCAGCGAGCGCGGCCCCTCCTTCGGCGCGACCGCCAGGGGTGTGGCCTCCGCCTCCGTGGTGATCACCGTGCAGGTCACCCACCAGGCCAGGGGGTGCTCGTCGGGCAGTGTCTTGTCGCGCCAGAATTCGTAGAGCCCGGCCATGGCGAAGACCGAGCCGTCGGCCGGCGTCACGAAGTACGGCTGCTTGCGCGGCCGCTTCTTCTTGCCCTCGACCTCCAGTTCCCGCTCGCCGGCGGCGGTGACCCACTCGTAGTAGCCGTCCGCCGGGATGACGCAGCGGCGGGCGGCGAAGGCCCGGCGGTAGGAGGGCTTCTCGTATACGGTCTCGGCGCGCGCGTTGATCATCCGGGCGCCGCCCTCGGGCGTCTTGGCCCAGGACGGCACGAGGCCCCACTTGAGCGTGCGCAGCTGGCGAACCGGGCGGCGGTCGTCGGCGTCTTTCAGTGGACGGTCCAGGACCGCGTAGACCTCCTTGGTGGGGGCCACGTTGAAATCGGGGGCGAGCGCCTCCTCGGGCTCCCACTTCTCGATCTCAAAGATTCCTGCGAGATCCTCGGGCTTACGACTCGATGCATACCGTCCGCACATACGTGCCAGACTGCCAGACCCCGTACGACCAGAGGAGCCGGTCTAAGCAATGGCCCGAGCAATGGAAAGCACCGCGAACGCCAGCCTGGCCGACCTCTGGGACCGGGTCTTCGGTACGCAGGCCGCGCCCGACGAGTGGCTGGTGATCGTCACCGGCGTCGTCGCCCTCGCCGTCGTCGTCCCGCACGGCGTCTGGCGGGTCGCCCGCAACGCGATCACCATCGCGCACGAGGGCGGCCACGGCCTGATCGCCCTGCTGACCGGGCGCCGCCTCGACGGCATCCGGCTGCACTCCGACACCAGCGGCCTCACCGTCAGCCGCGGCAAGCCCACCGGCATCGGCATGATCCTCACCGCCGCCGCGGGCTACACCGCGCCGCCGCTGCTCGGTCTCGGCGGTGCCGCGCTGCTCGCCGCGGACCGCATCACGGCCTTCCTGTGGATCGCGACGGCGCTGCTCCTCGTGATGCTGGTGATGATCCGCAACGCGTACGGCGCCCTCACCATGGTCATCACCGGCGGCGCCTTCCTGCTGGTCTCCTGGCTGACCAGCTCGCAGGTGCAGGCGGCGTTCGCGTACGTGGTGGTGTGGTTCCTGCTCCTCGGCGGCGTGCGTCCCGCCTTCGAGCTGCAGTCCAAGCGCAGGCGCGGTGGCGCGGGCGACTCGGACGCGGACCAGTTGTCGCGGCTCACGCATGTTCCGGCGGGGATGTGGCTCTTCCTCTTCCACGCCGTCTCACTGTGCTCACTGATAGGCGGAGGGCGCTGGCTGCTCGGTCTGTGAGAAATCCTGCGGGGATCTGAGAGGTCCTACAGGGCTCTGGCCTCTACCAGTTCTCTGTTTCGCCTGGGTTTCACCACATTTGATCAAGATCCGGCGTCACCGTCAGCCACTAAAGTGTGGGCATGACCGTGAACCCAGCGCACAGCACCCTCTGGCCAGCCCCGCACGCGAGCGGAGCCGTCGCCGCGACGGTCCATGTGCCCGGGTCCAAATCGGTCACCAACCGCGCCCTCGTCCTCGCCGCCCTCGCCGCCGAGCCGGGCTGGCTCCGCCGCCCCCTGCGCTCCCGCGACACGCTCCTGATGGCGGGCGCCCTGCGCGCCATGGGCGTCGGCATCGAGGAGGGCGTCGGCCCCGACGGCTCCGGCGAGGCCTGGCGCGTCATCCCCTCCGGTCTGCACGGCCCGGCCACGGTCGACGTCGGCAACGCGGGCACGGTCATGCGCTTCCTGCCGCCGGTCGCGGCCCTGGCCGACGGCCCGATCCGCTTCGACGGCGACCCCCGTTCCTACGAGCGGCCGCTGCACGGCGTGATCGACGGCCTGCGCGCCCTCGGCGCCCGTATCGACGACGACAGCCGCGGCGCCCTCCCGCTGACCGTGCACGGCGGCGGTGGCATCGACGGCGGCCCGGTCGAGATCGACGCCTCCTCGTCATCGCAGTTCGTGAGCGCCCTGCTGCTCTCGGGCCCGCGCTTCAACCAGGGCGTCGAGGTCCGGCACACCGGCTCCGCGCTGCCCTCCATGCCGCACATCCGGATGACCGTCGACATGCTCCGCGCGATCGGCGCCCAGGTGGACACCCCGGAGTCGGGCGGCGAGCCGAACGTGTGGCGGGTCACCCCCGGCGCGCTGCTCGGCCGCGATCTGACCGTCGAGCCGGACCTCTCCAACGCGCAGCCGTTCCTGGCGGCGGCCCTGGTCACCGGCGGCACGGTCACGATCCCCGACTGGCCCGCGCACACCACGCAGCCCGGCGACGCGCTGCGCCAGATCTTCACGGAGATGGGCGGCTCCTGCGAGCTGACCGAGCAGGGCCTGGTGTTCACAGGATCCGGCTCGATCCACGGCATCGACGTGGACCTGAGCGAGGTCGGCGAGCTCACCCCCGGCATCGCGGCCGTCGCGGCCCTTGCCGACTCCCCCTCGACCCTGCGCGGCGTCGCCCACCTGCGCCTGCACGAGACGGACCGCCTGGCCGCGCTCACCAAGGAGATCAACGAACTGGGCGGTGACGTCACGGAGACCGCCGACGGTCTGCACATCCGCCCGCGCCGGCTGCACGGCGGGATCTTCCACACGTACGACGACCACCGCATGGCCACCGCGGGCGCCATCATCGGCCTCGCCGTGGAGGGCGTACAGATCGAGAATGTCGCGACGACGGCGAAGACGCTGCCCGACTTCCCCGACCTGTGGGCCGGAATGCTCGGGAACTGACGGGCTGATCCAGACATGCGCCGCTACGGAAAGAACCCCGACGAGGACGACATCCGCGTCCGCCCCAACCGCAAGGGCAACCGCCCCCGCACCCACATCAGGCCCAAGCACGAGGACGCGTCGGACGGCATGGTCCTCACCGTCGACCGGGGGCGTCTGACGGTCCTGGTCGACGACCGGATCGTGATGGCCATGAAGGCCCGCGAACTGGGCCGCAAGGCAGCGGTGGTGGGCGACCGGGTCGCGCTCGTCGGTGACCTCTCCGGCAAGAAGGACACCCTCGCGCGGATCGTGCGCATCGAGCCGCGTACGTCGGTGCTGCGACGCACGGCGGACGACGACGACCCCTACGAGCGGGTGGTCGTCGCCAACGCCGACCAACTGGCGATCGTCACCGCGCTCGCCGACCCGGAGCCGCGCCCGCGCCTGATCGACCGGTGCATCGTGGCGGCGTTCGACGGCGGTCTGAAGCCGATCCTCGTCCTGACCAAGTCCGACCTGGCATCGGCGGACAAGATCCTGGAGACGTACTCCACGCTCGACGTGCCCTATGTCGTCACCAGCCGCGAGGAGTTCACCGACGGCGCGGAGCTCGCCCAGGTGCACGAGCTGCTCGACGGCAAGATCACCGCGTTCGTCGGCCACTCCGGAGTGGGCAAGACGACGCTGGTGAACGCGCTGGTCCCGGAAGACCGCCGACGCACGACCGGCCATGTCAACGCCGTCACGGGCCGCGGCCGCCACACCACCACGTCCGCCCTCGCGCTCCCCCTGGAAGGCTCCGACAGCTGGGTCATCGACACTCCGGGCGTACGGTCCTTCGGCCTCCACCACGTCGACCCGTCCCGCGTCATCCACGCCTTCCCCGACCTGGAGGCGGGCACCGAAGGCTGTCCGCGCGCGTGCAGCCATGACGAGCCGGACTGCGCACTGGACGAGTGGGTGGCTCAGGGACACGCGGATCCCGCGCGTCTTTACTCACTGCGCAGGCTGCTCGCAACGCGGGAGCGACGCGACGGCGACTGACCTCACCGTTGTTTGCACCCCGGGCACAGTGGCAAGTGCATAATCGCACCAAGCCTGATCCAAGCCAGGCGAAGCGGTCACGGAACGTTCAGTTGCGGGAGGCAGATACATGGCGTGGCTGCTGGTCATTGTCGCCGGGTTCCTGGAGACCGGATTCGCGGTCTGCCTGAAGCTCTCGCACGGCTTCACCCGGCTCTGGCCCACGATCACCTTCGCCGCCTTCGCGCTCGGCAGCTTCGGCCTGCTCACCCTCGCCCTGCGCAAGCTCGACGTGGGTCCTGCGTACGCGGTCTGGACGGGCATCGGCGCCGCGGGCACCGCGGTCTACGGAATGATCTTCCTTGGTGACGTGGTCTCCACCCTCAAGCTCGTCTCGATCTCGCTGGTGATCGTCGGCGTCATCGGCCTCCAGCTCTCGGGCTCCGCGCACTGACACCGGGCGCCGCTCACGGATTGCTCCACAGACCGAGGACCCCGCGCACCAGCTCCACCGGGTCCTCGCCCTTCGGCGAGGGCGCGATGACGTACGAAAGCGCCATCCGCACGGCACTCTCGCAGGCCATGGCCAGCTCTTCCGTGTCCTTCGGCCGGGCCCTGCCGTTCAGCGCGTGCACCGCCTTGTCCCGTACGAGGGCGAGCAGTTCGGCGGGGGTCGGGACACCGGCGTCCGCGCGCCGCTGCGCGGGCACGGGCGACGAGGAGACCCCGGGGCGGCTCGGCGCGGGCAGGCGTTCGCCCCAGCAGCCGGTGAGCATGGCCCGCACCAGGGCGTTTGCGCGCGCGGCGCCGATCGTCCAGGAGGTCACGGCGGCGAGCCGGTCCACGGCGCCGCCCTCCGTGGCGAGCGCGCGCTCCACCCCGTGCAGATACTGGTCGGTCTCGCGCCTCAGCAGGGCGCGCGCGAGGCCGTCCTTGCTGCCGAACTCGTTGTAGAGGGTCTGCCGGGACACCCCGGCCACCGC
Organism: Streptomyces sp. NPDC021622; assembly: GCF_040640795.1. Taxonomy (NCBI): domain Bacteria; kingdom Bacillati; phylum Actinomycetota; class Actinomycetes; order Kitasatosporales; family Streptomycetaceae; genus Streptomyces; species Streptomyces sp. NPDC021622. The sequence continues at coordinate 328,731 of NZ_JBFACK010000005.1, forward strand.
CGCGACGTCCACCATGCGCACCCCCGGCCACGGGCGGCGGGCGAGCGCCGTATAGGCCGCGTCCAGTAAGGATTCCCGAGCTGCAGGCATCGTCGCCTCCATGGGCCGAGCGGCTCTGCGGCCAGAGTTGACGCGCTCGGGGGCACTGTCAATAGCTCCGGCGCGAGCCCGCTGCGTATGCGTCATGTCCGGGAATGGCCCGGACATACGGCGCTGTGGCTCAGGCAGATCGAGATCGATACTGTTCACCCATGCCCGACTACCACGATGATCTGCGTCTCGCCCACGTCCTTGCGGACGCCGCCGACGCCGCGACGATGGACCGGTTCAAGGCCCTCGACCTGAAGGTCGAGACCAAGCCGGACATGACGCCGGTGAGCGAGGCCGACAAAGCGGCCGAGGAGCTGATCCGCTCCTCGCTGCAGCGCGCCCGGCCGCGCGACGCGATCCTCGGCGAGGAGTACGGCATCGAGGGCACGGGCCCGCGCCGCTGGGTGATCGACCCGATCGACGGCACCAAGAACTATGTACGCGGCGTGCCGGTCTGGGCCACGCTGATCTCCCTGATGGAGGCCGGCGAGGGCGGCTATCAGCCGGTGGTCGGCGTCGTCTCGGCGCCCGCGCTCGGCCGCCGCTGGTGGGCGGCGAAGGGCGGCGGCGCGTACACCGGGCGCAGCCTGACCTCCGCTTCGCGGCTCAAGGTCTCCCAGGTCTCGCGCATGCAGGACGCCTCGTTCGCGTACTCCTCGCTCACGGGCTGGGAGGAGCAGGGCCGCCTCGACGGCTTCATGGACCTCACGCGCGCGGTCTGGCGCACCCGGGGCTACGGCGATTTCTGGCCGTACATGATGGTCGCCGAGGGCTCGGTCGACATCTGCGCGGAACCCGAGCTCTCCCTCTGGGACATGGCGGCGAACGCGATCATCGTGACGGAGGCCGGCGGTACCTTCACCGGCCTCGACGGCACCCCGGGCCCGCACAGCGGCAACGCGGCGGCGTCGAACGGCCTGCTCCACGACGAGCTGCTCGGATACCTCAACCAGCGCTACTGAGGGCGTACGCCACACGGGTGCACGCCCTGAACCGGCAGCACGCGCCCCCTTGTTGACGGCCCGCATGGCTGCGACTCTGAGAGTCCCCCCACTTGTGAACTTGTGAATCGCTTCTCGTAGCGATCCACCCAGGAGGTGGCTCAAGCCCATGCTCGTCCGCGACGCCATGAGCACGATGGTTCTGACCATCGGCCCCGCCCACACCCTGCGCCAGGCGGCCCGGCTGATGTCGACGCGCCGCGTCGGCGCGGCCGTCGTCCTCGACCCCGACACCTGCGGCCTGGGAATCCTGACCGAGCGCGACGTCCTCATCTCGCTGGGCGCGGGGCAGAACCCCGACATCGAGACCGCGGGCACCCACACCACGACCGACGTCGTCTTCGCCACCCCGGCGTGGACCCTGGAGGAGGCCGCGGACGCCATGTCGCACGGCGGCTTCCGGCACCTGATCGTGATGGACGGCAATGAACCGACCGGCATCGTCTCCGTCCGCGACATCATCCGCTGCTGGGCGCCGAACCGCAGGGGCACACAGACGCTGACGGCCTGAGCTGCACTTCTTTCGGATACGGAAGGCGGGCCGGACCCCGAGGGGATCCGGCCCGCCTTTTCTCCCTACGACAAGCCCCGTCAGCCGCGAAGGGCCTGGACCGCGGCTTCGAGCCGCTTGCCGAAGTCACCGTCCGCCTGGCGGAAGTTGTCGATCGCGCGCTCGGCGATGTCGTCGCGCGAGACACCCGCGATGTTGCCCGCGAGGTTCTCGATCAGACGGGCCTTCTCGTCCTCGGACATCAGGCGGTAGAGGTTGCCCGCCTGCACGAAGTCGGTGTCCTCGGCGTGCGAGGGCGCCTCGTGGTTGCCGGTGCCACCGGTGACGGCGGACGTCACCCACAGCGGCCGGTCCGTCTGGAAGGGACCGCCGAAGGAGTTCGGCTCGTAGTTCTTGGCACCCTTGTGCCGGCCGTCGTACAAGAAGCCGTCACGCGAGTTGGTGCGCGCCTCGGTGGCGTGCGGGCGGTTCACCGGCAGGTGGTCGGCGTTGATGCCGACGCGGTAGCGGTGCGCGTCGCCGTACGCGAAGAGGCGGCCCTGGAGCATCTTGTCGGGCGAGGGACCGATGCCCGGCACGAAGTGCGCGGGGCTGAAGATCGCCTGCTCCACCTCGGCGAAGATGTTCTCCGGGTTGCGGTTGAGCTCCAGCTTGCCGATCTCGATCGGCGGGTAGTCCTCGTGCGGCCACACCTTGGTGAGGTCGAACGGGTTGAAGCGGTAGTTCGCCGCGTCGGCCGCCGGCATGATCTGCACCTGCACGGTCCAGGTCGGGAAGTCACCGCGCTCGATGGCCTCGCGCAGGTCGCGCTGGTGGGAGTCGGGGTCCTCGCCCGCGAGCACGGCCGCGTCGGCGGCGGTGAGGTTCTTGATCCCCTGGTCGGTCTTGAAGTGGTACTTGACCCAGAAGACCTCGCCGGCCTCGTTGTTCCACTGGAACGTGTGCGAGCCGTAGCCGTTCATGTGGCGGTACGAAGCCGGGATGCCCCGGTCACCGAAGAGCCAGGTCACCTGGTGCGTGGCCTCCGGGCTCAGTCCCCAGAAGTCCCACACGTTGTCAGCCTCCTGGCTGCCCGTGTACGGGTCGCGCTTCTGCGTGTGGATGAAGTCCGGGAACTTGATGGCGTCCTTGATGAAGAACACCGGGGTGTTGTTGCCGACGAGGTCGTAATTGCCCTCCTCGGTGTAGAACTTCAACGCCCAGCCCCGCGGGTCACGCACCGCGTCGGCCGCACCGAGGTTTCCGGCGACGGTGGAGAACCGCAGAAACGTCTCGGTCTCCTTCCCGACCTCGGAGAGGAACTTGGCACGCGTCCACTGCGAGACGTCACGGGTGAGGGTGAAGGTGCCGTACGCACCGGCGCCGCGCGCATGCACGATGCGCTCCGGAATGCGCTCGCGGTTGAAGTGCGCGAGCTTCTCGAGCAGCAGCTGGTCCTGGACCAGTACCGGACCGCCGACGCCCGCGGTCTCGCTGTTCTGGTTGTCGGCGACCGGCGCGCCGGCCTCCGTGGTGAGCGGTCCCTGCGTCACGTGCGCCTCCTGCGTATTTCCTGCAAGTCCTGTCCCTTGGCGTTTGCCGTACTCGATCCTACGATGGACTTTGTCTAAGTCAAGTAAGCATCCAAAGTCACACCTGTTCGGGACCTGGTCCCGCTCCCTGTTAAGGTGGCCCTTATGAGTGACCTCCTGGAACGACTGCGCGGACGCGGCTGGCGCATGACCGCACAGCGGCGCGTCGTGGCCGAGGTCCTCGACGGCGAGCACGTCCATCTGACGGCCGACGAGGTGCATGCCCGCGCCGTGGACAAGCTGCCCGAGATCTCCCGGGCGACCGTCTACAACACCCTGGGCGAGCTGGTGACCCTCGGCGAGGTCCTTGAGGTCTCGACGGACCGCAGGGCGAAGCGCTACGACCCGAACGCGCACACGCCTCACCAGCACCTGGTCTGCGCCAAATGCGGCGCGATCCGCGACGTCCACCCCACAGGCAACCCCCTGACCAACCTCCCCACCTCAGAACGCTTCGGCTTCACGGTCGAGGGAGTAGAGGTCACGTACAGGGGCACGTGCCCCAACTGCGCGGCGGCGGCTTAACACTGGGCTGTCTGGTTTGTGGGCAGGCGTTCCGCACGGCGGAACGGGTGGGCACAAACCGGACCACGACCCGCGGATAACGGCGAATCTCAGCCAGGGCAGACCTCTTCCAAGATCTGACGGTGCGTCATATTCTCGGCGGCGCCCAACATCCGCCTGCCCTCCGCAAGGAGACCCCGTGGGAGATCCGCACCCCAAACTAGAAGCCCACGCAGTAACAAGAACCTTCGGCCGAGGCGCCAAGGCGGTAGCCGCACTAGGCCCCGTAGACCTGAGAATCGCCCCAGGCGAGTTCACCTGCATAGTCGGCCCATCCGGCTGCGGAAAGTCGACCCTGCTCCGGATAGCAGCAGGCCTGCTCAAGCCCAGCAGGGGCGAGCTGAAGATCCGCACAACCGCCCAGCGCCCCGCAGCGATGATCTTCCAGGACTACGGCATCTACGACTGGAAAACCGTCCAGGCAAACGTCAGATTCGGCCTGGACGTCCACCTCAAGGTCCTGCCGACCCCCGACGCGCTCCCCCTCCTGGCCAAGGGAGACATCGACGCCCAGTGGGCCGCCCCCGAGGCCGCCGTGATGAACGGCATCACCAGCGGCTTCACCATCAAGTGGGCGGCCGGGAACTTCTCCCCCGACCCGCAGTCCAAGAGCGGCCTGTGGGTGAAGCTGAAGAAGGGCGAGCACGCGGACCACGTCCCGATGGCCGGCCGCAAACTCGGCACCATGATCGGCAAAGGGTCGGTCATCTCGTACCCCATGGGCAAGGCCCTGAAGAAGCACGGCGGCGGCCTCGACAAGATCCAGTTCCAGCAGCTCGGCTCCGCGGACGTCCTGACCGCCCTCCAGAACGGCGGCACCGACTCCGCCTGGCTCCTTGACCCGGTCTGGCGCAAGGTCGACGGCGACAAGCGGTACGCCTTCCTGGGCGGCCAGCCCCAGGGCGAACCCCTCGGCGGCCTCCTGTTCGGCCCCGATCTCCTGACCGAGGACCCGGACGCGGGCGTGGCGCTGCTCCGCGCGTACATCAGGACGGTGAACACCTACTTCGCCGGCGACTACAAGGCGGACAAGGCCTTCGTCTCCGAACTGGCAAAGCTCCTGAAGACCGACGAGGCAGTCCTGAGGTCGACTCCGTCACTCCGCATGGACTGGGAGATCCGCTCGGGCACGACGGACCGGCTCCAGGACGCGTACGAGGCCGCGGGCGTCACCGAGGGCGACAAGGTCCCGGAGGAGAAGGCGGTGGACCGCAAGCTGTACGGGGAGGCGGTGGGCCACAAATAACGCCGAAGGTCCGGAACCCTGATGGGTTCCGGACCTTCGGTTTCAGTAGCGGGGACAGGATTTGAACCTGCGACCTCTGGGTTATGAGCCCAGCGAGCTACCGAGCTGCTCCACCCCGCGTCGGTAAACGCAACTCTACGTCAAGCCCACGACCAGCGCAAATCTACTTCCGCGCCTTGCTGTGGGCAGGCGTTCCGCAGGGCGAAACGGGTGGGCACAGCCCACCCACCGCCCTGCACCCGCCCGACAACGCCAAGGTACAAACAGCGTGGGCGAGCTAAGCCGTCAGTTCCTGCTGAAGCGCCTCGCGCAACCGAGCCGCCCGCTCGGAGACCTCAGCAGGCCCAAGATCAACGGCACGAGAAGCCCACCGCTGCCCCTCCACCAGCTGCCCGCGCCGAGCGTAAAGCAGCGCAAGCCGCAGCGCCGCCCGCCCATGCCCCGCGTCAGCGGCCCGCGTCCACCACAGCGCCGCCTCGGGCTCACTGCCCTCACGAGCAAGCAGCAGCCCCAGGTTGAACGCCCCGTTCCGGCTGCCCGCCTCCGCGGCAAGGCGGTACCACCGAGCGGCCTCGACGACGTCGCCACGCCCCGCGGCCAGCATCCCGACCCGCACCTGCGCACGCCGGTGCCCCTGCTCGGCGGCCCGCTCGTACCACTCCTCGCACTCGGTCTTCTCGGCAGCGGGCTCCCCGAGCGCGGGCGGACCCGCGGGCGGTCGCCGCGCATCGAGCACGGTGCCGAGCCGATACGCCGCCTCCGCACTGCCGCCACCGGCCGCGCACCGCAGATGCCGCTCGGCGTCCTGTTCGTCGCCCTCGCGCAGCCGCGCCGTGCCGACCTGGAGCGCGGCCTCGGTGTGCCCGGCGGCCGCCGCACGCTCGTACCAGGGCAGCGCCGCACCCTCGTCGTCACGCGACGCGTACAGGATCCCGAGGTTGAAGGCCGCGTCCACACTGCCCGCCTCGGCGGCCTTGGAGAACCACGGCTCGGCGCCCGCCGCATCGCCGCCCTGCAGGAGCAGCACCGCCAGCGCGTTCGCCGCCTCGCGGTGGCCGGCGTACGCCGCACGCCGGTACCACTGGTCGGCCTGCGCGGTCCGCCCCTGCTCGGCGCAGAGCAGCCCGAGGTTGTAGGCGCCGTTCACATCGCCCGCGTCCATGGCCGCGCGGTACCACCGCTCGGCGGTCTGGGTCTCGCCCCGCTCGGCATGCAGCGCGCCGAGCGCGTTCGCGGCGTTACCGTCCCCGTCCTGGGCGGCTTTCAGCCACCAGACGGCGGCGCTCTCCGTGTCGCCGGCGTCCCGCAGCAGGAAGCCGAGGGCGCAGGCGGCGCGCGCCTCGCCGTCCTTGGCGGAGTTCAGGTACCAGCGGCCGGCCTCCTTCAGCTCGCCGCGCTGCTCCAGGATCGCGCCGAGGTGCAGCGCGGCACGCCGGTGCCCGCGCGCGGCGGCCTGGCGGTACCACTGCTCGGCCTCCGCGGCGGCGGACCGTACACCTTCGTCTTGGGCGGACTCGGCGGACTCGGCAGGCTCGGCGCGCTCGGCGGCGGACCGCCGGTCGAGGGCGCGGGCGATCCGGTACGCGGCCTCGCGGTGGCCGCGCTCGGCGGATGCCCGCATCCAGCGCTCGGCGCCCGCGTCACCGCGGTGCTCCAGGAGGTCGGCGAGGGCGTACGCCCCCAGCGCGTGGCCCTGCTCGGCGGACTGCCGCAGCCAGTACTCGGCGGCCGGCTCGTCGCCGCGCTCACGGTGGTGCCGCCCGAGCGCGTGTGCGGCCGCGGCGGATCCGGCGACGGCGGCGACCCGCCACCAGCCGGCCGCCTCATCGGCGTATCCACGCTGGTGGAGCAGGACTCCGAGGTTGTTGGCCGCCGCCCGGTCGCCCTCGGCGGTCGCCGCGCGCAGCATGGATTCGGCCCCGTCGAGATCACCGCGGCGCAGCAGAAGGCTTCCCAGGACGCTCATCGCGTCGACATCTCCGGCCTCGGCGGCGAGCCGATGGCGCAACTCCTCGGCGGCCGCCCCGGGATCCTCCCGGTCGGCCGGCTGCACAAACCGCCCTGTCTCCAACAGAGTTGCCTTGTCCCCCATAACGTCCATCGTCGCACCACCTGCAACCTGGGTACACCTGGTATACCGCAGCCAGTGAGGTCACTTCAGCGTTTTGTCGACATGCCCACAGAGAGATAAGTGAAACACAGATTCCCCAACTCCCCCCGGCCGGAGCATGCTTCGCACAGAACAGCGCACGCCGACACGGCACCACGGGCACATGACGAAGGCCCGGATCCGATAAGGATCCGGGCCTTCGTCTTCTAGTAGCGGGGACAGGATTTGAACCTGCGACCTCTGGGTTATGAGCCCAGCGAGCTACCGAGCTGCTCCACCCCGCGCCGTTGTGTTGAAACAGTACCACGGCGCGGGGTAGGTGCTTTACACCTGGTCAGCCGCCCTTGTTGTTGCCCTTCGGCTCCTTGGACTGGGCGTCCTCTGCTCGCTGCAGCGCTTCCTCGAGGTCCTTCTGCGCCTCGCCGTACGCCTTCCAGTCGCCGTCCTTCAGCGCCTGCTGGCCGTCCTCGAAGGCCTTCTGCGCGTCGTCGAGCGCCGCCTGGACCGTCGGGTCGTCGGACTTCGGCGGTTCGGGTTTCTCCTCGTCGCCCGGTGGTGGCTCCTCGACCGGTGGCGCACCGTCCTTGCCGAACACCTGGTTCAGGGCCTCCTCCAAGGTGTTCTCGAAGGCGATCTTGCTGCCGTAGGTGACGAGGACCTTCTTGAGAAGCGGGTACTTGAGCCCGCCGCCCTTCACGTAGACGGGTTCCACATAGAGCAGGCCGCCGTCCAACGGCACGGTCAGCAGATTGCCGTAGTCGACCTCTGAGTCACCGCCCTTCAGGAGCCTGATCTGCTCGGCGATGTCCTCGTTGGAGTTGAACTTGCTCTGTACCTGCTTTGGTCCGTCGACCGTTCTGCTTGACGGCATCTTCAGTATTCTGATCTTGCCGTAATCGCTGGTCCCGGCCTCGGCGTTGACCGCCATGAAGGCGCTCAGGTTGTCCCGGCCATTCGGCGTGAAGGACGTCGTCAGCGAGAAGTCCTGCTTCTTCTGGTCCGGCATCTTCATGCTCAGGTAGTACGGCGGGACGGCGCTGCCCGACTTGTTCGTCGGGTCGTCGGGCACCTGCCACACCTCACTGCCGCTGAGGAACGTCTCGGCGTCCTTCACGTGGTAGCGGGAGAGCAGCTCGCGCTGGACCTTGAACAGGTCCTGCGGATACCGCATGTGGTCCATCAGGGCCTGCGAGATCTCGCTCTTGTCCTTGACCGTGCCCGGGAACGCCTTGCGCCAGGTCTTCAGGACCGGGTCCTTGGTGTCCCACTCGTAGAGCTTGACCTCGCCGGTGTACGCGTCGACGGTCGCCTTCACCGAGTTGCGGATGTAGTTGACCTGGTTCTGCTGGGCCACCACCGCACGCTGGTTGTTGGCTGCGGTCAGCGAGTCGGCCGTGGTGTCCCCCAGCGTCGTACGCGACGCGTAGGGATAGCCATTGGTGGTGGTGTAGGCGTCGACGATCCACTGGATCTTGTTGCCGACCACCGCCGGATAGGCGTCGCCGTCGATGGTCAGCCAGGGGGCCACCGCCTCGACGCGGTCCTTGGGCGTGCGGTTGTAGAGGATCCGCGAACCCTCGCCGATCGCTCCGGAGTAGAGCATCTGCGGCTCACCGAACGACACCGCGTACGCGGCCCTGTTGATCGGGTTGGAGAGATTGACGCCGCTGTCGCCCTTGTAGCTCGTCGTCTTCTCGCCGCTGTCGTCGGAGTAGTCGATCTCCTTCTGCGGGCCGCCGACGATCGAGTACTGCGTCGTCTTCTCGCCGTAGTAGATCCGCTGCTCGTACGACCCGAGATTGCCCTTGGACGGCAGGTCGGACTCGGTGAAGACCGGTCGTCCCTGGCTGTCCGCCTCGGTGCCCTTGGCCGCGACCACGCCATACCCGTGGGTGTAGCGGAAGTGGTCGTTGATCCAGTTGTTCTTGGGCACGCCGTCGAGGTTCAGCTCGCGCAGGCCGATGACCGTGTCCTGGTCCTTGCCGTCCTTGCTGTAACGGTCGACGTCCAGGTTCGACGGGAAGCCGTAGTAGTTCTTCATCTGCTGCAGCTGCTGGAACGTCGGCGAGACGATGTTCGGGTCGAGCAGCCGGACGCTCGCGGCGCCGTTCGCGTCGTCGCGCAGCTTCGTCTGGTCGGCCGTCCTGCTGACGCCGGGGTACTCCTTGACCTCGGTGCCGCCGATCCCGTACGCCGCGCGGGTGGCCTTGAGGTTCTTCTCCACGTACGGAGATTCCTTGGCCTGCTCGTTCGGCTGGACCTGGAACTTCTGCACGATGGCCGGGTACAGACCGCCGATGAGGATGGCGGAGAGCACCATCAGGCCGAAGCCGATGACCGGCAGCTGCCAGGTGCGCCGCCACAGCGTCGCGAAGAACAGCAGGGCGCAGATGACGGCGATGCAGAACAGGATCGTCTTCGCCGGCAGATACGCGTTCGCGTCCACGTAGCGCAGGCCCGTCCAGTTGCCCGTCGCCTTGAAGTCACTGGACTTCACCGCGAGGCCGTACCGGTCGAGCCAGTAGGCCACGGCCTTGAGCGTCACGAAGATGCCGAGCAGCACCGACAGATGACCCGTCGACGCCGCCGTCGCCCGCGCGCCGGGGCTGGTGATCCGCAGCCCGCCGTACAGGTAGTGCGTGAGCGCGGCGGCGATCAGGGAGAGCACCGTCGCCGCGAAACCGAAGCCGAGCAGGAAGCGGTACCAGGGAAGGTCGAACGCGAAGAACGACACGTCCATGTGGAACTGCGGGTCCTTCTGGCCGAAGGAGACGCCGTTCACCCACATCAGCCACGTGCGCCACTGGCCCGCGGCGGACGCGCCCGCGATCAGGCCGACCAGCGTCGCGATCCCGAGCAGCAGCCACTTCTTGTACGGCGCGATGCTCATGCGGTACCGGTCGAGGCTCTGCTGCTCCATCGACATGGCGCTCAGCGGCGGGCGCAGCCGGTGCGCCAGCCAGATGTTCACGCCGACCGCGGCCGCCATGAGCAGGCCGAAGACGAAGAACAGGCCTACCTTGGTCCACAGGGTCGTCGTGAAGACCGACGAATAGTTGACCGAGCGGTACCAGAGCCAGTCCGTCCAGAACCCCGCGAACATGACGAAGAGCATGGCCAGTACGGCCAGGATGCCCAGTGTCATGAGCAGGGTCCGGACGCGACGGGACGGTCGGCCCACTCTGATCCGTGGCCCCGTCGGGCCTCCGCCGCGGTCCGGCATCTGGAAAGCCAAGGTGCGCACCTCGAAGTTCGATGTTGATTCTGTTGATCCGTCAGGGCCCTGTGATCGTGGACCCACACCTATGCAACTTACTCACGCTTTACTCGGTTCCCGTTTCTCGGGACTAACGAGGCAGGATTGTGACCATGTCCAACACTCCCATGGCAGCGAGCCCCCTCACCCGTGCCGTCCTCGAGATCGACGAGTACGCGTCCGGTCTGGGCTGGGACCGGCCCGCACGCCTCTTCGCGCTCGTCGACACGGCGCGACTGCGCACCCAAGAACCCGGCCTCGCCTCACAGCTCGGCCTCGACGAATCCCAGGAAGACACCGGCCTGACCCCCATCGAGCAGGAGGAGCTTCCCGAAGGGAAGCCGCTCGACGAGTTCCTCGGCACCATCGCCTGGCCGGACGCGGTGGCGGGCTGCGCGCTCACCGTGGAGCGCATGATGCTGCCGCCGTCCGCGGAGACCTCCGTCCCGGAGGGGCTCAGCGAGGGCAAGCTCGCGAAGTGGGTTGCCGAGCACCCGGACCGTCAGGAGGTCCGTATGACGGTCGCGGTGCTCCGTGACGGCGCGCGCGAGTCGGCGCTGCGGCTGCGCGAGAAGGACTCCGCGACGGAGGTCCTCACGGGCTCCGACCTGGTCCCGGGCCTGGCGGACGCGCTGGCCGCGACGTTCGCCGAGTAACTCGGCCGTCATGCGCCTGCGCCGCCGCCGGGTTCTCCGGCGGCGGCGCAGGCGTCTGTCACTTCTTGGCGGTGCACTGCGGCAGGTCCGCGGTGTCGCCCTTGCGTATGTCCTGGAGGGCGTCCACCGCGTCGTCGATGGTGTTCACCTTGACCAGCGTGAGCCCGTCGGGGATGTCCTTGGCGGCGGTGGCGCAGTTGTCCTTCGGCGTCAGGAAGTACTCGGCGCCCTTGTCGCGCGCTCCGACGGTCTTCATCTCGATGCCGCCGATCGGGCCGACCTTGCCGCTGTCGTCGATGGTGCCGGTGCCCGCCACGAACTTGCCTCCCGTGAGGTCGTCCGGGGTCAGCTTGTCGACGATGCCGAGCGCGAACATCAGTCCGGCGCTGGGGCCGCCCACGTCCGCGAGCTTGATGTCGATGGTGAACGGGAAGGTGTGGTCGGTGCCCGCCTGGATGCCGACGATCGCGCGGCCGTCCTTCGCCTTCTCCGTGGTGATCTCGACGTCGTCGGTCTCCGTGGCCTCCTTGCCGGCCTTCTCCGCCGCGGCGGCCTCCTTGACGGGGACGACACTGAAGACGACGTTCTGGCCCGGCTTGTGCTTGGTGACCAGCTTGGCGACGTCCGTCATCTCCTTCACGGGCGTGCCGTCGACCTTCTTGATGACGTCGCCCGCGTGCAGCTTGCCCTCGGCCGGGCTCTTCTTGAAGACGGTGGAGACGACCACCTGCGACTTCACCGGAAGGTCCAGCTCCCGCAGCGCCGCGACCTTGGCGCTCTCCTGGGACTGGCTGAACTCTTCCGCGTTCTCCTGGGACGACTGCTGCTCCGTCTTGCCGTCCGGGTAGAGGGTGTCGTGCGGCACGACGATGTTGTCGTGGGCCAGCCAGCCGTAGACGGCCTCCGCGATGTTCATGTTGTAGTCGGCGCTGGTCACCCGGACCGTGGTCATGTTGAGGTGACCGGTCGTCGGGTACGTCTTGTGGCCGGAGATCTGCAGCACCGGCTCGCCGCCGTGGTCGCCGAGGGTGTTCACCGTGGGGCCCGGGGACATCTCCGCGTACGGGACTTTGATGAGGACTCCCGCGCAGAGCAGCGCGATCAGCATCAGGGTGGAGGCGAGCATCGTCGCGGTGCGGCGTGGCATGGAACGACAGTACGGGACCTGTCTGTCAGTGCACCCCTGGGGCCAGTCCGTACGGGGCCTTCAGGCTCCGGGGCGGGACATCGGGTCGCTCAGTGCGACTTGTCCATGGCCTTGCGGAAGGCCGCGTAGCCGTTGAGCTCCGTGGCGTCGCCCGTCTTGCCCGACTTGCGGTTACGAGTGGCCCAGCCACCCCACAGACCCGCACCGACCGCCGCCGCAAACGGAATCAGCAACCAGGCAAGTGATGCCATGTCGACCTCCTGACCCCACGAGCGACCGCAACTGACTGATCAGCAGATTAACCATCCGCTCTGTCAACGCTCACGGCAGGGGTCGGGTTACGCAACCGGAAGCTCGTGGGCCGCCTGGCCAGGGAGGGGAGGCGGCAGACTCAGCAGGCGCCGACCCACTCTTCCTGCCCGTCGGAGAAGCGCTGGTGCTTCCAGATCGGCACCTCGTGCTTGAGGTCGTCGATCAGTTTGCGGCAGGCGGCGAAGGCCTCCGCGCGGTGCGGGCAGGAGACGGCGACGACGACCGCCAGATCACCCACGGCCAGGTCGCCGATGCGGTGGACGGCGGCAAGGGCACGTACCGGGAATTCGGCGACGACCTTCTCGGCCACCCGGCGCATCTCCGCCTCGGCCGTGGGGTGGGTCGAGTACCCCAGCTCGTCGACGTCCGCGCCGCCGTCGTGATTGCGCACGGTCCCCACGAAGAGCGCCGTGCCGCCGGCGGCGTCGTCACCGACGGCCCGGAACACCTCGTCCAGGGAGAGCGGGGTGTCACGGATCGCGAGAAGCCGGATCGGATCCTGTGCAGCCTGCTCGCCGGGGTGCTCGTTCGTGGTGCGTGCCATACGGCCATCGTGCCGCACGGCACGGACATCACGGAATACCGTTTTCGCCCGGCACGCACGCGTACCGCTTTGGAGATCCCTACAGGCAGGCCCTCAGATCCGCCGCCGCGCCTTCCGCGCCCGGCGGACCACCGCGGCCGCGCCCAGCAGCGCGACGGTCGCACCCGCGGCACCCGCGGCGGTCGCGTCCTTGCGCCCGAGCCGCCGCCCGGCGACCGTACGCCTGCCGGACACCTCTTCCAGGAGCTCCGCGAGAACCTCCTCGTTGGTCCACTGCGGCCGCCACCCCGCGTCATGCAGCCTGCTGACGCTGACCACCCACGGATACATCGTGTACGCCAGGTCACCGGCCGGAGAGGGAGTGAGACCGATCCGGTGCAGCCGCGCCGCGGCACCGAGCGCGACGGTGGAGGGCAGCTCCATGCGCCGGATCTCGCTGAGCTCCTCGACCTCTTCCTGCTCGAGCCACCCGTCACAGCCGACGGCGAGCTCCCCCTCGACCTTCTCCAGGACGGCGTACTCCAGGGCGCTGCACAGATCCTCGACGTGGCAGAACTGCCAGGCCGGCCGCGACCCCGCCACCACAAGGAGCCGGGGCGACTCGAAGTAGCGCGTGAGGGCCGTGTCCGTGCCGCCCACGAGAATCGCGGGCCGTACGACGGTGACATTCAGACCGGGGTGCGCGCGCGGCGCACGCCGGGCGAGCCGCTCGACCTCCAGGAGATCGCCGACCCCGGTCGCCTCCGCGGTCGCGCGCAATTCGGCGTCTTCGGAGAGGGGCAGTTCGTTCTCGGCCAGCGCTCCGTAGACCATCGCCGACGTGCACAGGACGACACGGTGGACGCCCGCCGCGGCAGCCGCCGTCAGCACGGTCTGTGTACCGCGCACGTTGTACGCCGTACGGGCGGCGGCGTCGGTCTCCAGGTCGAGATCGAGCGCGAGGTGCACCACGACGTCCGCGCCCCGCAGCTTCTCGGCGATCGCGGGGTCCCGTACGTCCAGGATGTGCCACTGGGCCTGGGCGCATTCGCCCCGGCGCTCGTCGATGGCGATGACCTGCTTGATCTCTTCCGACGCCGCGAGGCGCTCGGTCAGCAGCGCGCCCACGCCGGACGCGGCGCCCGTGACGGCTACCACCGGCCCGCGGACGGGGGCCGGAGTTGAGAGGTTTCGCGCTGCGCGAACCTGTGGATCTGGGGAACTCACGGGGCGTCTCCAGCGGTTGTCTTCAGTAGATACGCGAATGACGCGTACGTACCAGGTGGCATCCATCCTGCCGCAGGCCATGAGTAGGCGAAGCACTGAGGCCCGAACCCGTCACGGTGTCTACGCTGGGTGGTGTTGTAGGGCAGCCGCCGCCGGAACCGTACCGGCGGCCTGACGAGCCGAGGAATCCCGTGAGTGACACCCCATTCGGATTCGGCCTTCCGCCGGAGGAGCCGGAAGACGGCGACGAGGGCAAGAAGAAGGACACCCCCGGAGGGGGAGGTCAGGGCGCCGGTGGCCCCGCGAACCCGTTCGGTTTCGGGTTTCCCGGAGCGGGCGGGCAGGGCGGCGACAATCCGTTCGCCGCGATGTTCGGTTCGATGAACCCGAACGATCTGGGTGCCGCCTTCCAGCAGCTCGGCCAGATGCTCTCGTACGAGGGCGGCCCGGTGAACTGGGACATGGCCAAGGACATCGCCCGCCAGACCGTCTCCCAGGGCACGTCCGACGGCGTCAAGGACGCCAGCGTCGGCCCCGCCGAGCGCTCCGCCGTCGAGGAGGCCGTGCGCCTTGCCGACCTGTGGCTGGACGACGCGACGTCGCTCCCGTCGGGCTCCGGCGTGGCCGTGGCCTGGAGCCGCGCCGAATGGGTCGAGGCGACCCTCCCGGTGTGGAAGGAGCTGGTCGACCCGGTCGCCGAGCGCGTGGGTCTGGCCATGGGCGATGTGCTGCCCGAGGAGATGCAGGCCATGGCGGGCCCGCTGATCGGCATGATGCGCTCCATGGGCGGCGCCATGTTCGGCCAGCAGATCGGCCAGGCCGTGGGCGTGCTCGCGGGCGAGGTCGTCGGTTCCACCGACATCGGCCTGCCGCTCGGCCCGGCGGGCAAGGCCGCGCTGCTCCCGGTGAACATCGAGTCCTTCGGCAAGGACCTGGGCATCGACAAGGACGAGGTGCGGCTCTACCTGGCCCTGCGCGAGGCCGCTCACCAGCGACTCTTCGCCCATGTGCCGTGGCTGCGCTCGCATCTGTTCGGCGCGGTCGAGGGGTACGCGCGCGGGATCAAGGTCGACACGGCCAAGCTGGAGGACGTGGTCGGCCAGCTCGACCCGCAGAACCCGGAGCAGCTGCAGGAGGCGCTCCAGCAGGGCATGTTCCAGCCGGAGGACACGCCCGCCCAGAAGGCCGCCCTGGCCCGTCTGGAGACGGCTCTGGCGCTCGTCGAGGGCTGGGTGGACGCCGTGGTGCACGCCGCCGCCAAGCCGCGTCTGGCATCGGCCGACGCGCTGCGCGAGACGCTGCGTCGCCGCCGTGCGACGGGCGGCCCCGCGGAGCAGACCTTCGCCACGCTGATCGGCCTTGAGCTGCGTCCACGCCGGCTGCGGGACGCCTCGCGCCTGTGGGCCTCGCTCACGGACGCACGCGGCGTGGACGGGCGCGACGGCCTGTGGGCCCACCCGGACATGCTGCCGACGGCCTCCGACCTGGACGACCCGGACGGCTTTGTGCACCACGAGCAGCTGGACTTCTCGGAGCTGGACAAGATGCTCGGCGAGGCGGCGGGCGGCGGCGCCGCGAAGCCGGACCTCAAGAAGGACGCCAAGGACACCGAGAACGAGGACGACAGCGACAAGTGAGCCTGCACGACGACGCGGTCCTCGTGCTGAAGGGCTACGAGGACCAGGAAGAGCTGCGCCAGTACTACCTGGACCATCTCGCCGCCCACCCCGACGACGGCATGTGGAAGGCCTGCACGGACGGACACGTGACGGCGAGCGCGCTGGTCATCGACCCGTCACGCGGCCGCGTGCTCCTGACGCTGCACAAGAAGCTGCAGATGTGGCTCCAGATGGGCGGCCACTGCGAGCCGGGCGACGCCTCCCTGGCCGCGGCGGCGCTGCGGGAGGCGACGGAGGAATCCGGCGTCCGAGGGCTGACCCTGCTGCCGGGCGGTCCCGTCCGCCTGGACCGGCACCCGATCCCGGGGCCCTGCACGCAGCATCTCGACGTGCAGTACGCGGCACTGGCCCCCGCCGACGCGGTCGAAGCCATCAGCGACGAGTCCCTGGACCTGCGCTGGTTCGCGTACGACGAAGTGGCGGCGGTGGCCGACGAGTCGGTCGTACGCCTGGTGGAGGCCACGCGAGCGCGGCTGTAAACGCGCCCCTATAAGGGGCGCGGGGAACTGCACGACCAGCCACGTACGGCCCGCAGATCCCCACGCCCCTTCCCCGTGGAGGGTCAACTCCAGACGTTGCCCTGGTTCTGCCCCCGGGCACCCTGCTGCCCCATGCCGAACTGGGCCCTGGCGCCCTGCCCGATAACGGCGTTCTGCGGCGGCAGCAGCTCGCTGGGCTGGACGAGCGCGTAGCCCTGGCCCATGAAGCTGAGCTCCCAGCCCTCACCCGTGTTGCCGCGGCGCCGCCACACGCCCGATGAGTGCGTCTGGGCCTGCATCTGCACCCGCAGACCGTTGGACCAGGCGACGATCGCGTCGGCGTCGGCGTTCACGTACTTGTCGGGCGTGACCTCCATCATCAGCGGCTGCCCCGAGGTCATCAGGGCGACCTTGCCGCGACCGGTGATGTTGAGCTGGTACTTGCCCGAGCCGGAGATGCCGTACTGGCTGTCCACGGCGATGACCTGGTGGGTCAGCGACGAGTCGAGCGCGAGGACATAGCTGCTGTCCACGGTCAGACCGTCCCTGTCCACATCCACTACGTGGATGTACTGGGCGAGGTTGGCGAGATAGACCGTGCCCTGCCCGTGGCAGCGCATCAGGTCGAGGCCCTCACCCGTGTGCGCGCGGGCGCGCTGGTTGCCCTGGCTCTGGTACTCGGCGTCGAACTCGATCAGACCCTGGTAGGCGACCATGGCGCCCTTGCGGGCCAGGATGTCGTCGTGGCCCTCCAGGGCGACCCGCAGCAGCTGCGGGTTCTGGACGGTGTAGCGCTCCTGAGTCTGCTGCTCGGTGTGCGCGAAAAGTGGGCTCTGCATGGTGTGTTGTTCCCCCTCAGCCCCGTGCCCGGAGACGGTCGGTGCTGTCCTCGCTGGGCTGTACGACGACGATGCCCTCTCCGGAGAAGCCCATCTGATAGGCCTCGCCGCTGCCACGCCCGATGAGCGAGCCGGCCTTGAAGCTGCGCTTGCCCTTCACCTTGAGGTTCGGGGACCAGGCGAGCAGCGCGTCCGGGTCGACGTACGTCTCGTCGTCGCCACGGCCGCAGTCGACGACGACCGGCGTGCCACGGGAGGTCAGCGCGACCCAGCCCTGGCCCGAGATCTTGATGTTCCACAGGCCCTGTCCTGCGAACTTGGCCAGGCCCTTGACCCGCTCGACGCCCCACTGGAGGGACGCGTCGAAGGCGAGCAGGTTCGTGCCGTTCACCGAGAGCGAGTCGCCCGCCAGGTTGATGACGACGACGTCGGCTCCGTAGTCGGCGAGATAGAGCAGGCCGTCTCCGGAGCACTTCATCAGAGGTGCTCCCTCGCCGGTCATCCACTCCTTGGCGATCTGGCGGACCGCGGGGGGATTGGGCTCGTACGTGACGAACCCTTCGTAGGCGACCATCGAGCCCACGCGCGCGAGGAGGTCGTTTCCGGTCTGCATGGCCACCTTGAGCATGTGGTTGCCATGGTTCTCCATACGGGCGGCGACAGGCGCCGGGGCAAAGCCCGCGAGTTGCTGATTCATGACGGGCTCCCTCAGACCTCGTACGGCTGGACGATGATGAAGTTGCCGGGCGCGCCCCGGAACTGGAGGTTCACGCTCTCCCCCGTGGAGCCGGCGTACGCGTTGCTGCGCAGCCGCACCTGGCTGGAGACGATCGCCTGGGCGGCCGCCGACCAGGCGACCACGGACTGGCAGTCGGCGAATGTCGTCGGCGTGACGGGCAGGACGACGGGCACGCCGTGCGTCTTGACGATGACCGTGCCGGTGCCCTGGAACTGCATCACGAACAGCGCGCCACCGGGGATGCCGTGGCCCTCGATCCTGCGCACCTCGTGCTGGAGCGTCTCGTCGAACGCGAGGACGTTCTCGGCGGAGACGCAGATCGCGTCCCCCTGGAGCTCGATCGGGTGCAGGTGCGTGGCTTCCTCGGCGAGGAAGACCTGGCCGCGGCCGGTGCAGCGCATCAGCTGCATCTCCTGGCCGGTCTGGTTGCCCACGACGCGGCCCGCGAAGCCCGCGCCCTTGTAGCTGAACTCGACCTTGCCCTGGTAGAGCACCATGCTGCCCTGGCGGGCGAGGATGGCCTGTTCGGCGATGCCGAGGTCGACGCGGATCAGCTTCTCGTTCTGCTGCGTCCAGCGCTGACCCGTGGGCGCCTCGCGGTACTTCTGGAGGGCGGAAGCCACACCGGCGCCCTGGGGTGCCGCGCCCTGCGGGGCGGCGGGCTGGCCGGGGAACTGGCCGCCGGGGGGCTGCTGGCCGTAGCCGGGCGGCATCGGGGCGCCGGGCTGCTGCCCGTACCCGGGAGGCATCGGCGCCTGGGGCTGCTGGCCGTATCCCGGCGGGGGCGGCGCGGTCTGGCCCGGGGCCTGCTGCTGGCCGGGGACCTGGCCGAACTGCGGCGGCTGCGGCGGCTGCTGGCCCGGCTGCCCGTACGGCGCGGCGGGCGCAGGCGGCACGGCACCGGCCGGCGGCTGGTTCATGGGCGCCACGATGGTCTGCGCGGCGTGCACCGACGGGTCGGCGGGAGCGGGCGCCGGAGGCGGCGTCGCACCCTGCGGCGGCGCGAAGTTCTGCGCGGGAGCCGGAGCGGGGGCGGGAGCCGGTGCCGGGGCGGGCGCGCCGCCTGCCGGAGCGCCGAACGCGGGCGGAGCCGCGGCCTGGGCGGGCGGCGCGAAGGACGGTGCGCCGGCCTGCGGCTGCTGCGCGGCGGGCTCCTCTTCGGCGACCTCGCCGCCGAAGTTCCTCAGGAGCGCGTCGAGCCCGCCGTCGAAGCCCTGCCCGATCGCGGCGAAGCGCCAGACGTCCTTCAAGTAGAAGTCGCCCAGCATCACCGCGCGTTCGGTGGAGAACTCGGCGCCGTTGAAGGAGTAGCGGGCCACTTCCTCGCCGCCCGCGACGATCCGGATGTAGCCGGGGGCGACCTGCGACATCTGCCCGGCGCCGTCGATCGTCGCGGTGAACGACAGCTTCTGGATCTTTGCCGGGATCCGGTCCAGCGTGACCCGGAAGGACTCCGTGTCGCCGGCCTGCGCGCCGAGGAGCTGGATGGACTCCTCGGGAGACTTCGGCTGGTTGAAGAAGATGAAGTAACTGTCGTCCGAGAGGCGCTCGTCCGCGTCCAGGCCGAAGCAGCTGATGTCGAAGCTCAGTCCAGGGGCTGAGATCTGCACACCTACGTACAGATCGGTCCCCGAAGTGAGGTCACTGATCTTGGCCTTGTGGCCGCGTTGGAATTCCCTGGCCATACGTAACGACCGTCCCCCATCCCGAATGTAAATGCGTCGCGCCAGGCTAACCGCAAAGTCCGACAGTGAGCCAAGCCGGTACAGACCCGGTACACAACCCCGCCATCCCGCCTACACAACCCCGGCGTCCCGCGGAAGTTCACTCCACGCGGGCGGCGGGCAAATGGGGCAGCCGGTCGGCCGCGACCACACCCTCGAGGTACCCGCGGGCCCGCTCCGTACGGGGATAGGCCTCCAGGAGCCGCCAGAAGCGGGGTCCGTGTCCGGGGACGAGGAGATGCGCGAGCTCGTGGACGAGGACGTAGTCGACGACGTACTCGGGCATGCCCTGCAGCCGGTGCGACAGGCGGATGCTGCCCTCCGACGGGGTGCACGATCCCCACCGGGTGTTCTGGTTTGTGACCCAGCGAACGGACGACGGCCTGGCCCGGCCCTCGAAGTACTGCTCGGACAGCAGCTCGGCACGCCCGGCCAGTTCCGCGTCGCCCAGGACCCGCTTGCTCTCCTGGGCCGCGAGCTTGTCGAGCATGACGTCGACCCAGCGCTTCTCCTCCGCCTCGGACATCCGGGCGGGGATGAGCACAACGGTGCGGTCGCCCTCCCGGTACGCGGAGACCGTTCTGCGGCGGCGGGCGCTCCGTCTGACCTCGACCGCGCTCGCCCCCGAGCCGGGTGACGGCGGGCTGGTCGTGCTGCGCTGTGGATTTCCGGCGCGGTGCAGTGGGTCGGCGGGCACGCCCCGACGTTACCCGCTGCGTGTGGGGGAAGTCCCGCCTCCGGGACGGTTCGGCGGTGTTCCGCTCCCCGTGCGATCGATTAGTACGACGAATACCCACTGCCTGTGGACAATTTTCCGCGGCCGTTCGCCCCGGCGGGCATTCTGGCAGTCGACCGGCGATGCGGACGGGGACCGCGCCGGAGGACATCAGGGGACACGGGGGACGACCATGCATCCGATCTTGAAGCCGGCGCTGCGCCGCGGCTGGCGCGACCTGAACACCGTCCAGTTCGGCGTGGCACCCGCGCACGCGCTGGTGCTCGGCCCGGTGGACACGGCGACCGGCAGCTTCCTCAACCTCCTGGACGGGACACGCGGGCTGCCGCTCCTGCGTGAGGAGGGCAAGCGGATGGGCCTGCCCGACGATCACGTGGACACCCTGGTGCGACGGCTCTCCAGGGCCGGGCTCCTGGACGACGCGACGGGCGGCGGCCCGGCCGCCGACGCCCTGCGCAAGCGGAGCGGGGCCATGGACCGGCTGCGCCCCGATCTGGCCTCCCTGTCGGTGGTGACGCCCGAACCGGGCGACGGCATGCGGAAGTTGGCGGCGCGCCGTGCCATGCGGGTCCAGGTCCGGGGCGCGGGCCGGGTGGGCGCCGTGCTGGCATCGGTTCTTGCGGGGGCGGGTGTGGGACAGGTCGATGTGCGGGACGGGGGCCTCGTCGAAGCGTGGGACGTGGCGCCGGGAGGTCAGCCCGCCGATGCGGTCGGGGACAGGAGGGACGCGGCGGCACGGCGGGCGGTGCGCCGCTCGGCTCCCGACCGGCCACCCCGGCCGGGCAGGACCGATGAAGGGGAGCCGGGCCTCTCCCTCGTCGTCATCGCGCCGCGGGACGGGCTCGACGCCCATGCCCCGGACCCGGTCGCCGCCGAGCCGCTGGTCTCCTCGGGGACACCGCATCTCTATGCGGGGGTGATCGAGGGAACCGGAGTGGTGGGGCCGCTCGTCCTGCCGGGAGCGACGGCGTGTGCGGGCTGTCTGTCGCTGGAGCGGGCGGACCGGGATCCCACCTGGCCGCGCATGCTGGCCCAGTGGCGTTCGGGACGTGCGCGCCATGTGACGGCGTGCGATCTGGCACTGTCGACCACGGTCGCCGGCCTGGCCGCGGCGCATGCGCTCGCCTTTCTGGACGGGGCGGCACCGGCGAGCGCGGGGGTCCGCTGGGAGGCCTCCGTGCCCGGTCTCGACTGGCACACACGGCCGGTGCTCCCCCATCGCACGTGCCCATGCGGGGCGGGTGCGGTGGATAAGGGGGAACACCCCGCCGGGACCCGAGAGCGGCACGACACAATGGCCGGGTAGGCGCCGGACAAGGCGCGGCTGTCTGGGACTTGGAGGGGCGCATGTCTGATCTTCCCCGGAAGGCGGTTACCCGTACCGCCAAACTGGCCGCGCTGCCACTCGGCTTCGCCGGGCGCGCGACCTGGGGGCTCGGCAAGCGGATCGGGGGCAAGTCGGCGGAGATCGTCGGGCGCGAGCTGCAACAGCGCACGGCGGAGCAGCTGTTCAAGGTGCTCGGCGAGCTCAAGGGCGGGGCCATGAAGTTCGGCCAGGCCCTGTCGGTCTTCGAGTCGGCGCTGCCCGAGGAGGTTGCGGGGCCCTATCGCGCCGCGCTGACGAAGCTGCAGGAAGCGGCGCCGCCGATGCCGACGAGCACCGTGCACGCCGTGCTCGAGGAGCGGCTCGGCGAGGACTGGCGCGAGCTGTTCCTGGAGTTCGAGGACAAGCCCGCGGCCGCCGCGTCGATAGGGCAGGTCCACCGGGCGGTGTGGGAGGACGGGCGCGAGGTCGCGGTCAAGGTGCAGTATCCGGGGGCGGGTGAGGCGCTGCTCTCCGATCTGAATCAGCTCAGCCGGTTTGCCCGGCTCCTGGGGCCGCTGATCCCGGGGATGGACATCAAGCCGCTCATCACGGAGCTGCGCGACCGGGTCTCCGAAGAGCTCGACTACGGCCTGGAGGCGCAGGCGCAGCAGGCGCACGCCGAGGAGTTCGCGGACGATCCGGATGTCGTGGTGCCCGCGGTGGTGCACCAGTCCGAGCAGGTGCTCGTGACGGAGTGGATCGACGGCGTACCGCTGTCGGAGGTGATCGCCGACGGCACGGGGGAGCAGCGCGACCGGGCCGGGCAGCTGCTTGCCCGCTTCCTGTTCTCGGGCCCGGCGCGCACGGGCCTGCTGCACGCCGATCCGCACCCGGGCAACTTCCGTCTGCTGCCGGACGAGAAGGACGGCTGGCGGCTCGGCGTCCTCGACTTCGGCACGGTGGACCGCTTGCCCGGCGGACTGCCCGTCACGATCGGCGAATCCCTGCGGATGACGCTCGAGGGCGAGGCCGCCGCGGTCTACGAGATGCTGTGCGAGGAGGGCTTCGTCAAGGAGTCGGTCGACCTCGAGCCGGACGCGGTCCTTGACTATCTGCTGCCGATCATCGAACCGATGCTGGTCGAGGAGTACACGTTCACGCGCGGCTGGATGCGCAGCCAGGCGGCGCGGGTGGCCGATCCGCGTTCCCCCGCCTACCAGTTGGGCAAGCAGCTGAACCTGCCGCCCGCGTATCTGCTGATACACCGTGTGACGTTGAGCACGATAGGGGTGCTCTGTCAGCTCGGTGCGACGGTGCGGATGCGGGACGAGCTCGAGGCGTGGCTTCCGGGCTTCCTGGAGGAGGAGCTTGAGTTCGAGGAGAAGCTTGCGGAGGAGGAGGCCGACGATCCGGCGGCCGGGGCCTGAGGTGACGGCTCGCGCTCACCACCAGGTGGAACTCACCACCAGCTGGAGTCGAGCCGTCCCTCGATGGCTCTGAGGTTCTCGCGCGCGCAGGATTCACAGAAGTAGCGTCGGGCGCCGTTCTCCACGGAGCAGGTCCAGGTGAGCGGCGCGCCGTCGGCGACCGTTCCGCAGCGGGAACACACGAGATTCTCGGTACCCGCGGGCTGAGGAGGCTGCTGGTCCACCCGGCGACCATATCGCCGCTTCCGGAGCTGCGCCCGGCACAACGCACCGCGGGGGCCGGTCCGTTCGGACCGGCCCCCGCGGGCTCTTTCGTGGTGCGCGATGTTCTGGCGCTCAGCCGATGCGTCGGCGTGTCAGTCGCCAGGTCAGTGCATGACCGCCATGGCGAGCGCGCGCCGGGCACGCAGTGACGCGCGCTCCGCGCGGCGCTGCATCCGGCGGGCCGCCATCAGTCGCACGGCCGGACGCTGGGCGTCGGCCTCACGCATGCGTTCGTGCATATGCGCACGCGCCATGGCTTCTGGGATGAGTTGCATCTCGCGGGTCCTGTTCTGGCGCGAGTCGTTCGCGCCGGTGGTGGTGAAGTCCGGGGTGGCCGAGCCGGCGGGCTCGGTCGTGACTGCTGCCTTCATCGGGGCCTGCTTCTGGGGGTCGTGCGTCAGGGGGCGATCAATCGTTCCGGTGGTGCTCATGCCGCGACCGGGTTCTTGCGCGGACGGCCACGCGGCCGCTTGCGGGCCACGACGACACCCTGGACGAAGAGCTCGCCGCCCCAGACGCCCCAGGGCTCACGCCGCTCCTTGGCGCCGGCCAGGCAGGCCTCCATCAGCGGGCAGGTACGGCAGAGGGACTTGGCGTACTCGACGTCCGCCGGCGACTCGGCGAAGAAGACCTCCGGGTCGTAGGCACGGCAGGGGACGGGTACGCCGAGGTTCTCGATGGCGTCGTCGAGCGCGGTGAGCGCAGTGAGGGGAGTCAAGGTGGGGTCCTCCGTGGGAGCGGGCGGGGAGAGAGTCTCTGAAGGCGGTACGGACGGGGCGTGCGCTTCGAGTTGCACGGTGGTGTTCTTCCTCGTCTGGTCGTGCCGGCCTGGGTCGGCCGGTTGGCGGCTGGTACCGGGTCTTGCTCTTGGCCCCTTCGCTCTGTCTCCCTGTTTTGGGGAAAACAGAAGGGCCGCGGATCCCGGGTGGGGTTCCGCGGCCCTGAAGGCGCCGGTCTGATCGAGGATCAGACTGGATCACTCCAGGGTTCGAGCCCACGGAAGGCCCACATCGTGTGGTGGTGCGTCGTCTGCTTCTTGGCTCCGGCACCGGCTGCGGCAAAGGCATAGGCCTGCGCCTGTGCCGTCGCTACTGCTTCCGGTGCCTTGGTCGCTCGCTCGCTGCCTTCATTGACCTCACGCATCGGAAGAACGTTGAGAGCGGTGCGCGGGAGGGACAGAGGCAGGACAGAGGACTCCGGACGGACGGCGGCGGCAGCGATGCCACCGGACAGACCGGTGCCCAGGTTCGAGAAGCCGAGCAGGCAGGAAGCGACGACCGAGCGATCGGTCATTTTCGCGGTGCTGATGAAGCTCTGGTTGATGCTGATCACTGGAATCGCCTCCTCTCGGCGTCTATGGGATCGACCGAAACCGATCCTGCGGGCTATTAAGTACAGCACGGGGCGAGGGCTTCGGAGAAGCCGCCGTTCCCGTGCTTAAGAACCTATGGGTCTTCCTTGCGCATGCGCAAACTATTTTTTCGACGAGTTTGAATCAGTTGTCATCGGCGCCCCTTACAGGCTCTTGACCTGCACAGATGGCGAGGACGTCGGCGCCGAAGCGATGAAACTTACGAACGCCGACGCCGGGGATCCGGGCCAACTCGCCCTCGTCGTCCGGCTCGGCCTCCGCGATGGCGATCAAGGTCTTGTCCGTGAAGACGCAGTACGCGGGCTGTCCCAGCTGCCTCGCCTGGCCCGCGCGCCACTCCCGCAACCGTTCGTAGAGCCCCTCGTCCATGTCGGACGGGCAGTCCTCGCACCGCATGAGCTTCATCTCGCCCGCGTCGGTCAGGGACCGCCCACAGACCCGGCACCGGGCCGGCGTCCTGCTGGTGCGCCGACGGCTCCGGGCACCGCCGCCGCTCCCCTCTGCGGAGCTGCCGCGCTCCACCCCGCCGGGTCCGCCGCCGGCGGCCCGGGCTCCGGCTCCCGCACCGGAGCCCGGACGCAGTCCGTCGAGGAAGCGGCTGGGTCGGCGGTTGGGCCGCCCGCCCGGCGAACGGGAGAGCGCCCAGGAGAGGGAGAGGTGGAGGCGGGCCCGGGTGACGCCCACGTAGAGCAGGCGGCGCTCCTCCTCGATCTGTTCATCGGTCTTGGCGTACGTGATCGGCATCATGCCCTCGGCGAGACCGACCAGGAAGACGGCGTCCCACTCCAGGCCCTTGGCAGCGTGCAGCGAGGCGAGGGTGACGCCCTGCACGGTGGGCGCGTGCTGGGCGGCCGCGCGCTCGTCGAGCTCCGCGACGAGGTCGGAGAGGGTCGCCTCTGGCTTGGCCCGCACGAAGTCCTCGGCCAGGCGCACAAGGGCCGCCAGGGACTCCCAGCGGTCACGGGCCGCGCCGGAGCCCGCCGGGGGCTGGGTCGTCCAGCCCTTCGTGGACAGGACGGCCCGCACCTGCGACGGCAGGTCGACGACGTCGTCCAGGAGCGAGTCGTTCCCCCCGAAACGGGCCGCTCCGCGCAGGGCAGCGCCCGCCTCGCGGACCTCGGTGCGCTCGAAGAACCGCTCGGCGCCGCGCAGCTGGTAGGGCACGCCCGCGTCGGCCAGCGCCTGTTCGTAGATCTCGGACTGGGAGTTCGTGCGGAAGAGGACCGCGATCTCGCTCGCCGGGACGCCGTCGGCGAGCAGGGCGCGGATGCGGCGGGCCGCGCCCTCGGCCTCGGCGGGCTCGTCCGCGTACTCCGTATAGACCGGTTCGGCTCCGGCGTCGCGCTGCGAGATCAGTTCGAGGCGGTGGTCGGCGGCGCGGCCGCGGGCCTGGGAGAGCAGGCCGTTGGCGAGGTGGACCACCTGGGGTGTGGAGCGGTAGTCGCGGACGAGCTTGACGACCGTCGCCCCGGGGTGGCGGGTGCGGAAGTTCAGCAGGTGGTCGGGGGTTGCGCCGGTGAAGGAGTAGATCGTCTGGCTGGCGTCGCCGACGACGCAGAGGCTGTCGCGGTCGCCGAGCCACAGCTCCAGGAGGCGCTGCTGGAGCGGGCTGACGTCCTGGTACTCGTCGACCACGAAGTGCTGGTACTGGGCGCGGACCTGGTCGGCGATGTCGTGCCGGTCCTGGAGGATGCCGACGGCCAGGAGCAGGACGTCCTCGAAGTCGATGACCGCGCGGTCGCGCTTGAGGTCCTCGTACGCGGCATACAGCTGGGCGATCTCCGCCGCGTCCCGGGGGATGAGGCGGCCCGACTTCGCGGCCGCCGCGACATAGTCGGCGGGCACCGTCTGGGTGACCTTGGACCATTCGATCTCGCTCGTCACATCGCGCAGTTCGTTGCGGTCCAGGCGGATGCGGCAGGCGGCGGCCGCGTCGGCGACGAGCTTGATCTTGCGGTCGACGATCCGGGGCAACTGGCCACCGACTGCTTTCGGCCAGAAGAACTGGAGCTGACGCAGGGCCGCAGAGTGGAAGGTGCGCGCCTGGACTCCGGAGGCGCCGAGCTGGCGGAGGCGGCCGCGCATCTCGCCCGCGGCGCGGTTGGTGAACGTGACGGCCAGCACACTGGCGGGCTGGAGGATGCCCGCCCGCACCCCGTAGGCGATCCGGTGGGTGATGGCGCGGGTCTTGCCGGTGCCCGCTCCCGCCAGGACACACACCGGCCCGTGCAGGGCGGTTGCCACCTCGCGCTGCTCTGGGTCGAGCCCGGCGAGCACCGCGTCGGCAGAGTCCGGGACCTGCGGGAAGAGGGTGGAGTGCGTTGCTGATGTCACCCCGCCATGCTGCCAGGTCGGCGGGGGCGGGTGAGCCGGTTGTCCACAGGGAGGCGTACGCAGTCGTACTAATGCGGGAATGGTGGCCGGGTCACGTACGTTCAGGTCATTGCGATGACGCACCCCGAGCAACAAAGGAGCGCGAGAACATGCCGGGCACTGTGACGATGTACAGCACCACGTGGTGCGGCTACTGCCGCCGGCTCAAGGGCCAGATGGACCGCGAGGGCATCACGTACAACGAGATCAACATTGAGCACGACCCGGATTCCGCGACCTTCGTCGAGAAGGCGAACGGCGGAAACCAGACGGTTCCCACCGTTCTCTTCCCGGACGGCTCGACGCTGACGAACCCGTCCCTTGCCCAGGTCAAGCAGAAGCTGGCCGCCTGAGCGACTAGCCGACGGTGCCCGGCTTCGGCAGGGGCTTTCCGTACCAGAGCTCGATCAGTCGGGCCGCAATCGAGATCCCGTACGGAGGCAGGACCTCCCCGGACTCGAATGCGGCCCGCAGGTCTTCCCGGGAGAACCAGCGGGCCTCGGAGATCTCCTCGCCGTCCACGTTGATCTCGTACGACGTGGCGCTGGCCATGAAGCCCAGCATCAGGCTGGACGGGAAGGGCCAGGGCTGGCTCGCGACGTACTCGACGTCGCCGACCGTGACGCCTGCCTCCTCGAAGACCTCGCGCCGCACCGACGTCTCGATGGACTCGCCCGGCTCGACGAAGCCCGCGAGGGTCGAGAACCGGCCTTCGGGCCAGTGCACCTGGCGGCCGAGGAGCGCGCGGTCCTCGTCGTCCGTCACCAGCATGATCACGGCCGGGTCCGTGCGCGGGTAGTGCTCGGCGCCGCACGCCTGGCAGCGGCGGATGTGGCCCGCCGCCGCGATGACGGTGCGCTCGCCGCAGCGCGAGCAGAAGCGGTGCAGGCGCTGCCAGTTCTCCAGGGCGACCGCGTGCACCATCAGGCCCGCGTCACGGGGCGACAGGAGCAGGCCCGCCTCGCGCAGGCCCGCGGGGCGCGCCTGCTGGTCCATGCGGCCCGGCAGGGAGTCCTTCTGGAGCGCGAAGTAGCTGACGCCGTCGTCGTCCGTGCCCAGGAAGTAGCGGTGCGCCTCGGTGAGGGGCGCCTCGAAGGACGGGGTCATCACCAGTTCGGTGTTGCCCTCGGGGGTCTCGTCGATGAGCACCTGGCCGCCGGAGACCACGAAGACCCGAGTCGTCGGGTGGCTCCAGGCGGCGGCCAGCCAGGCCTCGTCGAGGCGGTGGTGGGCCGCGCGATCGATGCCGCTCGGTGCGGTGAGCGAGACGGGACGGTCTGCGGTGCGGTCGGTCCAGGTGGTCACAGGTGCTTCCAACTCCCCCGATGGAACGGTTGATTCAGCAGGGCGGTGAGGTCAGTGTGCATCGCGCCAGTGCTCGGCGAGATCGCCCCACAGGTAGGCCGTCGTCTCGACTCCCTTGAGCAGCAGATCGAGCTCGACCTTCTCGTTCGGCGCGTGCCACCCGTCCGACGGGACGGAGATGCCCAGGAAGAGCACGGGTGCGTCAAGCACGTCCTGGAGATCGGCCGCCGGTCCCGAACCGCCCTCTCGGGTGAAGCGGATCGGCTGCTCGAAGGCCTGTCCCATCGCCCGTACGACGGACTGCAGGGCGGGGTGGTCGAGCGGCGTGAGGCAGGGGCGCGTGGCCGCGCCGAAGGTGATCGTGTGGCTGATTCCGGCCGGCAGCTGATTGCCCACCCAGGTGCGCACGGCCTCTTCGATGCGGTCCGGGTCCTGGCCCGCGACGAGCCGGAAGGAGAGCTTCAGGAGGGCGGACGACGGGATGATCGTCTTGCCGCCCGCTCCTTGGTAGCCGCCGCCGATGCCGTTGACCTCGGCGGTGGGGCGGGCCCAGACGCGCTCCAGGGTGGTGTGGCCCGCTTCTCCGTGGGTGGCTCGTGACTTGGCCGTACGCAGCCAGCGCTCTTCGTCGAAGGGCAGCTCGGCGAAGAGTTCGCGCTCGCGGTCGGTGAGTTCGACGATGTCGTCGTAGAAACCCGGTACGGCCACGCGCGCGTGCTCGTCGTGCAGAGCGGCGACGAGGCGGGCGGCCGCGGTCGCCGGGTTCGGGACGGCGCCGCCGAAGGAACCGGAGTGGATGTCCTGGTCGGGGCCGTGCAGCTCGATCTCGCAGTCGGCCAGGCCGCGCATGCCGGTGCAGACCGTGGGGGTGTCCTCCGCCCACATGCCGGTGTCCGAGACGATCACGGCGTCGGCCGCGATGCGGGCCTTCTGGTCCTCGATCAGCGCGCGGAAGTTCGGTGAACCCGACTCCTCCTCGCCCTCGATCAGGAGCTTCAGGTTCACGGCGGGGGCGGTGCGGCCGGTGGCGGCGAGGTGGGCGCGGACGCCGAGTGCGTGGAAGAACACCTGCCCCTTGTCGTCGGCGGCACCGCGCGCGTAGAGGCGGTTTCCCTGGACGACCGGTTCGAAGGGGTCGGTGTGCCAGCCGTCCTCGCGGGCCGCGGGCTGCACGTCGTGGTGGCCGTAGACGAGGACGGTGGGGGCCTGGGGGTCGCCCGACGGCCACTCGGCGAAGACGGCGGGGGCACCGGCCGTCTGCCAGACCTCGGCGGTCGGGAAGCCGGTCTCCTTCAGCTTGGCCGCCAGCCAGTCGGCACTGCGCCGCACGTCCCCGGCGTGGTCGGGCTGGGCCGACACGGACGGGATGCGCAGCCACTCGGCAAGGTCGTCGAGGAACGCGGCGCGGTGGTTCTGGACATACGTACGGACGGCGCTGACGCCACTGGCGGCGCCGACGTCGCTGACCTCGCTGTCAACGGGCTTGCTCATGGTCACGAGACTAGCCGCCCACCGTGACCCGCTCGTCCGGTGGTTCGTCCCTGCGCCGCTCACCCGATTGCCCGCCCGGGTCACCGCCCGGCTCCTCCAGGAGGATCCGCTCCAGCTCCGCCCGTCCGGGGAGGCCGGCAGGCCGGGACGTCTCGCCGCTGCGGACGTAGAGGAACGTCGCCTTCACGGACTCCGGGGGCACGTCGTGCTGCTCGGCCCAGGCGAGGCGGTAGACGGCGAGCTGCAGGGGGTCGGCGGTGCGGGTCCTGCTGGTCTTCCAGTCGACGATCTCGTACGTCACGTCGTCGCCGTCGACCTCCTTGTAGACGGCGTCGATCCGGCCGCGGACGACCCGGCCCGCGATCGCCAGCTGGAAGGGCACCTCGACGCGGTGCGGGGTGCGGTGGGCGTACTCGGTGCGCTCGAAGGCCTCCTTGAGGGCTGCCAGGTCGCGCTCGTCGGCGATCTCGGCCTCTCCGGGGGCACCGCCCGGCAGGTCCTCCGGGCCGAGCAGCGGGAGCCGGAGCTCTTCGAAGCGGGTCTCCATCCAGGCGTGGAAGCGGGTGCCCCGGCGGGCCGCCGGCTGCGGCGGCCGGGGCATGGGCCGCGCGAGCTCCTGTGCGAAGCCCTCCGGGTCGGCGGCCAGGCGCAGCACCTCGGACGCGGTGAGCGAGGCCGGCACGGGGATGTCCCTGATGGCATCGCGGGCGCGCAGGAGCTCGCCGGTGAGGGCGTCCAGGTCCCGGTCCCAGGAGGCGAGCGTGCGGGCCTCCTCCGGGGTGAGCCGGGTCCGCTCCGGGGCGGCCTCGGCCGGGTGGGGGCGAGCGTCCGGCGCGGAGGCCTGGTGCGGGCGGGCGTCGGGCGCGGAGGCCTGGTGCGGGACGGCCGCCCGGCGCGAGTCCGCCGGACGGGGCACCGTCGGGCGTTCCTGGGGCAGGGCGTCCCAGTCCTCCGGGGCGACGTCCGGGAAGTCGGCCTCTTCATAAGGAGGTTCGTCGTCCTCGGGCGGCGGCGGCCAGTCCGGGTCCTGTGCCGGGGGTGCCTCGTCGTACGCGGAGGGGTGCGCCGACTCGGGCGAGTGGGCGGCCTCCGCTGTCTCGTCGCCCGTCAGGCGGTCCAGGCGGTCCAGGCGGTCCAGATGGTCCAGGACGGTACGGGCAGCGGCCCTGCGGCGCTCCAGGGACGCGTCGTCCAGCGGGAGCGGCCACGCGTGCTCGGCGGACGCCTCCGTCAGCGCGGGGTTCTCCTCGCCCTCCTCCGGCTCGTCGGCCCACGCCTCGATCTCGCCATGGCCCGCGGCGCAGTGGTCGTGGAGCGCCTGGAGGAAGTCCGAGGGGCCGCGCGGCTTCTTCTGGGAAGGGCCCCACCAGTGGCCGGAGCCCAGGAGCAGGGAGCGGGGGCGGGTGAAGGTCACGTAACCGAGGCGGAGCTCCTCGGTGCGCTGGTGGTCCTTCATGTCCTCGTGGAAGGCCTTCATGGACCGGGAGTCCCACGCCTCGATGTCGGGCAGGGTCGCCGCGTCGCCGCGCAGCGCGTGCGGGACGACCTTGCCCTGGGCCGTCCACTTCTCGCGGCCCTGAGTGCTGGGGAACGTGCCTGTCACCAGGCCGGGGACGGCCACGACGTCCCACTCCAGGCCCTTGGACTTGTGGGCGGTGAGCACCTTGACCGTGTTCTCGCCGCCGGGCAGGGCGTTGTCGAGGCCCTTCTCGTACTGGGCGGCCGTGCGCAGGAAGGCGAGGAAGGCGAGCAGGCTCGCGCCGCTGTCGTTCGCGGCGAAGGACGCGGCGACGTCCAGGAAGTTCGAGAGCGTCTCCCGGCGGCGGGCCGCCAGCGCGTGCGGCGACGCGGAGAGTTCGACCTCAAGGCCCGTGACGGCGAGCACCCGGTGCAGTACGTCCATCAGCGGGTCGGCCAACGAGCGCCGCAGGTCGCGCAGTTCGGCGGCGAGGCGGGCGAACCGCACGCGCGCGTCCGCCGAGAAGGGCAGCCCGTCGTCCTCCGTGTCGTCGTCCAGGGGCGTCTCCAGGAACGTGTCGAGCGCGTCCGCGAGCGATATCACCTCGGCCGGGTCGACTCCCTCGACGGCCGCGGCGAGCCGGCTGTCGGGGTCGTCCGGAGCGGCGTGCCCATGGCGTACGAGAAGGCGCGCGCGGCGCCCCAGGAGGGCGAGGTCGCGGGGGCCGATGCGCCAGCGCGGGCCCGTGAGCAGGCGCACCAGGGAGGCGTTCGCACCCGGGTCCTGGAGCACCTCGCAGACGGCGACGAGGTCGGCGACCTCGGGGAGGTGAAGCAGCCCGGAGAGACCGACGACCTCCACGGGGATGTCCCTGGCGACCAGCGCGCCCTGGATCTGCGCGAAGTCCGTCGCGGTGCGGCACAGGACGGCGATCTCGCCGGGGGCCTTGCCGGTGCCCACGAGGTGGGCGATGGAGTCGGCGATCCAGTCGATCTCCTCGGCGTGCGTGCGCAGCAGGGCGCAGCGCACCACGCCGTCGCGCTCGGCGCCGGGGGCGGGGCGCAGCGCCTCCACGCCCGCGTGCATGGCGCGCAGCGGCTCCGCGAGGCCGTTGGCGAGGTCCAGGAGGCGGCCGCCGCTGCGGCGGTTCTCGCTGAGCGCGTGACGCGTGGCGGGGCGCCCGTCGGCGTACGCGAAGTGCTCGGGGAAGTCGTCCAGGTTCGCCACGGACGCGCCGCGCCAGCCGTAGATCGCCTGGCAGGGGTCGCCGACCGCCGTCACCGGATGGCCCGTGCCGCCTCCGAAGAGGCCTGCCAGGAGGATGCGC
Source organism: Streptomyces sp. NPDC021622 (assembly GCF_040640795.1). Taxonomy (NCBI): domain Bacteria; kingdom Bacillati; phylum Actinomycetota; class Actinomycetes; order Kitasatosporales; family Streptomycetaceae; genus Streptomyces; species Streptomyces sp. NPDC021622. Next base: position 361,465 of record NZ_JBFACK010000005.1, read on the forward strand.
TGGGCCACGGACGTGTCCTGGTACTCGTCGAGCAGGACGACCCGGAACTCGTCGCGCAGGATCTCGCCGACCTCCGCGCGGGTGCGGGCCAGCGTCGCGGAGAGGGCGATCTGGTCGCCGAAGTCCAGGAGGTCGCGGGAGCGCTTCGCCTCCCTGTAGCGACCGACGAGCTCGGCGAGCTCGAGCCGGGCCGCCGCCGTCTCGGGGACATTGCGCAGGTCGGCGTTGGAGAGCTTGGCGCTCTGGAGGGTGCGCAGCAGTTCGGTGTCGTACGCGCGGAGCCTGTCGGGCCGTACGAGATGTTCCGCGAGCTCGCTGTCGAGGGCGAGGAGGTCGCTGACCAGGTCGGGGAAGGAGCGGGTCAGCGCGGGATACGGACCCGGCGCCTCGCGCAGCACGCGCGCGGCGAGCTGGAAGCGGGTGGCGTCGGCGAGGAGACGGGCCGTGGGTTCGAGCCCTATGCGCAGCCCGTGATCGGTCAGGAGGCGGCCCGCGAAGGCGTGGTACGTGGAGATGACCGGCTCGCCCGGAGGGTTGTCCGGGTCGAGCGCCTCTGCGTCGGTCACCCCCGCCTTGATCAGCGCCTGGCGCACCCGCTCGGCGAGTTCACCGGCCGCCTTGTTCGTGAACGTCAGGCCGAGGACCTGCTCCGGGGCGACCTGGCCGGTGCCGACCAGCCAGACCACGCGCGCCGCCATCACCGTCGTCTTGCCCGACCCGGCTCCGGCCACGATCACCTGCGGGGCGGGCGGCGCGGTGATGCAGGCCGTCTGCTCCGGGGTGAACGGGATGCCGAGGAGCTCTTTGAGCTGCTCGGGGTCGGTGATACGAGGTGGCACGTCAGAGAGGCTAGCGGCGGCCACTGACAATCGGGGCATCTCCGGCTGTCAGTGGCCGCGGTCACTCATGACGACGTCAGGGCTTCATGAGCTCTTCCATGTCCATGACGTCACCCGGCGCCGGCGCCTTGACGGCAACGGGCTTGCCGTAGTCGCTGAAGTACATCGTGCCCGGGTCTTCCTTGCCCGAGGTGACGATCTTCAGGAAGTACGGCTTGCCCTCGGCGGCAACGTAGAAGGTGGTCTTCTTGCCCGAGTCGTCCTTCGTGAGGACGGCCGCCTTCTTGCCGTCGACCTCGGAGTCCTTCTCGCGCTCGAGCTTCTTGAGTTCCTTCGACTGGAACATCGCCTCCGGGGCGCAGACGCCGCCATTCCCGCCGCTCGGCGCCTTGACCCACTTGTCCTTGATGGTCGACGCCTTGCCGCTGCCGCCCATGGCCTTCCAGTACGCCTCGTCACCCTTGATGTACTGGGTCTTGTCGGCCACGAGCAGCTCGGCGGTGCCACCCGCGCCGCCGCCCACCTTGCCCTTGCAGTCACCGGACTTGGCGACCGAGAAGTCGACCTTGACCGTCTCGGTGCCCTGCTTGCCCTCGCCGGTCACCTTGAAGGAGCCCGCGTCCTTGGACGCGTCGGCCGCCTTCTTGGCGATCTTGTCGGCGCTCATGCCCTCGAAGGGGTCCTTGTCGTCCTCGCTGGAGCAGCCCGTGATGCCGACGAACGCGGCGGCACAGGCGACTGCCGCGGCCAGGAGCTTCCGGTTGGCTGCCATGTGTGTTTCTCCTCGAGAGATGTGGAACTTTGCCGCGACTTTAGATGGTCTGTGCTGCTGCTATGAACTCGAGTGCCGCGAGGTGATGTTGGCCACTCGCGCCCGGGTGTCACTCCACGACGTGGCGGCCCTCCGGGCGTGCGCTGCACGAAGCGCGGAAGGCGCAGTGCGTGCAGTGCTGGCCCGTGGTGGGTGAGAAGCGTTCGTCGAGGACCTTGCCGGCCGCCGTGGCGAGCAAGTCGCCCACCCACTCCCCCGAGAGCGGCTCCTGCGCCTGCACCTTGGGGAGGCTCTCTCCGCCGTCCTTCTTGGCGGCGCCCTGGCGCAGCTGCACCAGCTCCGCGCCGCCCGCTTCCGGGCGTACGCCGTCGAAGGCGTCGTCCACCGCGCCTTCGCGGAGGGCGAGTTGGTAGACGGCGAGCTGGGGGTGGCGGGCCACGTCGGCGGCGCTCGGGGTCTGCTTGCCGGTCTTGAAGTCGACTACGTAGGCACGGCCTTCGGTGTCCTGCTCGACGCGGTCCATGGAGCCGCGCACGCGTACTTCGTAGGGGCCTGCTTCGAGGGTCACGTCGAAGTCGTGCTCACTGGCGACCGGGGTGCGGCTCGCGCGGTCCATCACGTGCCACTGGAGGAAGCGTTCGAGCGCCACGCGCGCGTGTTCCTTCTCCTGCGCCGACTTCCAGGGGGCGTCGAAGGCGAGCGAGTCCCAGACCGAGTCGAGGCGCTCCATGAGGACGGCGAGGTCGGCGGGGGTCCTGCCGGACGCGACTTCGTCGGCGAGGACGTGGACCACGTTGCCGAAGCCCTGGGCGGCGGTCGCGGGGGCGTCCGCCTTCACCTCGCGGCCCAGGAACCACTGCAGGGAACAGGTGTTGGCGAGCTGGTCCAGGGCGCTTCCGGAGAGGACGACGGGCTTGTCGCGGTCCCGCAGCGGCACCGCGCTCGCCGTCGGTTCGTACATGCCCCACCAGCGGTACGGGTGCGCCGACGGCACCAGGGGGCGTCCGTCGGCGTCGCTGAGCGCGGCGAGGCGGGCCAGGCGGTGCGCGGCGGCCTCCCTGAGGGTGTCCGAAACCCGGGGGTCGACCGTCGTGGCGCGCAGCTCCGCGACGAGCGCGGAGACCGACAGGGGGCGGCGCGGGCGGCCCGTCACGTCCTTGGGCTCGACGCCGAGTTCGGTGAGGAAGCGGGACGGCTGGTCGCCGTCGTCCGCGGGTGCCTTGACGGCGGTGACGACGAGGCGTTCACGCGCGCGCGTGGCGGCCACGTAGAACAACCGGCGCTCTTCGGAGAGGAGCGCTCCGGGGGTCAGGGGCTCGGCGAGGCCGTCCCTGCCGATGCGGTCGGCCTCCAGGAGGGAGCCGCGGCGGCGCAGGTCGGGCCAGAGGCCTTCCTGTACGCCGGCGACCACCACGAGCCGCCACTCGAGGCCCTTGGAGCGGTGCGCCGTCATCAGGCGTACGGCGTCGGGGCGTACGGCCCTGCGGTTGAGGGAGTCCGCGGCGATGTCCTGCGCCTCGGTCTCCTCCAGGAAGTTGAGGGCGCCGCGCCCTCCGGTGCGCTCCTCGGCGCGGGACGCGTACGCGAACAGGGCGCAGACCGCGTCGAGATCGCGGTCCGCGTTGCGCCCGGCGGCCCCGCCGCGACGTGCGGCGCGCTCCAGGCGGCGCGGCCACGGAGTGCCGTCCCACAGCTCCCAGAGCGCCTCCTCGGCCGTGCCGCCGCCCGCGAGGCGCTCACGGGCCTTGCGGAGCAGGGCGCCGAGCCGCTGGGCGCCACGGGCGTACGCGGGATCGTGCGCGACGAGCCGCTCCGGCTCGGCGAGCGCGCGGGCAAGCAGCTCGTCCGAAGGCGGCGGCAGATGATTCCCCGCGGCGCGCTCCTCCTCGCGCAGCGCGCGGCCGAGCCGGCGGAGGTCGGCGGCGTCCATGCCGGCGAGCGGGGACGTGAGGAGGGTGAGCGCGGTCTCGGTATCGAGCCAGGCGGGCGGGACGAATTCACTCCCCGCTTCACTCCCCGCGTCAGCTTCACTCCCCGCGTCGGCCTCGGGGGCGCTTTCTTCGGAGAGACCCGCTTCGGAGACGCCCTCTTCGGAGACGCCCTCTTCGGAGACGCCCTCTTCAGAGCCACCTCCCACGGAGACATCCCCTCCAGAAGTGACCGCCTCCGCCACCACCCGCAGCGCCGTCAGCAGCGGCGTGACCGCCGGCTCGTGGCGCAGGGCGATGTCGTCGCCGTCTATGTCCAGGGGGACGCCCGCGGCGGTGAGGCTGCGGCGGACCGTGGGGATCGTGTGGGCGCCCGCGCGGACCAGGACCGCCATCTCGCCCCAGGGGACGCCGTCCTCCAGGTGCGCGCGGCGCAGGATGTCCGCGATGTTGTCGAGCTCCGCGCCGGAGGTCGGATATGTGTACGCCTCGACCCGGCCGCCGTCCCGGACGGCGGCCAGCTCGCGGTGGGCCCGCACCTTCTCCGCCGGCAGCCTGGTCAGCGGCATACGGCGGGTGAGCAGCCGGGTGGCGTCGAGGAGACCGGCACCCGACCTGCGCGACGTGGTCAGGACCTCGACCGGCGCCGGGGTGCCGTCCGCGCGCGGGAAGTCGCCGGGGAACTCCAGGATGCCGTTCACGTCGGCGCCCCGGAACGTGTAGATCGACTGGTCCGGGTCCCCGAAGGCGACCAGCGAACGCCCGCCGCCGGCCAGCGCGTCGAGCAGCCGCACCTGCGCGGGATCGGTGTCCTGGTACTCGTCCACGAAGACCGCGTCGTACTGCGCGGCAAGGGCCCGCGCGACCTCGGGGCGCCGCGCGAGCAGCACCGCGCGGTGCACCAGTTCCGCGTAGTCGAGCACGCCCTGCATGTCGAGCACGTCCAGGTACTCGGCGAGGAACGCCGCCGCCGCGCCCCAGTCGGGCCGCCCCGCGCGGCGGGCGAACGCGTCCAGGGAGTCGGGCCCGAGGCCCAGCTCACGGCTGCGGGCGAGCACCGCGCGCACCTCGTCGGCGAAGCCCCGCGTCGTCAGGCAGGCGCGCAGTTCGTCCGGCCAGCGCACGCGGCCGATCCCCTCGGCCTCCAGGTCGATCTGGCCCGCAAGGAGCTCGCGCACGGCCACGTCCTGCTCAGGCCCTGAGAGGAGGCGGAGCGGCTCGACGAACAGATCGGCGTCCTGGTGGGCGCGGATCAGGGCGTAACAGAAGGAATGGAAGGTGGTCGCCTGCGGGGCCTTCGCCGCCCCTATGCGCAGCGCCATGCGGTCGCGCAGCTCCACTGCGGCCTTGCGGCTGAAGGTGAGGACGAGGACCCGCTCCGGTTCCGTGCCCTTCGCGATCCGCGCGGCGACGGCCTCCACGAGCGTCGTCGTCTTGCCCGTACCGGGACCCGCGAGGACGAGCAGCGGTCCTCCGGAGTGGTCAACCACCGCGCGCTGGGGTGCGTCAAGACGAGGGGGATCCACGCGGACCGGCGGGGTACGCACCAGCCGATAGGCACCCGGGGTCCCCTGTCGCACCTGGTGGTGCGACAGGTGCCGGGTGTGCCGAGCTGATGAAGGGGAACTCACGTGGGTCGCCGGTCCTGGTGGGTCTGCTGGTCGAAACTGGTGGGTCTACTGGTCGAAAAACGACTGCGCGATGGCTGCGGGGGGAGAGAAATGCGTGCTGTCGACGCTACGCCAGCGGGCGTGCGGGACGTGTCGCTTCCCCCGTACGGGCCACCGGTCCCCCGTGCGGCCGCCCGATGGCGGAAGCTGTCAGGTGTGAGCCTGAGGAGCCTGCGGGCGATCGGCACCGCCGCCGCCCGCCGCGTCACCGCCGTCCCAGCGCGCCCGCCGCATGTCGAGCCGGGGCAGATGGCCCTCGGCCGCACGGCCCGCCTCGCGCAGGGGCGTGCCCTCCGCGCGGTAGTTGTCGAGCGCCCGCAGTTCATGGCCCGGCAGCAGCACACCGTCCGCGCGCACCACACGCCACCACGGAACCGCCCCTCCGTAGAGAGCCATCACCCGGCCGACCTGCCGGGGCCCTCCCTCCTCGAGCCACTCCGCCACGTCCCCGTAGGTCATCACCCGCCCCGGAGGGATCAGCTCCGCGACCTCGAGAACCCGCTCCGCATACTCTGGGTACTCCGGAAGCCCTTGCTCCGATCGGCTCTCCTCGCTCATCCGGACCATCCTGCCGTACGCCACCGACACCGTGACCGTCCCGCGACAGAGCGTGCAGTACGAGACAAACTGGCGCCCAGGGAACACTTCGCGCCCCCACATCGCACCCTGATGCCCCCCTCTGTCCGCCGGACATGCCACCATCGTGCGGGCGGTGACTGGTGATACGAGATCAAGAAGAGACGACGGAGCAGCAGGATGTGCACCCCGATGAGACGGTGGGCACCCCTGCGGCCGAGTCACACCCGGACACCGGTGGGCACTCCCTGAACAAGAACGAGAAGCACCCGAAGCACCCGACGAACGCGGAAGAGCAGCCCGGCACCGAAGCAGAGGGCGCGCACGCCTTCGTCTCCGACGACTGCGCCGACGAGACGGAGCCGCACACCGACCGCGTCGCCGGTGACGAACCGCTGCTCGCCGCGCGCGTGCACCGTCCTTCGGACCTGATGCGGCTGCTCATCGGCATCCTCGCGATCGCCGTGGTCCTCGCCATCGCCGCGTTCGCACACGGCACGACGTCGGGCCTCGCCCAGGACATCGACAAGGGCACGGACCAGGCTCCCGACGCGCTGATCAGGTTCGCGGGCCTCACCGCGAGCATCGGCGTCCTGCTCGTCCCCGTCGCGTTCGCCATCGAGCGCCTGATCAAACGGGACGGGCTGCGCATCGCCGACGGTGTCCTCGCGGCCGTCCTGGCGCACGGCGTGACGCTCGCCACCGACCTCTGGGTCGCCAGGGCCGCCCCGGACTCCATCCAGGAGGCGCTGACCCGGCCGTCCCCCGGCGATCTGAACGCGCTCACCGATCCTGTGCACGGCTATCTCGCACCCGTAATCGCGTACATGACAGCGGTCGGGATGTCCCGCCGACCACGCTGGCGCGTGGTGCTGTGGGTGGTGCTGCTGCTCGACGCCTTCACCATGCTGGTCACCGGCTACACGACGCCGTTCTCGATCATCCTGACCGTGCTCCTCGGCTGGAGCGTCGCCTACGGAACGCTGTACGCGGTCGGCTCGCCGAACGTCAGGCCCACCGGCCAGACGCTCCTCGCCGGCCTGCGGCACGTCGGCTTCCACCCCGTGAGCGCGGCCCGCGAGGAGTCCCCGGACAGCGGGGAGCACGGCGACCGCGGCCGCCGCTATTTCGTCACCCTGGAGGACGGCCCGCCCCTGGACGTCACGGTCATCGACCGCGAGCAGCAGGCGCAGGGCTTCTTCTACCGCGTATGGCGCAGACTCACGCTGCGCGGCATCACCCAGCGCCGCAGCCTGCAGTCGCTGCGCCAGGCCCTCGAGCAGGAGGCCCTTCTCGCGTACGCGGCGATCTCGGCCGGGGCCGACGCACCCAAGCTGATCGCCACCTCCGAGCTCGGCCCCGACGCGGTGATGCTCGTGTACGAGCACACGGGCGGCCGTTCCCTGGACTCGCTGCCGGACGACGCCATCACCGACGAGCTGCTGTGCGACACCTGGCGGCAGGTGCAGGCGCTGCAGTCGCGGCGGATCGCGCACCGCAGGCTCCAGGGTGACGCGATTCTGGTGGATCGTTCCGGCACGGTGATCTTGACGGACCTGCGGGGCGGTGAGATCGCCGCCGGTGATCTGGTCCTGCGGATGGACATCGCGCAGCTCCTGACCACCTTCGGGCTGCGGGTGGGCGCCGAGCGGGCGGTCGCGACCGCCCTGGATGTGCTCGGCCCCGACACGGTCGCCGACTGTCTGCCGCTGCTCCAGCCGATCGCCCTCACCCGCGCCACCCGCGCCACGCTGCGCAAGCGGGCCCGGGAGCGGTCACAACGCGAGCGCGAGGCCGTGCTCGAAGCGTCCCGCAAGGAGAAGCTGGCCCGCACCGAGGCCGCTTCGGCGACCGCCGAAGCGGCAGAGGCGGAGACCGCGGAGGGCGCAAAGAGCCCCGACCGCAAGGCCGTGCGCGCGGAGAAGCAGGCCGAGAAGCAGGCCATAGACGTGGCCCTGGAGCAGGCACGCGAGGAGGATCTGCTCACCCAGATCCGCCACCAGGTGCTGCTCATCCGGCCGCAGGCGCCCGTCGAGCCCGCTCAGCTCGAGCGGATCAGGCCGCGCACGCTGATCAGTTTCATCGCCGGTGCCATCGGCGCGTACTTCCTGCTCTCGCAGCTCACCCAGGTCGACTTCGGCACGATCGTGGGCGAGGCCGAGTGGGGCTGGGTCGCGGTGGCCGTGGCCTGCTCGGCGCTGAGCTACTTGGCCGCGGCGATGAGCCTGCTCGGCTTCGTGCCGGAGCGGGTGCCGTTCCTGCGGACCGTGCAGGCGCAGGTCGCCGGATCGTTCGTGAAGATCGTGGCGCCCGCCGCGGTGGGCGGCGTCGCGCTCAACACGCGGTTCCTGCAGCGCTCCGGGGTGCGTTCCGGCCTCGCGGTGGCGAGCGTCGGGGCCTCGCAGCTGTTCGGGCTCGGCTCGCACATCATGCTGCTGATGATCTTCGGCTATCTGACCGGTACGGAGAAGACGCCGTCCCTGTCGCCGTCCCGCACCGTCATCGCCGGTCTGCTGTCGGTCGCGGTCCTGGTGCTCGTGGTGACCGCGATCCCGTTCCTGCGGAAATTCGTCGTCACGCGCGTGCGCTCGCTGTTCGCGGGCGTCGTGCCGCGCATGCTGGACGTACTGCAGCGCCCCCAGAAGCTGCTCACCGGCATCGGCGGCATGCTGCTGCTCACCCTGCTGTTCGTCCTGTGCCTGGACGCTTCGGTACGCGCCTTCAGCACTGCGGAGATGAAGCCGCTGACCCTGGCCAGCGTCGCCGTGGTCTTCCTCGCCGGCAACGCGCTCGGCTCGGCGGCGCCCACGCCCGGCGGTGTCGGCGCGGTCGAGGCGACGCTCACCTTCGGTCTGATCGCCGTGGGCGTGCCCAAGGACGTGGCGGCACCGGCGGTGCTGCTCTACCGGCTCCTCACACTGTGGCTTCCGGTGCTTCCGGGGTGGCTGTACTTCAACCACCTGACAAGGAAGGGCCTTCTTTAGGCTTTAGGAATCGGCGCTCCTCTTGAGGAAGCTGCCCTCTTCTTAAGAAGAGCGCCTGATCACGGAAGGCCGAGCCAGCCGTGCGCCCCGTCCATGCCCCCCGCAGGATGGGAAGCATGCCCAACCTGAAGGCGCGTGCCACCGTCCTGGCCGCCATCGTCGCCCTGCTGTCATCGACCGCCACGGCCTGCGGCGGCGACGAGGCCAAGGACGAGGATCTGTCGGCCCAGAAGCTCAGCTGGAAGGACTGCCCCGCGCCCGACGCCTCCGAAGGCGGTGGTGAAGCCCCGTCGCCGCTGCCCGGCGGCGCCGAGTGGCAGTGCGCCACGATGAAGGCCCCCCTCGACTGGGACAAGCCCAAGGGGGACACCCTCGACATCGCGCTGATCCGCGCGGCGGCCAGCGGCGAGAAGGACCGTCGGATCGGCTCGCTCGTCTTCAACTTCGGCGGCCCGGGCGGATCGGGCATCACCACGCTGCCCGCCTTCGGACAGGACTACGCCAAGCTGCGCACCCGCTACGACCTGGTGAGCTTCGACCCGCGCGGTGTCGGCCGCAGCGCGGGCGTGAAGTGCAAGGACGACGAGCAGCTCGACGAGTACTTCCAGCAGGACTCCACGCCCGACGACGACGCGGAGCAGAAGCAGCTCCTCGACAACGTGAAGGGCTTCAACGGCGGCTGCGAGAAGAACTCCGGCGAGGTGCTCCCCCACGTACGCACCACCGACGCGGCCCGCGACATGGACCTGATGCGCCAAGTCCTCGGCGACGACAAGCTGCACTACTTCGGCATCTCCTACGGCACCGAACTCGGCGGCGTCTACGCCCACTTGTTCCCCAAGAAGGTGGGCCGTGCCGTCTTCGACGCGGTCGTCGACCCCACCGAGACGGCGGAGCAGGGCTCGCTGGGCCAGGCCGAGGGCTTCCAGCTCGCGCTCGACAACTTCGCCGAGGACTGCACGTCGAAGGTCGAGGACTGCCCCGTCGGCGACACCGCGCAGGACGTGAAGGACCGGATCGCGAAGCTCCTGAAGGACCTGGACGCCAAGCCGCTGCCCGCCCTTCCGCCGCGCGAACTGACCCAGACCGCCGCCACCAACGGCATCGCCCAGTCGCTGTACTCCAAGGACTTCTGGCCGTATCTCACCGACGGCCTTGAGCAGGCGTACGACGGCGACGGCAGGATCCTGATGACGCTCTCCGACGCCATGAACGGCCGCAACCAGGACGGCTCGTACAGCAACATCCAGGCCGCCAACATCTCCATCAACTGCGCTGACGACAAGGCGCGTTACACCGCCGACTACGTCAAGGAGAAGCTCCCCGAGTTCCGTGAGGCCTCCCCGCTGTTCGGCGACTACCTGGCCTGGGGCATGGTCGGCTGCACCGACTGGGCGGTGCAGGGCGCCGCCGACCACCCGGACGTCAGCGCGTCGGACGCGCCGCCGATCGTCGTCATCGGCAACACGGGCGACCCCGCGACGCCGTACGAGGGCGCGAAGAAGATGGCTCAGGCGCTGGGCGAGGGCGTCGGTGTCGAGCTGACGTACAAGGGCCAGGGGCACGGGGCGTACGACAGCAAGAACAAGTGCGTGCGGGAGGCGGTGAACGGCTATCTGCTGGACGGCACGGTGCCGAAGGCCGGCACGGTCTGCGCATAAGCGACACATACATAAGCGACACATAAGGGACCAAGCCCGCCCAGGGCACTGTCAGAGGCCCCGCCTACTATGGCTTGACTGTCTTCCAAGGGGGGAAGCGCTCCATGCCGCGTTTCGTACGGTCAGCAGCTCTGGCTGTCGCAGGGGTCCTGGTGGCGGGGCTCGCCGTCGGCTGCGGCGGTTCGTCGGACGGCGGCGAGGACGACGCCAAGCCGGCCCCGACCGGACCCGAGCAGGAGCCGAGGCCCGATCCCTCCTCCACGCTGCCCGCCACGATCAACGCCCAGAAGCTCGACTGGGGCGGCTGCAAGGCATCGGGCCAGGACCCCGCGCCCGGCTCCGAGTGGCAGTGCTCGACCCTCAAGGTCCCCCTGGACTACGCGAAGCCGAACGGCGAGACGATCGACATCGCGCTGATACGCGCCCGGTCCACCGGCAAGGGCGAGCGCATCGGCTCGCTCGTGTTCAACTTCGGCGGTCCCGGCGGCTCCGGCGTCTCCATGCTGCCGTCGTTCGCCGACTCGTACGACACGCTGCGCGAGCGGTACGACCTGGTGAGCTTCGACCCGCGCGGTGTCGCGGGCAGCGAGGGCGTGCGCTGCCGCAGCGACAAGGAGACGCAGGCCGCGGAGTCCGTCGACCTCACTCCTGACACCCCGGCCGAGGAAGCGGCGTACTTCAAGGACGCGGCCGACTTCGGCGCGGGCTGCGAGCGGAACTCGGGCAAGCTCCTCGGCCATGTCTCGACGGTCGAGGCGGCCCGCGACATGGATGTGATGCGCCAGGTGCTCGGCGACGAGAAGCTGCACTACATGGGCATCTCGTACGGCACCGAACTGGGCGGCACGTACGCGCACTTGTTCCCCAAGAAGGTGGGGCGCCTCACCCTGGACGCCGTCGTCGACCCGAGTGCGGACTCGGTGGGCCACGCCAAGAACCAGGCGCGGGGCTTCCAGCGCGCCCTGGAGAACTATCTGAAGTCGTCGGGCCAGGACCCGAAGGCGGGCTCGCAGAAGATAGTGCGCCTCCTGAAGCGCCTGGACGCCGAGCCGCTGCCAGGATCGGGCGACCGGAAGCTCACCCAGTCCCTGGCGCTCACCGGCATCACGGTCACGCTCTACAGCCGGCAGAGCTGGCCCGCCCTGACGCGCGGCCTCGAGCAGGCCGAGAAGGGCGAAGGATCGGCGCTGCTGCAGCTGGCCGACGCCTACAACGAGCGGGACCCGTCCGGCGGTTACAGCACGCAGAGCCACTCGCAGCGCTCCATCTCCTGCCGCGACGGCAAGGCGCGCCCGACGCCCGCGCAGGCGAAGGCGCAGCTCGCCGACTTCCGTGAGATATCGCCGGTCTTCGGCGAGTTCATGGGCTGGGACACGGCGGGCTGGTGCCATTCCTGGCCGGTGGCCGGACTGCACGACTCCCCCGACGTCTCCGCCCCCGACGCGGACCCGATCCTGGTGGTCGGCAACACCGGAGACCCGGCGACGCCCTACGAGGGCGCGCAGAAGATGGCCGACGAGCTCGGCAAGGGGGTCGGCACGATGCTGACCTGGAAGGGCGAGGGACACGGGGCCTACGGCAGCGGCAGCGACTGCGTGGACGACGCGGTCGACGGCTACTTCCTGAACGGAAAGGTGCCGCAGGACGGCAAGGTCTGCGAGTCCTGAGACACCAGCCCACTCCAGCCCGTCCGGCGTTTGAGGACGAGCCGTCAAGGCGATGGGGCCCCGCACCTCATAGGTGCGGGGCCCCATCTCCGTTCAGGCGCTACGCCTAGTAGACCGGCTTGTCGGGCTCGATCTGGTTGACCCAACCGATCACGCCGCCGCCCACATGCACCGCGTCCGCGAAGCCCGCGGACTTCAGTACGGCGAGGACTTCCGCGGACCGGACACCCGTCTTGCAGTGCAAGACGATCTTCTTGTCCTGCGGGAGGCTCTCCAGGGCGGTGCCCATGAGGAACTCGTTCTTGGGGATCAGCCGGGCACCGGGGATCGAGACGATCTCGTACTCGTTCTGCTCGCGCACGTCGATGATCTCGATCTTCTCGTCCGCGTCGATCCACTCCTTGAGCTGCTTGGGAGTGATCGTCGAGCCGAGCGCCGCCTCCTGCGCCTCGTCGGACACGACGCCGCAGAAGGCCTCGTAGTCGATGAGCTCGGTGACGGTGGGGTTCTCGCCGCAGACCGCGCAGTCGGGGTCCTTGCGGACCTTGACCTGGCGGTACTGCATCTCCAGGGCGTCGTAGATCATCAGGCGGCCGACCAGCGGGTCGCCCACGCCGGCCAGGACCTTGATCGCCTCGGTGACCTGGATGGAACCGATCGACGCGCAGAGCACGCCGAGCACGCCGCCCTCGGCGCAGGACGGGACCATGCCGGGCGGCGGGGGCTCCGGGTAGAGGCAGCGGTAGCACGGACCGTGCTCGCTCCAGAAGACGGACGCCTGGCCGTCGAAGCGGTAGATCGAACCCCACACGTACGGCTTGTTGAGCAGCACGCAGGCGTCGTTGACCAGGTAACGCGTGGCGAAGTTGTCCGTGCCGTCGACGATCAGGTCGTACTGGCTGAAGATGTCCATCACGTTCTCGGCCTCGAGCCGCTCTTCGTGGAGGATCACGTTCACGTACGGGTTGATGCCGAGGACGGAGTCCTTCGCGGACGCGGCCTTGGAGCGGCCGATGTCGGCCTGGCTGTGGATGATCTGGCGCTGCAGGTTCGACTCGTCGACCTCGTCGAACTCCACGATGCCGAGCGTGCCCACGCCCGCCGCGGCGAGGTACATCAGCGCCGGTGACCCGAGGCCGCCGGCGCCGACACACAGCACCTTGGCGTTCTTCAGCCGCTTCTGCCCGTCCATCCCGACGTCGGGGATGATCAGGTGGCGGGAGTACCTGCGAACCTCGTCGACGGTGAGCTCAGATGCTGGCTCGACCAGGGGTGGCAGCGACACGGGGACTCCGTTGGTCGGTATTTCGGAACGGTGGTTCTGCGTGTAACACTGCCACGGCCTTCTTCATTCCGAGACACCCGTTCCGATACGCGAGACGATTTCGTCCCAGTAGGCGGGCATGGACTCCCAGGGGTCGCTCGGTCCGCCCCGCTCTATCCGGTCGGTGAAGTAGATCGTCGAGGCCCCCTGCCAGCGCGCGATGCGCAGCGCCTCGTCGAGATGGCCGCCCGGCATGCCGTGCACGAAGTGGCAGAAGCGCTCGGGCGGGTAGTCGGCGGTCCACTCGGCCACCTGGGACCAGCGGTAGTCGCTCCAGGGGCCGGAGAAGGTCACCAACTGGTCGGCGGATTCGGCGTATCCGGGATACGGATGGGTGCCGTGCCCGAGGACGATGTGCGCGTCGTCGCAGAGCGCGCGCAGGGTCGTGACCGTCCGGCGCACCTCGGGAAGCGCGGCGCGCTCGGTGGGGCAGCGGTCGAGGGAGAAGCCGTCGACCTGGTACCAGTCGAGGTAGCGGTGCGCGTCCGCGATCATCTCGCCGAAGGGGCGGGCGCCGTAGGTCGCGTCGAGGTGACCGAGAACACGGACGCCCGCGTTCCGCAGCCGCCCCGCCGCTTCCAGGCAGTGCGAGTCGGGCCGGTCCCCCGGGCCGCCCGCCACATTCAGGACGACCCAGTGCAAAGGGGTGCCCGGACGGGTGAGTTCGGACCATTCGACGGGCGCGACGAGCGGGTGGGCGAACCCCGGGACGCCGAAACCGAGTCGTACGTCCGTGTGCGCGGTGCCCATGGCTGTGCTGGTCAGATGCGGCATGCCGCCTCCATCCAGATGTCGGCGAGTGACTCTTCCAGGTTGATCCGGGGGCGCCAGCCGAGGCGGTCGCGCGCGGTGCGCACATCCGCCTGCTGCCAGCTGCCGCAGCCGTCCGGGTAGGGGTAGGCGGCCGGTCCCCCGTGGTCGGATTCGGAGCGGGGGTGCCCGATGGATTGCCGCAGGGGCCCTTGGTCGAGCTCGTGCAGGGCTCCGCCGTACCCCGCGACGCGCGCCAGGACGGCGGCCGCGTCACGCAGACGTACGGCGCGGCCGGCGCCGATGTTCACGATCCCCTGGGCGGCGGAGAGCGAGGCGGCGTGCACGGCGCGCGCCACATCGCGTACGTCGATGAAGTCCCGCTGCACGCCGAGCCCTCCGAGCTTCAGCTCGCCGTCACCGGACTGCATGGCCCGCCGCATGGCCTCGGCGAGCCGCCCGAGCGGTGATCCGGCGGGGGTGCCGGGCCCCGCGGGCGAGAACACCCTAAGGACGACGGCGTCGAGCCCCGCCCCCAGCACGAGCTCGGTGGCGGCGAGCTTGCTGACCCCGTAGGGCCCACCGGGCCTCGGCACGGCGTCCTCGGCGGTCGATGAGCCCGGCTGGCTCGGCCCGTACTCGGCGCCGCAGCCCAGCTGCACGAGCCGCGCCCCGCAGCCGCTGCGGCGCAGGGCCTCGCAGATGGTGGCGACGGCCACCGTGTTGTGCCGGGTCAGCTCGCGGGCGCCGCCGCGGGTGGCGCCCGCGCAGTTGATGACGACTCCGGGGTGCACGGCGTCCAGGAAACGGGTGAGCGCGCCGGGGCTGCCGCTCGCGAGGTCGAACCGTACGTCCGAGTCGTCGCCGCGCCCGAGCGCGGTGAGCTGCACGGCCGGGTCGGCGAGCAGCCGGTCGGCGACGAAACGGCCGAGGTATCCATTGGCTCCGATCAGCAGCACCCTCATCGGGCGGCTCCCGGGTCGGATTCTCGGATGCTGAGGGTGCTCATCTGGGGTTCTCCTTCAGGGGGTTGCCGTTTGTCACGGGGTAAGGCCCGCGGTGCCGGCCCCGCGGGAGAGAAAGATCTTGGGTGGGAACGGCGCTCCGCTGCCGGGCGTCCGTCGGATGGCACCCTCACGGCGCCCCACAGGAATGCGCGGAGGCACGGGTCAGGGTCCGGCCGCAGTGCAGCAACAGCACGAGCGCCGCGGCCCCGCAGGCGACCAGCGGGACCACCCCGGGCCCCCACGCGTCGACCGCGCCCTCCACCGGTACGGCCAACCACTCGACCCCCGGCAGCCGCCCCGCGAACACGGAGGCGACGGCCCCCGCCTCCGCGACCCCCACGGCCCCCAGCATCAGCAGAGGCGCCCGGGTGAAGCCGTACGAAGAAAGCAGCCAGGCCGGCAACAGCAGCACCCCGAGCGCCCCGGCCCCGGCGCCCGCCCCGCCGCCCGCGGGGACCACCGCGGCGGACACCGCGAGCAGCACCCCCAGCGCACAGCCGAAGAGCAGGACGACGCCCAGGAGCAACGGCCGTGCGGAGGAGGCGAATTCGTCGAGCCCCCGGCTGGTGGCGAGCCGCCCGCGCGCCCGCACGGCGAACAGCCGGGCGCACCAGATCGCCGGCGCGACAGCGAGCGAGAGCCCCAGAGCGGTGGCCGTCGAAGCCGCCCACGGCCCGTCGGGCCCGCCCGAGACGGCGCCCCGCAGCAGCCCGTCACCGAGAACCGCGTACGCGACCAACCAGCACACCCACGCGCGCGTGGCCGGCGGCGCGTGGTGCACGCCACCCGAAGGACCGGCTCCCGCCCGCGGCGTCCCATATCGAAGCGCGACCCGCAGCGCCACAGCCACGGCGAGCGCTCCGCCGAGCCCCACCGCGAGCCGCGCACGCCCCTCGGTCAGCTCGGCCCCGGCGACAGCGAGCCCGCACACCCCTCCCGGCAGCAGCGCGAACAGCGCCCACCCGGCGGAGGCACCGGGCGTTCCCGGCGAGGGCTGCGTCACGGGGAGGTTCCGTTCGTCGTCGTCGCGGGGCACGCGCGCGTACATCTCCTCGGCGAGCGCGAAGACGTCCCGGTGCCGGAACCGCGCCGCGGTCCGGTCGGTCACCCCGTGCGCCTCGAGCCCCGCGGCGATCTCCAGCGGGTCGACGGCGCGCTCGCACAGCTCACGGTGCCGGTGCATCAGCGCCTTCACGGGGTCGACGGCGCCGCGGCGCGGGGTCCTGCCACGCCCGGCGGCGCCTGAGGCCGCCGAAGCCTCCGGGGCAGACGAAGCCGCCGGAGCAGTCGAAACCTCCGACGCCTCCGGGGCAGCCGAAACCGCCGATCCACCGAAGGCCGCCCGCCAAGCCGCAGGCTCCCCCATGATCGCCTCCGACTCCCCGAACGCCTCCGCCGCCAGATCCGCCGAGCGGGCGTCCCACCCGGCGGCGCCCTCCGGGGCTCTAGGCGCGTCCACCTTCTGCTGCCGTGTCATACGCCCGCCCCTCTCAACTGCCCCTGCTCCTCGACGTCTTGCGCCACGGGCACAGCCGCCGTCGGCTCCGGCACCGCCCAGCTGGGCACGCCAGGAGCACGCGCGTCCACAGCCCCGCCGTCCACAGCCCCGCCCCCCGCGGCCCACCGCCCCGGCACATACGCCTCCGCCGGATTGCCGAACGGCACCGGCTCGCCCGCGTCGTCGACCGCGTCCCTGCGCACCGGGCAGTGCGAGACGATCTCCAGGTAAATGCCGCGAAACGCCTCGACGTTCTGCTCCACGGTGAACAGTTCGAGCGCCCGCGCACGCGCCGCCGCGCCGAGCCGCTCGCGCCGGCCCGGGTCCCGCAGGAGCGCCACGCACGCCTCGGCGAGCGCCCGCGGATTGCGCGGCGGCACCACGAGCCCGGTGCCGCCGATGACCTCGACGACCGCGCCGACGTCCGTCGAGACCGTGGCGCGCCCGCAGAACATCGCCTCGACCAGGCTGATCGGAAAGCCCTCGACGACGCTGGAGAGGACGACGACGCTCCCCGCCTCGTACGCGTCCGCGAGGTCGGGCGTCGCGGGCGCCCCGATCTCCTCGAAGGACACGGGGTTGTCCCCGACGGCGTGCACGCCCGCCGCCTCGTCGGGGAAGAGCTGCGCGGCGAGCACCCCGCAGTGCGCGAGATACGCGGCCGCCTCCGGGCCTTCCGCGGGCGCCCCGACGATCCGCAGCCGTGCCTTCGGCTCCTCCTTGCGGATCTCCGCGAAGGCGTGCAGGAGCGAGATCAGGTCCTTGGCGGGTTCGATGCGCCCGACCCAGAGGAGGGTGTCGGGGTCGCCCGGGTCCTCCCGCTCGCCGACCTCCGCGAAGCGGGACACCTCCATGCCCGGGTAGACCGTCCGCAGCTTCGACCGCTCGGCACCGCACCGCTCCTGCCAGCGCCGCGCGTGCGTGTTGCCCGGCGTGACGATCGCGGCCTGGCGGTACACCTCGGCCGCGAGCCGCCCGTGGAAGGAGGTGAGCAGCGCCCGCGCGGGCGCACTCGGCGCCTCGTCGCCCGCCGCCAGGTAGTGCGCCCGCAGCTGCACGCCGTACTCGGTGACCAGAAGCGGCACTCCGGAGAAGTGCTTGGCGAGGAGTCCGGGGAGCGCCGCGGGGCCGCCGGACGTGGCGTGGCAGAGGTCCACCGCGCCGAGGTCGTCGTCCTCGTACCAGTCGAGGGAGAGGGGCCGCAGCGCGCGCTCGACGAGGGACGCCACCGTGAGCAGATCGGGCACCCGCGCGGTGCGCACGGCCCGCAGTGCGCCGGGTGCGCGGCAGGCGGCCTCCAGGGCGCGCACGGCCGCCTCGGAGCGCAGCGCGCCGACCAGACCGCCTTCGTCGCGGGCGAGTTCGGCGAGGCCGTACAGGGCGCTGCCGAAACGGTCCGCCAATTCGTCCGAGTCCTCGGCGCCGCCCGCCGCCCCGGAGCGGCAGATCACCGCGGCCAGCTCCCCGAAGGACTCGGCGAACCGCCGCCGCGCCCGCCGTCCGTACCCCGAGCCGAGGGCGATGCCGTCGCCGTCGACGGTCCACAGCGGCGCCGTCCGCACGCTGCCGACCTGGGGCGGCAGCTCGATCCAGCCCTGTGCCTCCTGCCGCTCGCTGCGGCTGAGGGCGTAGATGTCGAATTCGTGCTGCCCGAGCCCGCGCACGAGCCGGTCGCACCAGAGCCTGGCCTCACCGCTCACATACGGATAGCCACCCTCCGTAAGCAGTCCGATGCGCACGCGTACACCCCCGATCTCCCATGTGGGGAGCCGCCGTTGACTCGGCGGCTCGCAGCGGGACGAACGTATGCGGACATGACGGTGGCGTGATGGACGGTTGTCCATCACGCCACCAAAAGGGGTGAACGGCCGTAACTTTCCCGTGCCGGTTGCGTTCTGTCGCGCTAAGGCACGCCGAAAGCGCTCTTCAGCTACGGAGAGTCATGCTGCGGCCAGCTCCCTGCGGGCCGTGCGGCGGCGCGCCGCCGCGTCCGGATCGAGTGCGGGGACGGCCGCCAACAGCTGTCTGGTGTACGCCTCCTGGGGCGCGCCGTACACCGCGTCGACGGTGCCGGACTCGACGATCCGCCCCTGCCGCATCACCGCGACCCGGTCGCTGACCTGGCGTACGACCGCCAGATCGTGCGCGATGAAGACCAGTGCGAGCCCCAGCTCCTGCTGCAACTCGGCGAGCAGGGCCGTCACTTGGGCCTGGGTCGTCACGTCGAGCGCCGACACCGGCTCGTCGCACACGATGATCCGCGGCTCGGCGGCAAGCGCCCGCGCGATCCCGACGCGCTGCCGCTGGCCGCCGCTGAACTCGTGCGGATAGCGCCCGTAGTGTGCCGGATCGAGCCCGACGCGCGCCATCAGGTCCCGTACGCGATCGCGCACCGCCGGCTCATCGTGCCCGCCCCGCGCGCGCAGCGGATCGGCGATGGACTCCCCCACCCCGCGCCGCGGGTTGAGCGAGGAGACGGGGTCCTGGAAGACCATCTGCACATCGGGCCGTACGCCATGACCTGCGGAGCCCGCGTGGCGGATCTCCCCGGCCGTCGGTTCGAGGAGCCCGACCAGCATCCGCCCTAGCGTCGTCTTGCCGCTGCCGCTCTCGCCCACGACCCCGAGCGTCTCGCCCCTGCGGACCGTGAGCGAAACCCCGTCGACGGCGGCGAACGCCCGCTTGCCGCGCCCGAACTCCCGCCGCAGACCGACCGCTTCGAGTACGACGTCGCCCTGCGCGCGGGAGACCTCCGAGCGGGAGACCTCCGAGCGCGGCGCGTCGACGCGGGGCACCGCCCCGAGCAGCTCCCGCGTGTACGGCTGCGCGGGCGCCCCGAGCACCTCACGCACGGGCCCGTGCTCGACGGCCCGACCGTGCCGCATGACCAGGACGTCGTCGACGCTCTCCGCCGCGACGCCCACGTCATGGGTGACCAGGAGCAGCCCCATCCCCGTCTCGGCCCGCAGCGAGTGCAGCAGGTCGAGGATCTGGGCCTGCACGGTGACGTCCAGGGCGGTCGTCGGCTCGTCGGCGACCAGAAGCTGGGGCTCGCAGGCCAACGCCATGGCGATGAGCGCCCGTTGGCGCATGCCGCCGCTGAACTCGTGCGGCCGGGAGCGCGCCCTGCGCGGCGCGTCCGCGATGCCCACCCGGTCGAGGACGTCGACGGCACGCGCGCGTGCCGCCCGCCGCGATGCTCCCGTGTGGACGCGGTACACCTCGGCGATCTGGTCGCCCACCGCGTAGTACGGGTCGAGGGACGACAGCGGGTCCTGGAAGACCATCGCCGCTTTCCCGCCCCGCAGCCGCCGCAGCTCCTCACCGGACGCTTCTTGTACGTCGATGCCGCCGACCCGCACCGTGCCGCCGACGTCCGCTCCGGTGCCCCGGTGCAGCCCGAGCAGCGCGGAGGCCACCGTGCTCTTGCCGGACCCCGACTCGCCGACGAGGCCGAGCGCGGCGCCCTCGGCGAGCGTGAAGGAGAGCCCGTCGACGGCGCGCGTGTCCCCGAAGTCGACCACCAGGTCCGTCACTTGAACCAGGCTCATGACAGGACCACCCTTCGGTCGGCCACCGCGTACAGGACGTCCGCGACGGCGTTGGCGAGCACCACGAAGAAGCCGGTCGCCAGGACCATGCCGACCACGACCGGCAGATCGACGACGCGGACCGCGTGCACGAGTTCGCGCCCCATGCCGGGCAGACCGAAGAGCGTCTCGCTGAGCACGGCGCCGCCGAACAGCGTCCCGAAGTCGTTGGCGCTCAGCGCGATGACCGGAGCGACCGCGCCCCGCAGCGCATGCCTGCCGATGATCGAGCGCTCCCCGACGCCGTACGCGCGGAAGGTCCGCACATGGTCGTCGGCGAGGGTCTCCAGCATCGAGGCGCGGGTCAGGCGCGCGTACTTGGCGGCCTCGATCAGCGCGAGGGAGAGCCAGGGCAGCAGCAGGTTCCACGCCCACTGCTGAGGGTCGTCGGTGAACGCGACGTACTGCGGGAAGGGCAGCCAGTTCAGCTGGCCGCAGACCACGATCATCAGCAGCAGACCGATGACGAAGACGGGCGTGGCCATGCCGGCGAGCGTGACGGCGGTCAGGACGCGCTCGGTGACGCGCCCGCGCCGCCAGGCGGAGAGCACACCCGTGCCGACCCCGAGGATCAGCCACATCACCATGGCGCCGAGCGCGAGCGACCCGGTGACCGGCAGCTTCGCCAGGATCAGCTGGGTGACCTGCTGGTCGCTCTGGTAGGAGAGCCCGAGGCAGGGGGCGTCGCAATGCTCGACGCTCGTCCCGGTCGAGTAGTCCTGGCCGACGAAGATGCCCTGCAGGAAGTCCCAGTAGCGGACGTACACCGGGTCGTCGAGCCGCAACTGCTCGGAGACCTGCGCGACTTGGCCCGGTGAGCAGCGCGGACCGCAGGTGATCTGCGCGACGTCGCCGGGAGCGACGTAGAAGACGGCATAGATGATCACGGAGATGGCGAACAGCGTGACGACGGCGCCCGCCGAGCGCCGCAACAGGAAGCCGGTCATGCCTTGCCCTCCCGCTTGCGCCCGGTCCCGATCCGCAGCCGCGACGCGGCGCGCGGGTCGAGCGCGGTCCGCACGCCGTCCCCCAGGACGGTCAGCGCGAGCACGGTCACGAACAGCGCGCCCGCCGGAAGCAGCAGGTACTGCGGCGCCGCCTGGTACCAGACGTCGGCCGAGGTCAGCATCTGCCCCCAGGACGCGGTGGGCGGTTTCACCCCGACGCCGAGGAAGGACAGCGCGGCCTCCACGGTGATGTTCATCGGGACGAGCAGCGCCGCGTACGTGATGACGGGGGCGGCGAGCCCGGGCAGGAGTTCGCGGCGCGCGATGCGCCAGGTGCTCCAGCCGCTGAGCCGGGCGGCGGCCACGTAGTCGAGCTCCTTCAGGGTGATGGTCTGCGCGCGCACGATCTTGGCGGTGCTGCCCCAGGCGACGAGACCAATGACGAGGGCGACGAGGACGGGGCGCGGGAAGCCGCTCGGCACGATCGCCATCAGGGCGAGCGAGAGGACCATCAGCGGCATGGAGACGATGACGTCGGTGGCGCGGCTGAGCACCTGGTCGACCCAGCGGTTGCCGAGCCCGGCCGCGATGCCGACGCCGACGCCGAGCAGCACCTGCACCACCGTCGCGGCGAGCGCGACGCCGAGGGAGACCCGGGCCCCGTACACGAGACGGGCGAACAGGTCGCGCCCGGTCTGCGGTTCGACGCCGAGCCAGTGCTCGGCGCTGATCCCGCCGAACGGGCCGATCGGCACACCGCCGCGCCCGGAGTCGATGAGGTCGGGGTGGTACGTACTGGGGTCCTGGCCCTCGATGGCGGTGAGCAGCGGCGCGGCGAGCGCGACCAGGACGAGCAGCGCGACGACGGCCGCCGCGACGAGGGCGGCACGCTGCGCACGCAGCCGCCGCCAGAACTGACGGGCACCGGAAGCCGGGGCGGGCGCCTGCGCACCCGTCCCCGCTTCCAAGGCCAACAGGGCCTCGCTCATGGTGAGTTGACCGATCTCATGGTGAGTTGACCGATCGCCCTACTTGACCGCGACCTGGGAGATGTCAAGGACACCCGTCCAGTCGCTGATCACGACGTTCTTCACGTCCTTGCCGTACAGACGCTTGTAGACCGGGTGGAAGAGCGGCACGGTCAGCGCCTGCTCGCCGATCTTCTTGTCGAGGGCGCCCCAGCGCTTTGCCGCGGCGTCCAGGTCGGTCAGCTTGTTGATCGCGTCGATCTCGTCGTTGACCGACTTGTCGTCAAGGAAGCCCGTGTTGAAGTTGGCGCCGTCCTTCACGATCTGCCGCCCGTCGAAGATCGGGGCGAGGAAGGGGCCGCCGGAGGGCCAGTCGGCACCCCAGTGGGCGAGGAAGAGACCCGGCTCGTCCTTGGCGCTGTGCACCTTGTCCTTGTAGTCGTTGTCCTCGAGACCCTCCAGCTTGACCTTGATCCCGGCCTTCTTCAGGGCGTCCTGGACCGCGGTGGCGATCTCCGGGCTCGTCTCGAAGTCCTTGGCGTTGGAATGGGTCAGCGTGATGGTGAGCCCGTCCTTGTGACCGGCTTCCTTCAGGAGCTCCTTGGCCTTCTTCGGGTTGCCGGCCTTGCCCGCGGGGAAGTGGTCGTACTTCGTGTATCCGAAGGACTTCTGGTTCGGCAGATACGTCGTCGCGGGCTCGGCGAGCGAGGAGCCGCCTGCGGCGTTGACCACGGAGGAGCGGTCGACGGCGTACGAGACGGCCTGGCGCACCTTCGGGTCGTCGAACGGCTTCACCTTCGGGTTGAAGGCGAGGTAGTTGGTGTAGCCGAAGTGCCCGGTGCCGACGCGCGATGCGAGGTCCTTGTCGCCGGTGACCTTGGCGAGTTCGGCGGGGCCGAGGTTCGTGTCGGTGGTGACGGCGGCGGCGTCCTCGCCCTGTCCTGCCGAGAGCCGCTGGTTGATGACGGACGGGTTGAGCCCGGACCGCACGTCGATCTTGTCCGGGTAGGCCTTGCGCTCGGGGTCGGTCTTCGCCGACCAGTGCGGGTTGCGCTCCAGGGTGAGCCGCTCGCCGTCGTTCTCGTTCTTGACGACCTTGTACGGCCCCGAGGAGACCGGATGCTCCTCGTACTTGGTGCCCTTGTCCTTGCTCTTCGGTACGGGCGTGAACTGCGTCTGGGTGGCCAGGTACGGGAACTCGCCCTCGGGCTTGTTCAGACGGAAGACGATGGTCCGCTCATCGGGCGTCTCGATCGACTTCAGACCCTTGCCGCTCTTGTCCTTGTAGGGCCCGGCGTACTTGTCGCCGCCGATCAGCCAGTCCCTCAAGTACGGGGCCCCACCGGAGAGTTCACCGGCGAAGGAGCGCTCGATGCCGTACTTGATGTCGGCGGAGGTGATCGGCGAGCCGTCCTCGTACTTGAGGCCCTTCTTCAGGGTGTACGTCCACACCGTGGCGTTCTTGCTCGGCCTGCCGAGGTCGGTGGCGAGGTCCGGGACGACCTGCGCGCCCTTGGCGCCGTCCTCCCGGTTGCGGGTGGTCAGCGTACGGAAGACCAGCGAGGGGACGTTGCCGCCACCGGAGGTGTAGAGCCGCGCCGGGTCGAAGTCGACCTGCGGGGCGCTGTTGAGGACGGTGAGCGTGCCGCCCTTGGCGGGCTTGCCGTCGGCGCCGCCGCTCCCGGCGTCGTTGCCCTCGGGGCCCGCGCAGGCGGCGGCGCCCGCGGCCAGGACCAGGCTGACGGATGCCGCTGCCACGCGGCGGGCTATGACGGACGGTTGACGCATGGGAAAGGACCTCTCGGAGAATCGAGCAGGGGAATGAGCAGTGGAAATGAGCAGAGCTCGCCCCGGGGTCGCCGAAGAGGGTCAGGACCTGAGAAAGGTCATGAGAATGCAAGCGACGCACGCGCCAGGGGCGGGCGTCAGCAACAGTGAATGTCGGACACGCAGTGCGCGGTCACGCCAAAGAGCGCCAGCTCAAGGGCGGCGCGCGAGGAGGCGTGACGAGGCGACATGCGGAGAAATATGAACGAACTTTCGGCGGATGTCAAAGCCGCCGATCACGGCCCGACCGCACGCCGATCGTTTCCGTCTCAACTCTTGGGAAACGCCCAGGGGTTGGCCTTGCACTTGATTCCGTCGTGGTCGAGGAACTTGGTCTGCTGCTGCATGACCGGGGCGAGTTCGCCGTTCTTCGTGCAGTCGACGTGATTGAAGCCGAGCCGGTGGCCGACCTCGTGGTTGATCAGCATCTGGCGGTACGGGTGGATGCGGTCGCCGTACGTCTTGGCGCCCTGCGCCCACCGATAGGCATTGATCATGACGCGGTCGGTGGCCGCGGAATCGCAGGACACGTTCTGTTCGAGCGTGTCGAGTCCCGACTTCGCGCACCATTTCGCCGTCGTACCGGGACTGGCCAGCGTAATGACGAAATCGGGCTTCCCGGAGGAGATCCGCTCGAAGGTCCGGCCGCCGCTGTGTGCCCAACTCCGGTCGTCGTTCAGGGTTTTCTGCACGGCCGCCGCGAACAGCTCGCCGTCCAGGCCCATCCCCTTCTCGACATCGACGCGGTAGCGGAACAACTGCCCCTTGCCCGGGGCCTTGTCGAACCCCGCGATCGCGTCGAAGTCACCGGACGCGGTGAGCTTCGCGTCGAGCGGGTACTTCTCGCCCATCTTCGACTCGTACGTCGCCGGGGCGGCGTCAGGAGGAGTGGGACGGTCGTCCGAGCGGGACGCCGGGTCGTCGGCCTCGCGCTCCTCCTTGCCCTGCGCGGCCCCGGCCTTGGGCGCCGGGTCCTTGGGCCCTTCGGTCACCTGTCCTGCCACGACCACGGCGAGCACGGTCGTGACCGCGGCGGCCGCAATGCCGGTGAAGGTGCGGCCCTTGCCGCCCTTGCCGTCCCGCTCGTCGCCGTCGTCGACGCCATCGGACCCGCCGATCCCGCCCGCCCCTTCGGACCAGAGGTCGCCGTGGGCGTCCTCCTCCGCGTCGACCGCGCGGTCCCAGTCGGTGACGGAGGCGTACGGATCGCGGGGCGTCCGCATGGGCGGCAGGGCCGCCGTGCCGGGGTCGCCGGGCACTGCTCCCGGTGCTCCCGGTGCTCCCGGTGCTCCCGGTGCGAACAGGTCCTCGTCCACGAACTCGTCGCCGAACGCGTCCACGTACTCGCGGCGCGGCCCCGGCACGTGCGGCGCGGTCCCCGTGCCCGGGACCCCGTACGAGGCCCCCATCCGCGAACCGGTGCCCCAGCCGCCGCCCGGCTCACGCTGCTCGGGGTGACCGCCGCGGACGTGCGGCACGCCGTGCGGAGGAGTGGCCTGCGGGACGCCGTGCGCCGGGGTGGCACCGGCCGGCGGGCCCACGCGCCTGCGCCGCCCGGTGCCGGGCCCCGGCGGGCGCGCTCCCTGTGCCGGCGGAGTACCAGTACCGCTCGTGCTGCTGCTGTTGTCTGCGAGGTCGGCCGAACCCCGGCGGCTGTGACGTCCCACGTGCCGCCTCAGCTCCCCGAACCCGCGTCGCCGGTATCGCTTTCGCTCAACTCGCCCGTGTCCACGAGCAGTTCACGGAAGGCGGTGGCCACCGTGTCGGGATACTCCATCATCGCCACATGCCCCGCGTCCGGCAGCGTGAGCAGCCGTGAGTCGCGGAACGCGGCGGCCGCCTTGCGGGCCATCCGGTACGAGACGAGCAGATCACGGCCGCCATAGATGAGCAGCGTCGGCGCGAGCACCCGCTCCGCCTGTCGCCACAGACCGTGCTGGCCGCCCAGCGTGTACGCGTTCACGATGCCGCGCGCCGAGCGCGTCATCGCGTCCCACATATAGGGCAGCGCGAGCCTGCGCTCCATCTCGCGGACCGCAGCGGCGAAACCTTCCGGCGTGATCCGGGCCGGGTCGCCGTAGCAGAGCGCCATGACACCGCTGACCCGCTGCTCGGCCGTCCAGTCCTTGGTGAGCTTGGTGAACAGGCCCGCGACGCCGGGCACCGCGAGCAGCCCGGTCGGCATCGCCGTGCGCTGCACCCGAAGCTCGGGCAGCGCGGGGGAGATCAGCGTGAGCGTGCGTACGAGGTCGGGGCGGACCGCGGCGACGCGGGTGGTGACCGCGCCGCCCAGCGAGTTGCCGACCAGGTGGACGGGGCCGCGGTCGCTGGCGTCCAGGTAGCGGATGACCGCGCGCGCGTGGCCCGTGACCGAGTAATTGCCGTCGTCGGGCGGCGGTGAGTCCCCGAACCCGGGCAGATCCAGCGCCTCGCAGTCGACGACGGACTCGACCCGCGGCATCAGCGCCGACCAGTTCTGCGAGGACCCGCCGAGCCCGTGCACGAACAGGGCGGGCGGCAGCCCTGCGCGGACGGCAGGCCTGGAACGTACGGAAAGCGTGAGTCCGGGAAGGCCGACCGAGTCGAGCCGCTCGCCCGCCGCGACGCCGACGGCACCCGGCTTGGGCGCGACGGTGGCGGCGAGCACGTGCGGCAACTCGGTCGAAGACATGCGGGCAATGTTACGAGACGATCACGCGGTGGTTCGTGTGTTCGCCGTCACAGATCCGGCCGATGTCGTGAGGAGATCGCGTAGCGCCTGGTTCGGCAGTCTCCTAGGCTCATAGGAGAGGGGCTCATAGAAGAGGGCGAACAGGGCACTCGCACCACTAGTAGTGCGCTAGGGAAGAGAGTGACGATGACCGTCGACCCGTCCGACCCCGACACCTTCGAGGTCGAGGAGACCGAGAGCAGCGCCGAGACCCCCGAGACCGACGCCGCCGAGCAGCACACCGACCTCGCCCCGAGCCAGGACGACTCCTTGCAGGACGCCGACCCGAACGCGGCCAACGAGGCCGACCTGGCCGAACAGGCCCGCGTCGTCAGTATCGACGAGGACGACTATCGCTGACCTGCCCGTGTTTGCCCTGCTACGCACGGCTTCCACGGCCATCCAGTCCGTGAAATTCTCCGCTCGTACCGCGCACATCACGGTTACCGAAAAGTACGATGGCGGCGCGGCGCACACCGCACGTTCACGATCATGGGAGGCGGCGTGACAGCCATCGAGCAGACAGAGGCAGCACGCCCGCGGGGCACACGCCTGCCGCGTCGTGCCCGACGCAATCAGCTCCTGGGCGCGGCGCAGGAGGTCTTCGTCGCGCAGGGGTACCACGCTGCGGCGATGGACGACATCGCCGAGCGGGCCGGTGTCAGCAAGCCGGTGCTCTACCAGCACTTCCCCGGCAAGCTCGACCTGTACCTCGCACTGCTCGACCAGCACTGCGAGTCGCTGCTGCAGTCCATCCGCACGGCCCTCGCGTCCACGACGGACAACAAACTGCGCGTCGCGGCCACGATGGACGCGTACTTCGCGTACGTGGAGGACGAGGGCGGCGCGTTCCGACTGGTCTTCGAGTCCGACCTGACCAACGAGCCCGCGGTCCGCGAGCGCGTGGAGCGGGTGACGCTCCAGTGCGCCGAGGCGATCTGCGAGGTCATCGCCGAGGACACGGGCCTGCCCCGCGACGAGGCGATGCTGCTCGCCGTGGGCCTGGGCGGCTACTCGCAGGTGGTCGCGCGCTACTGGCTCTCCAGCGGCAGCACGGTCCCGCGCGACAAGGCGGTGCAGCTGCTCACCTCGCTGGCCTGGCGGGGCATCGCGGGCTTCCCGCTGCACGGCACGGAAGGCCACTGACCGGCGGCGGTGCTCCCTGTTCCCGTTTTCTGTTCGCTACTGGCGTGCGGCGGCGGCACCGTGAGCATCGCTTCACCGGGCTAATGTGTGCTGAGTACGGCGCGGACGGCCGCGCACATCACTGACCGTCGGAGGGACATAGCCGTGGAGGTCAAGATCGGCGTGCAGTACGCGCCCCGCGAGATCGTGCTGGAGAGCGGCCAGACGGCCGAGGAAGTCGAGCACGCGGTGTCCGAGGCGCTGACCGGCAAGTCGCCGTTGCTGAGCCTCGTGGACGACCACGGCCGCAAGGTCCTGGTTCCGGCCGACCGCCTCGCGTACGTCGAGCTCGGCGAGCCGACCGCGCGCAAGGTGGGCTTCAGCGCCCTGTAAGCAGGGTGCGCACGCAAGGCGCACAAGGAGAACGGCCCGGTGGATCACCACCGGGCCGTTCTCGTCGCCATATCTATCTCGTTGTACGTACCTGACCTCGCTCGGAGGGTTGCGTTCCGGCCGCCAGGGGTAATACCGGCTACGACCGTTTTGCACCTGGCCGCGAGGGAGGGACACCCTGTGATTCTGGAAGCACTCGGCTCCACACTGCTCGGTTTCGCCCTGGCATGGGCCGCGGCCCACCGCCTGCCCCACCGGCTCCCCGCGCGCAACCTGGTCCTCGCGACCGGCACAGCGGGCGCCCTGATCGGCTCCTTCGTCGCACATATGGCCCTGGGCGCGGGCCACGCGGCGGCGACGATCGCGGGCGCGGTGGCAGTGTCGGCAGCCTTGCTGTCCCTACTGCTCCGCCCGAGCCGCAACAGACTGAGCCGTCGCTCGGCGACGGCGTAGCGGGACCGCGCCCCCGAAGGGGCGCGGGGAACTGCGCGACAAGCCACAACGCACCCGCAGCCAAAGACGAGACCCCTAGGCGGCCAAGCCCAGCGCAGCCATCCGCTTGGTGTGCGCCTCAGTGATCCGAGAGAACATCCGCCCGACCTCGGCAAGGTCGAACCCATCGGCAACGCCCCCGACCAGCATGGTCGACAACGCATCCCGGTCGGCCACAACCCGCTGCGACTGCGAAAGCGCCTCGCCCATCAGGCGACGGG
Organism: Streptomyces sp. NPDC021622; assembly: GCF_040640795.1. Taxonomy (NCBI): domain Bacteria; kingdom Bacillati; phylum Actinomycetota; class Actinomycetes; order Kitasatosporales; family Streptomycetaceae; genus Streptomyces; species Streptomyces sp. NPDC021622. The sequence continues at coordinate 390,414 of NZ_JBFACK010000005.1, forward strand.
CCCACAGCGCAAGCCGCCCGCCCACGCGAGGATCCGCGTCGATCGCCGCGCGCACCTTCTCCACCGCGAAGCTCGCGTGCCCCGTGTCGTCGAGCACGCCGAGCACCAGCCCGCGCGTGTCGCCGTCGAGCCGCGCCGCGACCTCGCGGTAGAAGTCACTGGCGATCGAGTCGCCGACGTACGCCTTGACCAGGCCCTCGAGCCAGTCGGAGGGCGCCGTCTGACGGTGGAAGCCGTCGAGCGCCGCGACGAACGGCTCCATCGCCTCGGTCGGGTCCGCGCCGATCGCCGAGAGCCGGTCCCTGAGCTGCTCGAAGTGGTGGAACTCCGCCGACGCCATCTTCGCGAGCTCCGCCTTGTCGCCGAGCGTCGGCGCCAGCTTCGCGTCCTCGGCGAGCCGCTCGAAGGCCGCGAGCTCTCCATAGGCGAGCGCGCCGAGCAGATCCACCACCGCGGCGCGGTAGTGCGGCTCGGCGGAAGCGGTCGCCCAGTCCTGGGCGGCGACTCCGGTCGGTTCGGCGGGCGTGTCAGCGGCGGTGTCAGGCGTCTCCATAAACCGCACAATAGCCCGCTCGCAGCAACGCGTAAGGGCCTGGTCAGTGACTGTGACTACGACTACGTGACCAATTCGCCAGACACGGCTGCGCGATTCCGGGGTACAGTGATAAAGCGCCCGCCGAATATTCGTCGGGCCGTATGAATGAGGATGCCCGGTCGGAGGCCCGATCGGCTCCGACCCGACAGCCCTCCAGGCGGTACGCACAGTGCGTACGGCACGAGGAGGGAACCTCAGCGGTATGAGCGCTCGAGCGCAGGCAGTGGTCCCGCGCCCCCGGCCCGCCCCCCAAGCAGCCGGCGGTAGTGGCACGGTCACGACCCCCAGCGTTCGCCTCAGGCCGCGTCTCACAGAAGAGGCAATGCCCTGACTACGACTTTCCGCGATCTCGGGATTCTCCCCGAGACGGCCGAGGCCCTCGAGGCCGTCGGCATCATCAGCCCGTTCCCCATCCAAGAGATGACGCTCCCCGTTGCCCTCTCCGGCACCGACGTCATCGGCCAGGCCAAGACCGGCACCGGCAAGACGCTCGGCTTCGGTCTCCCGCTCCTGGAGCGCGTCACCGTCCCCGCGGACGTCGAGGCGGGCCGGGCCAAGCCCGAGCAGCTGACAGAGGCGCCGCAGGCCCTCATCGTCGTCCCCACGCGTGAGCTGTGCCAGCAGGTCACGAACGACCTGCTGACCGCCGGCAAGGCGCGGAACGTACGCGTCCTCGCCATATACGGCGGCCGTGCCTACGAGCCGCAGGTCGAGGCGCTCAAGAAGGGCGTCGACATCGTCGTCGGCACGCCGGGCCGGCTGCTCGACCTCGCCGGTCAGCGCAAGCTCGACCTCAAGCACGTCAAGTGCCTCGTCCTCGACGAGGCCGACGAGATGCTCGACCTGGGCTTCCTGCCCGACGTCGAGCGGATCATCAACATGCTGCCGGCCAAGCGTCAGACGATGCTGTTCTCGGCGACCATGCCGGGCGCCGTCATCGGCCTTGCGCGCCGCTACATGTCGCAGCCCACGCACATCCGCGCCACCGCGCCGGACGACGAGGGCCAGACCGTCGCGAACACCGCGCAGTTCGTCTACCGCGCGCACTCGATGGACAAGCCGGAGATGATCGCGCGCATCCTGCAGGCCGACGGCCGCGGGCTCGCGATGATCTTCTGCCGTACGAAGCGGACCGCCGCCGACATCGCCGAGCAGCTCGAGCGCCGGGGCTTCGCCTCGGGCGCCGTGCACGGCGACCTCGGGCAGGGCGCCCGCGAGCAGGCGCTGCGCGCCTTCCGCAACGGCAAGGTGGACGTGCTCGTCTGCACCGACGTCGCCGCACGCGGCATCGACGTCGAGGGCGTCACGCACGTCATCAACTACCAGTCCCCCGAGGACGAGAAGACGTACCTGCACCGCATCGGCCGCACCGGCCGCGCGGGCGCCAAGGGCATCGCGATCACGCTGGTCGACTGGGACGACATCCCGCGCTGGCAGCTGATCAACAAGGCGCTCGACCTCGGCTTCGCCGACCCGGTCGAGACGTACTCGAGCTCTCCGCACCTCTTCGAGGAGCTGAGCATCCCGGCGGGCACCAAGGGTGTCCTTCCGCGTGCCGAGCGGACCCGTGCGGGTCTGGGCGCGGAGGAGATCGAGGACCTGGGCGAGACGGGCGGACGTGGCGCCCGCGGGGGCCGCGGCAACGGCCGCTCGCAGGACCGTGGCCGTTCTTCCGGTCCCGCTGCCGCTCCCGCGCCCGAGGAGCGTCCGGCTCGTACGCCGCGCCGTCGGCGCCGTACGCGCTCGGGCAGCCCGCTGGACGCGACGGCGACCCCGTCGGTCGAGACCCCGGCGTCCCCGGAGCCGGCGCCCGCCGCCGCTCCGCTGGAGCCGACCGAGCCGCGCACGCCGCGCCGTCGTCGCCGGACGCGTTCCGGTGAGGCCGCGGAGGCTGCGGTCGCCACGGTCGAGGCCACCACGGTGCCGGAGGCCGAGCCCGAAGCTGAGGCTCCCGCGAAGCCGCGTCGCCGTACGCGGAAGGCCGCGGAGACCGTGGTCGACACCGTCGAGGCGGTGGAGGCCGAGGCCCCCGCCAAGCCGCGCCGCCGCACCCGCAAGGCCGCGGAGACCGTCGTCGAGACTGCGGAGGTCGTGGAGGCAGAAGCCCCCGCGAAGCCGCGTCGCCGTACGAAGAAGGCTGCGGAGACCGTCGTCGACACGGTCGAGGCAGTGGAGGCCGAGGCTCCCACGAAGCCGCGCCGCCGCGTGAAGAAGGCCGCCGAAGCCGTCGTCGACACCGTCGAGGCAGTGGAGGCCGAGGCCCCCGCCAAGCCGCGCCGCCGCACGAAGAAGGCCGCCGAAGCCGTCGTCGAGGCCGTGGAGGCGGAAGCCCCCGCGAAGCCGCGCCGCCGTACGAAGAAGGCCGCGGAGGCCGTCGTCGACACGGTCGAGGCAGTGGAGGCCGAGGCCCCCGCCAAGCCGCGTCGCCGTACCAAGAAGGCTGCGGAGACCGTCGTCGAGGCGGAGATCCCCGCGCAGCCGACGGAGGAGTCGACGCCGCGTCGCCGTACGCGGAAGGCTGTTGCCGCCACGGCTGAGGGCGACGCCCCCGAGGCGACGATCGCGAAGCCTCGTCGGCGTACGCGGAAGACCGCGGAGGCGGCCGAGTAGGCTCGGCCCGTTGCCTTACGAAGGCCCGGTTCCCCTTGGGGTACCGGGCCTTCGGCGTTGCGGTCCGCTCCCACCTGGCCCGCCGCTCCGCGGCGGATCTTTCCCGCCCACCCGCCCGATCACCCCGCAGCACCCGGGCCATCCCCAAGCCCCCCAGCCCGCCCCTGCCGATAGCCTCAAGCCATGAGCAGGCCCCCCACCTTCACCCCGCCCCCCGGCGTAGCCGCCCACGCCCTCCGCACCGCGCGCGGCGACTTCGCCACCCTCGACGCCCGCCCGGCCGGCGAGGCCAAAGGCACCGTCCTGCTGCTGCCCGGGTTCACCGGCAGCAAGGAGGACTTCATCGCCCTCCTCAGGCCCATCGCCGACGCCGGGTACCGCGCGGTCTCCGTCGACGGCCGCGGACAGTACGAGAGCACCGGCCCGGCGGACGACGAATCCCCTTACGCCCAGGGGGAGTTGGCAAGCGACGTGCTCGCCCAGGCCGCAGCGGTCGGGGGCGGCCCGCTCCACCTCCTCGGCCACTCACTCGGCGGCCAGATCGCCCGCGCGGCGGTCCTGCGGGCCCCCGGCGCCGACGCGGGCCCCTTCGCCTCGCTCACCCTCATGTCGTCGGGCCCCGCCCAGATCTCCCCCTCCCAGCAGGCCCGCGCCAAGATGCTGACCGACGCCCTCGCCGTACTGTCGATGGCCGAGGCCTGGGAGGCCATCCAGGCCCATGACCCGCCGGAGGACACGGACCTCGACGGCGACGAGGCGCTCCGCGAGCGCTGGCTGCGGCACAGCCCGGCCCAGCTCATCGCCACCGGCAAGCAGCTCTGCGCCGAGCCCGACCGCGTCAGGGAACTCGCCGCCACGCCGCTGCCCAAGCACGTCATCTCGGGCGAGCGCGACGACACCTGGCCCGTCCCCTGGCTCGATGACATGGCGGACCGGCTGCGCGCCCACCGCACCGTCATCACCGGCGCCGAGCACTCCCCCAACACCGACCGCCCGGCAGAGACCGCCGCCGCGCTCCTCGCCTTCTGGGAGGACAGCCACCTGGGGCGGGCCTAGCCTGAAAGTGCTACGTACGGCCCCATAACAGGAGGCAGGCGTCATGACATTCGTCCAGGTCATCGACTGCAAGACACATCAGATCGACGCGCTGAACAAGGTGATGGACACCTGGGTCGAAGCCACCAAGGGCAAGCGGACGGCCACCCACGCGATGATGGGCAGGGACCGCTCCGACTCCACTCACCTGATGGAAATCGTGGAGTTTCCGTCCTACGAGGCAGCGATGGCGAACTCGCAGCTGCCGGAGACGGACCGGATCTTCCGGGAGATGGTCGCGCTCTGCGACGAGGCGCCGTCGTTCACCGATCTCGACGTGCTGCGCGACGAGCAGCTGAACAAGAGCGTGGTCAGCGGCTTCTTCGAGGAAGTGGTGAACAAGGGCGACATCGACGCGATGGACGGGATGTGTACCGCCGACTATCGGGAGCACGACCCGTCGCAGGCCTCCTATGACGCGGGTCTGGCGGAGGTCAAGGTCTCGAACCGGGAGATCATAGAGGGGTTCCACCCGACGGTCACCGTGAAGAGCCTGATGGCCGACGGCGATCTGGTGTGCGCGCGGTTCTCGTTCAAGGGCCGCCACGTCGGCCCGTACCAGGGCCTGGAGGCGACCGGCCGCGATGTCGCAGGCACCGGCCACGCGACCTTCCGCTGCAAGGGCGGCAAGATGGCGGAGAGCTGGTGGAACGTGGACGACCTCGGCCTCATGCAGCAGCTGGGCGTCGTCGAGAGCTGACCCGCTGCCCCCCAGTCCACTCAGTACTGCGTCTGCAGGTGTTCCCAGAAGCCGTCCCGCAGCGCCCGCCGCAGATCCGACTGGCCCCGCAGCGAGTAGGCAAGCAGCTTCTCCGCCTCCACCAGGAGTTCCTGGTCGACCGAACCGGGCAGGTAGGGGTGTCCCGGCAGCAGGTCCACCAGCGCCTCGCGCCCCCGCGCGGCCAGCCACTTCGCGGCGATCTGCGCGCCCACGAAGCGCACGTCCTCGCGGGAGGGCCGGGGCGTGCCGAGCGTCTCGTACGTTGCCGCGACGGTGCGCCGCGACACGTACGGCTTGAAGAACTCGAGGTCGAACGTCCGCTGGCTGTCGACCTCCCACAGCAGTGGCTCCGCCTGGTTGCGGCCGCCCTCGGACGCCTCGATGCCCCAGAGATGGACCCGCGCGCCGTACCCCTGCGCCGCCTCCACCGCCGAGACCAGGTCCTCGTCGCCCCCGATCAGTGCCGCGTCGCTGATCGCGCGGTGCCTGGCCAGTGACTCCAGGTCCGTCCTGATGAGGGAGTCGACGCCCTTCTGCTGGTTGTTCGCGTTGAGGTTGCCCAGGCGCACCTTGACGTCCGGGAGCTCCGCGATCGACTGCTGCTCCATCGTGTGGATGCGGCGCCGCGCACCGTCGTACCAGTAGACGCGCAGCAGCCTGCTGTCCGCGAAGATCGTGCGGGCCTTGTCGATGAACGCCTCGATCAGGCCCTCCGCGTCCAGGTCGAAGGCCCGCCGGTCCTCGGTGCCGACCGCGAGCCGGCCCGCCGCCGCGTACACATACCCCGCGTCGACGAAGATCGCGTGCGTCGACGGCGTCTTCGCCACCTCGGCGAGCATCCGCTCGAGAAGGCTGTTGGCGCGCTCAAGCTGGGCTCTGATCTCGGTTTCTGCGTCCATTGGTGCACATTGTCCCGCTGGTCACGCTGCGAACACAACCGGTCTCGCTACCCGCGAGTAATTAGGCTGTCGAAAAATTTCTTTAGCGTAGGGAATGTTTGCATGAGGCAACCCGTTGTACCCGTATGGAACGCGGGACACCGATGCCCCGCGCTCCGCTCACTCCAGTAGTTCTCCTTCAGGAGGATGACCAGACGAAGGGAGAAGCCTTATGCGCTTCGAAATCATGCGACTCGACGACGTCGACGGCGCTGCCGTGGACCGGACCGTCGTAGACGCCGCCTCCGTCAACCGGATGGTGCAGCAGGCCGCAGCGATCGGCCAGCGCATCTACATCCGACCGGCCGAATCCCCGGCCTCGTAACGCAGACGTCGAAGGGCCCCCGTACTCAGTGGAGTACGGGGGCCCTTCGTATGCCCGGCGGCTAGCTGCCCTGGATCACCTGGGTCACGCCGTTGATGATCTGCTGCACGGCGATCGCGGAGAGCATCATGCCCGCGAGCCGGGTCACCAGGACCACGCCGCCGTCCTTGATGACGCGGATGATCAGCAGCGAGTAGCGCATCACCAGCCACAGCACGACGTGCATCGCCACGATCGCCGCCCAGACGGAGATCTGCGTACCGACGCTGTCGGCGTTCTGCACGGCCAGGATGACGGAGACGATCGCGCCGGGCCCGGCGAGCAGCGGCATGCCGAGCGGCACGAGGGCGACGTTGACGTCCTTGGTCTGCTTCGGCTCGTCCGTCTTGCCGGTGAGCAGGTCGAGCGCGATGAGCAGGAGCAGCAGACCGCCCGCGATCATCAGCGCGGGAACGGAGACATGCAGGTAGTCGAGGATCTGATGGCCGAGGAGCCCGAAGACCGCGATCACGCCGAAGGCGACGCACACGGCCTGGAAGGCCATCTTCTTCTGCACCTTGGCGGGTCGGCCGGAGGTGAGCCCGAGGAAGATCGGGGTGATCCCAGGGGGATCCATGATGACAAAAAGGGTGAGGAAGAGAGAGCCGAAGACGGCGACGTCGAACACAGTGATGGCCTTGCAGAGAGAGTCGTACGAAGACGCCGCGGCGGGAGGGCGACGGCGAAAAGGTGGAAGTGAGGACTACACGGAGGGGCGCCCACCGGCGCCCGGCACGGGGAACGCCCCGGTCGCGCGGCGCGTGATCTCCCCGTAGATCTCGGGGTCGGTGGTGAACTCCCCGAGCACGCACGTCTTGCGGCTGCCGTGGTAGTCGCTCGACCCGGTGGCAAGCAGGCCGAGGTCCGCGGCGAGGCCGTGCAGCCGGGCGCGGGTGGCCGGGTCGTGGTCCATGTGGTCGGCCTCGACGCCGTCCAGGCCCGCCGCGGCGAGCTCCGCTATCGCGGCCTCGGGCACGACCTGGCCGCGCTTGACGGCCGCGGGGTGCGCGAAGACGGTGACGCCGCCCGCCGCCTTGACCAGGCGGATCGCGTCGAAGGGGTCGAGCTCGTGCTTCTCGGCGTACGCGCGGCCGCCGTCGGCGAGCCAGTCGGGCGTGAAGGCGTCCGAGACGCTGCGTACGACGCCCAGTTGCACCAGGGCCTCGGCGATGTGCGGGCGGCCGACCGAGCCGTCGCCCGCGATGCGCGCCACCTGCTCCCAGGTGACGGGGACGCCGAGCTCCTGGAGCTTGCCGATCATCGTCTTCGCGCGCGGCACCCGGTCGTCGCGCACGAGCTCGCGCTCACGGGCGAGTTCGGGCTCGTCGGGGTCGAAGAGATAGGCCAGCATGTGCAGGCCCACGCCGTCGAGGCGGCAGGAGAGTTCGGCGCCGGTGACGAGGGTCAGTCCGGCGGGCAGGGCCGCGACGGCCTCCGCGTGTCCCCGCGTCGTGTCGTGGTCCGTGAGCGCGACGACGTCGAGCCCGGCGGCGGCAGCGCCCCGAACCAGCTCGGCCGGGCTGTCCGTGCCGTCGGAAGCGGTGGAGTGGGTGTGCAGATCGATGCGCACGACGCGGACTCCAGGCTCTGACGGGGCGGACGAGGGGGACGCTCAAGGATAACGGGAATCGAACGCTCCCCCGGCCGTCACCGGGGAGGCTCTGCTCACGCCGGAGAGCTCTCCCGGCGGACGCCCTCAGCAGTCGCAGGGTGACCGGGTGGGCGGGCGGGAAGCCCGCCGCGGAGCGGCGAAGAGCGGGTCGACCTGACGGCGGGTACACCTCACGACGGTCCGCCCACAGCAAGAGCCCCCCGGCACAGCAGGAACCCCGGCCGCGGAGAACCACCGCTCACCGCCCCGGAGGGACCCTCAGGGCATCAGGATCCGCGGCGAAAGCGCCCCGCACGGCAGCAGGTCCACCTCGGCGCCCGCGTCGCGCAGATCGGTCAGGACCAGCTCGTCGTACATCAAGAGCCCCGACTGCTCCGGCCACGCGACCGCCCACAGCCAGAGCCCGCGCGCCTCGCCCGCGAAGACGGCCCGGTCGTCCGGCGTGCCCGCCACATGCCACATCGGAGTCGGCCGCCCGGCCGCGAGGACCTTGGCCTGCGGCGGCTTCTCGACGTTCAGATAGGGACCGGGGTCCGGGCCGTCGATGCCGGCGTAGCGCGCGCCGAGGCCGACGCCGAGCTCCTCGGCGACCAGGACGAGTTCGCCGATGCCGCCGAGCGGTGCGGGACCCGAGCAGGCCACGGCGGTCGCACGGCCGCCGCTTCTGTCGTCGCCCGCGCAGGCCACGCCCGTGAAGAGCCAGCCCACCGGCAGCGGCCACGGCATCCACACGGGCACCTGCGCACGGTGCACCACGACTTGGAGGGCCTCGACGCTGGGCGGGATCACAGGCTGCAGCGGATGCACGGTCCCGTGCACATCGCACTGCCAGGAGTCGGCAAAGAGACCGGGAGCCCTGACCCGGCCACCACACTTCGGGCAACTGGGTTCGCCCCTCATAGCGCCCAACGGTCCTCCCCGGTCGTCGCCGCGTCAAGGACGATCACCCGTCCGGAGTCGACGGCGTACCACCCGCCACCGGGCAAACCTAGGTGTAGCTTGCATCTTTTAGCCTTGCTAATTAATATGTGCATACGTCAACGATCCCGCCGGCAGCCGCGAAGGAGCAGGCATGAACAGCAGCACAGGAGGCCCCACAGAAGGGGATCCGTTCGACGAGGGGGCGACCGGCCTTCTGCGCCAGCCGAAGGCCGTCTGGGCCACGGCAGGCGCGTCCGTCGTCGCCTTCATGGGCATCGGGCTCGTCGACCCGATCCTCCCCTCCATCGCCAAGGGCCTTGACGCGTCGGCAAGCCAGGTCTCCCTGCTCTTCACCTCGTACTTCCTGATCACCGCCGTCGCGATGCTGGTGACCGGCTTCGTCTCAAGCCGCATCGGCGGCAAGAAGACCCTGCTCCTCGGCCTCGCGCTCGTCGTGGTCTTCGCGGGCCTGGCCGGCACATCGGGCTCGGTCGGTGAACTCGTCGGGTTCCGGGCGGGATGGGGCCTCGGCAACGCGCTCTTCGTGTCGACCGCGCTCGCCGTCATCGTCGGCGCGGCGGCCGGCGGCAGCGCCGCCGCGATCCTGCTGTACGAGTCGGCGCTCGGCCTCGGCATGGCGTGCGGCCCGCTGCTCGGCGCGGTGCTCGGCAACGCCAGCTGGCGTTACCCGTTCTTCGGCACGGCGGCCCTGATGGCGGTCGGCTTCCTCTGCATCACGGCGTTCCTGAAGGAGCAGCCGAAGCCCGCGCGGAAGACGTCACTGCTCGCGCCGATCAGGGCGCTCGGCCACGGGGGCCTCGCCTCCGCCGCGGCCTCCGCGTTCTTCTACAACTACACGTTCTTCACGGTCCTGGCCTTCACGCCGTTCGTGCTGAACATGACGCCGTACAAGTCGGGTGCGATCTTCTTCGCCTGGGGTCTGCTGCTCGCCGTGTTCTCGGTGCTCGTGGCCCCGCGGCTGCAGGCGCGGTTCGGCTCGCTGAAGGTGCTCGGCGGCTCGCTGGTACTGCTCGCCGCGGACGTGCTGGTGCTCGGGTACGGCGACCACGCCACGGCCATCGTCTGCACGATCCTGTCCGGCGCCTTCATCGGCGTGAACAACACCGTCTACACCGAGCTCGCCCTCGGGGTCTCCGACGCGCCGCGCCCGGTGGCCAGCGCCGGCTACAACTTCGTCCGGTGGTTCGCCGCGGCCGCCGCACCGTTCTTCGCGCCGAAGATCGAGGAGTGGAGCAACATCCACATCCCCTTCGCAGTCGCGGCCGTCACGGCGGTGCTCGGCGCGGTCGTGGTGTGGGCACGCAAGGACGCCCTCACGCACGAGGCGGAGAAGCTCGAACCGAAGCACGCGACGGAGGACAGCGTCACCGTCTTCGCCAACTGAAGCCCCCGGTAAGGAACTTCAGTCCAGGGAAACGGACTTGCGCAGCGGATCGCGCAGGTCCGTTCCGCTGTTCAGCCAGCGCTCCTGGAGCGCCCCCGCGCCGTGCACCCGCTTCCACGCGGCCTCGTTCGGCGTCATGGGCAGCAGCGGCAGGAAACGTACGGGATCCATCGGCTCATCGAGGTCCAGGTCCTCCACCAGGCCGCCCGGCTCCGCGACCAGTACGGACGTGAACTGCGCTCCGGGCCACAGCGGTTCGCCCACGTCGAGCGAGGCGCCCGGGGCCACGACGAGCCCCTCGACCTGCGGGGACGCGGCAAGCACCGCGAGCGGGCGGAGCACCTTGTCCGTGTCGGCGATGCCGCCGCGCACCGACAACACCAGTTCCGCGCGCGGGCCCTTGACCGGGTCGGCGAGAGCGGCGGTCGGGTCGGTCATCGGATGGACCGACATGCCGAGAGTGGCGTACCTGACCACGTCCCCGTCTGTGAAGCGCAGCACTTCGACGCGGTCGGTGCCGAGGAAGGTCACCGCGGCGCGCGCGTCGGGTTCGCCGAGGCCAGTACGGAGACGGGCCTCCACCAGAGCAAGAACATCAGCCATGAAGCGAGCATAGAACTCGTCAGTGGTGGGTAAAGGCGGGGCTTGACCTTTCAGTCGGCTGATAGTGTTGGCAGCTGGTTCCGGGCAGCACGCAGAGCGCGCTCTCCAGCCCGGGCAGATGACTTCGCGCGCGCTACGCGCTTGGGACTTCCCCTACGGGGGACCGGCCGGAGGAGGTGGGGCTGCCATGGATCGAAGTCGACCGTGCAGTACCACCCGTTCTTCCGTCTGACACCTCACGCAGCCCTGTAGCTGCCACTGTGCGTGCGTACTCCTCGTGCCGCGTGCGACGGAAGAGCACTTCGTTTCCACCTGATCTCTCTGAGTTCTCCGGTCTGAGTCAGTAGCGAAGCTGCCACCGCGACGGTGCGGTGCTCCCCGCTTTGTGGACGTGCCAAACATCCTCAGCAGGACGTCCCCATTCCGGGCAGTTCCAACCGTCGCCGGCGGCCTCCGTCAAAGGAGCCTGCCCATGTCGATGATCCGCGACCTGCGTGCCGCAGTCCGTCCCGCGCCCCGCAAGGACGGCAACACCTACATCTCGTACGACGCGACCCGCGAGGCCGCGTCCGCCGTCGTCGACTGTGCGGTCTACCGCGACGGCCGCCGCGCCGCCTGCGACGACACCCTCACCCCGCACGAGGCGATGCTCCAGGTGCGCCGTGACGGCGGCTTCGCCTGGATCGGTCTGCACGAGCCGACCGAGGCCGAATTCGCCGGTATCGCCGCCGAGTTCGGGCTGCACCCGCTTGCCGTCGAGGACGCGGTGCACGCGCACCAGCGGCCCAAGCTTGAGCGTTACGACGACACGCTCTTCACCGTCTTCAAGACGATCCACTACGTGGAGCACGCCGAGCTCACCGCGACCAGCGAGGTCGTCGAGACCGGCGAGGTGATGTGCTTCACCGGGCGGGACTTCTTCATCACCGTGCGGCACGGCGGGCACGGCTCGCTGCGGGCGCTGCGGCGGCGGCTCCAGGAGGAGCCCGAGCTGCTCGCCAAGGGCCCCTCCGCCGTGCTGCACACCATCGCCGACCATGTCGTCGACGGCTATCTCGCGGTGGCCGACGCGATGCAGGACGACATCGACGACGTCGAGAGCGAGGTCTTCTCCGCGCCGAGCAAGGGCAAGGGCTCCGCGCGCGGTGTCGACGCCGGGCGGATCTACCAGCTCAAGCGCGAGGTCCTGGAGTTCAAGCGGGCCGTGTCACCGCTGCTTCGGCCCATGCTGCTCCTGAGCGAGCGGCCCATGCGGCTCGTCGACCCCGACATCCAGAAGTACTTCCGTGACGTCGCCGACCACCTGGCGCGCGTCCAGGAGCAGGTCGTCGGCTTCGACGAACTGCTCAACTCGATCCTGCAGGCCAACCTCGCGCAGGCCGCGGTCGCGCAGAACGAGGACATGCGCAAGATCACCTCCTGGGCGGCGATCATCGCCGTGCCGACGGCGGTCTGCGGGGTCTACGGCATGAACTTCGACCACATGCCCGAGCTGCACTGGCGGTACGGCTACCCCATGGTGCTCGGCCTCATCGGCGGCGTCTGCTGGGCGATCCACCGCACCCTGAAGCGCAACGGCTGGCTGTAGCAGCCCACTCGGTAGGCTGCGCGCATGACAGAAACGCTGCTCGACCGGGCCCTCGTCGAGGAGGCCACCAAGAAGTCGGGCCTCATCTGGGTGCGCGGCGAAGGGCCGGTCCGCGCCCTGTGGCACGTATGGCACGAGGGCGCGGTCCACCTGGTCGGCGACGGCCCCGGCGAACAGCCGCTGCCCGGTCTCGCCGACGGTTCCACCGCCGAAGTGACCGTACGCAGCAAGGACAAGGGCGGGCGCCTCATCGCCTGGACGGCTGCCGTGAGCGAGCTCGCGCCGCGCTCGGAGGCGTGGGAGGCGGCCGTCGCGGAGCTCAAGGGCAAGCGGCTGAACGCGCCCGACGCGGAGCGGATCGCTGAGCGCTGGGCCGCCGAGTGTCGAGTCGTGCGCCTCGCCCCGAAGGACGTCCTCAAGGATCTGCCCGACGGGTCGCTCGCTGCGGCGCCGCTGGTGACCAGGGCTACGACCCGTCTTCCCGTGCCGGATGCGTTGCCGCGGCTGCTTTTCAAGCGGAAGAAGCGGTGAGCGATCCGCTGGGAGCGCTGTATTCGTCTGCGGGTTCGTCGTGGCTTGTCGCGCCCACGCGGCGGAGCCGCATGTGTCACAGCCCCGCGCCCCTTCGGGGCGCTGCCCCCTACGACGTCGGCAACTGCTCCCCGTAATCCACCATCTCGTCCTTGCTCGGCTCGCTGAGTGTGAAGTCCTTGCCCCAGTCGGTGAGCCGGAGCGTGCCGGCGTCGCCGCCGCGCTGCAGGCTCAGCGGGTAGGGCTTGCCCTGGAGGGAGACGTCCAGGGTGCCGCCCGCGCCCTTGTCGCCGGTGATCTTGATGCTGGGGATGCCGCCGGTCCTGCCGCGCTCGCCGGTCTCCAGCTTGCCGTGCAGGGTGAGCATGCCCGACAGGAGGACGTCCTTGTCCGTGAAGCCGCTCAGCTGCTTGTAGGCGGCGTCCTCCTGGGGAACCTTCACGTACTTGCCGTCGAGCTTGGCCGCGGCCTCGTCGTCCGCCTTGCCGGGCTTCTCGCCGTCCTTGGCGTTCGCGTGCGTCCAGAAGCCGGAGTCGGCCATCAGATACAGCTGCTTGCCGACGCGCAGCAGCTTGAACGTGTCGCCCTTCGAGGTGACCGAGCCCTCGCCGCCCTCGCCCTTGAGCCGCATGTCGAGCTTGTACGTGTGCCCCTTGCTGACCACCGTGCCCGAGAGCCGCACCGCCGTCGCCGCGTCGGCGGCCGCGGCGGACTTGCGCTGGATCTTCGTCGCGGAGAGCTTGCCGACGCCGTTCGTGCCCGCGTCCGGATCCTCCTCGCTGCTGCACCCGGTGAGACCGGTGATCCCCACGACGAGACCCGCGCACAGCACGCTCACGACTGCCGCCTTGCGGGTGCGGCGGGCCAGGGGAATCGCAGTCACAGGTGGCACTGCCTCTCGTGGGGACGACGGCTACGGCAGTACGGCAGCGTACCTGGGCCGACTACGCCCTTCGGCCCCAGTCCGTCCGGACGCACCGCCGGGGCGTATCCGACCGGGACGGGCTAGCCTGAAGCCCGTAATACCGGACAGGACGGCATAAATCCCTACGGGTGGAGGAGGCGTGCGTGATGGCGGCAAGCCCCTCCCGGATCTTCGTCTCGCACCTCTCCGGCATCGCCGTCTTCGACCCCAACGGCGACCAGGTGGGCCGGGTCCGCGACCTGGTCGCGATGTTGCGGGTGAGCCGCAGACCGCCGCGCCTTCTCGGCCTCGTCGTGGAGCTGTCCACGCGGCGCCGCATCTTCCTGCCCATGACCCGCGTGACCGGCATCGAGTCGGGCCAGGTCATCACCACCGGCGTACTGAACGTGCGGCGCTTCGAGCAGCGGCCCACCGAGCGGCTCGTGCTCGGCGAGATGCTCGACCGCCGGGTCAGGCTCGTCGAGACCGGTGAGGAAGTGACCGTCCTCGACGTGTCGGTGCTTCAGCTGCCGGCCCGCCGGGACTGGGAGATCGACCGGGTCTTCGTACGGAAGGGCAAAGGGGGCACCTTCCGGCGCAAGGGCGAGACGCTCACCGTCGACTGGTCCGCCGTCGACGGATTCTCCCTGGAGGAGCACGGCCAGGGCGCCGAGAGCCTGCTCGCCACCTTCGAGCAGCTGCGCCCCGCCGACCTCGCCAATGTGCTGCACCACCTCTCGCCCAAGCGGCGCGCGGAGGTCGCGGCCGCGCTCGACGACGACCGGCTCGCCGACGTGCTCGAAGAGCTCCCCGAGGACGACCAGATCGAGATCCTCGGCAAGCTCAAGGAGGAGCGTGCCGCCGACGTCCTGGAGGCGATGGACCCGGACGACGCCGCCGACCTGCTCGCCGAGCTGCCCGAGGACGACAAGGAGCGGCTGCTGACCCTCATGCAGCCGGACGACGCCGCCGACGTGCGGCGTCTGATGGCGTACGAGGAGCGCACCGCCGGCGGTCTGATGACGACCGAGCCGATCGTGCTCAGGCCCGACGCCACGGTCGCCGACGCCCTCGCGCGCGTGCGCCAGCAGGACCTCTCCCCCGCGCTCGCCGCACAGGTCTACGTGTGCAGGCCGCCGGACGAGACGCCGACCGGCAAATACCTGGGCACCGTGCACTTCCAGCGGCTGCTCCGCGATCCGCCGTACACCCTGGTCGGCTCGATCCTCGACGACGATCTGCAGCCGCTCACCCCGGAGACCGCGCTGCACGGGGTCGCGGGATTCTTCGCCACGTACGACATGGTCGCGGCCCCGGTGGTCGACGAGGGTGGCTCGCTGCTCGGGGCGGTCACCGTCGACGACGTGCTCGACCACATGCTCCCGGACGACTGGCGCGAGACGGAGTTCCACCTGGAAGCGGAGGAGGCACGCCATGCCGGCGGCTGACCGCGAGCGCGAGCGGGAGAGCCGCGCCGCCGAGCCGCGGCCCGCCCGCTTCCGCCTCGATCTGCCGCGGCCGCGGCGCCGCAAGCTGCTCCCCGAGTACGACCCCGAGGCCTTCGGGCGGCTCTCCGAGCGCATCGCGCGGTTCCTGGGCACCGGGCGCTTCATCGTCTGGATGACGGTCACCATCGCGGTCTGGGTCGTCTGGAACGTCACGGCGCCCGACGCGCTGCGCTTCGACCCCTTCCCGTTCCTCTTCCTGACGCTCGCCCTGTCCCTGCAGGCGTCGTACGCGGCCCCGCTGATCCTCCTCGCCCAGAACCGGCAGGACGACCGGGACCGCGTCAATCTCGAACAGGACCGCAAGCAGAATGAGCGCTCCATCGCGGACACCGAGTATCTGAGCCGCGAGATCGCCTCCCTGCGCATGGGCCTGGGCGAGGTGGCCACCCGCGACTGGATCCGCTCCGAGCTCCAGGACCTGGTCAAGGAGCTGGAGGAGCAGCGGACGGCGAACCGCGTCGTATTCCCGGCCGAGGAGCGCGGCGTACGTGATGTAGGCGACCGCTGACGGGGCTTTCCGACCCACGGTTACCGCGCCGTACTATCGGTCGTATGGCTACGGAAGACGCTGTGCTTGAAGCACTGGCGACAGTGAACGACCCCGAGATCCAGCGACCGATCACCGAGTTGGGGATGGTCAAATCGGTGGAGATCGGCGCTGACGGCGTCGTGGCCGTCACGGTCTACCTCACGGTCTCCGGCTGCCCGATGCGCGAGACGATCACAAAGAACGTGACGGACGCGGTCGCGCGTCTGGACGGCGTCACGCGCGTCGACGTCACGCTGGACGTGATGAGCGACGAGCAGCGCAAGGAGCTCGCGACGGCGCTGCGCGGCGGCACCGCCGAGCGTGAGGTCCCCTTCGCCAAGCCCGGCTCGCTGACCAGGGTCTACGCGGTCGCGTCCGGCAAGGGCGGCGTCGGCAAGTCCTCGGTGACGGTGAACCTCGCGGCCGCGATGGCCGCGGACGGCCTGAAGGTCGGCGTCGTCGACGCGGACATCTACGGCCACTCCGTGCCCCGCATGCTGGGCGCCGACGGAAAGCCCACCCAGGTCGAGAACATGATCATGCCGCCGTCGGCGAACGGCGTGAAGGTCATCTCCATCGGCATGTTCACGCCGGGCAACGCGCCGGTCGTGTGGCGCGGCCCGATGCTGCACCGCGCGCTCCAGCAGTTCCTCGCGGACGTCTTCTGGGGCGACCTGGACGTGCTCCTGCTCGACCTGCCGCCGGGCACCGGTGACATCGCGATCTCCGTCGCCCAGCTGGTCCCGAACGCCGAGATCCTCGTCGTGACGACCCCCCAGCAGGCGGCGGCCGAGGTCGCCGAGCGGGCGGGATCCATCGCCGTACAGACCCACCAGAAGATCGTCGGCGTAGTCGAGAACATGTCGGGTCTGCCCTGCCCGCACTGCGACGAGATGGTCGACGTGTTCGGCACGGGCGGCGGCCAGAAGGTCGCCGACGGCCTCACCAAGACCACCGGCGCCAACGTCCCGGTGCTCGGCTCCATCCCGATCGACGTCCGCCTGCGCGAGGGCGGCGACGAGGGCAAGCCGGTCGTCCTGACCGACCCGGACTCCCCCGCGGGCTCGGCCCTGCGCGCCATCGCGGGCAAGCTGGGCGGCCGCCAGCGCGGCCTCGCGGGCATGACGCTCGGCATCACGCCGCGCAACAAGTTCTAGGTCTTCCTCCGTACGCCGATGGGGGCGCCGCTCGTCATGAGCGGCGCCCCCATCGGCGTAACCGGAAGTCGTCAGGCCGCGTACTCGGCGATGTCCTTGACCACCGAGAAGCCCAGGCCGTACGCGCTCATGCCGCGGCCGTAGGCGCCCAGGTGGACGCCCTCCTCGGTGGACCCGGCGAGCACCCAGCCGAACTCGGACTCGCGGTAGTGGAACGAGGTCGGCACCCCGTCCACCGGCAGCGAGAGCGTCGACCAGTCCTCGCCCTGCAGATCGTCCGCGAGCACCCAGGCCGTCTCGGTCTGCTGGTCCAGCCAGCGGTTGCGCAGATTGTGGTCCATCTGGGCCGGCCAGGTGACGGCGAGCAGCCCCACCCCGGCGAGCCAGGCGGCGGACGACACCGAGGTCGCCTCAAGCAGGCCCGTGCCGTCCTCACTGCGCCGAACGGGGTTGGCCTCGACGGTCACCACGACCGCGAAGCGCTCCTTGTCGTTCGTTCCCAGCGGCCCCTCGCTGCGGACCGACGGCTCGTCGCCGTGGCCGATGGAGCCGTGCGCCACCTCGCCGTCCGCGGTGCCGACCTGCATCAGCCAGCGCTGCCCCGTGAAGGCCTCGTCCAGGCCGTACCAGGGGAAGGACGCCTGCAGATAGCCGTCGACCGTGTGCCGGGCGGAGGGCGCCGCTTGTGCGGCACCGTCCGCGGCCGGCGCCTGTGCGCCTTCGCGACTTGTCGTCTCCATGTACCCGGCCGCCTCCTTGTTCTCGTCGGTCCGCAGGGCCCGCCCCCCTCGGGCGTCCTCAGCCGGACAACAAGGCAGGATAGCCACACCGATTGCGGAAGCCGGGACGCCGGTCGGCATACGGGTGTCTCACGGGGTGTGCCGCGGGGCGCACCGAGGGTGCGCAAAGAGGAGGTCAGGTGGCGTCGGCGTCGAACGGCGGGCGCTCGACGGCCGGGGCCTGCCCGGACTTCTTCGTCATGTCGATCCGGCCACCCGGGGCCGCGTCCGACGATCCTTCTGAGCCGCTCTCGGACTCGCTCTCGCGCCCGTGCACGGCGTCCGTGACCTCGGCCATCTCTTTCTTGAGGTCGAAGCCGTTGCGGATTTCCTTCAGGCCGAGCTCGTCGTTGTCGAGCTGCTTGCGGATGAAGGTCTTCGGATTCAGGTCCTCGAACTCGAAGTCCTTGAATTCCGGGCCGAGTTCACTGCGTATATCAGCCTTCGCGCTGTCCGAGAATTCACGGATCTTACGGATGGTGCGCGAGGCGTCCTGAATCAGCTTGGGCAGCTTGTCCGGGCCGAAGACGAGCACGGCGAGGATGATCAGCGCCACTACCTCGAGCGGGCCAATGTCTGAGAACACCTTGAACTCCTTGCCATCCGGACCGGGTCCACGGTACCCGGCGTTCCTGTCCGTCCGGTAGCCGCTGGGCGAAAGGCGGGGATCAGCTGCCGCCCGCCGCACCGAGCACGAGGGTCACTTTCCGGTCCTTTCCGTCGCGCTGGACGGTCAGTTCCAGGCTGTCCTTCGGACGGTGGGCGCGAATCTTGACGATCAGCTCGTCGCCGGAATGGATGCGCTGGCCGTCCACTTCGGTGATGACGTCGCCCGGTTCGATTCCGGCGCGGTCGCCCGGACCGCCCTTGTTCACGGCGGGGCCGCCGTTCTTGCCCTTGGCGCCGACGCGGGCGCCGTCGCCCGTGTACTCCATGTCGAGCGTGACACCGATCACAGGGTGCGTGGCCTTGCCGGTGTTGATCAGCTCTTCGGCGACGCGCTTGCCCTGGTTGATGGGGATGGCGAAGCCGAGCCCGATGGAGCCGGCCTGGCCGCCGCCGGGCGCCGAGCTGTCGTCGGCGGAGCGGATGGCGCTGTTGATGCCGATGACGCGGGCCTGGGCGTCGACCAAGGGGCCGCCGGAGTTGCCCGGGTTGATCGGGGCGTCGGTCTGCAGCGCGTCGACGTAGCTGATGTCGCTGCCGTCGCCCTTCTCGCCGCCCGCGGTGATCGGGCGCTCCTTGGCGCTGATGATGCCGGAGGTGACGGTGTTGGCGAGGTCGAAGGGGGCGCCGATGGCGACGACGGGGTCGCCCACCTGGACGCTCTCGGAGTTCCCGAGGGGCAGCGGCTTGAGTCCGCGTACGCCCGACACCTTGACGACGGCCAGGTCGTACCCGGAGTCGCGCCCGATGACCTCGGCCTCCGCCGTCTCGCCGCCGCTGAACGTCACCGTTATCTCGCCGCCGGTGCCCGCGGGCTCGACGACGTGGTTGTTGGTGAGGATGTGGCCCTTGCCGTCGAGGACGAAGCCGGTGCCGGTGCCCTGTGCCTCGTCGCCGCTGACGTGCAGGGTCACGACGCCGGGCAGCGAGCTCGCGGCGATGCCGGCCACGCTGTCCTTGGCCCGCCCCTTGGCCTCCGCGTCCACCTGCGGCAGCTCGACCTCCGTGCCGCCGTTGCGCTCCAGGTAGGCGCCGATGGCTCCGCCGATGCCGCCGGAGACGACGGCGATGACGGCGACGAAGACCAGGAGCGTGCGGTTCGCGCGCTTCCGCTTCTTGACCGGGTCGACGGGGACGGCGCCGCTCTGCTGAAGCGGCGCGTTCCAGGGGTCGTACGGCTGCCGGGGCGGGGCCGCTTGGGTCTGCGGGTCCGGGTGCGGCTGCTGGGCCTGGGCCACCGGCTGCTGCGGGGGCGTGGGGTGCGCGGTGCCGTGGGGCGGGGTGCCGCCGTGGACAGGGGCGGGGGCCTGGCCCTGGGTGCCGTGGGGCGGGGTCGCGCCCGGGGCGGCCGCCGGGAGCTGCGTGCCGTGGGCGGGGGTCGCCACCGGGTGCTGGACGGGCGGGGCGGGGGCCCAGGGGCCGGGCTCGCCGTAGGGCGGCGTGCTGTACGGATCGGGGTCGTGCAGCGGGCGGGGGCGGTCCGCGGGGGCCGTGTCGACCGGGGCGGGGACCGTGTCGGCCTGTGCCGGGGCCGGGGCGGAGGCCGTCTCGGCGGGGGCGGCCGGGGCCGGTGGGTTCGCTGCCGCCAGGGTGAAATCGCCCGAGGTGGCCGTCTGCGCCGCCGGTCCGGCGGCGGCTATCGCGTCGTCGGAGCCGCCCGGCTCGCCCGTGGGCCCGGTGCCCGTGTCGCTCGCTCCGCCGTCGGGCGCGGACGCCGACGCCGGCCGGGGGCGGCTCCACCACTTCGCCTTCGTGGGCTTGCCCTCGTCCATGCTCTCCCCACAACTGGCCTGCGGCGGACGCCGATTACGTGCTCAACTCCGCGCCCGCCACGAATCCTGGGCAGGCACGGCCCACCCAGGATTCAATCAGGTTCCCGCGCCGAAGCGCAGAGCACGTCAGCGGATCTGTGAAGTGCCCTGCAGTGTGCCCTCTATCGGCGAGGATGCGGAGGTGCGCGCCGGGTCCGCCGACTGCCCCGGAGCCGCGGGCCCCGGGGTCGGCGGTGCGGCACCGGAAGCGACACCGGGAGACATGCCGCCCGGCGCGAGCGGAGCCACCGGCCGTATCAGCGGGGACATAACCGCCGCGCCGGTGAAGAGCGGCGCCGTGGCCTGGGCCGGCTCCGGTACGCGTGGACCCCGTCCCTGCCCGCCGGGCAGCAGCGGCCCCGTCGCCTCCGTCGGCGCGACCGGCGCCGCGAGGACGCCAGGGCGCTGGCCCTGCACGGTGAGCGGGCCGCTGCCGCGGCGCCGCGAGGAGTCGGCGGGAGCCGTGCCGGTACCCGAGCCCTGCGAACGCAGCGGCGACGCGTTGCTGTTGCTGCTGCTTCCCGAGCCGCCCGCACGCGGGTCGCCGGGATCGGCGGGAATGCCCGTCGTGACGCCGCCCAGCGCTATCGCGGCCAGCGACACCGCGCCCGCCGCGGCGAACGCGAAGCGCCTGCCGCGCCACGGCGACCGCTCGGCCTCGTGCCGGCTGACGTCATGGATGCGGAAAGCGCGCCCCGCGCCGGGCAGCACCGTGGCATGGGCGCCCGACGGCACATAGCCGAAGCTCTCGCCCTTGACGCCGAAGACCCCGGTCGGGGGCAGCCCTGACTCGGTGTCCGTGGTGGCAAAGCCGCCGCCCGGCGCACGCGGGCCGCCGGGCGGCTCGCTGCCGCCGCCGGGAAGCCCTTGGAGACGGGCGAGGAAACTCTCGGAGGGAGGCGGCGGCGCCACCTCCGCGAAAACACTCTTGAGCCGCCGCTGTGCGTCGGCCTCGGTCTTGCACTTCGGACAGGTCGCGAGATGAGCGAGAACCCGCTCACGCGCGTCATGGCCCAACTCTCCGTCCACCAGGGCGGCGAGTCGGTCCCCCAGATGCTGCTCGGCCTCGGCTAGATGCCGTTCGGCAGGATTCGACCGTGATCCACTCACGCGGTCGCGCCCCCTCCTCCCAGCGCCATGGCTCCGGCGAGCGAACGCCGCTCGGCGCGGGCTTCGGGCGACCGGTGCTGAAGGGCCTTGCGCAGCTGCGAACGGCCACGGTGGATACGGCTGCGGACCGTACCCAGCTTCACGCCCAGGGTCGCGGCGATCTCCTCGTACGAAAGACCTTCGATGTCGCACAGGACCACGGCCGCGCGGAACTCGGGAGCGAGGGTGTCGAGCGCCTGCTGCACGTCCGCGTCGAAATGCGTGTCGTTGAAGACCTGCTGCGGCGACGGCTCACGGCTGGGAAGGCGCTCCGCCGCGTCGTCCCCGAGGGCGTCGAAGCGGATGCGCTGCTTGCGGCGCACCATGTCCAGGAAGAGGTTCGTGGTGATGCGGTGCAGCCAGCCCTCGAAGGTGCCGGGCGTGTACGTGGAGAGGGACCGGAAGACACGGACGAAGACCTCTTGCGTGAGGTCCTCGGCATCGTGCTGGTTGCCGGTCAGGCGGTACGCGAGGCGATAGACCCGTCCGCTGTGCGTGCTGACGATCTCCTCCCAGGTGGGCGGAGTCCACGCCTGCGATTCCGCTTCAGCGGCAAAGGTCGCGGTCTGAGCGGAGCGGGCAGCGTGGGATCGGTCAGCGGTGTCGGTCACGGATTTCGGCTCACCCGCCAACCTGAGAAAGCGCCTCAGCGCTCCTCCCCGATCCGCGGACGCAGCCGCACCTCCCCTGTCGGCTCTGGTGGTGTCCAGTGGAGCCCCTACCATAACCACCTCGCCCGTTAGCTCCGGATAAGCGTTTTTACTGGAATTTGGTACGGGCTTCTCGCCAGGTGTCCTGCCTGGCCGAAGGGCCCGCGCCCAGTCTTGATCCATTCGTTACCCCCGCTGTCCTCACACCCTTACTAAACGCCCGGTCCCATCTGCGGGTTCCCACCCCCAACGGATACAGTCACGGCCAGGCATCCACGGGGACAGGAGAGGGCCATTACCGGCAACCGGCAGACGAGCTGGGCGTTCGCCGACGCCTTTGTCGCCGAGGACGAAGCTCTGCGCTGGGCCCGTGACCGGGCCCGGGAAGCGGGGCTGCCCTCGGTGTCGCCCGGTACCGGCGCCGCGCTGCGGATGCTCGCCGCCACCGCGGACGCGAAGGCCGTGGCCGAGATCGGGACGGGCACAGGGGTGTCCGGAATCCATCTCCTGCACGGCATGCGGCCCGACGGAGTGCTGACCACCGTCGACCCGGAGCCCGACCGCCAGCAGTTCGCCCGGCAGGCCTTCCGCGCCGCCGGTTTCGCCGGCAACCGCGCGCGCTTCATTCCCGGACGCGCCCTGGACGTACTGCCGCGCCTCGCGGACGGCGGCTACGACCTCGTCTTCTGCGACGGCGACCGCACGGAGTACCTCGACTACCTCGCTGAATCGTTGCGCCTGCTGCGCCCCGGCGGGCTCGTCTGCTTCGAGGGCACGTTCGCGGACGGCCGCACCGTGGACTCCGGGCCGCAGCCCGCCGAGGTCCTGCGCATCCGCGAGCTGTTGCGCGCCGTACGCGAGAGCCAGGATCTGATGCCCTCGCTGCTGCCGGTCGGCGACGGGCTGCTCTGCGCCGTGAAGCGCTAGCTTCGGGGCGCCCGAACCCCGGATACAGCACCGCCCCGGCACCTTTTACGATGCCGGGGCGGTGAAAAGTTTGGGCGCGCTTCCGCGTCAGCCGACGACCTTCTTCAGGGCGTCGCCGAGTGCATCGGCCTCGTCCGGAGTCAGTTCGACGACAAGTCGTCCGCCGCCTTCGAGCGGAACGCGCATGACGATGCCCCGCCCCTCCTTGGTCACCTCGAGCGGGCCGTCGCCCGTCCGCGGCTTCATGGCCGCCATGCTCGTTCCCCTTCCTGAAACCAGCTCATCGCAGCCGACAACCCAGGTGTCACCGGCATCGAACACATTGCTTCCAGGCCATTA
This sequence comes from Streptomyces sp. NPDC021622, assembly GCF_040640795.1. Lineage (NCBI taxonomy): Bacteria > Bacillati > Actinomycetota > Actinomycetes > Kitasatosporales > Streptomycetaceae > Streptomyces > Streptomyces sp. NPDC021622. Next base: position 413,816 of record NZ_JBFACK010000005.1, read on the forward strand.
TCCCGCATGGCGGGACCCGATGACCAACATCGGTCTGCATCGCTTGCGCAACGCGCGCCCGCAAAACCACTCAATTCGGCGATGTGGCTGCGATACTTCGCCGCTTCATAGCCTTGCAGGGCCCGGAATTCTTTGACGCAGGTCACATATCTCCCCTCATGTCGGAGGTCGATGATCTCCGACATGCTGGGGGCGGACAAAGATGGCAAGGACAGGACCACCGGAGGGGATTCACCATGGCCGACACCGTGCTCTACGAGGTGAGCGACGGACTCGCGACGATCACGCTGAACCGCCCCGACGCGATGAACGCGATGAACACCGAGGCCAAGGTCGCCCTGCGGGAGGCGGCGCAGTCGGCCGAGTCGGACCCCGCGGTGCGCGCCGTACTGCTCACCGCGACCGGGCGCGCCTTCTGCGTGGGGCAGGACCTGAAGGAGCACGTGGGTTCGCTGCTCGCCGACCGCGAGGCGGGCACCCGGCAGACGATGAGCACGGTGCGCGAGCACTACAACCCCATCCTGAAGGCGCTCACCGGGATGGCCAAGCCGGTTGTCGCGGGCGTCAACGGCGTCGCGGCCGGCGCCGGGCTCGGCTTCGCGCTCGCCGCGGACTACCGGATCGTCGCGGACACCGCGCGCTTCAACACCTCCTTCGCCGGGGTCGCGCTGACCGCCGACTCGGGGGTCTCCTGGACGCTGCAGCGCCTGATCGGCCCGGGCAGGGCCGCCGACCTGCTGCTCTTCCCGCGCAACATCAGCGCGCAGGAGGCGTACGACCTGGGGCTCGTCAACAAGGTCGTCCCCGCGGACGATCTCGCGGCCGAGGCCGGGCAGCTGGCCCGCACGCTCGCCGAGGGCCCGACCCTCGCGTACGGCGCGCTCAAGGAGTCGCTCGCCTACGCGGCCGGGCACACCCTGGAGGAGGCCCTGGAGAAGGAGGACGAACTCCAGGCGAGGGCGGGCGCGTCCGAGGACCACGCGATCGCCGTACAGGCCTTCCTGGACAAGGCCAAGCCCAAGTACCTGGGCCGGTGACGCCTGCCTAGGGGACCCGTATCACGCAGTCCTCGAGGTGGTCGTTGACCAGGCCGCAGGCCTGCATCAGGGCGTATGCCGTGGTGGGGCCGACGAACCGGATGCCGCGCTTCTTCAGGGCCTTGGACAGGGCCGTGGACTCGGGTGTGATCGCCGGTACGTCGGCCAGCCTGCCCGGTGCCTTGCGGGACGCCGGGTCCGGGGCGTGCGACCAGATGAGCTCGTCGAGCTCGCCGTCGGCCCAGTCGGCGAGCACGCGCGCGTTGGCGAGCGTCGCGTCGACCTTGGCGCGGTTGCGGATGATGCCGGGGTCGGCGAGCAGCCGCTCGCGGTCGGCGTCCGTGAACCGCGCCACCTCGGCGATCTTGAAGCCGGCGAAGGCGGCGCGGAAGCCCTCGCGGCGGCGCAGGATCGTGATCCAGGACAGGCCCGACTGGAAGGCCTCAAGACAGAGGCGTTCGTACAGCGCGTCGTCCCCGTGGACCGGGCGGCCCCACTCCTCGTCGTGGTACGCCACATAGTCCTCGGTCGAAAGACCCCAGGGACAGCGCAGTCTGCCGTCCGGGCCCGCCACCGCGTCGCCGCTCACTGGTCGTTCTCCTCCTCGGCCGCGTCCCGCACCGGCTCCGTGTCCTTGCCGTGCGTCTTGAACAGGCCGGGGCCGCCCACCGCGGCGGCCTGTGCGCCGGCCAGGGCGGCTTCGAGCTCCGCGATGTGGGCGTCCCGCTCGGCCAGTTCGGCGCCGAGGCGGCCGAGCGCGTCGTCCACGTCCGCCATGCGGTAGCCCCGCACGGTCAGCGGGAAGCGCAGCGCCTCGACGTCGGCGCGGCGCAGGGCGCGGTCCCGGGGCAGCGGATCGGTGAACCGCTCGGGCGACACGTCGGGCAGCGCGGCGCGATCGCCGCCGCCCACCACCGCGAGCGTCACCGCGCCGACCACCACCACAAGGGCGATGACCAGGAACAAGAACAAGACCATCTCTTCGGGCCCCCACGCTCGACTGCCCATGCAGCAACTCGGTGCTGAATCTGTCAGGGTCCGATCGTGCCATGCGGCTGTGACAGTTAAGGTCGCAGGCGGCCGAGCAGCGGGCCGCTGACGGCACCGACAGAGGAGGTTCACAGGGGATGCTCAGGCTTGGCAGGCGTGAATTCGACGCGCACGAGCCGGTGATCATGGCGATCGTGAACCGGACCCCTGACTCCTTCTACGACCAGGGCGCCACGTTCCGCGACGAGCCCGCGCTCGCCCGCGTGGAGCAGGCGGTGTCAGAGGGTGCTGCCATCATCGACATCGGCGGGGTCAAGGCCGGTCCCGGCGAGGAAGTCACGGCCGAGGAGGAGGCGCGGCGGACGGTCGGTTTCGTCGCCGATGTGCGGGGGCGCTTCCCCGATGTCGTCATCAGCGTTGACACGTGGCGGCACGAGGTCGGCGAGGCGGTCTGCGAGGCCGGGGCGGATCTCCTGAACGACGCCTGGGGCGGCGTCGATCCGAAGCTGGCGGAGGTCGCCGCGCGGTACGGGGTGGGGCTCGTGTGCACGCACGCCGGCGGCGCCGAGCCACGGACCCGGCCGCACCGGATCGCGTACGAGGACGTGATGGCCGACATCCTCGACGTCACCGTCGGTCTTGCCGAGCGCGCCGTGGAGCTCGGGGTCCCGCGCGAGTCCGTGATGATCGACCCCGGGCACGACTTCGGGAAGAACACCCGGCATTCGCTGGAGGCGACCCGGCGGCTCGGCGAGATGGTGGAGACGGGGTGGCCGGTGCTCGTCTCCCTCTCCAACAAGGACTTTGTCGGCGAGACGCTGGACCGGCCGGTGAAGGAACGGGTCATCGGGACGCTGGCGACGACCGCGGTCTCGGCGTGGCTGGGGGCGCAGGTGTACCGGGTGCACGAGGTCGCGGAGACCCGGCAGGTCCTTGACATGGTGGCGACGATCGCGGGGCACCGGGCCCCGGCCGTCGCCCGGCGCGGACTGGCGTGACACCGGGCGGGCGCGTGGGCGGGCGGGAGAGACCCGCCCGCCCGGCAGGGCCTAGCGGCCGACCTCCTTGGTGACCAGGGCCACCGCCTCGTCCACGTCGTCCGTGATGTGGAACAGGTGCAGATCGTGCTCCGACGCCTTGCCGCCCGCCACCACCGTGTTGCGCAGCCAGTCGACGAGGCCGCCCCAGTACTCCGAGCCGAACAAAACGATGGGGAAGCGGGTCACCTTGCGGGTCTGGACGAGGGTGAGCGCCTCGAAGAGCTCGTCCAGGGTGCCGAGTCCGCCGGGCAGCACCACGAAGCCCTGGGCGTACTTCACGAACATGGTCTTGCGTACGAAGAAGTAGCGGAAGTTGACGCCGATGTCGACGTGGTCGTTGAGCCCCTGCTCGAAGGGCAGCTCGATGCCGAGGCCCACGGAGATGCCCTTGGCCTCGCGCGCGCCCCGGTTCGCGGCCTCCATCGCGCCGGGGCCGCCGCCGGTGATCACCGCGAAGCCCGCGTCGACCAGTGCCTTGCCGATGCGGACGCCCGCCTCGTACTCGGGCGAACCGGGCGGCGTACGCGCCGAGCCGAAGACGCTGATGGCGCTGGGGAGTTCGGCGAGCGCGCCGAAGCCTTCCACGAACTCCGACTGGATGCGCATGACCCGCCAGGGGTCGGTGTGCACCCACTCCGAGTCGCCCTCGGTGTCGAGCAGCCGCTGGTCGGTGGTGCCGGGAGTGATCTGTTCACGCCGCCGCACCACAGGCCCCAGGTACTGCTCCTCCGGCGGCCCCTGTGCTTCTGGATTACCCATGAACATCCCCTTCCGCTGCGGTCACGCTCACTTGCCGCTTCAGCGTAGGTCTCTGGGCGTTACAAACGACGCATCCTTGCGGGAACTCACGATGTCAGCCAGGCGGTGAGCCGCTTCTCCGCCTCCGGGATCAGCGCGGCCTCGACCCGCTCGTCGACCTTGTGGGCGAGCAGCGGTGCGCCGGGACCGTAGTTCACCGCGGGCACGCCGAGCGCGCTGAAGCGGGAGACGTCCGTCCAGCCGAACTTGGGCCGCGGAGTGCCGCCGACCGCCGCCACGAAGGCCGCCGCCGCGGGGTGGTTGAGGCCGGGCCGTGCACCGCCGGTGTGGTCGTCGACGATGAACTCGGCGATGTCGCAGTCGGCGAAGTAGTCGCGTACGAAGGCGAGCGCCTCGTCCTCGGTGCGGTCGGGCGCGTAGCGGAAGTTGACGACGACGGTGCACTCGTCGGGGATGACGTTGGTCGCGACGCCGCCCTCGATCCGTACGGCGTTGAGTCCCTCGTGGAACTGGAGCCCGTCGACCACCGGCTTGCGCGGCTCGTACGCGGCCAGCTTGTCGAGGATCGGCGCGACCTTGTGGATGGCGTTGGAGCCCATCCACGCGCGTGCGGAGTGCGCGCGCTCGCCCTTCGTCTTCAGGAACACCCGCAGCGTGCCCTGGCAGCCGCCCTCGACCTGGCAGTCCGTGGGCTCCAGGAGGACCGCGAAGTCGCCCGCGAGCCAGTCGGGGTGGGCATCGGCGACATGGCCGAGGCCGTTGAGGTGGGCGGCGACCTCTTCGTTGTCGTAGAAGACGAAGGTCAGGTCGCGGTTGGGCTCGGTGACCATCTGCGCGATGCGCAGCTGCACCGCGACACCCGACTTCATGTCGCAGGTGCCGCAGCCCCACAGGATTCCGTGCTCGTCCAGGCGGGACGGCACGTTGTCCGCGATCGGCACGGTGTCGATGTGCCCGGCGAGGATCACGCGCTCGCCGCGGCCCAGGTTCGTGCGGGCCACGATGTTGTTGCCGTGCCGGTCGACGGTGAGGTGCGGCAGACCCCGCAGCGCGGTCTCGATGGCGTCCGCGAGCGCCTTCTCCTCGCCGCTGGGCGACGGGAAGTCGACGAGCCTGGCGGTGAGCTCGGCGGCGTCGAGCGTGAGGTCGAGCGGGGGCTGATGCGAGGTCTGAGCCATGACTTCGACCCTAACGCCCCTCGGCGCGCCGCCTTGTCAGTGGCCTCCAGTACCTTGGTCGCGTGCCTGAGCCCCCCACCCTCGTCCGGCGCGGCCGCCTCCTCCGTATCGGGGCGGCCGTCGCGGTCCTGCTCGCACTCGTCGGCTATGTGGTGGTGCAGTACGTATCCGGGGGCAAGCCCGCGCCACGCTGCGAGGTCGTCTCGGGCAACGGCGACGGGGCGTCGTACGAGTTCTCGGCCGAGCAGGCGGAGAACGCCGCGACGGTCGCCGCCGTGGGCACGTCGCGCGGCATGCCCGAGCGTGCGGTGACGATCGCCCTCGCGACCGCCCTGCAGGAGTCCGGTCTGCGCAACATCACCCATGGCGACCGGGACTCGCTCGGCCTCTTCCAGCAGCGGCCTTCGCAGGGCTGGGGCAACGAGGAACAGATCATGGACCCGGCATACTCGGCCGCCCGTTTCTACGCCCACCTCGACAAGGTCCCCGGCTACTCCCGCCTCCCCCTGACGGTCGCCGCCCAGCGCGTGCAGCGCAGCGGCTACCCCCAGGCGTACGCGAAGCACGAGCCGGACGCGGCGCTGCTTGCCGCCGCGCTGACCGGCCGCGCCCCCGCCACCCTCAGCTGCGAGGGCCGGGAGCCCGCGGAGCCGGGCGATCCGGCTCAGGTGCGGGCCGCGCTCGTACGCGACTTCGGCCGCGATGTGTCGCCCGAGGGTGACGGCCGCGCGGTGACCGTGCCGGTGTCCGCGACGGCGGGGGCCGGCGGGGGCCGCGCCGGACAGCGGGGCTGGGAGCTGGCGCACTGGGCGGTGGCCCAGGCGTCCGCGCTCGGCATCGAGAAGGTGTCGTACGCGGGCCGGGAGTGGCGGGTCGGGGATTCCGGCAAGGAATGGCACAAGCCCGGCAAGGCGGGCGCGGACGAGTCGGGCACGGACGCCGGGAACGGCGCGGGCGAGGTCCGCATCGTCACTGGACAGTAGTACGACGCTTCGCCCGATCTGACCACGCTGATCACTCAGGGGCGACGCACCGTCCAGGTTTTCGCGCACTGCCCGCCAGGTCCGCCAAACCCCTTGCGAACACAGGGCATTGACGATTCAGCAGGCTCGCGCGAGGCGAGTCCTTTGCCCGTCTTTATCCGCAGCCGATTATGCGATGCATTGCCAACTCTTTACGTTGGGCCACCGCAACCTTCGCGGGCTTCGAGCGGTATTCACTGCGTCCGAACGCCGGGCCCCATCCGGCCGGACACACCCACGTTCTCTCCCGTCTGAAGGAGCATCATGTCCCTCCCCCTGACCCGCCGGATCGCCCGCGCCGCGCTGCTGATCGCAGCGGGAGCGGCTCCCGTGGTCGGTGCGGCCGGCTCCGCAAGCGCCGCCGAACTCCCCGCCACCCCCAACCTCGGCGGCGTCACCGCCCTCGACGGTGCCGGCCTGGGCAGCGCCGTCGACGGCGCAGCACAGAACGTCACCCGTCTCGCGGGCGAGACCGGCAGCAAGGCCGTGAAGAAGTCCGTGCCGACCGCGGACAAGGCCGTGAAGAAGTCCGTGAAGAAGTCCGTGCCGACCACGGGCAAGGCCGTCCGCTCGGGCACCAAGGCCACCCCCGCGGCGCAGAAGGCCGCCGGCGGCGTCGCGGGCAGCACGGGCAAGTTGCTCGGCGACACCGCGAACGCGGCCACCGAGGGCGGCCTGCCCACCGGCGCCGTAGGCGGTGGCCTGGCCACCGACCAGCTGCCGGTCAAGGGCCTCCCGCTCGGCTGACCGCCAGGCATGTGAGAGGGCCCGGAGCCGCTGGCTCCGGGCCCTCCCGCATGCCTCAGGCCAGTCGCTCGACCGCCGCGGCCACCCGCTCGTCGGTCGCGGTCAGCGCCACACGGACGAAGCGGTCGCCCGCGGGGCCGTAGAAGTCGCCGGGCGCGACGAGGATGCCGAGCTCCGCGAGGTGGCCCACCGTGTCCCAGCAGGACTCCTCGCGGGTCGCCCAGAGGTAGAGGCTCGCCTCGCTGTGCTCGATGCGGAAGCCGTGCTTCAGGAGGGCTTCGCGCAGGGCGGCGCGGCGGGCGGCGTACCGCTCGCGCTGCTCGCGCACGTGCTGGTCGTCGCCGAGCGCCGCGACGACGGCGGCCTGCGTCGGCGCGGACGTCATCATGCCGCCGTGCTTGCGGATCTGGAGCAGATCGCCGAGGACGCCCTCGTCACCGGCGATGAACGCCGCGCGGTAGCCCGCCAGGTTCGACCGCTTGGAGAGCGAGTGGACGGCGACGATGCCCTCGTACGAGCCACCGCACACGTCCGGGTGGAGCACCGAGACCGGCTCCGCGTCCCAGCCGAGTTCCAGGTAGCACTCGTCGCTGAAGAGCAGGACGCCGTGCTCGCGCGCCCAGGCGACCGTGCGGGTCAGCTCGTCCTTGGACAGGACGCGACCGGTGGGGTTCGAGGGCGAGTTGAGCCACAGGAGCTTCAGGTTCGTGGGGTCGAGCTCCATCGGGTCGTCGTACGCGACATAGTCGGCGCGCGCGAGACGGGCACCCACCTCGTACGTCGGGTAGGCGAGCCGCGGGTAGGCGACGACGTCGCCCGGCCCGAGGCCCAGCTGGGTCGGCAGCCAGGCCACCAGTTCCTTGGAGCCGACGACCGGCAGCACGTTCCGGTGCGTGATGCCGCGTGCCCCCAGGCGCCGCTCGCACCAGCCGGTGATCGCGTCGCGCAGCTCGGGCGTGCCCCACACCGTCGGATAGCCCGGCGAGTCCGCGGCCGCGATCAGCGCTTTCTGGATCAGCTCGGGCACCGGGTCGACCGGCGTGCCCACCGACAGGTCGACGATTCCGCCGGCGTGCGCGGCGGCCGTGGCCTTGTAGGGCTCGAGCTTGTCCCAGGGGAAGGTGGGAAGGCGATCAGAGACTACGGACACGTGCTGACTCCCGTAAGTACGCGGGTGGACAAATGCCTCGGTCCCGTGCGGCAGGACGTGCCGTACGGGACCGGGGCGGCGCTTCAAGCAGCCGTTACTGGTTCTGCGGCGGCAATGCGGCGATGAAGGCGTGGTCGCGCTCGATCAGGCCGAGCTTGCTGGCACCACCGGGCGAGCCGAGCTCGTCGAAGAACTCGACGTTCGCCTTGTAGTAGTCCTTCCACTCTTCCGGAGTGTCGTCCTCGTAGAAGATCGCCTCGACCGGGCAGACCGGTTCGCAGGCTCCACAGTCGACGCATTCGTCCGGGTGGATGTACAAGGACCGGGAGCCCTCGTAAATGCAGTCGACCGGGCACTCCTCGATGCACGCCTTGTCCTTGACGTCGACACAAGGCTGCGCGATGACGTAGGTCACGCTGTCGTTCCTCCTCGATACGGGCGTTGGCGGGCCGTCCTCAGGCTCCGCTCGCCTGGCGCGCGGGAGCGCGGCGTCGTCGATGCCCACCTCTAGTATCTCCGTTCCCGAGCATGATCCGAACAGGAGGGGCGTACAGAGCTGTGGAATTCACTGCGGGCGGACGGCTTGAGGTGCGGATTACCCCTGCTGACGTGGGCCGGAGGGTCTCCGTGCGGCAGTTGAACGCAGGGGCCGAGACGGGCGGTAAGTTCACCGACACGGTGGGTGTTCTCACATCATGGAACGAGGGTGTGGTACTGATCACACGCCGCGACGGCCAGCGTGTCCGCATCGTGGAAAGCTCCCTTGTCGCGGGCAAGGTCGTACCCCCGGCTCCGGCCCGCAGGCGTGGTCCCGCGGCGTCCTACCCGGAGCTGGCCCGGGTGTCCGCGCGCGCCTGGCAGCCGGTCGAGAGCGAGCTGCTCGGCGAGTGGGAGCTGCGGGCGGCGGCCGGCTTCACCCGGCGGGCCAACTCCGTGCTGCCGCTCGGCGATCCCGGCCGACCGCTCGACGAGGCACTCGATCACGTACGCCGCTGGTACGCGGAGCGGGAGCTGCCCGCGTACATCCAGACCGCGACCGGGGCCGATGGCACCCAGGAGATGCTCTGCGCCGAGCTCGAAGAGCGGGGCTGGGAGCGCGAGGTGAGCGCGGAGCTGCACATCGGCGCCCTCGCGCCGCTCGGCGATCTGGAGGCGGAAGTGGAACGGGTGCGGCTCTCGCGCTCCTGCGACGACGCGTGGCTGCGCCGCTACAAGCGATTCGGGGTGCCGGGAGCTCATGTGCTCAAGGTGCTGGCGAGCGGCCCCTCGGTGTGGTTCGCTTCCGTGCCCGGGGCCTCTCCCGACGCGGGCCCCGCGGCGATCGGCCGGTGCGTGGTGGACGGGCGCTGGGCGGGGTTCATGGCGGTCGAGGTCGATCCGGCGCACCGGCGCCAGGGGCTCGCGACCGCGGTGATGGCCGCGCTGTCCCGGCAGGCGCTCACCGAGGGCGCTTCGGCGGCCTGGCTGCAGGTCGAGGACGACAACGAGGGTGCGCGGGCGCTGTACGGCGGTCTTGGCTTCGCGGCGCACCACACGTACCACCACTATCGATACCCGTCGGCTCGGTAGGTTCCCGCCGGGGCCGGCTCGGTAAGTAAGGCACGAGGCACGCATGCACGAGGAGTCAAGGACGTCCGCGACGCGGCGGAGGTTCGCCGAGGAGGCCAGGTCCGAGCGGCCCGACCTGTCCCTGCTGTGCCTGTTGGTGAGTGCGGAGGCCGATCCGGAACTCGGCGACGACGGCATCGACGCCGCGCAGATCGAGCTGGACGACCTCGCCGGGCAGCTGCCCTACCGGCCCGGCGGCGCCCGGGAGTGGGCGGCCGCGCTTGCCGAACTCCTCGGCGCGCGCTGCGGGTTCCTGGGGACACCCGCCGACTACCAGCGCCTGGAGTCCTCCCTCCTGCACGAGGTGCTTCGGCGGCGCCGCGGCCTGCCGATCCTCCTCTCGGTGGTGTGGATCGAGGTCGCGCGCCGGGCGGGCGCGCCCGTCTACGGCGTCGCGCTGCCCGGCCACTTCGTCGTCGGCTTCGGGCCGCGCGAGGAGCAGGTGCTCACCGACCCGTTCGCGGGCGGGCGGCTGCTGAGCGGCTCGGACGCGGAGCTGCTCGTCGCCGGTTCGTCGGGCGGCACGATGAACCCCTCGATGCTCAGACCCGCCGACCCGCTCAACATCGTCCTGCGCATCCTCAACAACATCCGCGCCTGGGCGGCGGCCCGCCCCGAGCGCTCGGACGTCGCGCTGTGGGCGGTCGAGCTCTCCCTCCTGCTGCCCGCGCACCCGGCGCGGCTGCGCTACGAACGGGCCCAGCTGCTCGTCCAGCGGGGCGACTTCCTGGGCGGCGCGGCGGAGCTCGAGACGTACGCCGATGTGGTGACGGCGGTGGAGCCGACCACGGCGGACCGGGTGCGGGACCAGGCGCGGGCGGCCCGCGCGATGCTCAACTGACGGGCGCGGAGGGCCATTTGGCGCCCTTCGCGGTGCGGGCGTACCGCCCCGGCGCGATGCCCACCACCCGCTTGAAGTGCCGGGTGAGATGCGACTGGTCGTAGAAGCCGGCGGCGGTCGCCACCTCGCCCGGCGGCCGGCCCGCCAGGAGGAGACTGCGGGCGCGGTCGACGCGGCGGGACATCACGTACTGGTGCGGTGCGATGCCGAAGGCCCCGCTGAAGGCCCGTACGAGATGGGTGGGGTGGGCGTGCACCAGGCGTGCGGCCTCGGCCAGGGTGACGCCGTCGAGCAGCCGCTCGTCGAGGAGTTCGCGGAGGTTCTGGGCGACGCCGCCGGGGCCCGTGGTGCCCGTGGTGAGCCTGGGGCGCAGGTGGCCGCGCAGCCGCTCGGCGATCAGGGCGAGGCGGCTCTCGGCCTCCAGCTCGTCGCCGCGGCGCGCGAGGGCCGCGTGCAGCTGCCCCACGCGTCGGCGCAGGACGGGGTCCACCAGGTCGGGGCCGTCCACCGCCGGGCCGATGAAGCTCGCGTCGAGCTGCGTCATGTCCAGGTAGAGCACGCGCTTGCGGAAGCCGTCGGGGGTGGCGGGCGAGCCGTTGTGCGGGACCTGCGGAGGGAGCAGCGAGACGGTGTCGCCCGGCGTGCCGTGCTCGTGGCGCTCCAGGTCGTAGCGGACCGCTCCGTCGTCCACGATCAGCAGGGTCCACGCGTCATGGACGTGCATCGGGTACGTGTGCTCGGTGAAGTGGGCGTGGAAGACCTCCACGATGCCCGCGACCGGCGGGCGCCATGCGGAGATCTCCTGCCGGGCCACCATGCAAGGAACGTACAAGACGCGCGAGCGGGCCACTCGGCAGTCTCGAAGCATGAGAAGCACCGCTGAGATCACCGCTGAGATCACCGCTGAGACCACCGTTTCGACAGAGACCGCCGGGGCCATGGAAACGGCGCCCGTCCGCTTCGACACGAAGATCGCCGTGCTGCTCCGCGACGACCTGGAGCCCTGGCAGCGCCTGAACGTGACCGCGTTCCTGGTCAGCGGGCTCGGTGCGGCGGCGCACGAGGTGATCGGAGAGCCGTACGAGGACGCCGACGGCACCCCCTACCTGCCGATGTTCCGCCAGCCCGTCCTTGTCTTCGAGGGGACGAAGGAGACGCTGACCGCCGCGCACGGGCGTGCGCTGTCCCGCTCGCTGCCGAGGGCCGTCTTCACGTCGGATCTGTTCGGCACCGGCAACGACCGGGACAACCGGGCGGCGGTGCGGGCCGTGCCGAAGGACCAGCTCGATCTGGTCGGGCTTCTGGTGTACGGGCCACGCAATGGCGTGGACAAGGTCCTGAAGGGGGCGAAGATGCACCCCTGAGCACCCCTGAGCGGAGATCGGAGCGCTAGCGATCGGCCCGGCCGGGCACCAGGCACGTATGCACCCCCGATCCCCGGAGCGGCGACGCCTCTTCGCCGATCAGGCACGGTCCGCGCGGCCCGATCTCGCGCGTCTTTGCCTGCTGATCGGCGCGGAGGCGGACGCGGAGCTCGACGACGCGGGCATGGACGCGGCCTGCCGGAAGCTGGACCGGCTCGCGGAGCTGCTGCCCGGGCCACCCTGCGACCCCCTGCTGTGGGCCATGGAGCTCGCCGAACTCCTCGGCGGGCGCTGCGGGTTCAAGGGCAGGCCCGGCGACTACCAGCGCCTGGAGTCCGCGCTCCTGCACGAGGTCCTGCGGCGCGGCCGCGGCCTGCCGATCCTGCTCTCGGTGGTGTGGATCGAGGTCGCGCGCCGGGCGGGCGCGCCCGTCCACGGGGTCGCGCTGCCCGGCCATTTCGTCGTCGGCTTCGGCGCGGGCGACCAACGGGTCCTCGCCAACCCGTTCGACGGAGGCCGGGTCCTGACGCGGGCCGATGTGGAACTGCTGGTGGTAGGCGCCACGGGCGCACCGCCCCAGCCGGCGATGCTGAGCCCCGCGGAGCCGGTCGAGATCGTGCTGCGGGTCCTCAACAACATCCGCGCCTGGGCGGCGGCCCGCCCCGAGCGCACGGACGTCGCACTGTGGGCGGTCGAGCTCTGCCTCCTGCTGCCGTCGCCGCAGCACCGGCTGCACTACGAACGGGCCCGGCTCCTCGTCCAGCGCGGCGAGTTCCGCACCGGCGCTGCGGAGCTCGAGACGTACGCCGAGGAGGTGGCCGCCACGGACCGGGCGGCCGCCGACACACTGCGCCGGGAGGCCCGGGCGGCACGGGCGATGCTGAACTGAGGCCCAGACCCCTCAGAGCCAGCCCTTGTCCCGGGCGACGCGCACCGCATCCGCGCGGTTGCGGGCCGCCACCCTGGATCACCGGTCGCGGCCACCGCCGGCCAAACCGCCACCGACACACTGCGCCAGGAGGCCACGGCAGCGCGGGCAATACTGAACCGAGGCCGGGGCCCCTCAGAGCCAGCCCTTGTCGCAGGCGACGCGCACCGCATCCGCGCGGTTGCCGGCCGCCAGCTTCTGGATCATCGGTCGCGGCCACCACCGACCGGGCCGCCGCCGACACACCGCGCCCGGAGGCCCGGGCGGCGCGGGCGATGCTGAACTGAGGCCCGCGCCCTCAGAGCCAGCCCCTTGTCGCAGGCGACGCGCACCGCATCCGCGCGGTTGCCGGCCGCCAGCTTCTGGATCACCGGTCGCAGCCACCACCGACCGGGCAGCCGCCAACACACCGCGCCCGGAGGCCCGGGCGGCACGGGCGATGCTGAACTGAAGCCCAAGCCCCTCAGAGCCAGCCCTTCTCGCGGGCGACGCGCACCACGTCCGCGCGGTTGCCGGCCGCCAGCTTCTGGATCACCAGTCGCAGCCACCACCGACCGGGCAGCCGCCAACACACCGCGCCCGGAGGCCCGGGCGGCACGGGCGATGCTGAACTGAAGCCCAAGCACCCCAGAGCCAGCCCCTTGTCGCAGGCGACGCGCACCGCATCCGCGCGGTTGCCGGCCGCCAGCTTCTGGATCACCGGTCGCAGCCACCACCGACCGGGCCGCCGCCGACACACCGCGCCCGGAGGCCCGGGCGGCGCGGGCGATGCTGAACTGAGGCCCGGGCCCTCAGAGCCAGCCCTTCTCGCGGGCGACGCGCACCGCGTCCGCGCGGTTGCGGGCCGTCAGTTTTTGGATGGCCGTCGAGAGGTAGTTGCGGACCGTGCCCGGGGAGAGGTGCAGGGTCGTGGCCAGTTCGGCGTTGGTGGAGCCGTCGGCCGCCGCGCGGAGGACCTCGCGCTCGCGGTCCGTCAGCGGGTTCGCGCCTCCGGCGAGCGCGGCCGCGGCGAGTGTGGGGTCGATGACCCGCTCCCCCGCGAGGACCTTGCGGACCGCTTCGGCGAGCTGGGCCGCCGGCGCGTCCTTGACCAGGAAGGCGTCGGCTCCCGCCTCCATGGCGCTGCGCAGATAGCCGGGGCGGCCGAAGGTCGTGAGGACGACGATCTTCAACTCCGGGAGCTGCGTGTGCAGTTCGGCTGCCGCCTCGATTCCGGTGCGGCCCGGCATCTCGATGTCGAGCAGCGCCACATCCACCGCATGGGCGCGGGCCGCCGCCAGCACCTCGTCGCCGCGGGCCACCTGGGCGACCACGTCGATGTCCGGTTCCAGGCCGAGCAGCGCGGCGAGCGCCTCGCGGACCATCGACTGGTCCTCGGCGAGCAGCACTCTGATGTCCGTGCCGCCGCCCTGGGCCTTCTCGCTGTTCGCGCCGCTCATGTGGGAGATCCTATGGCCGAGGCGTCGCGGGTCCCGGCCGCTTCCTGCCCCCGCGGCACCCACGCCGCGAGCCGGAAGCCGCGGCGCCCGGCGGGACCCGTCTCGAGCACACCGCCGACCGCCTCCAGGCGTTCCGCGAGGCCCGTCAGACCGTTGCCCTGTGCGGCACCCGAGCCGCCCCCGCCGTCGTCCTCCACGGACAGCTCGACGATCGGCCCGTCGAGGGTCTGCCGCGAGGTGAACGCCACCGTGCAGCGCCGCGCCCCGCTGTGCCGCACGACGTTCGTCACCGCCTCGCGCAGGGCCCAGGCGAGCGCCGCCTCCCCCTCCTCGCCCGGCAGTTCGGCGGGGGCCTCCAGGGGGACGTCGGCCTCGACACCGGCGGCGGCGAGCGCCGTGCGGGCGCCCGCCAGTTCCCCGGCGAGGGTGCGCCTGCGGTAGCCGGAGACCGCCTCGCGGACGTCCACCAGGGCCTGGCGGCTGACCTGCTCGATGTCGGCCACCTGCTGCGCCGCCTTGTCGGGGTGGTCCGGGAGCATCCGCCCGGCCAGCTCGCTCTTCAAAGTGATCAGGGACAACGAGTGCCCGAGAAGGTCGTGCAGATCCCTCGCGAGCCTCAACCGCTCCTCGTTGGCGGCCAGTTGGGCGACGGTGGCCCTCGCCTGCCGCAACTGGACCGTCGTACGCACCAACTGCCGCACCCCCGTCATCGCGAAGCCGACCAGGAGGGTCAGCACGGCGAGGCTGCCAAGGAGGTCCCCGAGGCTGTCGGTGCGCAGGCCGACCGCCACCATCACACCGGTGACGGCCGGGATGACCCACATCGCCTGCCCCATCGGCAGCACCGCCCCGGCGGACACGGCGACGTACACGAAGAGCCCGAGCCAGGCCGTCCCGAACGCGAACGAGAGGACCACGGCGAGCGCGAGGAGCGCAGTGAGCGACCAGCGCACCACACGCCAGTCGAAGACCTTGGCGGTGTACCGGAACACCACGGACAGATAGCAGGCCACGAAGGCGGCCAGGCCGAGCCAGCCGAGCACGGTGGCCACGCCGCTCCGTTCGCTCTCCACCAGGTCCCGCACCGGACTGGCGAGGAAGACCAGCCAGATGCCGATCCACAGCGCCTTCGTCAGCAGCTGGCGGCGGTCCCGCACCGGCTGTCCGAAGCTGTGCAGGGGGTGGTCCCGCTCGGTGCCGTCGGTGCCGTCGGTGCCGTCGGTGTCGTTCACGCCTTCAGGGTGTCCTTCCGGTACAGCCATGCCGCGCCACCCGCGAAGAGGACGAAGTACCCGGCGAGGAGCGCGATGTCCTTCGCGTGCGGGGCGTCGCCCAGTTCGATGGCCTGTCCGAGGGCAGCGTATGCGTGGGTCGGCAGCCAGGACGCGATGTCGCGCAGCCACTGCGGGAAGGTGGTCGTGGGCATCCACAGGCCGCCGAGCACGGAGAGACCGAAGTACACGATCATCGTGATCGGGCGGACCGCGTCGCCGGTCGCGAGATAGCCGATGGCCACCCCGAGCGCCGCGAAGCAGAGGCTGCCCGCCCAGATCGCCCCGGTCAGCGCAAGCCACTGCCAGGCCTCCAGGCGGACGTCCTTGACGGCGGCCGCGACCGCGAACACCACGAGGATCGACGGCAGGCTGACCACCGCCGCGCTCGCCGTCTTCGCCAGGACATAGCCGCGCCCCGGCAGGCTGGTCAGGCGCAACTGCCGCACCCAGCCGCTCTCGCGCTCCTTGGCGATGCGCTCGCTGTTGCCCATCAGGACGGCGGTCAGCGCCCCGAACGACGCCATCGAGACCATCATGAAGGCGGGCACGCCCAGACCCGTGCCGCCGACCTTGTCGGTGGCGTCCTGGCCGCCCGCGATGAGCAGGAAGAGCAGCGCGGGATAGAGCACCGAGAAGAACAGGAACTTCTTGTTGCGCAGGGCGCGGATGATCTCCAGCCTGATCAGCATGCCCTGGCCTCCTCGGCCTCGGTGATCGCCACGAAGGCCTGCTCCAGGCCGAGGCCCGTGACCTCCAGGTTCCGGGGGTACAGAGCCAGTCCGTAGAGCGCGTGCACGGTGGCGTCGGCGTCCGTCGTCCGGAGCCGGACGGTGTGCCCGGACACGTCGGCGGCGGTCACGCAGGGCAGCGCGCGCAGCTCGCGGGCGCCGGCCTCGTCGACGGTCTCCAGATCGAAGGAGACCTTGCGGGCCCCGGCCCTCGCCTTGATCTCGGCGGCGGTGCCGTCCGCGACGAGCCGGCCCCGGTGCAGCACGAGGACGCGGTCCGCGATCGCGTCGGCCTCCTCCAGGTAGTGCGTGGCGAACAGGACGGCGCGGCCCTGGTCCGCCTGCTCGCGCATGGTGGCCCAGAAGGCCTGGCGGACGGTGACGTCCATGCCGGTGGTCGGCTCGTCGAGGACGATCAGGTCACTGGCTCCCGCGGTCGCGAGCGCGAAGCGGACCCTCTGCTCCTGGCCGCCGGAGAGCTTGTCGACCTTGCGGTCGGCGAGCTGGGTGACACCCGCCCGGGCGAGCACGTCGTTCACGCGGTGCGGCCTGGGGTGCAGATCGCAGGCGAGCCGCACCAGTTCGCGGACCGTGACCTCGCCCATCAGGCCGCCGCTCTGCAGCATCGCGCCGACCCGCCCGGCGGTGATCGCCTCGCGCGGACTCGTGCCGAAGACCCGCACGGTGCCGCTGTCCGGCTGCCGCAGACCGAGCAGCAGGTCGAGGGTGGAGGACTTGCCGGCCCCGTTGGGCCCGAGGAGCGCGACGGTCTCGCCGGGGGAAAGGCCGAGCGTGAGGCCGTCCACGGCACGGACGTCCCCATAGGCCTTGGTCACTTGGTCGAAGCTCACTGCTGTCATGTGATCCATCGTCGCCAGGGGCGGTGCGACGGCGGCAGTGTCATGTGTTGCGGGTCCGGGATGACAGATGTCATACGAAAACCGGGGCGCCCCCTCAGGGGCGCCCCGGCTGTTCCGGCGAAGCGCTCAGCTCGCGTTGGTCTCGATCACGCCGATCCGCTCGGCAGGCGTCTTGCCGATCAGCGCCTTGTTCATCGCGTTGGCCACGTCCGTCGGCTGGACCGGCGTCTTGTCGCCGTTGCCGCGCTGGATCAGTACGCCGTCGAAGACGTTGCCGTAGAGCTTCTTGAGCTCGACGAGGTTGTAGTGCGGCTGCAGCGTGCCGTTCTTGAGGACCTGCGTTTCCAGGACCTTCGGGAGCGACTTCGCCGGACCGAACGGGATCGACTTCGTGCCCGCCTTGATCGTGACGTTGGCGGACATCGCGGGCTCGGCGAACCGGGTCATGAACTTGTCGACCTCGGCGTTCGAGACCGTCGGCTTGCGCGTGGTGACGGGCAGCTCGACGGTGCCGGCGCTGCCGGTCTCGACCTGCTTCTTGTACGCCTCGGACACCGCAGTGGTCGCGGCGTCGACGTCGATGCCCTTGCCCTCCTTGCCGTACACCGGGACGGCCTTGCCGGGCACGAACTTGACCGAGCCCTCCTTGGCCGAGCCGGACGCGCCCGCGGCGCGCTCCAGGGCGGCCGCCAGCTTCTCCTCGTCGACCGGCATCTCGGCCTCGGCGACGCGCTCGCCGCCGAAGAGCGAGCCGATCACCGACACGGGGTTGTAGTCGCTGCCCGCGGCGTTGCGGACCGTGGCCTGGCTGTCCACCGTCAGGCCCGACTGCTCCGGCTCGAGCGTGACCTCTTCGCCGTCGACCGACACCTTCAGGGGCTTGACGACGTCCTTGCCGATCGCCGCGTCGAGCTTCTTGACGGCCTCGTCACGGGTGCCGCCGCCGATGTCGACGCCGAGCACGGTGGTGCCCTTCGGCACGTCGGCGTGGTTCATCAGCAGTCCGGCGCCGTACGCCCCGCAGGCCACGACGAACACGGCTCCGCCCACCAGGACGAGCTTGTTGCGCCCCTTCTTCTTGGGGGCGGGAGCCGCGGACGGCACGTTCGGCTGCACCGGCTCGGGGAGCTTCGGCGGCGTGTGCGGCACGGGTGCTTCGGGGTGCGGGCCCGTGGCGAACGGCGAGTTCTGGGCCGGCGGTACGACGGGGATGCCGCTGGTGAGCGTGTCGCCGGAAACATTGGCTCCGGGCCCGGGCGCGGTGGGGCCGCCCGGGATGGAGACGGGGCCGCCCTGGCCGTCGACGGGGGGCCGCGGGGCGCCGCCGGGGCCCGTGACGGGGCCCGCCTTCTGGGGCGTGAGGATGGCGGTGTCGTCGCTCATGCCGGTGCCCGTGCCCGCGCCCGGACGGGCGCCGGGGGCCGCCGGGTTGGGGCGAGCTGCCGGGTTCGACGGGGGCGTGGGGCGTGCGGGGGGCGTCAGCGGCCCTTCGCCGGTCACCGGGCCGCTCGTCGGTCCAGCGGGGCCACGCCCGCCGTCGCCCGCGGCGCCTCCGGTGAAGTACGGCAGATCCCCGCGCTGCCGGTCGCCGTTCTGCGGGGCACCCGTGCCGAGGGGGCCCGACGCCACGGCGCCGGACACGTCGAAGGCTCCCGTACCGGAGCCGTTGGAGCCCGAACCGGCGGGCGCGGAGCCGTTGGAGCCCGAACCGGCGGGCGCGGAGCCGTTGTTGCCTCCGGAGCCGCTGCCGGGGGAACCGGCACCCGGGCCGCTCGCGCCGCCGCCCGCGCCGCCACTCGTCGCGCTGCTGCTCTTGCGCGGCGCGAACCAGTCGCTCGTCTTCTCCTCCGGCTGCGCGGGGACGGATCCACCCGCGGCGGGCGCGGAGCCCCCGGCGGCCTGCCCGCCCGCGGGGCCGCCCGGAGCGGGCACGGAAGCAGAGGCGGAGGCGCCCGCGCCGTTTCCGGCGGCGAGGCCGTCCGTCGCGTTGCCCGCGTCCTCCGGGCGCCCGGGAGCCGCGTCGCCGTCGCCGACGGGCGTACGCATGACGACCGGCGGGATGGGGCGCGAGCCGGGGATGTTGATCCGGATGCGCGTGGTCAGCGTGGTCTCGGTCTTGGGTTCGTCGGGCCGCTCGTCGGCGGTCTGCCGCTGCGCGCCGTCCACGGCGCCGTCCGAGGCGGGGGAGCCGTACGGCGGCGTCCCCGAGGGGTAAGCGGCTCCACCGCGCCCCTGGGGCCCGGAGGACGAACTGTCAGTTTCACGACTCAAGGCAGGTTCTCCCGGTTGGCTCCGCCGCCCGTCTCGTCCTAACGCGGGCGGCTCGGCGGCGCGCACCACCATACTGGCCGCCGTCGGCAGTCATCCTGTGACCGCCGTCAATCCCGTACGGGGCACGGGCTGAAGTGGTACGTCACTTGCCAAGTCGGGCGGCGGGCCCGCCTGGTTGCGGCCGCTGGCCGAGGGTGGCACACATCACAGCGACCGCCATTCCGCCGAGCAGGAAGGCGTACGAGCCGGCTCCCGCACCGAAGAGGAAGTCACCTTCGGGGCGGCTGGCCGTGAGCAGCATGACGGCGACGAACCAGCCCGCCGCGGGCGCCACCGCCCCGGCTCTGGTGCCGGTCGCGCGCGACCCTCCGTAGAACAGCCCCGCGGCTCCGAGCAGCGCGAGCAGCAACCCGCCCGGGATCCAGCCCCCTTGGACGAGTGCCCCTGCGGCGCCGATCACCGCGCCGAGCACGAAGAACAGGACATAGGCCGCGATCCGCCCGGCGTTGACCGGCTGGGCGATGCCGCTGCCGCCCGCCGGGGCGAGGGCCGAAGCGGAGGCCGAACCGGCACCTTTCGGGCCACCGGCGGACGAAGCGCGCGAACGGGTACTCACAGCGCCGTCACCCCTTCGTGCCCCTCGTCATCGCGCCCCTCGTCATCGCGCCCCGCGGCTTCGAGCCCCGCGAACAGATCGTTCTCGCGCTCACCCTCCACAGCACCGGCCTCTCCTCGCACCAACTCGTAGTACTCCACGTCGAAGATCGGCTGCGCGAGCCCGTTCGAGAGGACGAACAGCGGCCCCTGCACCTCGATCTGGGTGGCGTGCGCGCGCATCGCCGCCGCCTTCGCCTGCCGGAACGCGGTCCCGTCGATCTCCGTCGTGATCCGCTCGTCGTCCGTCACACCCGGCACGTCGGCGACCACGGCGGCGTCCGTGAACGGCGAGTGCCGCAGGGCGTCCGCCATCCACCGGAACCGCTCTTCGACGACCGAGCGGGGCGCACGGTTCCAGTAGATCTTGCCGATGGTGTGCGGTTCGCCGAGATCCGAGCGGAAGGCGTCCTCACCCGCGAGGCCGGCCGCGCGCATCGCGACGCGGTGCGCCTGGATGTGGTCGGGGTGGCCGTACCCCCCGTCCGGGTCGTACGTCACAAGCACCTGCGGACGCACCTCGCGGATCACCTCGACGAGGTGCGCGGCGGCCGCGTCGAGATCGGCGGACCAGAAGGCGCCGGGGCGGTGGTTCTGCTCGACGCCCATCATCCCGGAGTCGCGGTAGCGTCCGGTGCCGCCGAGGAATCGGTGGTCGGTGACGCCCACTTCCTTCATCGCGGCGGCCAGTTCCCCGATGCGCTGCGCGCCGAGGCTGTCCTCGCGGTCGGGCGCCAGGTGGGCGAGCTCGGGCGGGATGACCTCGCCCTCCTCGCCGAGCGTGCAGGTCACCAACGTGACATGGGCGCCTTCGGCCGCGTACTTGGCCATGGTCGCGCCGTTGTTGATCGACTCGTCGTCGGGGTGCGCGTGCACGAGCAGCAGACGCCGGGCGGGCAGTTCCGTCATGGGACCACCCTACGAGCACCCCGACGGCAGGTCAGAACTTGATGTCGCCGATCATCCCCGCCACGTTCGTCGTCAGCTCGTTGATGGTCGGGGCGACGGACGAGCTCGCCAGATAGAAGCCGAGCAGCACACAGACGATCATGTGGCCCGTCTTCAATCCTGACTTCTTGACCAGCAAGAAGACAATGATCGCCAGCAGCACCACCGCCGAAATCGAGAGTGCCACGGCGGCTCACCTCCAAGTCCAAGACCCTGCACCAGTGCGGACGCCAGCAGGTTCATACCCACTAAGCGCTACGGATCATAACTATCCGTGGGTCCGCATGACTCGGAGCACGGCAGCACAAGGGGGCGCATGCCCCATAGGCTCGGAGAATGACCATCGAGACCCATGGATCCGACGGGCCCGCAGAGAGTCCCGCGCAGCGGCTCTCCTTCCCGCGTCAGCACGCCCGCACACAGCGCTTCACGCTCGGTGCGCCCCGCGCGTTCACGGTGGCGCCCGACGGGTCCCGTGTCGCCTTCCTGCGCTCTTCGTCCGGCACCGACCGGGCGAATCAACTCTGGGTCCTGGACCTGGCGGACGGTGCCGTCGAACGCGTCGCGGCCGATCCCCAGGCGCTGTTGAACGGCGCCGCCGAGCGGCTCTCCGCCGAGGAGCGGGCCCGGCGCGAGCGCAGCCGCGAGGGCGGCGCGGGCATCGTGGGCTATGCGACGGACGCGGCGGTGGAGCTCGCCGCCTTCGCGCTCTCCGGCCGGCTCTTCACCGCGGAGCTGCGCGCGGGCACGGCACGCGAACTGCGCACCCCGGCCCCGGTGATCGACCCCCGCCCCTCCCCCGACGGCCGCCACATCGCGTACGTCGCCGGGGGCGCCCTGCGGGTGACGGGCGCCGACGGCGAGGGCGACCGGGCGCTTGCGGAGCCCGAGGGCGAGGGCGAGGGCGAAGGGACCGTCACGTACGGCCTCGCGGAGTTCATCGCGGCCGAGGAGATGAGCCGCTCGCGGGGCTTTTGGTGGTCGCCGGGATCGGACCGGCTGCTTGTCGCGCGGGCCGACGACGCCGCCGTACGGCGGTGGTGGATCGCCGATCCCGCGCACCCGGAGAGCGAGCCGACGAAGGTCGCGTACCCGGCGGCGGGCACGGCGAACGCGGACGTACGCCTCTTCGTCGTGACGCTGGACGGCGCGCGCACCGAGGTGACGTGGGACCGCGCCCGGTACCCGTATCTGGCCCGTGTGCACTGGTCGTCGGCGGGCGCACCGCTGCTCCTCGTCCAGTCGAGGGACCAGCTCAGCCAGCTGTACCTGGCGGTGAACCCGGACGACGGCTCGACGCGGATGGTGCACGCGGAAGAGGATGCGGAATGGCTGGAACTCTTCCCCGGCGCCCCGTCCTGGTCCCCCAGCGGCAAGCTGGTGCGGATCGTCGACGAGGGCGGCGCGCGGGTCCTCGCGGTGGGTGAACGGCCGCTGACGGGGCCGCAGTTGCATGTCCGCGCGGTGCTCGACGTGGCGGACGACGACGTACTGATCTCGGCGTCGGCGGGCAGCGCGGCCGCCGCCCCCGAGACCGGCGAGGTGCACGTCTACCGCGTCAATGAACTCGGCGTCGAGCGCGTCTCGCAGGAGGCCGGGGTCCACTCGGCGGTGCGCTCGGGGGGCCTCACGGTCCTCGTGTCGGCCACTCTGGACCAGCCGGGCACTCGCGTCCAGGTACTGCGCGACGGCAAGCAGACGGCGACCGTCGCCTCACACGCCCAGCGTCCGGGGCTCACGCCGCGCGTGACGCTCGCCGAAGGGGGCGCACGTAAGATCCCGTGCGCCGTCCTGCTCCCCACGGATTACCAGGAGGGATCGGGTCCGCTGCCGGTCCTGCTCGACCCGTACGGCGGGCCGCACGGCCAGCGGGTGGTCGCGGCGCACAATCCGTACCTCACGTCGCAGTGGTTCGCCGACCAGGGCTTCGCCGTGATCGTCGCGGACGGCCGGGGCACTCCGGGGCGCTCCCCCGCGTGGGAGAAGGCGGTCCGCAAGGACTTCACGCTCACCCTGGACGACCAGGTGGACGCGCTCCAGGGCCTGGCTTCCTCCTTCCCCCTGGACCTGGACCGGGTCGCCATCCGGGGCTGGTCCTTCGGCGGTTACCTCGCGGGGCTCGCGGTCCTTCGCCGCCCCGACGTCTTCCACGCGGGCGTTGCGGGCGCGCCGGTGACGGACTGGCGCCTCTACGACACGCACTACACGGAGCGGTACCTGGGCGACCCCGGGGCGGATCCGGACGCGTACGCCCTCAACTCCCTCGTCACCGAGGAGGGTTTGGCGGCTCCGGAGAACCCGCACCGCCCGCTGATGATCGTGCACGGCCTCGCGGACGACAACGTGGTGGTGGCGCACGCCCTGCGCCTCTCCTCCGCCCTGCTGGCCGCGGGCCGCCCCCACGAGGTGCTCCCGCTCTCCGGGGTGACGCACATGACCCCCCAGGAACAGGTGGCGGAGAACTTGCTCCTGCTCCAAGTCGACTTCCTGAAGCGCGCGTTGGCCCTGCCCTAGCCCCCGGCAAACGGCGACCGGCCGGGGCGACATGGCTTGCCCCGGCCGGTCTACGGCACCCGCACGGCCGTACGTCCTTCACCATGCCGCGCACGTATATCGCGTACGCGACGGTGCGATTGCCCACGTGTTAAGCCACAAGCTGCCCTACGGCACCACTTGCTTCTCCTCCGCGAAATGGCACGCCGAGTCATGGGCCGCCGGTCCCTCGACGCCACGGAACTCCGCCGGCACGGCCAGCGCCGGGATCTCCAGGGCGCACCGCTCCTGTGCCTTCCAGCAGCGCGTGCGGAAGCGGCAGCCCGACGGGATGTTCGCCGGCGACGGCACATCCCCGTGGAGAATGATCCGCTCCCGGTGCTCCCGGGCCTGGGGATCCGGCACCGGCACCGCCGAGAGCAGCGCCTGCGTGTACGGGTGTGTCGGGTGCTCGTAGATTTCCTCGTCGGAGCCGATCTCGACGATCCGGCCCAGGTACATCACCCCCACCCGGTCCGAGATGTGCCGCACGATCGACAGGTCGTGCGCGATGAACACGTACGACAGATTGAACTCGTTCTGCAGCTGGTCGAGAAGGTTGACCACCTGCGCCTGCACCGAGACGTCAAGGGCGGATACCGGCTCGTCGGCCACGATGATCTCCGGCCGCAGCGCCAACCCCCGTGCGATCCCGATGCGTTGCCGCTGCCCGCCGGAGAACTGGTGCGGATAGCGGTTGATGTACTCGGGGTTCAGCCCGACGACGTCCAGCAGGTCCTGGACCCTCCCCCGCCGCGACCCCTTCGGCGCGACCTCGGGATGGATCTCGTACGGCTCCCCGATGATGTCGCCGACCGTCATACGGGGGTTGAGGGACGTGTACGGGTCCTGGAAGACCATCTGGATGTTGCGGCGCACCGCCTTCAGCGCGCGCCCTGACAGCTTGCTGACGTCCTCGCCCTTGTAGCGGATCTCCCCCGCCGTCGGCCGTTCCAGGTTCACCAGCATCTTCGCGACCGTCGACTTGCCGCAGCCCGACTCCCCGACGATGCCGAGCGTCTCGCCCTGGCCGAGGTCGAAGTCGACGCCGTCGACGGCCTTGACCGCGCCCACCTGCTTGCGGATGATCACGCCCTGGGTGAGCGGGTAGTGCTTGACCAGGCCCCGCACCTGGAGGATCGGCTCACCCTCCGGGTGCTTCTCGCTGACGTGCTCACCTTGCGGCGTCGGCGTCGGCATCGAGCGTCTCCTTCCAGAAGTAGCAGGCGCTCCGGCGGTCGGCGGTCAGGCCCTCGTACGTCACTTCGAAGAGCGGCGGCACATCGGTCCTGCAGATGTCCTGGGCCATCGGGCAGCGGGGGTTGAAGGCGCAGCCGGGCGGGATGTTCATGAGGTTGGGCGGCAGGCCCTTGATCGCGTAGAGCTCCTGGCCCTTCTGGTCGAGACGGGGGATGGATTCCAGCAGGCCGCGCGTGTAGGGGTGGGCGGGCGCCTTGTAGATCTCGTGCACCGGGGCCTTCTCGACGATGCGGCCCGCGTACATGACGGCGATGTTGTCGGCGACGTCCGCCACGACGCCCAGGTCGTGGGTGATGAGGATCAGGCCCATGTGCAGCTCGCGCTGGAGCTCGGCGAGGAGGTCCATCACCTGGGCCTGGACGGTCACGTCGAGGGCGGTCGTAGGCTCGTCGGCGATGATGAGGGAGGGTTCGAGCGCCAACGCCATGGCGATCATGATGCGTTGGCGCATGCCGCCGCTGAACTGGTGCGGATACTGCCCGACCCGTTCCTTGGCGGCCGGGATGCGGACGCGGTCCATCAGCTCGATGGCCTTGGCCTTGGCGTCCTTCTTCGACATCCCCTGGTGGACGACGTACATCTCGCCGAGCTGCTGGCCGACGCTGAGCACCGGGTTGAGCGACGACAGGGCGTCCTGGAAGATCATCGCCATTCCGGCGCCGCGCGTCTTGCGCCGCTCCTCCTCCTTGAGCTTGAGGAGGTCCTTGCCCTGGAAGATGATCTCGCCGCCGGTGATCTTTCCCGGCGGGATGTCGAGGATGCCCATGATGGCCTGTGCGGTCACCGACTTGCCGGATCCCGACTCGCCGAGCACGGCGAGCGTCTCGCCCTCCCTGACGCTGTAGTCGACGCCGTTGACGGCCTTCGCGACGCCGTCCCTGGTCCTGAACTCCACGTGCAGATCGCGCACTTCGAGCAGCGTGGGCGATGTGGGTGACATGGGCGGCTACCTCAGCTTGGGGTCGAGGGCGTCGCGCACCGCGTCGCCGAGCATGATGAACGCGAGCACGGTGATCGCAAGGGCTCCCGCGGGCCAGAGCAGCATGTGCGGGGCGTTGCGGATGTACTGGGAGGCGGCCGAGATGTCGATGCCCCAGGAGACGGTCGGGGGTTTGAGACCCACGCCCAGATACGACAGCGTCGCCTCCAGTGCGATGTACGTGCCGAGCGCGATGGTGGCGACGACGATCACCGGGGCGACCGCGTTCGGCGCGATGTGCCGAAGCAGCATCCGCGAGTTGGAGGCGCCGAGGGCGCGCGCCGCCTGGACGTAGTCGTTCTGCTTGGCGGTGATCACCGAGCCGCGGGCGATGCGGGAGAGCTGCGGCCAGCCGAGCAGCACCATGAAGCCGATCACCGGCCAGACCGTGTTGCTGGTGACCACCGACAGGAGCACCAGGCCGCCGAGCACGACGGGGATGGCGAAGAAGACGTCGGTGATGCGGGACAGGATCGCGTCCCAGCCCCCGCCGAAGAACCCCGCGAGCCCGCCGAGGACGCCGCCGAGGATCGCGACGCCGACCGTGGCGCAGACGCCGACGGTGACCGAGGCGCGGGCCCCGTACACGGTCCGCGTATAGACGTCGCAGCCCTGCCCGTCGAAGCCGAAGGGGTGCCCGGACGTGGAGCTCTTCTGGGCGTTGGCGAGATCGCAGTCGAGCGGATTGCCGGAGGCGATCAGGGAGGGCCAGATCGAGATGATGACGAGGAAGATGATGATGAGGCCCGAGATGATGAAGATCGGGTTGCGCCGCAGCTCGCGCCAGGCGTCGGACCACAGACTGCGGGCGGGGGCCGATGGGCCCGTGCCTTCCGGCCCGCCGGGTGCCCGTCCGCCGGAGGCGGCTGATGACTGCTGCTCGAGCGTCGTGCCCTCGCTCGCGGCGAGGTCCATCGCGCCTCCGGCACCGGTCGGGGCGATGGCTCCGTCTGGCTCCTTGGGTTCAGGCATAACGGATCCTCGGGTCGAGTACGGCGTACAGGAGGTCGACGACCAGGTTGGCCACCAGGAAGACAAGGACGAGTACGGTCACGAATCCGACGACGGTCTGTGTGCTCTGCCGCAGGATCCCCTGGTAGAGCTGGAACCCGACGCCGTGGATGTTGAAGATCCGCTCGGTGACGATCGCGCCGCCCATCAGCGCGCCGATGTCGGTGCCGATGAAGGTGACCACCGGGATGAGTGAATTGCGCAGCAGGTGCCGGGTGATGACGCGGCGCCTCGGCAGTCCCTTGGCGATGGCGGTACGGACGTAATCCGCCCGGCGGTTCTCGGCGATGCTCGTCCGGGTGAGGCGGGTGACGTACGCCAGGGACACCGAGGCGAGGACGAAGCCCGGCACGATCAGCTCGTTGAAGGGCGCCTCCGACGAGACGGAGGGTTTGATGATCCCCCACTCGACACCGAGCAGCAGTTGGAGCAGCAGACCGGTGACGAAGGTGGGGATCGCGATGACGACGAGCGTGAGGAGCAGCACGATCGTGTCGATGGGACGCCCGCGCCGCAGCCCGGTGATGACACCGAGCGTGATCCCGATGACGATCTCGAAGAGAATGGCGACGATGGTCAGCCGAATCGTCAGCGGGAAGGCCGTCGCCATCAGCTCGGTGACCTCCTGCCCGTTGAACGCGGTGCCGAAGTCGCCGGTGAAGACATTGCCCATGTACGTCACGTACTGCTGCCACACGGGCTTATCGAGGCCGAATTCCTTCTCCAGCTGAGCGGCAGTCGCGGGGTCGCACTTGCGGTCTCCGCACAGGCCCGCGATGGGGTCGCCCATCACGTTCACCATCAGGAAGATCAGCAGCGTGGCGCCGAAGAAGACCGGGATCATCTGCAGCAGACGCCGGATCACATAACGTCCCATGAGGGCTCCGGAAGTAGTGGAAGCGACCGCCCGGCGCGGTTCTCGCTCTCGCCGGACGGCCGCTTCCGATGCCTCAGCTGACCTTGATCTCGTTGTAGACCGGGACGCTGAACTGGTTCAGCTCGACGTCGGAGACCCTGTCCGAGTAGCCGGCGCTGCCGTTCTGGTACCAGAGCGGAATGACGGCCATGTCCTTGGCGAGGACCTTCTCGGCATCCTGGAACGTGGAGACGGCCTTCGCGGTGTCGGTCTCCGCGTTGGCCTTGTCGACGAGCTTGTCGAATTCCTCGCTCGAGTACTTTCCGTCGTTGGACGGGGCGTCCGTGTAGTACAGCGGCTGCAGGAAGTTCTGGATCAGCGGGTAGTCCATCTGCCACCCAGCGCGCCAGGCACCGTCCAGCTTCTGCTGCGAAGCCTGACTACGGAAATCGGCGAACGTCCCGACGGGATTCCCGACACAGGACTTGTCATTGCCGAGAGCCTTGTTGATGGAGTTGCAGACCGCGTCGACCCATTCCTTGTGCGAGCCGGTGTCCGCGTTGTACGTGATCTTCAGCGTGCCGCCGGGGATGCCGCCGCCCTCGCTGATCAGCTTCTTCGCCTCGTCGGCGTCGTACTTGCAGGGGTCGCCGCAGAGCCCGGACTTGTAGCCGCCGGCTTCGCCGAGCACCGGCGATGTCCAGTCGGTGGCGGGCGTACGCGTCTTCTGGAAAATGGTGTCGGTGATCTGCTCGCGGTTGATCGCCATGGAGAGCCCCTGCCGGACCTTCGCCGCCTCCGGCTTCGACCACGCCTCGTTGTAGAAGGGGAAGGCCAGCGTCTGGATGATCCCGGCCGGGGTGTTGATGTACCGGTCACCCAGGTCACTCTTGGCATTCTTCAGCTGGGAGGCGGGAACGTCGTCCACGAGGTCGAGGTTGCCCGCCATCAGATCCGTATAGGCGGTGTTGTTGTCGGTGTAGACCTTGAGATCGACCCCGCCGTTCTGCGCCTTGTCGGGACCGGTGTAGTCGTCCCACTTCCGCAGGGCCATCTTCGAGCCCTTGGCGTACGAGTCCACGGTGTACGGGCCATTGCCGACGGGCTTGGAGAGCCAGGCGTCGTGGTCGTCGTAGAACGCCTTGGGCAGTGGCGCGAACGCCGGATATCCGAGGGTCTTGGGCCAGGTGGAGAACTTCTGTGTGAGCTTGACGGTGAAGGAGGTGTCGTCGACGACCTTCAGCCCGGAAAGGTTGTCGGCGGTGGCATCCCCCTTCTCCGGGTGGACCTTGTCGTACCCCTCGATATAGCCGAAGAAGTAGGCGTTCTTCTGGTTGTTCTTCAGATGCGCGCCGTAGTTCCAGGCGTCGACGAACGACTTCGCGGTGACGGCCTCTCCATTGCTGAACTTCCACCCGGACTTGATCTTGACGGTGAAATTCTGCGAGTCCGAGGTGTCGATGCTCTCGGCGACCATGTTCTTGGCCTCGCCGGTCTTCGGGTCGTACCGCACCAGACCCCGGAAGATCATGTCGAGGACCTTGCCGCCCTGCACCTCATTGGTGTTGGCGGGCTCCAGCGGATTCTGCGGATCACCCCACGAGGACCCCACGATCCCGGAGCCGTCGCCACCGCCACCGCTGTCGCCGCCTCCACCGCAGGCAGTCGCCGCGAGAGCGACGGTCACCGCACATGCGGCCCACTTGGCGTGCGTGGCTCCACGCATGGAGTGCCTCCCTTTCGGGCCTGAGTCCCTAGATGCCCATTTAGATACTTAGGCCCAAATACACCCCAAACGGTGACGCACCGCATCTTTGAGGCGGCTTTCCGGGGCTAGTACGACGGGGATACGTCCGGATGGCGGGCGCGGGGTGCGAAGCCCTGCGGGGGGGGCGGGGCTTTGGGGACCCGGCGGTGGTGATGTTGCCGGGGCCGCCCGGTTGTCCTGAGGTTGGCGGTTCCGGGCCGGGTGTAAAGGGCGCTCCTTCGTCGCGTCGGCTGCGCCGATTCCGCTTCGCTCCACCCTTGACACCCGTCCCTCCACCGCGAGAAGCGTGATGACCGGGCGGCCCTGGAAGCGGGGCTCTCGGGGACCACCCGGCGGGTCATCAGGCTTGAGCGCCGGGTGCGGACTTGTTCGTCGCAGCGTGCCGCCGGGCTGGAGGGGTGGGGGACCTACTTTGGCAGAGTTGCGTTCCGACAGAAGAGGGGCGCACGCGATGCGTTACGCGCCTTCACGAAGGCGAAGGTAGGTGCTGGTCTCGTCGATAACGTGGGTTGCCGGACTTCCTTGCACATCGTGGCGTCACACCGGATCGGAAGCCAGCCGCGCGTGCAGCTCCACGTCGTAGCGGGCCCCGTCATACGAGAGCTTCTGGCGCTGCACGCCTTCCGCCGCGAAGCCGGCGCCGTGGGCCACCCGGCAGGACGCCGGGTTGTTGATGCGATGCCCCAACTCGAGCCGGAACAGCCCGAGTTCACCGAAGGCCCAGCTCGCCAGTGCGGCGCAGCCCCACGTCGCAACGCCGCGTCCCCTCGCCGAGGGCGCCGTCCAGTAGGACACCCAGCCGATGGCGTGGGTGAGGTTCACCGCGCCTACGGAGACATTGGCCAGCGGGGTGTCGTCGGCGTCGACCACGGCGAAGGCGTAGGCGGTGCCGTCGTTGCGTTCCTCCTCGCGGCGCGCGATCCAACGGGACGCCGCGTCGATGGAGTTCACCGGCTCGTCGGCCTGCCTCGCCATTTCCGGGGCGGAGAAGGCGGCCAGGACGGAGGGGGCGTCCGGGCCGCTCCAGGGGCGGAGGTTAGGCACGGGGCGTGAGGTCGCCCGTCTTGATGCCCCGTAGGAGTACACGCAGAGCCGCTGGGTTCGTAGTGGCAACCTGGGCGGGCCGGTCGCTCTCGCGGAAGCAGACGTCGCCGACGGCGTTGATCGCCAACTCGACGCATTCGCCGCTGTCGCCGGTACTGAACGAGGACTTCTGCCAAGCGAGCTGGGACATCGGACTCCCTACCTACAGTTCGTACATGACGTGCTGGATCAGGCTCAGTGAGTCCCGGCCATCATGGGACTCGGGCGCTGACTCCGGGTCGACCGGGGCGTGAGCCAGGCCAGCGAGCCGTTCGAACATTTTGCCGTACTCGTCATTGCGTTCTCTATCCCCCAGGAACACCGAATGCAGGGGGTGTTCGAGGTAGGCGGTCTCCAACTCCCTGGACGGACCGCCGAAGAGGATGAACGGACGACTGAAGGCCGCGTACGCACCTTGCTCGAAAGGGAAGATCTGCAGGGTTACGTTGGGAAGCCTGGCCAGCTCGATCAGCCTGAGCAACTGCTTGCGCATGGTCGTGGGCCCGCCGGTATGCACACGCAGCGCGGCTTCGTGAACAACAGCGTGGTACGGCACAGCCCCAGGGGCTGTCAGAACTTGCTGCCGCGCCATGCGGAATTCGACGTACCGATCGATGCGCTCCCGGTCCTTGCCCGTCGCCATGGTCACCGCGTACGCGTAGTCCTCAGTCTGGAACATGCCCGGGATGAAGAGCGGTTCGTGCATGCGGATACTGGAACAGCGCGCCTCCAACTCGGCGAGGTCCAGTGCGCTACGGGGGACGATGTCGCGGAACTCGTCCCACCATCCCGTCCCCCGCCCCTGCGCCATCTCCATCAACCCGTCGAAGTAGGCGCCGTCCGGGCACCCGTACTCCCGTAGCAACTTATAGAGCCGGTTGCGGGAGACATCGATCCGGCCGGCCTCGATGTTGCTGATCCGCGTACGGTCGGCGTCCAACAAAGCTCCAGCCCGGTCGCCGGACAGGCCCGCGTCGTTCCGCAGCTTGCGAAGTTCGAGGCCGAGTCGGCGTTGCCGCTCGCTCGGGTTACTCCTGGGTGGCATGTCTGACCTCCTTCACAGCGGAGTCTTCCGGGCCGAACACCCTTGGTCCACAAGGTAGTTCGTTCATCACCCACACCAGTGACATACGTAGGAAACGGTTGCACCTGACAGAACGCGTTGCCTACCTTCGAGATCGACCCACTCACCCGCGCCGCAAGTGGAAGTACCCCCACCAACAAGGGAGTTGGCGGACAACGGTCACCGCGACGCGCGCCCCGAGGAGGCCCTCATGGAGGACCAGCCCCACCCGCATCCCCGCCCCACCGACGTATCCCTCGTCTTCCCGCCCCACCCCGCATGGGTCCGCGCCGCGCGCGAAACGGTCCGCACCCTCCTCGCCGCAACGGGTCGCACCGAACTCACGGACACAGCAGTCCTGTTGACCTCGGAAGCCGTCACGAACGCGATCAACGCCTGTGCGGCCAAACACTGCACGGCCCCGGTGACCCTCTTCGCGGGCTACGCGAACCCCGGTGACCACCTCCGCATCCTCATCCACGACGAGGCACCCGGACTCCCCCGCTGCCAGACCCCTGCCGAGGACGACGAGACGGGCCGGGGCATACAGCTCATCTCCTTCGGCGCCGACGCCTGGGGCATCTGCACGCACGGCCCCGGCAGCGGCAAGGCGACCTGGTTCGAGCTGGGACACGGCCATCCCCGCACCGGCCACCCGCATGCGGTTCCTGTCCGAGGTGAACCTCGCGCCGATAGACGAACTGCGCGCGGTCGCGGCGAAGTGGCAGAAGGTGGCCGAGGAGCTCACCGCCGGCTATGAGCGGGCGATCGAGGTGCGGGACTACGTGGAGAAGCACGGCGAACTGCCCCCCGAGTTCGTCCGCGTCTCCCCGGCCGAGCTCCGGGAGACTGCCGGTCTCGACTCGAAGGGCGCTGCGTGATCTACGACCTTCACTGGGACCCGGAGCTCTACAAGACGTACGCGTCATTACCTGCCCCAGCACGCCGGGAGTCGGCCGCCGCCTTGATCGACGCGCAGTCGGACCCGCTGAGCGCGACACTCCCGTACGGGCACGACGACGGAGTCATCCGACTCCTTGAGACCGGCAGCACCCTCTGCCCTCACCGTGCTCCTCATCTGCCATACGAAGATGAAGGTGGCGCCGGTCCAGATCACCTTCATCGGATGACCCGGCGGGGCCCAGCCCTCTGTCAGCCCGGGTTCATCCCCTGAGTCACTCCCCGGACCTCCAGCACCGAGGTCCACCGCTCCCCATGGTCCAGCTGGACCAGAATCCCCTGGCCGTCCTTGTCCTTGCCCGAGTAGATCGTGCCCGGAGCCTTGCCGTGTCGCTTGAGGCCGCAGGAAATCAACGCCTTGCGCAGGGCGTCGAGTTCGACTGTGGCGTCGGCCGGCCGGTCGTACTCGATGTAGCGCTGGCGTGCACGGGAATGCCGGTCGCCGATGAAGGATGCGGTGGCCCGCTCCTGGTTACGCACGCCGTCGATCTCGTGTGGCTGAGGTGCACCCGCAGGGCAGTCCGACCCGAATGACAGCTCCGGCAGCGGGGAGTCGGCGCCCTGCTCGGGGCTCGGCTTCCAGTGCCGTACGTCGTCCAGCGGTAGCTGGTTGGCTGTCAGGAGGTGGATCACTCCGTCAGTCTTGTACGGGTTGTCACCCACGTCCGCCGCAGGCCGCACCTCCCTCCCCCGGCCGTCCCCAGGCATCGCCACCCACGTCACCGCCCCCGCCACCACCGCCGTGACCGCCGCGGCCACAGCGGCCCGGCGCCGGACCGTCCGCCGACGCCCCCGCGCCCGCAGCTCCGCCCCGCTCGGCATCCGCACCGTTACGTCGTCCAGCAGTTCCTCGACCTCAGCCATGGCGGGTCACCCCTTCCGCGGTGAATGCAGTCGTGTCGGTCAGGCGCTCCCCCAGCGCCTTGCGGGCCCGGCTCAGCCGGGTGCGGACCGCTCCGTTCGATGCGCCCGTCTCGCGGGCGACCTGCTCGACGGGGAGGTCGAGGAGGTGGTGCAGGACCACCACCTGCCGTTGCTGCGGGGGCAGTTCGCGCAGTGCTGCAAGGAGCGCCACCCGGTCCGCGGAGAGCTCAGGGACGTCCGGCGCGGCGCCGTGCCGGAACTGCGCCCGCAGCCGGTTCCGCGTCCGCCGCCAGGTGCTGATCGCCAGGCGGGACGCCACCGTCCGCACCCACGGCAGCGGATCCCCCTCCCGCGTCAGCCGTTCCCAGCGCTGCCACGCCCGTACATACGCCTCCTGCACCGCGTCCTCCGCCTCCGCCAGATCGCCGGTCATCGCTAGACCGTGGCGACCAGCCTCTTGGCGGTGGCGGCGTAGAACGCGTCGAACTCCGCGGAGTGGTCCGGTTCTCTCGACCGCGTCGTCATCGTCCCCCGTCCGTCCATCTGTCCGTCCCGTGGTTCGGCTGTCTCTGACCTAGACACGCCTGGGGGCGCCCGCATGTTACGTACGAAAATGGGGGCGCGGTCAGGCACACGCCGGGCCTAGCGCCAGGGATCGAGGGCGTGCTTGCCGCGGGTCCGGCCGGCTTCGAGTTGCCGGAGCACTGCCGGGCCCTCGGCCAGGGGATGCAACTGGGGGGTGCCGGGCGGGTACACGCCCTGGGTGATGAGCGCCTCGAGCTCCACCAGCAGCGACTGGTAGAGGGCCGGGGCTTTGGTCGCCAGCGCGCCGATGTGCAGGCCCTGGATCCGGACCTGGTGGGTGAAGACCAGGTCGTGTGTGGTCAGACTGGCGTCGCCGGAGGCGGCACCGAAGACGACGACGCGTCCGGTGAAGGGTCTGGTGACCGACAGGCTGGTCTTGAACGTGGCCTGCCCTACCGATTCCAGGACCAGGTCGACTCCGCCGGTCAGGCGGGTGATCTCCGCGGCCAGGTCGGGGCGGCGGCTGTCCAGGACCTCGTCGGCGCCGAGCGCTTTGACCGTGTCGTGCTTGGCCGGTGATGCCGTCGCGATGACGCGTGCGCCGTAGTGGCGGGCGAGGCGGACGGCGGCCTGCCCCACGCCTCCGGCCGCGGCATGAACGAGCACCACGTCACCGCTCTTGATCTCGCCGAGCGGCTTCAGTGCCGCCAGGGCGGTGGCCCAGTTCAGCACCAGGCCGAGAGCTTCGGCGTCGCTCCAGCCGGAAGGCACCGGGAGCACACCCGCGGCCGGCATCGTCATGTACTGCGCGAAGGCGCCCGGGCCGGCTCCGACGACGTGGGTGCCGAGCTGAAGCGGGCTCTCGGTGTCCGGGCCGACGGCCACGATCTCGCCGGCGGCTTCGAAGCCCGCCACGTAGGGTGCCTGCGGCCCGCCGCCGTACGTTCCGTGCGTCTGCATGACGTCCGCGAAGTTGACTCCGGCGGCGCCGACGCGGATCAGGTACTGGCCGGGCCCCGCGGCGGGGCGGCGCTGATCGGTCGTGAGGGTCAGGTCCTTCGGTCCGCCATGTGACCGCTGGACCAGTGCTCGTACGGTCTGCTCAGCAGGGTGCTGCTCGTTGATCTCCATGTGCTGAACGTAGGAGTCTCACACTTACGTCAAGGTCAAGGTCAAGTTTTCAAGATCGAGCGGCGAATCATCGATCCGCGCCACCGGCTTCCCGCAAGTAGGCGTCGAGTGCCGCCTGTTGATCGCTGAGAACGGCGATACGCGCGGCGAGCCGATCGCGATAGCTCCGCACCTCGTGCAGGAACTCCTCGCACACCCCATCCACATCCGTGCCGACATCTCGCTCGTCAGTGAGGCTGGGCAGAAGTTCCCTGATCAACCGCACCGGCAGCCCGGACTCAAGCAGCGAGCGGATGACGAGCACCCGGTCGACCGTGGACTGACAGTAGTCGCGGAACCCATTGCTGCAACGACCCGGGACGATCAGGCCTTCCTGCTCGTAGTGCCGCAACGACCGCGCACTCACGCCGCTGACTCTGGAAGCCTCACTGATCTTCATGCCTGGAGACAACGCCCAGGCACACCTCCGTCTTCCGGCTGATTGCCCGAACGGGCAGTGCCCAAAAGGACAATGGGGGAACAGCGGCTGGGGTTGCCCCGGCGCAAGCCGCGCAGAGCGGTGCGAAGGACGACCGCGTCACGGCCGCTTCGGCGCAGTCGGCGCAGGACGTCGCGGTGCAGGCTTCGTCGAAGTACAAGGTCCTCAAGCAGTTCGACTACTCCCGCTCGAAGCAGCATCAACTGCCGTTGCGTCTGGGGCAGTACTACCGCAAGAGCAACGGAAAGATGGTCGGCTGGGGCTGGACCAAGATCAAGAAGAAGCACAACATCACCAAGTACGGCATCATCGGCTGGCTGGCCAAGTCGCCGAACATCGACCCCGTCAGGGGACACCGCTACAACCTCACCGGATGGGCCCACCGTGTGAAGTGCGGGCCGGGTGGCTGCAAGGTCGTCGACCGGCGGAAGATGCTGCTGGCCACGGACGAGACGATGACGGCCGGCGGAGGCCCCCGATTCGCGTACTTCGGCGCGGTGACCGCATTCTGCAAGGGCAGCGTCAAGTGCCCGACCTGGGTCAACACCAAGTTCAGGCCCAGGACGTCCACCGCGCCGCTGAACACGGCGGCGCTGAACGCGTCGGATAGCGGCGAGCAGACCGTCTTCACCTACAAGCCGCTGGTCGAGAAGAAGGGCCGCCTGGCCCTCGCCTCCTGATCACGAGCGCACCCCATTGAGTAGCGTGGATGCCGCCGCGGGCAAGCAGCCCGTGGCGGCATCCGCACATGACGGGAGGCTCCGCCGATGGGACGCGGCAAGCGACGACCGCACCAGACGTACACGGTGGGCTCGTACGAACCCCTGGGCGGGAATCCACCGAGCGGCACCGACACCGCACAGGACACGGCCACCGCCGCGCTCCTCCAAGACGTGGCCGACATGGTCTTCAAGGGCGGCCCACTGGGAGCGGAACTGTCCCAACTCGACCTGGAGACACGCACGTTCACCTTTCGTCACCTGGCCGAACCCGACCCGCGGCCACTGACCGGCGAGTCCGGTGAGGTACCCGTGGACGACCACGAGCGAGCCGCGACCGGATGGACCCCACAGCCCGGCTCACCGGCCTGGGCGCACCTGGCCCACCTCCTGGAGGAACTGCCGTTCATCGCCTCGTTCCGCGAGTACGGACCCCACGGCGGCCCCACCGTGCTGGGCATCGAATCGCCGACACGGCAGTACGCCGACGTCCTGGTGGAACACAAGGACACGACATGGCGGGTCCGCGTACAACTCGAAGGCAGGCAAGAACCGCTGGAGTTCCCCGGCATGACGATCGGCGAACTCTTCGGCGAGAACCGCCACCACGCACTGCTGCGCGAGGGCGTGGTGGCGGCCGGAATCTGACCCACGAACGCGGGGGCGCCCCGAGCCGACTCAGGCTCGGGGCGCCCCCGTTCACGTACACATCAGGTACGTCCGTGGAGATTCACGCCGCGTGCACGACGTCCTTCTCCTCCGCGAAGTGGCACGCCGACTCGTGTGCCGCCGGAGTGTCCTGGCCCGCGAACCGCTGCGGGATCGCGAGCAGCGGGATCTCCTCCGCGCACTTCGCCTCCGCCTTCCAGCAGCGGGTGCGGAAGCGGCAGCCGGAGGGGGGATTGGCCGGGGACGGGACGTCTCCGGTCAGGATGATGCGCTCGCGGCCCTCGCGCGCCTCCGGGTCCGGCACCGGCACCGCGGAGAGCAGCGCCTGCGTGTACGGATGCGTCGGGTGCTCGTAGATCTGCTCGTCCGAGCCGATCTCCGCCATCTTGCCGAGGTACATCACGCCCACGCGGTCCGAGATGTGCCGGACGATCGACAGGTCGTGCGCGATGAAGAGGTAGGAGAGGTTGAACTCGTCCTGCAGCTTCCCCATCAGGTTGATGACCTGGGCCTGGACGGATACGTCCAGGGCCGAGACCGGCTCGTCGCAGATGATGATCTCGGGGTTGAGCGCCAGACCGCGCGCGATGCCGATGCGCTGGCGCTGGCCGCCCGAGAACTGGTGCGGGTAGCGGTTGATGTACTCCGGGTTCAGGCCCACCACGTCCAGGAGGTCCTGGACCTTCTGGCGGCGCGAACCCTTCGGGGCCACCTCGGGGTGGATCTCGAAGGGCTCCCCGATGATGTCGCCCACCGTCATACGGGGGTTGAGCGACGTGTACGGGTCCTGGAACACCATCTGGATGTTGCGGCGCACCGCCTTCAGGGCGCGCCCCGAAAGCTTGGTGATGTCCTGGCCCTTGTAGAAGACCTCGCCGGCCGTGGCGCGTTCGAGCGTCATCAGGAGCTTGGCGACCGTGGACTTGCCGCAGCCCGACTCGCCCACGATGCCCAGCGTCTCGCCCTGGAAGAGGTCGAAGGAGATGCCGTCGACGGCCTTGACCGCACCGATCTGCTTCTTGATCAGGATTCCCTGCGTGAGCGGGAAGTGCTTGACCAGGTTGCGGACCTGGAGGATCGGCTCGCCGCGCTCGACCGGCGCCTCGATCGCCGCCACGGCCTCTTCGGCGGTGGACGCGTCGACCGTTTCCACCTCGGAGACGTTCGGGGTCGTGTCCTGAGGCTCGTCAGTCTTCTTGAGCTCAGCCATGGATCGTCTCCTTCCAGAAGTGGCACGCGCTGCCGCGGCCCGGCAGCTCCGCGCCGTCCCGCTCGCTCACCGGCACCAGGGCCGGGATGTCCGTACGGCAGATGTCCTGCGCCTTGGGGCAACGCGGGTTGAAGGCACAACCGGACGGGACGTGCAGCAGGTTGGGCGGCAGGCCCTTGATCGCGTAAAGCTCCTGGCCCTTCTGGTCGAGCCGCGGGATCGACTCGAGCAGACCGCGCGTGTACGGGTGCGCGGGGCGCTTGTAGAGCTCGTGGACCGGGGCCGTCTCGACGATCCGGCCCGCGTACATGACCGCGATCTTGTCGGCCACGTCCGCCACCACACCGAGGTCGTGGGTGATGAGGATGAGCCCCATGTTGTACTCGCGCTGCAGTTCCGCGAGCAGATCCATGACCTGCGCCTGGACCGTCACGTCGAGCGCCGTGGTGGGCTCGTCCGCGATGATCAGGTCCGGCTCGAGGGCGAGCGCCATCGCGATCATGATGCGCTGGCGCATACCGCCGGAGAACTGGTGCGGGTAGTCGTTCACCCGCTCCTTGGCGGCCGGGATCTTGACCTTCTCCATCAGTTCGATGGCCTTGGCCTTGGCCTGCTTGCGGCTCATGCCGTCGTGCACCCGGAACATCTCGCCGAGCTGATAGCCCACCGAGAGAACGGGGTTGAGCGAGGACAGCGCGTCCTGGAAGATCATCGCGATCTTGCGTCCGCGGGTCTTCCTGCGCTCCTCGTTGGACATCTTCAGCATGTCCTGGCCGCGGAAGAGGATCTCGCCCTGCGGGATCTTGCCGGGCGGCATGTCGAGGATGCCCATGATCGCCTGGGCGGTGACCGACTTGCCGGAGCCCGACTCACCGAGCACGGCGAGCGTCTCGCCCGCGTCCACGCTGTAGTTGACGCCGTTGACTGCCTTGACCACACCCTCGCGGGTGTGGAACTCGACGTGCAGGTCCTTGACGTCCAGCAGCCTGCCGCTCTTTTCCTCGCCCGAGCGGGGGGCGGGAACCGAGTCTTCCTTGATGTCGATGCTGGTCATTTACGCCTCCCTCAGCGCAGCTTCGGGTCGAGGGCTTCGCGTACGGCGTCACCCATCATGATGAACGCCAGCACCGTGATACTCAGCATTCCTGCCGGGAAGAACAGCGTGTGCGGGTTGTTCCGGATGTCCTGCGTCGCGTCGGAGATGTCGCCGCCCCACGAGATGGCGCCGTCACCGAGACCGAGGCCCAGGTACGACAGCGTCGACTCGGCCACGATGTACGTACCGAGCGAGATGGTCGCCACGACGATCACCGGAGCCAGCGCGTTCGGCAGGATGTGGCGGAACAGGATCCGCTTCGTCCCGGCACCGAGCGCGCGGGCCGCCACCACGTAGTCGGCGTGCTTGGTGGTGATCACCGCGCCACGCATCACGCGGGCGATCTGCGTCCAGCCGAGGAAGGCAAGCGCGCCCATGACGACCCAGACGGTGCGGTCGGTGAAGGCGTTCAGGACGACCATGGCGCCGAGCAGGAACGGGATGCCGAAGAACACGTCGGTGAGCCGGGAGATGAGGCTGTCCCAGAACCCGCCGAAGTAGCCCGCGAGCATGCCGCACAGGCCGCCGAAGAGGGTGACAAGGACGGTCACGCCGACGCCGACGAGGATCGAGTTGCGCGCTCCGAAGACGACTCGGGCGTAGATGCTGCGCCCCACCCTGTCGTAGCCGAACCAGCCCTCCTGGAAGAACTTGCTGAGCTCGGGCTTGCCCAGGAAGTGGTTCACCTGGTCGCCGGACTCCGGGTCCGCGCCGGTGAAGAGCCCGGGGAAGAGCGCGATGACGATCAGAATCGCGATCAGGATCGCGGAGATCACGAAGAGCGGATTGCGGCGCAGCTCGCGCCACGCGTCGTTCCACAGGCTTCGCGGCTTGCCCGGTGCGGGACCGGCCGCGACCGCGTCCGTCACGTCGGGCGTCACGGCGGTCTTCTCGTCCGTGGCCGTGGCCGTGGTCTTGGTGAGGTCAGGCATAACGGATCCTCGGGTCCAGGACCGCGTAAAGCAGGTCGACGATCAGGCTGGCTGCGAGGTACACGAGCACCAGGACGGTGACGACACCGACGATGACCGCGCCCTCACGGCGGGCGAGAGCCTGGAAGAGGAGGTTGCCGACGCCCGTCACGTTGAAGATGCCCTCGGTGATGACCGCGCCGCCCATCAGGGTGCCGACGTCGGTGCCGAGGTAAGTCACCACGGGGATCAGCGAGTTGCGCAGCAGATGCCGGGTGATGATGCGCTGCCGGGGCAGGCCCTTGGCCACCGCGGTGCGCATGTAGTCCGCTTGCCGGTTCTCGGCGATCGAGGTGCGGGTCAGTCTCGCCACATAGGCGAGGCCCACCATGCCGAGCACGATCGCCGGCACCAGCAGCTGGCCCATGTTCTCCGAGTCCTGAACCGTGGGCGTGATCCAGCCCAGTTCATTGCCGAAGAACAGCTGGCACAGCAGACCGACCACGAAGATCGGTACGGAGATCACCAGGAGCGTGAAGAGCGTGACCGTGTTGTCGACGAACCGGCCGCGCTTGATGCCGGCAAGGACGCCCAGGGTGATGCCGACGATGAGCTCGAACGTCCAGGCCATGGAGGCCAGTCGCATCGAGACCGGGAATGCCTGGGTGATCTCGTCGAGGACCGGCCGGTTACCGGCGATGGTCTTGCCGAAGTCTCCCTGCAGCAGGCCGCCCATGTAGTGCAGATACTGCTGCCAGAGCGGCAGATCCAGACCGCGGTCGTGGCGAATCTGCGCCACCTGTGCCGGGTCCGGCGGCTTGTCGCCCCACAGCGCCCTTACGGGGTCGCCGGGGAGCACGTTGACCATGATGAAGATCAACAGGGTTGTCCCGATGAAGACCGGGATCATCTGGAGCAGTCGCCGCGCGACATAACGCCCCATTGGTGCCTCCGTCCAATCCGGAGCCGCCCGAAGCGACGCCCGGGATCGCCGGGCGTCGCTTCGGGAACGGGCCTCCGACGCCTACTTCTTGAAGACCTCGATGTCGGTGAGGATCGGGTCACCGGCCTGGTCAAACTGCACGTGCTTGACGTTCTGCGAGTAGGCGGAGAGCGTCTTGTTGTACCAGAGCGGGATGCCCGGGAAGGTGTTGACGAGCTGCTTCTCAGCCTCGTTGTACAGCTCCGCGGACTCGTCGATCGTCTTGGCCGCGTCGGCCTTCTTGGTCAGCTCGTCGAACTTCTTGTCCGAGAAGCCGCCCTTGTTGCCGTCGACGCCCGTGCCGTAGAGGTCGGCAAGGAAGTTGCCGTTGAACGGGTAGTCGAGCACCCAGCCCGACCGGTACATCGCCTTGACCTGCTTCTTGTCCCGAATCTCGGTGTCGGCCTGGAAGTCGGTCGTCGGGTCGCCGGTGCACTTCACGCCGGTCGACTTGGTGATGCTGTTGCACACCGCCGTGACCCAGCCCTTGTGCGGCTGGTCGGCGTTGTACTGGATGGTGATCTTGTTGCCCGGGATGCCGCCGCCGTCCTTGACGAACTGCTTGGCCTTCTTCGGGTTGAACTTGCAGAACTCACCACAGGCGCCGGCCTTGTAGCCCTTGACGCCCTTGGCGACCCAGCCGGAGGCGGACTCACGCGTACCGGCGAAGGTGGTCTTCGCGATGGTGTCGCGGTCGATGGCCATCGACAGACCCTGGATGACCTTCACGTCGACGTCCTTGAACGCCTTGCTGTAGAAGGCCGGGTTGACCGTGTTGATCGCCGAGAAGTCCTGCTCGATGGCGCGGTCGCCGAAGTCCTGCTTGAAGTTGGCGAGCTCGCTGTCCGGGATCAGCGGCATCGTGTCGACGTTGTCCGAGCGCAGGTCGTTGTACGCGGCCTGCGGCGTCGTGTACGCCTTGAAGTCGATGCCGCCGTTCTTCGGCTTCTTCTCACCCTTGTAGCCGGACCAGGCGGTGACCTTGATCGACTTCTTGTGGTCCCAGCTCTTGAGCTTGTAGGGACCGTTGCCGACCGGCTTCTCGCCGTACGTCTTCGGGTCCTTCAGGGCGGCCGAGGGCATGGGGTAGAACGGCGCGTAGACGAGCTTGTACGCGTAGTACGGGATGCCCGAGTTCAGCGTGATGGTGAAGGTGTTGTCGTCGACGACCTTCAGACCGGACATGGTCTTGCCGGTGCCCTTCCCCTTCTCGGGGTGGACCTTGTCGTAACCGACGATGTCGCGGTACCAGCCGCTGTTCTGCTGGCCGTTGGCGGGGTTCGCCGCGAAGTTCCAGGCGTCCACGTACGACTTGGCCGTGACGGCCTCGCCGTTGTGGAACTTCCAGCCCGGCTTCAGCTTGACGGTCCACACCTTGTTGTCCTTGTCGGGGGTGACCGACTCGGCGTTCTCGTAGGTGATGTTTCCCTGCTTGTCGTAGTTGACAAGCCCCGTGAAGAGGGAGTTGATGACGACGCTGCCGTACGCCTCCATGGTGTTGGCAGGCTGCAGAGCATTCTGCGGCTCACCATTGGCGTAGCTGACGATCCCCTTGGGGTCGACCTTGCGGTTGCTGTTGTCGCTGCTGTCGCTGCCGCCGCCACAAGCGGTGGCCGTCAGCGCCACAACACCGGCTATCGCGACCCACTTGGCGCTCTTGGCACCACGCATGGGGTTCCTCCTCATGAGTCCACTTGTTCACTACAAGAGGGGGTACAAGAAACCGCGCCGACACCCCTGACGGCGCGAAGATCGACGTACCCCAGTGTGCTCGTGAGTCGGCGCTCCCCACAGCGCGTGACCCATTGACCCGAGCTATACGCGGTCAACTATTAGCCATGAGGTACCGGTCGACCACAGTCTTTTGGTCTCGGTTCAATCACACCTGGTGCGTACAACTTCCAAAATCCGGACAAACCGATCCGAGATAGATGGTTGCGAAACGGACGTGTTACACATCTAACGGTCAACTGTGTCCGCATTCCGGACGGGGCGTCCAGGAAAACCGGTTGCGGCGGGGCGAGTTGAAGACGCCCGGCGGGGCCCTTCGGACGCGGTCCGGTGGACACGCGTAGACCCTGGGAGGTGTGCGCCAGCGTAGCGGCCTGACGGACCGCGCAGGGGGCAACCACCGCAGATACGCGAGAGGCCGGCTCCCGGCCCTCCTTCCGGAGGGGCGGAAACCGGCCTCAGTTGCCGAATTCGCAGAGCGTCAGCGGCGGTTGCGCATGAGCCTGGCGCGGCTCAAAACTTTAGCCAGGCTTTGTCACGGCCTCAGCCGTGCTTGGCGCGCGAAGCGGTGCGCCCGCGCTGCTTCTGGTCCAGGACGACCTTGCGGATGCGCACGGTCTCCGGGGTCACCTCGATGCACTCGTCGTCGCGGCAGAACTCCAGGGACTGCTCGAGCGAGAGCTTGCGGGCGGGCACGACGTTCTCGGTCGTGTCCGCGGAAGCCGCACGCATGTTGGTGAGCTTCTTCTCCTTGGTGATGTTCACGTCCATGTCGTCGGCGCGCGAGTTCTCGCCGACGATCATGCCCTCGTACACCTCGGTGCCGGCCTCGGTGAAGATGACACCGCGCTCCTGGAGGTTGACCATCGCGAACGGCGTGACCGAACCCGAACGGTCCGCGACCAGCGAGCCGTTGTGACGGGTGCGCAGCTCGCCGAACCACGGCTCGTGGCCCTCGAAGATGGAGTGCGCGATGCCGGTGCCGCGGGTCTGGGTCAGGAACTCCGTACGGAAGCCGATGAGGCCACGCGACGGGACGATCCACTCCATGCGGATCCAGCCGGAGCCGTGGTTGGTCATCGTCTCCATACGGCCCTTGCGGGTCGCCATCAGCTGCGTGATGGCGCCGAGGTGCTCCTCGGGCGAGTCGATCGTCATGCGCTCGATCGGCTCGTACGTCTTGCCGTCGACCTGCTTGGTGACGACCTCGGGCTTGCCGACGGTGAGCTCGAAGCCCTCGCGGCGCATCTGCTCGACCAGGATGGCGAGCGCGAGCTCACCACGGCCCTGGACCTCCCAGGCGTCCGGGCGCTCGGTGTCCAGGACACGGAGCGAGACGTTACCGATGAGCTCCTTGTCCAGACGGTCCTTCACCTGACGGGCGGTGACCTTGTGGCCCTTGCCGCCCTTGCCGACGAGCGGCGAGGTGTTCGTACCGATGGTCATGGAGATCGCGGGCTCGTCGACCGTGATCAGCGGGAGCGCGATCGGGTTCTCGGGGTCGGCGAGGGTCTCACCGATCATGATCTCCGGGATACCGGCGATGGCGCAGATGTCACCGGGGCCCGCCTTCTCGGCCGGCTTGCGGGTCAGCGCCTCCGTCATCATCAGCTCGGTGATGCGGACGTTGGACATCGTGCCGTCACGCTTGATCCACGTGACGGTCTGGCCCTTCTTCAGCTCGCCCTGCTCGACACGGCACAGCGCGATACGGCCGAGGAAGTTGTCGGCGTCGAGGTTGGTGACGTGGGCCTGCAGGGGGGCGTCCTCGTCGTACTCCGGAGCGGGGACGTGCTCCAGGATCGTCGAGAAGAACGGCTCCAGGTTCTCGCTGTCGGCCGGGACGGTGCCGTCCTCCGGCTTGGTCAGCGAGGCGACGCCGTCACGGGCGCAGGCGTAGACGATCGGGAACTCGATCTGGTCCTCGTCGGCGTCCAGGTCGAGGAACAGGTCGTACGTCTCGTCGACGACCTCGGCGATGCGCGAGTCCGGGCGGTCCGTCTTGTTGATGCAGAGGATCACCGGCATGCGCGCGGCGAGGGCCTTGCGCAGCACGAAGCGGGTCTGCGGAAGCGGACCCTCGGAGGCGTCGACCAGCAGGACGACCGCGTCCACCATCGACAGGCCGCGCTCGACCTCACCACCGAAGTCGGCGTGGCCGGGGGTGTCGATGATGTTGATGGTGATGACGTCGCCGCCATCCTTGGGGTGGTACTTGACGGCCGTGTTCTTGGCCAGGATCGTGATGCCCTTCTCACGCTCCAGGTCGTT
Organism: Streptomyces sp. NPDC021622; assembly: GCF_040640795.1. Lineage (NCBI taxonomy): Bacteria > Bacillati > Actinomycetota > Actinomycetes > Kitasatosporales > Streptomycetaceae > Streptomyces > Streptomyces sp. NPDC021622. The sequence continues at coordinate 458,753 of NZ_JBFACK010000005.1, forward strand.
CGAGTCCATCATGCGGTCGTCGAGCGACTCGGCTGCGTGCGCGGCGAAGGAGCCGGCCTGCTTGAGCATGGCGTCGACCAGCGTGGTCTTGCCGTGGTCGACGTGGGCGACGATGGCAACATTACGAATGTCATGGCGCGTGGGCATACGAGCTGCGCTTCTCCCGGGAAGAGTGGACGGCGGCGCGTACGGTCCGGTACGCGTGCCCTGCCGGGCAGAACACGCCACGGCCTCACCCCAGTCTACGTGGCCCACGCGGGGATGGCCTGCGCGGGACCCTTGCAGGGGGCTTGACCAGGGGTTTTACCGCCGGACTAGGCGCTCTCGGCGTGCGGCGACAGCTCCACGCGCAGCTTGAGGTCGAGCGCGCGGGCCAGCCGGTCGAGCACCGGAATCGTCGGCACCGTACCTCCGCCTTCGAACCGCGCCACGGCCGACTGCGTCATGCCCGCCCTGCGCCCGAGCTCGCTCTGCGAGAGCCCCAGGTCCTGCCGCCGCTGACGGACGGCTTCCGCGAGCTCGAAGCGGAGTCGCGCTGCGGCGTACTCCTCCTCGATCTCGGGCGTGAGGGCCCGCGCCGCACGAGCGTCGGCGAGGCTGCTGCGCCTGGTCTGAGTCACGACTCCTCCTCGTCCACGGTGTGTCCTTCTTCCTGACAGCGCTTCATCGCCTGACGCGCCCGCTCGACCTCGGCGAATTCACGCATGCGTGTCTTGGGGAACACCGTGAGCATGATCATGCGGCGGCCCGGGGCGATCCAGTAGGTGACACGGATCCGCTCGCCTCCGCAGTAGAAGCGCAGCTCTCTGAGCTTGCCGTCGAGCTGGCGCGTGTACGGCTCGTCGAGGAGGACTCCGCGCTGTTCGAGAAGGTCGAGGTGCATGAGGGCTTGCGCCCAGCGTTTGTCGTCGAGCCCGGACAGCCACGAAGCAACTTCCGGCTCGAGTTCGACGGTACCCCACGTCATAGCATCAACGCTATGGATCGCGGCGCGCCTGCGGGATGGGGTCGCAGAACTGTCACCCGATCGTGGGGAAGGGCAGGTGTCCCGGGTCAGTGGATGAAAACGACCTTGCCCGCCGGGATGGCCGGCGGGCAAGGGAGTTGAGCGGAATCTGAGCGTAGTTAGGGCAGGCTCACTTCTCCTCGGGCTTGCCCGACGGCTTCGCGCCCGGCTTCAGGAAGCCGATGTCCTCGTAGTGCGGGGACTGGAAGCCGAAGGCTCCGGCGTTCGCCAGGTTCGGGCGGGCCGCCACCAGCTGGGGGCGCTGGTAGAGGGGGATGGAGCCCGCCTCGGCCCAGATGCGGGCGTCGGCCTTCCTGACCAGGGCGCGGTTCTCGTCCTCGTCGAGCTCACCCAGCGCCTGGTCGAAGAGCTGGTCGATGTGGTCCGTGCCGACCCGCGTGTAGTTCTGCTCGACGTTGAGCGAGCCGTCCGCGGCCGGTACCGGCTTGGCGAAGATCGGGCGCGCGTCCGTGGCCGGGAAGGCCGACGCGGGCCAGGAGTAGAGGGCGAGGTCGTACTGGCCGGACGCGATGTGGTCCTTGAAGTAGCTGTCGTCGGCGACCTTCGCCGTCTCCGTACGGACGCCGATCTTCTCCAGCATTCTGGAGATACGTTCCGCCACCGTGCGCAGCGACTCCGAGCCCTCGCCCGAAGGCAGGACGAAGCGGAGCGTGAGCGGCTTGCCGTCCTTGGCCATGAGGCCGCCCGGCGCGGCGGCGGGCGCGGCCGGCGCCGCGGTGCCCTTCGGGGCGTACGCCCCGGGAGCGCCGCCCTTCTTCGCCTTCTTGTCGGTGTGCTGCCTGGCGTGCCCGCCGGGGTCCTTCTTCTTCTCCTTGTCCGCCTCGCGCCGCGACGTGAAGGAATCCGCCTGGCGGGTCAGCGCCGCCTGCTGGTACGCCGCAGCGGGCGCGGGCGCGAGCACCGAGGTGCCGCCGTCGCCCGGCTTCTGGTCGTCCTCGCCGACGATGTACGTTCCGTCGTCGGAGTTACCGGAGTTGCCGGAGTTGCCGGAGTCGCCCGAGCCATCGGACCCGGACTCCGAGCCGGACTTCCCCTTCTCGGCGCCGGCCGTCTTCTCCTTCTTCTCGTACTTCTCCTTCAGCGGACCGCCCGGCACCCACCCCGCATCGGCGAGCAGCGCCCGCGCCTCGGTGGTGTCCTGGTCCCCCAGCGCGCCGCTGTTGTCGGCGTACGCCTGCTGCCCCGCGAGGGCCAGGTGGCTTCCGACCGGCTCGGCGGGCAGGCCGAGCGGGGTCAGGACCGCCTCGGCGATCGCGTCGCGGTCGAGGGCGCGGGCCACCGCGCGCCGCACCCGGTCGTCGGCGAGCGGGCCCCCTGTGCCGTTGAGGGCGAGCTGGGTGTAGGCCGGTTCGAGGGACTTGCGGAGGGTGTAGCCCCGCAGGCCCGACTGTTCGTCGGCGTACTTCTTGATCGCCTTGCCGGTCTTCTCGCGGGCCCGCAGCTCGGTGGCGGCCGCCTCCTCGTCGGAGCCGTTGGCGATCGCCCAGGAGCGCAGCGCCTTCCCCGGGGTGAGCTGCGTCTCGGGGCCGTGCGGGAGCGGGCCCTGGACGCCCTTGTCGCGGGCGGCGTTCAGGATGCGCCCCGCCTCCGGAGCGTCGATCTCGGCGAGGTCGAGCTGCCCGGCGGCGAGCGCTGCGGCCCGCTCGCCGCGCGGCACCTCGCGCAGGACCACCTTGGAGAGCTTGGCGGGCCTGCCCCACCAGCGCGGATTGCGGGTCAGCGTGACCTCGCCCGCCTCGCGGTCGAGGCCCTGGACGGCGAACGGCCCCGCGCTCACCTTGAGCGTGCGCCGCGCCCCGTCGTTGAAGGTGTCAGGGGTGCCCATGACCTCCTTCGGATACAGCGGCGAGAAGAGCGAACGCCAGTCCGCGTAGGGCTTGTTGAAGGTGACGCGCACCTCCAGGTTGTTCGCGCCGCGCTCGATCTTCTCGATGCGGTCGTAGCCGGCGTTGCGAGCCGTCCAGTACGCGCTGTCCTTGCCGGAGAGCGCCCGCTGCTGCGCCGCGAAGTCGTCGGCGCCGATCTCCCGGCCGTCGCTCCACACCGCCTGCTGGTGCAGCTTGTAGAGCACGACCTGCTTCGGCTCGCGCTCGACGACCTTCGCGGACTCCAGGAAGTCCTCGTTGCGCTGCGCCCTGCCCTGCTCGTCCAGGCGGTACATCGACGGCAGGACCGCGCCCGCGACCCGTGTGGTGCCCGCATCGGCGTCCGACTGGAAGGAGTTGAGGGTTTCCGGCACCGCGTCGACGGCCCAGTTCATGGTCCCCCCGTCGGCGACGAGATCCCGCGCGGCGGGCGCGATGTCCTGCTCCGCGGTCGGGGCACCCGCCTCGTCCTGGGAGCTGCAGGCGGCGAGGGCGGGCAGCGCCAGCACGCCCGTGGCGAGGAACACGGCAGATCTCAGTCTGACGCTGTCTGGGGACATGACGGATACCTCCGAGGCTCGCCCGGCCGCCCACTACCAGGCCCATGCCGGGTTTGTTCCTATATGTTGGGATATGGAGTTGATCACATCTATCGCTCCACTCAAGGCGACGCGGCACGGCGGGTAGCGGCGACACGGCGCGGCGGCACCCGGACGCCACCCATGCGGCCCAATCCGGACACCCGGTCCGGCGCGTCGGCCCGTATCAGCGCGTGACCCGGCGCATTCGTTGCGTATGCGCCGCGAATCGATGCAGATCTCTTCCCAAGCCGGATGTGACGCGCAACACTCGCAGGCGCATGAGCGTTGCCACCGCACACCTGAAGTGAGGGCAAGTTATGGCTCTGCAGGATGACCTGACGGCCGTACAGCGATGCGTCGACGAGCTGGTCCGCACCGTCGACAAGCTGACGCAGCATGCCGGTGCCGAGATGCAAGGCATCGACGTACGCCGGGTCCGCACCGACACCGACCATCTGCGCGAGAGCTTCGCCCTGCTCCGCGCCACGACGCCGGGCGCGCCCCCCGGACAGCCGCAGGAGCGGCCCGACCTCATCCGCATCCCCGAGAAGCCCTACGACAACTCGCTGTGGACGGACTCGGACGACGAAGGCCTGGGGGCCAAGGACCGCCACGCCCCCTGAGTCCCAAGCCCTCTGAGTTCCCTGCCCACCACCTCCGGAGGACGGACGAAGGAGTCGAGCCTCGTTGGCCACTGGCACAGAACCCCACCTGAAAAGCGAACAGGAGCCCGGCGGCGTACGAGGGAAGACGCGCGCCGCGATCAGCGTTGCCCATCTGCGGACCGACCGCTGGTGGCTCGCGCCCGCCGCGACGGCCGCCGGGCTCTTCGCCTTCGTCGTCTACTCGACCTGGCGGGCCTTCGCGAACGCTGACTACTACGCGGCGCCCTACGTCTCCCCGTTCTACTCCCCGTGCCTCGCCGAGAACTGCGAGCCGATGCGGGGCGGGCCCAACTGGGAGATCTTCGGCAGCTGGTGGGGCCTGTCCCCCGCCCTGCTGATCCTGATCTTCCCGCTCGGCTTCCGGCTGACCTGCTACTACTACCGCAAGGCCTACTACCGCGGCTTCTGGGCGTCACCGCCCGCCTGCGCGGTCGCCGAGCCGCACAAGAAGTACTCCGGAGAGACCCGTTTCCCGCTGATCCTGCAGAACATCCACCGCTACTTCTTCTACGCGGCGGTTCCGGTGGCGGGCATCCTCACGTACGACACCGTGCTCGCGTTCCGCGACGAGCACTACGAGTGGGGCCACATGGGCCTCGGCACCCTCGTGTTCCTGGTCAACATCACGCTGATCTGGGCGTACACACTCTCCTGTCACTCCTGCCGGCACATCGTCGGCGGCAAGCTCAAGCACTTCTCCAAGCATCCCGTGCGGTACCGCATGTGGCAGTGGGTTGGAAAACTGAACGCACACCACATGCTGCTCGCCTGGGCCTCGCTGGTGAGCGTGGCGCTCGCCGACTTCTACGTGTACCTGGTCGCGTCCGGCGCCTTCGACGATCCGAGGTTGTTCTGATGTCTCAAGTGGAGCGGCAGCAGTGGGACGTTGTCGTGGTGGGGGCCGGGGGCGCGGGCCTGCGGGCCGCGATCGAGGCACGTGAGCAGGGCGCCCGTACGGCGGTGATCTGCAAGTCCCTGTTCGGCAAGGCCCATACGGTGATGGCCGAGGGCGGCATCGCCGCCTCCATGGGCAATGTGAACTCCGGAGACAACTGGCAGGTCCACTTCCGCGACACCCTGCGCGGCGGCAAATTCCTCAACCAGTGGCGGATGGCCGAGCTGCACGCGCGTGAAGCACCCGACCGGGTCTGGGAGCTGGAGACCTGGGGCGCCCTGTTCGACCGCACGGCGGACGGGCGGATCTCCCAGCGCAACTTCGGCGGTCACGAGTATCCGCGCCTCGCGCACGTCGGCGACCGTACGGGTCTTGAGCTGATCCGTACGCTCCAGCAGAAAATCGTCTCCCTTCAACAGGAGGACGAGCGCGAATACGGCGACCACGAAGCGCGGTTGAAGGTCTTCCAGGAGTGCACCGTCACCCGTGTCCTGAAGGAGGAGAGCGGCGTCTTCGGCGAGGAGGGCCGGGTCAGCGGCACCTTCTGCTACGACCGCGAGTCCGGCCGCTTCTTCGTGCTCGAAGCCCCGAGCGTGGTCCTGGCGACCGGCGGCATCGGCAAGTCCTTCAAGGTGACGTCGAATTCCTGGGAGTACACGGGCGACGGCCACGCGCTCGCCCTGCTCGCCGGGGCGCCTCTCCTGAACATGGAGTTCGTGCAGTTCCACCCCACGGGGATGGTCTGGCCGCCATCGGTGAAGGGCATCCTCGTCACCGAGTCCGTGCGGGGCGACGGCGGCGTACTGCGCAACTCCGAAGGCAAGCGGTTCATGTTCGACTACGTACCCGACGTCTTCAAGGAGAAGTACGCGCAGTCGGAGGAGGAGGGCGACCGCTGGTACGAGGATCCGGACAACAACCGCCGCCCCCCTGAGCTGCTGCCGCGCGACGAAGTGGCGCGCGCCATCAACTCCGAGGTGAAGGCGGGCCGCGGATCACCGCACGGCGGGGTCTTCCTCGACGTCTCGACGCGCATGCCCGCCGAGGTCATCCGGCGCCGGCTCCCGTCCATGTACCACCAGTTCAAGGAGCTTGCGGACGTCGACATCACGGCCGAGGCGATGGAGGTCGGGCCGACCTGTCACTACGTGATGGGCGGCATCGCGGTCGACTCGGACACGGCGTCGGCGCGGCGCGTGCCGGGTCTGTACGCGGCCGGCGAGGTGGCAGGCGGCATGCACGGCTCCAACCGGCTCGGCGGCAACTCCCTCTCCGACCTGCTGGTCTTCGGGCGCCGCGCGGGACTGCACGCGGCGCGGCACGCGTCCGAACTCTCCGGGGCCAGGCCCCTGGTGGACGAGACGCAGGTGGACACGGCGGCGGCCGAGGCGCTGCGGCCGTTCAGTGCCGAGGGCCCCGAGGACGGGACCACGCCGGAGAATCCGTACACCCTCCACCAGGAGCTCCAGCAGACGATGAACGACCTGGTCGGCATCATCCGCCGGGAGGCCGAGATGGAGCAGGCCCTGGAGAAGCTCGCCGAACTGCGGGTGCGGGCACGCCGGGCGGGCGTCGAGGGCCACCGCCAGTTCAACCCCGGCTGGCACCTCGCGCTCGACCTGCGCAACATGCTCCTGGTCAGCGAGTGCGTGGCGCGGGCCGCCCTGGAGCGCACGGAGAGCCGGGGCGGGCACACCCGCGAGGACCATCCGGCGATGAACCGCGAGTGGCGCCGAGTGAATCTGCTCTGCCAACTGGCCGATCCGACAGGCGGGTTGGCGGCGACGGATCCCGTGCGCGGCCAGATCGACCTGGTGAAGGTCACGACCGAGCCCATCCGTCCCGACTTGCTCGCTCTCTTCGAGAAGGAGGAGCTGGTCAAGTACCTGGCTGAAGAGGAGCTCTACGAGTGAGTTCGTACGACGCGCAATTCAAGGTCTGGCGCGGCGATCTCGGCGGCGGCGGCCTGGAGGACTTCAAGGTCGAGGTCAACGAGGGCGAGGTCGTTCTCGACATCATCCACCGCCTCCAGGCCACCCAGGCACCCGACCTGGCGGTGCGCTGGAACTGCAAGGCGGGCAAGTGCGGTTCGTGCTCGGCCGAGATCAACGGGCGCCCGCGGCTGATGTGCATGACGCGGATGTCGGTGTTCGACCCCGGCGACGTCATCACGGTGACCCCGCTGCGGGCCTTCCCCGTGGTGCGCGACCTGGTGACGGACGTGGGCTTCAACTACACGAAGGCGCGCGAGGTCCCGGCCTTCGTGCCGCCCGCCGATCTCGGCCCCGGCGAGTACCGCATGATGCAGGAGGACGTGGACCGCTCCCAGGAGTTCCGCAAGTGCATCGAGTGCTTCCTGTGCCAGGACACCTGCCATGTGGTGCGCGACCACGAGGAGAACAAGGCGGCTTTCGCGGGGCCGCGCTTCCTGATGCGGGTCGCCGAGCTGGACATGCACCCGCTGGACGCGGCGGCGGAGACCGGCCTCGACCGCAAGGCCACCGCCCAGGACGAGCACGGGCTCGGCTACTGCAACATCACCAAGTGCTGCACGGAGGTCTGCCCCGAGGGCATCAAGATCACGGACAATGCGCTGATTCCCTTGAAGGAACGGGCGGTTGACCGCAAGTACGATCCGCTGGTGTGGCTGGGGAGCAAGATTCGGCGGCAGGGGGAGTAACCTTCCGCCGGCGGTTGGCTGGGGGTGGCCGGGGTGGGCCGCGGGGGTAATCCCCCACGGCGAAGTCTCGGGATTTCCCACATGGTCAGGGGCGCGGGCCGAGATCAGCATGGAGTCATGAACTTTTCGGCGACTGGCGCGACGCAATCGGCTTCAACTCGACGCTCCTCGGCTCTGACTCGACGCTCGATGATGGGGCTCGCGGCGGCCGGCCTGGCGGCGGCTGTGGTGGCCGCCCCGGCCCCCGCGCATGCGACCTCATCAGGCGTCAAGGCGCGGCTTCCCGCACCCACGGGCCCGCACGAGATCGGCACGTTCTCGACGCGCCTCGTCGACCGTTCGCGGCACGACCCATGGGTGCCCTCGCAGCGGCACCGCGAGCTGATGGTCAGCGTCTGGTACCCGGCGGCGCGGACGTCGGACGGCGACCACCGTCTGGCGCCGTACATGGCTCCAGGAGCGGCCGAGCGCTGGGACTCCATGTCACCGCACGGCATCCCCAAAGGCGCAATCGACTTCGCGGCGATGCGTACGCACGCCCGCGAAGGAGCCCCGGTGGACATGAGCGGCGGCCGACGCCCGGTGGTGATCTACGCCTCGGGCGCCAACGACCCACGGACGTGGGGAACTTCGGCCGTCGAGGAGCTGGCGAGCCGCGGCTATGTGGTGCTGACGATCGACCACACCTATGAGGCCCCGGCGGTGCAGTTCCCCGACGGCTCGGTGAAGGACGACGCCCCGCTGCGCAAGGCGCTGAAGGAGGCACAGCAGAACAACACGATGTCGGGGCTGCTGAAGAAGGTCCTCGACATCCGGGTGGCCGACTCCAAGTTCGTCTTGGACCGCATCGACACCTTGCCGCACGGCCTCTCCAAGGCCGTCGACGCGCGGCGTGTGGGCATGTTCGGCCAGTCGGCGGGCGGTATAGCGGCCGCCGAGACGATGTACGAGGACCGTCGCGTAAAGGCGGGCATAGACCTGGACGGCACCTTGGAGTACAACCCCGAACCGAACGGCACGGACCTCATGCCGGTGGCCCGGCACGGCCTGGACCGCCCGTTCCTCCTGATGGGCAGGCAGGGCAGCGACCGCACGACGGAGCCGTCCTGGCGGAAGTTCTGGTCCCACACCACGGCCTGGAAGCGGAACCTGACCCTGCGCGGCTCGATGCACCAGACGTACACGGACCTGGCCTCGCTCCTGCCACAGGCCGGGGTGAGCCAGAAGGTGATCGAGGAGAACATGGGCAAGGTCGCCCCGGCTCGTGCGGTGGCGGCCCAACGGGCCTATGTGGTCTCGTTCTTCGACCGCTGGCTGCGGGGCGACGACGATCATCTGCTGGACGGGCCTTCGGGCAGGTATCCGGAGGTGGAGTTCGCCGGTTGACGCGGTTCGGGCCACTGGTTCGGCTTACGCCCCCCGGATGGGGATAACTGGTCCGTTGATCGGTTCCGGCCGCACCGCCGATGTCTTCGCACTGGACGACGCCTGGGTGCTGCGGCGGTACCGAGGCTGGGGTGACGCCGCGCGCGAGGCCGTCGTCATGGCGTACCTCCATGAGAAGGGGTATCCCGTGCCGCAGGTGCGGGAGGAGGGGGCCACTCGCAGCGATCTGGTGATGCAGCGGCTCTCCGGGCCGACGATGGCGGAGGCGGGGATGCGGGGCTCGATCACGCCGGAGGACGCGGGGCTGTTGCTCGCCCGGCTGCTGCGCGACCTCCACGCGATTCCCGCGCGCGCTTCGGCCGTCGCCGCCGGCCACCGTGTGCTGCACCTCGACCTCCACCCGGAGAACGTGATCCTGGCACCCAGCGGCCCGATGGTGATCGATTGGTCCAACACGGAGGAGGGGCCGCCCGGCCTGGACTGGGCCATGTCGGCACTGATCCTCGCGGAGGTGGCGGTGGGCGCCAGGGTCGAGTCGGGCGTGGGCCGTGCCGCCCTGGCCGGGCTCCTCTCGGACATCCCGGCCGGCCTGCGGCTGACGGCCGACGGCCACCTCGCGGCGGCCCGCGCCAGACGGGCCACCAATCCCACGCTGAGCGCCGCCGAGGTGCGGCGCCTCGACGAGGCGGTGGACGCTGTGGTGGAGCTGAGCTAGTCGGGCTGTTCCGCCAGGGCCTGGCGTTCCGCGTAGGCCAGCCAGTGCAGGTACCACTCCGCGAACGTCACCCGCTCCTTGTCCTTGCCCTTGCCCTTGTCCTTGCCCTTGTGCCGGATCGGAACCACTCCCTCGCCGACCGCCCGCACGTCGTCCCACATCGTGCCGCGCTCGGGGCCGGTGACGGCGAGCAGCGTGTAGTAGGCGCAGCCCTGCTCGCTCACGCAGAGGGTGCCCTCGGTCAGCTCGTCGTGGAGCTCGTCGTAGCGCGCGTCCCAGGCGCGGTAGTCGCGCACGAACCTCGCCTCGCCCTCCGTCGTGTCGGCGTAGGCCGCTCGCTGAGGTTCAGCGGATTCATGCGCGTCCAGTTCCTGGGTGAGCTCAGGGCGGAAGGGCCGCTCGTGGCGCCGGGCCTCCGGCGCGGTGTCCTCGGCAGGGGCACCTTCCGGCACCGTGCCCTCGGGAACGGTGCCCTGTGGCGCGGCCGGCTCGGCCGCGGCTGGTCCCATCGGCCTCACCGGGAACAGCCCGTAGTCCGGTCCCGCCCCGCCCGCGCCGACCTCGAGGAGAAAACTCCGGTACTCCGGCGGGAAGCCGAAGCCGAGCCGCCGCTCCACCGCCCGCACCTGCTCCTCGGTCAGGACCGGGCTCAGCTCGAACCCATGGCCGTGTCTCCCGGCGTCCGCGCCGAACACCAACCGCCAGTTCGGCGCCTCGCGGAGGGCAAGCACGCGTTCCCGTACCCCGGTCCAGATCCCGCCCACCCTCGCTCCTTCCCCTCACGACCGACGCCCGAAGCAGACCCGGCCTTGCCCGGGGTCACCGTATCCAGTGGATGCGGCAGGCGAACGGTCCGGTCCGACCCTGTAGGCCCACTCCTGGCCCCGGTGTGCGAAGGCCACCCGGGCCGCCAGCACGTAGCGGCCGTGCGGGGCGTTGGCCAAGTGGGCGAGCGGGGCAGGGAGTTTGAGCGACACCTGGCTGTCGGGGGTGACCCGGATCGTCTCGTTGCCGAACCGTTTGCCGCTCTCTTCTGCCGCCCCGCCCATGACGCGGCATCATGCCCGCTGTCCTGCGCACACCGCTGCCTCAGGTCCCCGGCAGCCAGAGATCCCAGATGCGCGCCGACCCCCTCGAGGACCTCCACGTCCCGGCCCGCCAGGCCCTTGAGTCGGTCCCCGACGGCCACCCCCGAGGGCCCGGGAGCAACGTACGGCCCGGCGATGGCCCGCACCGCACGGTGGACGACGCCGCCGAGCGGTCCGGCGGCTTCACCTCGCGCGTGCGGCCGCTCCTGGCCAAGGAGCGGTTCAGCATCTGAGCGGGGCGGCGCCTGAGGCCGGGCCATCAAACCGGAGGCCGGGCCATCCCCCGGCCCCCGGTCGCGCACCCCCGAAGACGGCCATACGCTCCCAAATGTGACGCCGCCCTCGCACATACCCGTGCGGGCGGCAGCGGCAGCCGCCGTACTGCTCACGTGGTGCCTGCTGCTCCTGCCCGCCCCCGCGGCACTCGCCGTACCGGCCGAAGACCCGGTCACGCTCTCCCGTGACGGCCAGACCACCGACAGGGCAGGCGCACTCGGCGACCGCGAGGACGTCACCGAGCAGGCACTCGACCGGCTCTACGACGACCGTGGCGTGCAGCTCTTCGTCGTCTACGTACGCGATTTCTCCGGCCGCTCGGCGCAGGACTGGGCGGACACCACCGCCGAGCTCAACGGCCTGGGCCAGGACGACGTGCTGCTCGCCGTCGCCACGCACGACCGCCAGTACGCCTACTCCGTAGAGCGCGGTTCGCGGCTCACCGAGGATCAGCTGCGGGATGTCGCCACCACCGCGATCAAGCCGGCGCTGCGCGTGAACGACTGGGCGGGCGCGGCCATCGGAGCCGCGAACGGCTACAGCGCGGTCCTTGCGGGCGGCCCCGTGCCCACCCCGACGATCACTCCGGGGGACCCCGATCCGGGCGGCGGAGCCGGGGGCGGCGGAAACGACACGTCGAGCAGCGACCTGGTCCTGCCGGTCGTGGCGGTCGGCGCCGCGGGGGCCATGGCCGCGGTCTCCTACACCCGCCGCAAACGACGCGCGACCACGCGTACGACGCCCGGGGGCGGCGGATGGGGCAAGGGAGAACAGCCGGCCTCGCTCCCCGAGCTCGACAAGAAGTCCAGGCGGCTCCTGGTGGAGACCGACGACGCGATCCGTACCAGCGCCGAGGAACTCGGCTTCGCCACCGCCCAGTTCGGCGACGACGCGGTGCGGCCCTTCACCGACGCGCTCACGTACGCCCGTGACGAGCTGACGACGGCCTTCCGGGTGCGCCAGCGCCTTGACGACGCGCATCCCGAGGACGACGCGACCAGACGGGCGATGCTCGAAGAGATCGTCACGCGCTGCACGGAGGCGGGCCACCGCCTCGACGAGGAGGCCGCGGGCTTCGACCAGCTGCGCGCCCTCGAACGCGACGCGGCAGAGGCCCTGGAGCACGCCGAGACGGTGTTCCAGCAGGTCAGCGGGCGTACCACCACCGCGCAAGGCACCCTCGCCACCCTGCGCGAGAAGTACGCGCCGTCCGCTTCCGCGCAAGTCGTGGGCCATGTGGAGCAGGCCAAGGACCGTCTGGTCTTCGCCACGACGCACCTGAACGAGGCGCGGCAGGCGATCGACGCGGGCGACAACGGCAGAGCCGCCGTCCATCTGCGGGCCGCCGAGGGAGCCGTCGACCAGGCGGGCACCTTCGTGGACGCGGTCGAGCGTCTCGCGGACGAGCTCAAGCTGGCCGCGGAGAAGCTCCCCCAGGCCCTCACCGAGGCGGAGACCGACCTGGCCGACGCGCGCGGCCTCCTCAAAGGCACCCTGGAGGGCGTCCCGACGGCCGATCTGCACGGTCGTATCGCCCGCGCGGAAGCGGTCGTCGCCGGGGTCCGCAAGCGGGTGGCGGCGGGACCCCACGACCCGATCGACGCCCTGCGCCGGGTCGAGGAGGCCGACGCCGCCCTCGACGCGTCCCTGGCGGGTGCCCGCGAACGCGAGGTGACCGACCGGCGCACCGTCGTCCTCCTCGGCCAGGCCATGCTCACCGCGCGCAGCGCCGTGGGCGCGGCGGCCGACTTCATCGGCACGCACCGGGGCGCGGTGGGCAGCGAGGCAAGGACCCGTCTGGCGGAGGCTCAGCGGCATCTGGCGGACGCTGAGGCCGCCCATGAGGCCGACGCCGCCACCGCGCTCGCCGAGGCCCAGCAGGCCGACGCCAGGGCCCGGCAGGCGCAGCAGCTCGCCGAGGGCGACGTACGCGGCTTCGGCAACCCCTACGGAGGCGGTGACAGCCGCGGCGGCGGCATGGGCGGCGCGGTGCTCGGCGGCATCATCCTCGGCGAGCTCTTGGGAGGCATGGGCCGCGGGGCGGGCGGCGCGGGCGGCGGCTACGGAGAGGGCGGTTTCGGCGGCGGCCGCCCCGGGAGCTTCGGCGGCGGGGCAACGCGGGGGCGGATGGGCGGGGGCGGCCGGTTCTGAGCCGTCGAACGAAGCCCTCCTCGCAAAAGCCTTCTCGTACGTCTCTTAGAACCCCATCAGCCCTACCCGTCCGCCCCCCTTCCTCCCCCATCCTCATAGAGAGAGTCCTGACATGACCAAGCAGACGATCCTCGGCCGCGTCGCCCAGCTCGCGAAGGCCAACATCAACTCCCTCCTCGATCAGGCGGAGGATCCGCAGAAGATGCTCGACCAGCTGATCCGTGACTACACGAACAACATCAGGGAGGCCGAGGAGGCGGTGGCGACCACCATCGGCAATCTGCGGATGGTGGAACTCGACCACAAGGAGGACCAGGACGCGGCCAATGAGTGGGGCACCAAGGCGATCGCCGCCAGCAGGAAGGCGGACGAGCTGCGGTCCGACGGGAGCGCCGCGGACGCCGACAAGTTCGACACGCTGGCCAAGGTCGCGCTGCAACGGCAGCTGCAGTCGGAGCGCGAGGCCAAGGACGCCGAGCCGACGATCGCCTCGCAGACCGAGGTCGTCGACAAGCTGAAGTCGGGCCTCGACCAGATGAAGATCAAGCTGACGCAGCTCCAGTCGAAGCGCAATCAGCTGGTCGCCCGCGCCAAGACGGCGCAGGCGCAGAACCGGATGCTTGACGCCGCACAGAACATCGACGTCCTCGACCCGACCAGCGAGTTGGCCCGCTTCGAGGACAAGGTGCGCCGCGAGGAGGCCAGGGCGATGGGCAAGCAGGAACTCGCCGCGTCGTCCCTGGACGCGCAGTTCGAGCAGTTGGACAGCCTGGACGACGAGGCGGAGGTCGCGGCCCGGCTCGCCGCCCTGAAGGCCACTACGTAGCGGCGCGACAGCACAACGGGCGCCTAGAAGGCGCAGCCCTCAGAACAGGCTGAGCAGCGCCTCCGCCGCGTCCATCGGCTCCACCCCGCTGTCCGGCAGCGGCAGCTCGAACCACACGGTCTTGCCGCGCGGCGTCCTGCGCGAGCCCCACGCGGCGCTCAGCAGCCCGACCAGCTGCAGCCCGCGGCCGCCCTCGTCCGTGTCCCGCGCGCGCCGGCGGCGCGGCTGCACGAGGCCCGCGTCCCACACCTCGCACACCAGGGTGCGGTCGAGAAGCAGCCGCAGCCTGATGTCGCCTTCGCCGTACCGCAGAGCGTTCGTGACCAGCTCGCTGACCAGGAGTTCCGTGGTGTCGCAGAGCGGTTCCAGGTCCCAGGTGCGCAGCTGTGCGCAGGCCAGTTCGCGGGCCCTGCCCACCGACTTCGGGTCGCGCGGCAGCGTCCAGTCGCCGACGGCTTCGGCGGGCAGGCCCTGGACGCGCGCCATCAGGAGCGCGATGTCGTCCTCTCCGTGGTGGGTGTCGAGGGTGTTCAGGACGTGGTCGCAGACGTCCTCGAGGGCCGACAGCGGGGTGTCGAGGGCGCGTACGAAGGCGTTCAGGCCCTCGTCGAGCGGGTGGTCGCGGGATTCGACGAGGCCGTCCGTGTAGAGCGCGAGCAGGGAGCCCTCGGGGAGTTCGACCTCGACCTCTTCGAAGGGCTCACCGCCGACGCCCAGCGGCATGCCGGGCGGCACGTCGAGCATGAGCGGCGACTCGTCGGGCTCGACGAGGACGGGCGGCAGGTGGCCCGCGTTGGCGAACGTACAGCGGCGTGTGACGGAGTCGTAGACCGCGTACACACAGGTGGCGAGGTAGACCTCGGAGAGGTCCGTCTCGGCCGACGAGCGCGTCTGACGGGCCGCTCGGGTGGCCTGCTGGGTGCCCGAGGGGTCGCCGAGGCCGCGGGCGATCTCGTCGAGCGCGGAGAGCACCTCGGCCGGCTCCAGGTCCAGGAGCGCCAAGGTGCGCACGGCGGTGCGCAGTTCACCCATGGCGACGGCGGCGCGCAGGCCGCGGCCCATGACGTCACCGACGACCAGGGCGGTGCGGTGGCCCGGCAGTTCGATGACGTCGAACCAGTCGCCGCCGACCTCGGTGGCCGCGTTGCCGGGCAGATAGCGGCAGGCGATGTCCAGGCCGGAGGCCTCGGGGTCGCCGGGCGGCAGCAGGGAGCGCTGCAGTATCAGCGCGCGCTCGTGTTCGCGCCGGTAAAGGCGGGCGTTGTCGATGCAGACGGCGGCGCGCGCGGCGAGTTCGACCGCCAGGGAGCGGTCGCGTTCCCCGAAGGGCTCGCTGCCCTTCGTACGGGAGAACTGGGCGAGGCCCACGACGGTGTCGTGGGCGACCATCGGAACGGCGAGCGTCGACTGGACGAGCCCCCCGGTGAGCCTGCTCGCGGAGCCGTCGTCGACGGCGGACACGAGGCGCGGCCGTGCGGTGCGCAGGGCGTCGGCGCAGGGCGATGTGAAGGCGAAGCGGTGCACGGCGCCCACGTCCACGGGGGTGCCGCCCTCCGGAAAGGGCGCGTCGGCGACGGCGCTCGCGAAGGCCACGCGGCGCAGTTCGGCGCTTCCGTCGGCGAGGCCGGGCGGGGTCTCGTCGCCGTCGAGCAGCCCCTGATAGAGGTCTACGGAGGCGAGGTCGCAGAAGCCGGGGACGGTGACGTCGAGCAGCTCGCGCGCGGTCGTCTCCAGGTCCAGGGAGTTGCCGATGCGGGCGCCCGCTTCATTAAGAAGAGCGAGGTTACGGCGGGCATGGGCGGCCTCGCGGGCGGCTGCGTGCCGCCGGGTGACGTCGGTGCCGAGCCCCGCGATGCCGATGGGGGCGCCCGAACCGCTGTGCACGCGGTAGAGGTTGATCGACCAGTGGCGGCGGTCGTTGCTGCCGGGGGCGGGGCCGACGATCTGCATGTCGGTCACGGCGTCGCCGGTCTCCAGGACGCGCCGGAGCGCGGCGGCCATGCGGTCGGCCTCGTGGCGTGGCAGATAGTCGTGGACGGTGCGGCCGCGGTGGTCGTCGACGCCGCCTCCGAAGACCGCGGCGAAGCGGCGGTTGGCGCGCTGCACCTTAAGATCCGTGCCGAACAGCAGGAAGCCGAAGGGAGATTGGCCGAAAATGGCCTGCGATGCGGCGAGGTCGGTCTCGATCTGCCGCAGCGCCCGTACGTCGACGACGATGCAGACGGCGGCCCGTTCGCCGTCCTCCGTGGCGGTCGGCATCACATAGACCTCGGCGATCCCTTCGGAGATGCCGGCCAGCGGAGCGGGCTCGCCGCTCTCCTCCGGCACCCGGAAGCGGACGGATCCCGTCCACTCTCTGCCGTCGAGGATCTCCGCCATCTTGCGGTGGCCGCTGCTGCGCAGCTCGGGCGGGACGAACGCCTCGATCGGGTCCTTGCCCACGGCGTCCGCGGCCCGCACGCCGAACAGCTGCTCAGCGCGCCGGCTCCACTGGTCGATCAGTCCGTCGGGGCCGATCGAGAAGGCGGCCACCTTGATGTAGTCGTAGATCGAACCGGGTGGACTGCTCTGCCACATCACGTCATCCGCAGCTTCGCCCCTAGCGTCACCCGACGGCCCGTCCTGCTCCGTCGCCTTCGCTGGTATCTCGCTCACGCGAACCGTCCCCTCCAGCTCACCACGTCCGGCACCGGTCACCGGATGCGGCTGCCCGCAGTATCCAGCACTACGGCGCCACGCCACATGGCGTTCACGATCACAGCACGGACTCAACTCTTTTTGGCCCGTCACCGTCTTGTGCCCGTCCCACGCTGCCAGTCTTCTAACCCGGCAGCACCAGCTCGAACCACACCGTCTTCCCCGTCTTCCCCGTCCTGCCCGGCCGTGTCCCCCAGCGGCGCGACGAGCGGGCCACCAATTGGATCCCCCGGCCACCCTCGTCATCAAGGCCCGCGGCACGTTCCTGAGGCGGGTCGGGGAGCGGATCGGAGACCTCTACGAGGAGGGCGCCCACGGGGTCGGCGGGGCGTACGAGGCGTACGCCGATGGGGCCCGAGGCATGGCGCAGGGAATTGGTGACCAGCTCGCTCACGAGCAGGGCGGCGATGTCACCGAGGGAGGCGAGGCCCCAGTCGCGGAGCTGTTCACGGACGACGGCACGGGCCGTGCGCACGGCGCCGGGGTCCGCGGGAAAATTCCACTCGGCGCAGTCGCCTTCGGTGTCGATCACGCCGATCACTTCCAGACCAGCAGCAGGGGACCCTGTCCGGTTTCATGGGGTTAATGGGCACATACCCGATATCCCGGCGGAATTACCGCTTACTGGGGTGCACTGTGGCACGAACGGCGTACGTGAGCCTCAAGGTCCTTGCGATGGGAGCGTGCACGCCCCTCATCGAATTCCGTCAACGAGGGCGACAAGGGCGGTGACGGCGGGCATGTCCGCGTCCAGCCAGTCCACCGACCAGATCTCGTCCGGCGCGAGCCACCGCAGCTCATCGTGGTCCTCCAGCGGCTCCGGGTCCCCCGACAGGAGCTTCGCGGTCCAC
Organism: Streptomyces sp. NPDC021622; assembly: GCF_040640795.1. Taxonomy (NCBI): domain Bacteria; kingdom Bacillati; phylum Actinomycetota; class Actinomycetes; order Kitasatosporales; family Streptomycetaceae; genus Streptomyces; species Streptomyces sp. NPDC021622. Next base: position 476,456 of record NZ_JBFACK010000005.1, read on the forward strand.
ACCCACAGGACATAGCCGGGCTTGAGCGGCCACTGGCCGGGCACCCGGGCCACCGGCTCGGCGGCGACGCCGAGCTCCTCGCGCAGCTCCCGCACCAGGGCTTCCTCGGGGTGCTCCCCCGGCTCGACCTTGCCGCCCGGCAGCTCCCAGCGGCCCGCGAGCTCCGGCGGCGCGCTGCGCCGCGCGGCGAGGAGGCGTCCGTCGTCGTACAGGGCGGCGCCCACCACGATCCGATCCGTCATGCGCCGGAGCCTATGCGGTCAGTGCGCGCTGCCGTTCTGGCTCAGCTTCTCGACCCAGTAGAGCTGCCTCTGCCCGCGGTCGTCGAGGCTGTCGGCTATCTTCTCGGCCTCCGCCTTCGTCGCGTACCTGCCCACGCGATAGCGGTTGCCGTTGTCGTCCTGCCGGATCACCTGCCAGGGAAGTACGACCGTCCCGTCATTCATCGCGCCCCTCCGCTCGCCGCCCCCGGCGCGCGCCACGCCTCGATCAGTAAGGAAACCGCATTCCGCATATGCCCGAGCCTACGCCCGACCTTCACGCAGCGGATACGACTTTGCACAAAGAGGTACGCAATTGGCCATGACCGAGGGGCGCATCCCGCCGGATGCGCCCCCTGACGGCACCGGTTCGACCGGTGCGAGCCCTCGTCAGCCGTCGTGCGCCACGGGCATCGAGGGCATCGTCGGCACCGGCATGAGCACCGGTTCGCTCGACGGCGACGTACGGCAGACATCGCCGCACTCGGCGTCAAGGGAGCAGCACAGCGAGCAGATCGGTCCCGACTGGACGGGGCAGTCCGCGATGTCAGGGAGTTCGTACGCTGTCTCGCAGACGCTGCACGCGTGCGTGGCCGTCACGTCGGGGACATCGACGTGCGGACCGTTCACCGGGTTGGGCCGCGCCAGGTAGTACTTGCCCTTCGTCGCCCAGGCGATCAACGGGCAGAGGACGACAGCCAGTCCCGCCGCGATGAAGGTCGAGAAGGCCTCCGCGTACTCTCCGAAGAGGCCGAAGAAGGCCAGGATCGACACCACCGACGCGATCACCATCGAGCCGAAGCCCGCCGGGTTCACCGCGTACAGATACGCCCTCTTGAACTCGATGTAGGGCGGGCTCCAGCCCATCCGCTTGTTGATGACGAGGTCGGCGGCGACGGCCGCGATCCAGGCGATGCCCACGTTCGAGTAGAAGCCGAGCAGCTTGTTGAGGGCCGCGAACATGTTCATCTCCATCAGCGTCAGCGCGATGGCGAGGTTGAGGAAGATGTACCAGACCCGGCCCGGGTGCTTGTGCGTCACGCGGGAGAAGAAGTTCGACCAGGACAGCGAACCGCTGTAGGCGTTGGTCACGTTGATCTTGATCTGCGAGACGATCACGAAGAGGGCGGCCGCGGGCAGCGCGAAGGAGCCGAGCCACGGCTTCAGGGCCTCGATCTGCGGGGCGATCGGCTCCAGGGCGTGCGTCTTGCCGACGGCCTCCAGGGCCACGAACGCGAGGAACGCGCCGCCCAGCTGCTTGGCCGCGCCGATGATGACCCAGCCGGGGCCTGCCGCGAGAACGGCCAGATTCCAACGCTTCTTGTTCTGCTCGGTCTTGGCGGGCATGAAGCGCAGATAGTCCGCCTGCTCGCCGATCTGGGCGATGAGGGAGAGCGCGACACCCGTGCCGAGCCCGAAGGAGAGCCAGGAGAAGCCGCTGCCCGCCCCCTCGGTGCCCCCGAAGGAGCCGAACGCGCCCCAGGCGTCCGGAGCCTCGAAAGCGAGCACCACGAAGGGCAGCACCATGCCGATGAGCCAGATCGGCTGCGTCCAGGCCTGCACCTTGGCCAGCGCGCCCATGCCGCGGAAGACGATCGGGATCACGATGAGCGTCGTGATCAAGTAGCCGATCTCCACGGGGAGTCCGACGGCCTGGTGCATGGCCTGCGCCATGATCGAGCCTTCGAGCGCGAAGAAGATGAACGTGAACGAGGCATAGATGAGGGACGTCAGCGTCGACCCGAAGTAGCCGAAGCCGGCGCCACGGGTCACCAGGTCCATGTCCAGGCCGTACTTGGCGCACGCCCGGGCGATCGGGATGCCGGTGACGAAGATGATCGTCGCGGCACAGAGGATCGAGGCGAGTCCGCTGGTGAAGCCGTAGGTGAAGACGATGGACGCGCCGATGGCGAAGTCCGCGAGATAGGCGATGCCGCCCAGTGCGGTGGAGGCGACCATCGTCGGTGACCAGCGCCTGAAGGAGTGCGGCGCATAGCGCAGCGAGTAGTCCTCGCGGCTCTCGTCGGCCGCCATCTTGGCGTAACTGCGCTTGGGTGGCGGGCCTGCGGCGGCGCTGGTGTCGCGGGTGGCCGTATCCGTCATAAGGGTTCCTGTCGTCCGACCGGATTGCGGGTACGGACGAGGAAGTTAGGAGCCGTGCATGACAATTTGTTGCAAGGCGCGATTGCTCCGGCGTTACGGAAGTTGAGCGCGCGTTAACTCGCGATCACGGCGGGCGGACGGGCCCGTCCGGATTCCGGGCGTGCGCCGGAGCACTCGGTCACCGCACCGGCAGGTGGTATGCGATCCGGTAGCGGTCGGCGGGCACGACGACATCGGCCGTCTCGACCGGGCGCCCCGATGCGTAGTACGTCCGCTGCACGACGATCACCACATGTCCGGGGACGCCGCCGAGCGCCATGAGCTCCTCCGCAAGCCCCGGGCGCGCGCCGACCTCCTCCGCCACGTTGTCCACGACCACATCGATGGCCGCCATCCGTTCGACCACTCCGCAGCCGCCGAGCGGACCCTCTTCAGGGAGCATCACGGGCGTGCGCCCGGTGACGGCGAGGGGCTCCCAGGACGTGGAGAGCATCATCACCTCGCCCGCGTCCCGGTAGACGTACTTGGTGCACATCACGCGGTCGCCTGCGCGGATGGCGAGCCGCTCGGCGATCGCACTGCTCGCCTCCACCTGGTCGCTGCGGGACTCCCAGGTGCCGCGCGCGCTGTCCTCCGCCTGCTCCTGGCGGAAGGGCGTCGAGCCGCCGGAGGCCCGATAGCCGGTGCGGGCGACGCGGCGGGGCACAGGTCGCTCGCGCACATACGTGCCGGATCCGGAGCGTCCCTCGACCAGGCCTTCGGCCATCAGGACCTTGCGGGCCTCCAGGGCGACCGTGTCCGAAACGCCGTACTCCTCGCGGATTCTGGCCTGCGAGGGGAGCCGGGTGTGCGGCGGCAGCGAACCGTCGACGATCTTCTTGCGGAGATCACCCGCGACGCGCAGATACGCCGGCTGCTCACCGAAAGTCACTGGCCACTCCCATCAGGTTGACAGACAGCAACAGCCTGGCAACCGTGGGTTGTTGACCGCAACCCAAGGCCAAGGAATCACCCGAAGTGATGATTTCTGGGCGTGCAGGTCTTTACGCAGGGGCCTTTCCGGGGCTATGGCGATCGTTTTCGGCGGCCTCACCCCGGACGGACAGGAAGCGGGAGATCGCCGATCGGGCGATCTGGCTGCCCCAGCCGCCCCAGTTCACGTCGAAACAGTGGTCCGCCCAGGGCAGTTCGACATACGTCGCCGGAGCGCCCGCCGCCTTCAGGCGCCGCGCGAGCTCCCGCGCCTGCGCCACCGGCACCGCACGGTCCGCGCTGCCGTGCAGGAGCAGGGTGGGCGGCACATCGGTGCGTACGAGCTTCGCGGGCGAGCCCAGGCGGTAGCGGGCGGGGACGGTCACCCCGCCGCGCTTCTTCGCCGAACCGCCCATCAGGCGCGGGATCATGGGGTCGCGGCGCAGCGCGGTGCCGGCGATGAGGCGGCGCATGTCGGTCGGCCCATAGAGGGAGATCACCCCGGAGACCGAGCTGTCACGCACCGCACAGGACGCCGGGACGCGGTCGTCACCCTCCGTGTAGGCGGCCGCCAGCGCGAGGTTGCCGCCCGCCGAACTGCCCGCAAGGACAAGGCGGTCGGGATCGATGCCGTACACGCGCGCGTGCCGCCGCACCCAGCCCACCGCGCACTTCACGTCGCCGATCTGGTCGAGCTGGGTCACGCGCGGCGCGAGCCGGTAGTCGATGTCGAAGACCGACCAGCCGCGCTCGTTGAACCAGCGGTTCCACTCGGGCGTCTGGCCGCGGTGCCCCTTGTTCCAGCCGCCGCCGTGCACCCAGACCACGGCCGGATGCCGCACGCCGTCCCGCTTCGGAAGGGTCCAGAGGTCGAGCTTTCCGCGCTGCTTGCCGGTGCGGGCGTAGGAGCGGGTGCGCTCCCCGTCGGGGGCCTTGGCGTAGTTGACGCCTTCGAAGTAGGCGGCAGGGTCCAGGGGTTGCCCGTAGTCATCAGCGGTGCCGTGCGCGGCCGCGTAGGGCATCACTCCGTAGACGAGCGCCGCGAACGCGCTGAGCGCGGCGAAGCCGGCGCTCCAGGGGTGCCGCCGCCCGCCGGCCATGGCGGCCGCGAGGCCGAGCGCCGCGGGCAGCGCGAGGACGAGCCCCCAGGAGGTGACCGCCGCGGCGACGAGCACCAGGAGGGAGATGCGGGGCAGCGGGGCGGCCACGAGGACCGCGAGCGCGGTGTTCAGGAGGGTGGCGGTGACGAGGAGGACGCGGGAGAGGGTGCGGGGAACCCGGGGGCGGGTCGGGGTGGTTGGCGACTTGGCGCACGTCACGCCGAAGAACTATCACAGAAGCGGACAAAAGGCCCTTAAGGTGAGCGGGATGAGAGGCGTCTGAGGCGACCCGCCGCCCCGCTTCGGACAGCCGGGGCCGAGACGCCCCTGACCTCAGACCGCCGCGCCCTCACCGCCCTCGTGATCCCCGCCCCCACCCCCGGGGTTCGCATCCCTCGGCGAGGTGGTGGCCAGGCCCAGAGCCTTGCGGGCCGCGGCCTCCGCCTTGCCGCTGATGTGCTTCTGGGCCGGTACGTAGTACTCGTAGAAGGCGTCCGCGTCCTTGGCGGTGGCCGCCTTCGCCCACTGCTCGCGGTTGCGCTCGATCGCGCCGATGAGGGCGGCGACATCGGCGTCCGCCTTCGCCGGCCAGTCGTGCGCGCGCAGCAGCCGGGCCTGCTCGGCGAGGCCCTTGTCAACGCGGCCCGCCCACTCCTTGTGCCCCTTCAGGTCGTCCTCGATGTTCTCCTCGACGGGCTCCGACTCATACGCCTCGTAGAGGGCCTTGTCCGCCTTCAGGTAAGCCAGCTGGTCGGCGTCGAGGTTCGTCGCGTCACGCCGGAACGAGCCCTTCAGGCCACGCTTCTCCTCCGCGTCGCCATAGAGGCAGGTGATGTGGCGGTCCCCCTGGCCCCAGGTCTCCCGGTCGGGCATGTAGTACGTGAGTTCCGCGTCACCGATGTCGACCCAGGAGTCGAGTACGTAGGAGGCGTCCAGGTCCACGCACTTCCGCTCGGCGAGCGAGGTGAGCGCCGCCTCGCCCGGGAAGGTCGGGTGGTTCACCCGGACCGAGGCGATGACCTCGCCGTCGTGCCGCGACGAACAGGGCACCTCGTCGATCTCGAAGGCGTACTGCGCGCCTTCGAGATCGCTGTCGGGGACGTTGAAGCACTCGCCCTTGTCGATGGGGAACGCGGAGGAGTTCCGGGACTCGCGCGCGGCCTCCTTGAAGCCCTCCACGAAGTCCCGCGCGCCCCCGGTGGCGACGGCGAGCACCAGAAGCACGATGCCGACGACGGAGAGGATGCTGCCCGCGATCGCCATCCCCTTGCCGCGCTCGCCCTTCTTCGAGATCTGCGCGAGCGCGATCAGGCCGAGGATCAGGCCGACGGCGGGCAGGAAGCAGAGGATGCCGAGCACGAGCGAGGCGATCGCGAAACCGTTGACCGGCGGGCGGGAGTACGGCGAGTACGCACCCGGCCACCGCTGATACGGGACCTGGGGTCCGCCGTGCGCGCCCGGGTACGGAGCCTGCGGAGGCGGCCCGTAGACCCCCTGCCCGTGCTGCTGCGGAGGGCGGCCACCGAGGTCGGGCGGCGGGGGTATGTCCACGAGTACCGTGCTCCTGGTTCGGATGGGTCGGTCGATGCGGGAGCTTCGCATCGTATGCGGGACACAGACGGGGGATGAAATGGGGACATGCGGCGCAATAGTCCCCGGCCTCGTCCTCACGGCGGGCCGAGTCACCGACCCGGAGCCGTACCGCGAGGACGAGGATCAACAGGAGCAAGTCAGTTCAGGACCTCAGGCCTAGCACTGACGCCTATGACTGCTGCCTAGAACTGCAGCCCCCAGGAGTCGATCTTCCCGACGTCCAGCGCCGCGTTGTCGCTCACGCGCAGCTTCCAGGTGCCGTTGGCCGTCTCGGACGACGCGTTCACCGTGTAAGTGGTGTTGATGTCGTCCGAGCTGCCGCCGGTGCCGTAGCCCTTCAGCGTGTACGCGGTGCCGTCGGGCGCGATCAGCTGCACCTGGAGGTCACCTACGTAGGTGTGCTTGATGGCGACCGGCACGCTCAGGGCGGCGGGAGCGGAACCCGCGACGCCGCTCACGGTGACCGGCGACTCGACGGTGGAGTTGTCACTGATCGCGTAGTCGGTCGTGTTTTCAAACTTGGGACCCGGAGGGTTCGTAGAGCCGGCGCCCACGTTCAGGAGGCGGTTCGGCGAACCCGATCCGGGGCTGGTGACAACGCCCGTGGAGGACGCGGCGACCAGCGCCGCGGACACCTGCGCCGGAGTCGACGTGCGGTTGTCCGCGAGGTAGAGCGCCGCGGCACCCGCGGTGTGCGGGGACGCCATCGACGTACCGGAGATGGTGTTCGTCGCCGTGTCGCTGGTGTTCCAGGCCGAGGTGATGGACGAGCCGGGCGCGAACAGGTCAAGGATGCTGCCGTAGTTGGAGTAGCTCGCCTTGGCGTCCGTGCTCGTGGTGGCGCCGACCGTGATGGCCTCCGCCACGCGCGCGGGGGAGCGTGTCGAGGCGTCGACGCTCTCGTTGCCCGCCGCGACGGCGAAGGTGATGCCGGACGCGACGGCGTTGCGTACGGCCGTGTCCAGGGCGCTGTCGGCGCCGCCGCCGAGCGACATGTTCGCGACGGCCGGCTTGACCGCGTTCCGGGTGACCCAGTCGATGCCGGCGACGACCTGCGCGGTGGTGCCGGAGCCCTGGTTGTTCAGGACGCGGACGCCGACGACCTTCGCCTTCTTGGCGACTCCGTAGGCACCGCCCGCTACCGTGCCCGCGACATGCGTGCCGTGGCCGTGGCCGTCCTGTGCGGTGTTGTCGTTGTCGATCGCGTCATAGCCGTACGAGGCACGGCCGCCGAAGTCGCTGTGGCTGATGCGGACTCCGGTGTCGATGACGTACGCGGTGACGCCCTCGCCTGCGGTGTCCGGGTAGGTGTAGGAGTTGTTCAGGGGGAGCGTCTTCTGGTCGATGCGGTCCAGGCCCCAGGACGGCGGGTTGGGCTGGGTGCCGTCGACCGTGAACGTCCGGTTCTGCACGACGGATTCGACCGCCGGGTCCGCGGCGAACTTCTTGGCCTGGGCGGCGGAGAGCTCGACCGCGTAGCCGTTGAGGGCCTCCTTGTACGTGCGCTTGATGTCGGCGCCGTACTCCTTGGCCAGTGCCTTGCCCGCCTTGGAGTCCGCCTTCGCGGCGTCCTCGTCGAGGCTGACTATGTAGCTGCCCGCTATCGTGCCGGGCGCGCCGGCGTTCTCGATCTTGCCTTCCGCCTGGCCCGGCTGAGCGGTCGCGGGGAGGGCGGAGACGACGCCGAGGGCGAGGGCCGCGACCGCTGTCGCGCTGATCCCGGCCAGTCTTCGGCGGGTATGACGCATCACTGCCATCTGAGGGGTCCTCCTCAATAGGTGGTGCGTTGGTGGGGGATTGGTGCTGGTGGTGCCCACACACACGGAGGCAAACGGCAGGAACATGTCAAACCATGGGGCCGACGGCACCCGCTCTCGCCTTCGTCGGGACGAAAGATTGGCGGATCCATAGGAATCCCACAAGGGTCAGGACCGGACGTAACACGACCGCCACGCACCCGCCATGACACAACGGCCCCAACTGTCACAACTAGCCTGGCCACATGACAGCATTGCCGGATTATTTCTGTCCCACCGACGGTACGCGCGTCCCCCCGGGCACCCTCGCCTGGTGCTGCCCCGTCTGCCGCGGCCCTCTGGACCTGGACTTCTCCCCCAATCCCGGCCCGCTGAAGTCCCTTGCCGGAAGGGTCAATTCACTGTGGCGGTACGCGGAATCCCTGCCGCTGCCCGCCCCCGATTTCTCGCTCGGCGAGGGCCGCACGCCGCACGTACCGCTGGATGGCGGGATTTCGGCCAAGCTCGACTTCCTGATGCCGACGCTCTCCTTCAAGGACCGCGGCGCGGTCATGCTCGCCGCGCTCGCTGCGCGGCTCGGCCCGGACCGGGTGATCGCCGACAGCAGCGGCAACGCGGGCACGGCGATCGCCGCCTACTGCGCGCGGGCCGGACTGCCCTGCACGGTGTACGTCCCGGCCGGCACGTCGCCGAAGAAGCTGGAGCAGATCGGCGCGCACGGGGCGCGGCTCGAAATCGTCCACGGGGGCCGCGAGCAGACGGCCCTGACGGCCCGCGAGGCCGCGGACGAACCCGGCACGTTCTACGCCTCCCACGTGTACAACCCGTACTTCCTGCACGGCACCAAGACGTACATCCTGGAGCTGTGGGAGGACCTGGGCGGCCGACTGCCCGATGCCCTGGTCGTGCCCGTGGGCAATGGCACGCTGCTCCTGGGGGCCGCGCTCGCGGTGCGGGAGCTGCACTCCGCGGGGCTGATCGCGAAGGCGCCCACGCTGTACGCCGTGCAGGCCGCGGCGGTCGCCCCGCTGGCCGAGGCATGGCGCGCGGGCGCCGACGAGCCCTTGGGCAACACCCCGATGGTGCCCACGTTCGCCGAGGGCATCGCGATCCCGCAGCCGCCCCGCGCACGGCAGATCCTGCGGACGGTCCGCGGATCCGGCGGCGCGTTCCTGACGGTGACGGAGGACCAGATCAGGCATGCCCAACTCGACTTGGCGGGACGGGGGTTGTACGTCGAGGCGACCGGGGTGGCGTGCTGGGCGGCCGTACGGGACGGGGCACTGGGCGAGCGGACGGCCGTGATCCCGCTGTGCGGGGCGGGTTTGAAATCGGGACTCGCCTCGGTCTGAGATCGAGACTCACCTCAGTTTGAAATCAGAACTCGCCTCAGTTTGAGATCAGGACGGACGCGCAAACACCGCCCCGCGGCCAGGCACCCACCCGTGGGACCCAGAGGCGCGCCACCCCACTTCCGGTGGCGCGCCCGCGCATCGTCGCCCTGTGACCCTCCGCACCGCCACGCTCCTGGCCGCCGCCCTCGTCGCCGCGTCCACTCCCGTACCGGCCGCGCAGGCCGACCAGCCACGCCCTCCGGCCGACTGCGCGCCCACACCCGGCTGGGCGCCCTCCACCACGAAACGCACCTCTCCGAAGGACACGTACGCCCCCTACGTGGGCAACGGCTACCTCGGCACCCGCGTCCCGCCCGCCGGAGCCGGCTACTCCGCGCCCGTCAAGGACCAGAAGACGGGCTGGCCCCTCTACACACCCCGGTACGACGGCGCCTTCGCGGCGGGCCTCTACGCGCGCGGGCCCCGCAACACCGCAGGACGCGAGGCCATCGCCGCCCTGCCCGCCTGGACGGCACTCGACGTCACCGTGGGCGGCGAGACGTACGGACCCCGCAGCCGCGTGTCGGACTACCGGCAGACCTTGCACCTGCGCTGCGGTTTCGTCCGGACCTCGCTCACCTGGACCACCGCCGACGGCCGCCGCACCGACCTGACGTACGATGTCCTGGCCGACCGCGAGCACGCCCACACCGGCGCCGTACGCCTGCGCCTCACCCCTCACTGGACCGGCGACGCACAGGTCACCGACCGCATCGACGACCGGGGCGCCCGCCGCATGGCGCAGACGGGCGGCGGCGCGAGCGGGGAGCGCACCATGGACGTCACCTTCCGCACGGACGGCACCCGTACGGACGGCGCGGTGGCGTCCACCCTCGTGGCCCCTGGAGAGGCCCACCGGGCCCACCAGGCGCGCCCGGCAGGCAAGTTGAGCGCCAGCCAGTCCGCCGCCTTCCCCGTCCACGACGGCGCCACCTACGACGTCACCAAGTACGTCGGCGTCGACACCGCCCTCACCTCGCGCGCCCCGCACAGCGACGCCCGCAACGCATCGCTGCGCGCGGCCGAGCAGGGCTGGCCCGCGCTCTTCGCCGCACACACCGCGGCCTGGCGGCAGCTGTGGTCGTCCGGCATCGAGATCCCCGGACGGTCCGATCTCCAACTCTGGGCGCGTTCGGCCCAGTACGGCCTCCTGTCGTCCACCCGCCGCGGCGCCCGCGACAGCATCGCGCCCGCCGGTCTGACCAGCGACAACTACGCGGGCATGATCTTCTGGGACGCCGAGACCTGGATGTACCCGGCGCTGCTCGCGTTCCGCCCCGAACTCGCCCGCCCCGTCCTGGAGTACCGCAACGCCACCATGGAGGCGGCCCGCGACAACGCGGCGAAGACCGCCGTGAAGGGCCTCTTCTACCCCTGGACGAGCGCGAGCCGCGGCGCCCTGTGGTCGGAGTGCCAGAGCTGGTATCCACCGCACTGCGTCCAGCAGAACCACCTCCAGGGCGACATCGCGCTGGCCGCCTGGCAGTACTACCTCGCGACCGGCGACCGCGCCTGGCTCCGCTCGCGCGGCTGGCCGCTCCTGAAGGGCATCGCCGAGTACTGGACGTCGCGCACCACTTCCAATGAAGACGGCAGTCATTCAATCCAGAACGTCGCGGGTCCGGACGAGTACAGCAACGGCGTGACGGACGGCGTCTACACGAACGCGGTCGCCGCCACCGCCCTGCGCTCCGCCGTCCGCGCGGCCCGCGTGCTCGGCAAGACCGCCCCTGCGGCCTGGGCCAGGACCGCCGACCGCATCCGGATCCCGTACGACCCGAAGCGCAAGATCTACCTCCAGTACGCGGGCTACAAGGGATCGACCATCAAGCAGGCCGACACGGTGCTCCTGACGTACCCGCTGGACTGGCCGATGCCCAAGGGCGCCGCGGCCGCGACCCTCGACTACTACAGCGCGCGCACCGATCCCGACGGGCCCGCGATGACGGACTCCGTGCACGCGATCGACGCGGCCGCCATCGGTGCGCCGGGCTGCTCGGCGTACACCTTCCTGCAGCGGTCCGTACGCCCCTTCATGCGCGGCCCGTTCGCCCTGTTCTCGGAGTCGCGCGGCGAGAAGGCGGGCGCGGGCGACGCGCTCGCGGGCTCCCCCGCGCAGGACTTCCTCACCGGGAAGGGCGGCTTCCTTCAGGTCTTCACGCACGGCCTGACGGGGCTGCGCCTGCGCGAGGACTCCGTAGAGCTCGATCCGACGCTTCCCCCGCAGCTCAAGAGCGGTGTGACCGTGCGCGGGGCGCACTGGCGCGGACGCACGTACGACATCGCGATCGGCCCCAAGGAGACGACGGTCCGGCTCGCTTCGGGCCGCCCCTTCACCATCGACACCCCGAAGGGCCGCGTCACGGTCGCCGGGAACGCCCCCGCGGTCCTGAAGACCCGCCGTCCCGATCTGACGCCGACGGCGAATCTGGCACGCTGCCGCCCCGCGAAGGCCACCTCCGAAGACCCGGGTCTGTACGCGGGCGCCGCCGTGGACGGCAACCGCGTCACGACCTGGTCGCCCACCGCGGACAAGTCGTCCCTGACGGTGGACCTGGGGCGAAGGACGAAGGTCGGCACGGTCACTCCGAAGTGGGCGGTCAAGCCGGCCCGCCACCGGGTCGAGACATCGGCGGACGGCCGCTCGTGGCACTCCCCGGGCACCCGGCCGGTCCGCTACGTACGTCTCACGGTCCAGGCGGCCGAGAAGGCACCGGAGCTGAGCGAACTGACCGTCACCGACTGAGCGCCGCAGACATCCCCTGCCTGGTCACTGGCCGGCCCGCACCGAGTCGAGCAGGTCGGCGCACCGGCCGAGCAGGCCGACAAGCGCCGCCCGCTCCTCCTCGGTGAACTCGGCGGCCAGCGCCCGCTCGACCCGCACCGCCGCGCCGTCCGCCTGCGCCATGACGGACTCGCCCTCCTCGGTGAGGCGGGTCTCCAGGACATTGCGGTGCCACTCGTGGGGGGTGCGCTCGATGAGGCCGCGCTCCTGGAGGTTCTTCAGGACCGTGTTCATGGTCGGCGGCGTCACCCCGCACAGCCGGGCCAGGGCGGCGGCGGAGATGCCGGGCTTCTCGCTGAGATAGAGCAGCGCCGCATACTGCGGGACGGTCAGCCCCGCCGGCTTCAGGGCCGCGTGCTTGGCCGCGTTGAGGGCCCGCTCGGCCCGCTTGATGTGGGAACCGAGGCGCTCGGACGCGGGCAAGGAGGTCATCTCCGCATCGTAATGGCCATACGAAAAGCGATACCTCTCATCAAAATTCGAACCTTGACGAGCATTAGAGCTCTAACTTAGCTTCGTATTCATGCCCAACGCGAAGAGGTACCGCAGCTCCCTGACCATCGCCGCGACACTGACCGCCCTGGCCGCCACCCCGCTCCTGCCCACGGCCACCGCACAGCCAGGACCGCCACCGCGCACGCCCAACTCCCAGACCCAGCACCACACACGTATCTCCACGGCCTACGAGCTGCCCGGCGACCGCGTCTACCCCGAGGGCATCGCCGCCGACCCCCGCACCGGCGACATCTACGTCGGCTCGTACGCGACGGGAGCCGTCTACAGGGCGACACCGGGCAAGCGAGCCGCCGAAGTGTTCCTGCCCGCGGGAACCGACGGCCGCAAGACCGCCAACGGCCTGAAGGCGGACCGTTCCGGGCGGCTGTGGGTGACCGACTCGACGGCCGGAGTCGCGGTGTACGACCTGCGCAGCCGCGCTCTCATCGCCCGCTTCGACGTCCCGGGCACGCCGGGCGGCGAGCCCCGGATGGTCAATGACGTGACCATCGCGGCGGACGGCACCGCCTACCTGACCGACAGCATCCGCGCCGTCATCTACCGCGTCACACCTGCCCAGTTGGAGAAGACCGCCCGGCACGAGGGACGCCGCGGCGAGCTCACCACACACCTCGACCTGAGCGGCGCCCTGGAGCCGCAGCCGGCCGGCACCTTCACCCTCAACGGCCTCGCGGCCGACCCCACCGACCCCACGGGCCGCCGCCTGTTCACCGTCGACATGACCGGCGGCGACCTCTACCGCGTCGACACGTCATCCGGCGAGATCCGCAAAGTCGCCCTACGCGGCGGTGACTTGACCAACGGCGACGGTCTGGAACTGCGCGGCAGCACCCTGTGGGCCGTACACAACACGACCAACTCCATCACCCGCTGGCACCTGACGGACGGCGGGGCGGCGGCCCGCCTGGAACGCCGTGTCACGGACGAGGCACTCCAGATCCCGACCACTCTGGTGCGGTCGCACGGGCGCACACTGGTGGTCCGCTCACAGTTCGACAAGGGCGGCCCGATGGGACCCGGCACTCCGACAACTCCGTTCACAGTGGCGGCAGTTGACGGAATCTGACGGATGAAGTCGGCAGCGAACAACAAATGACCAACGGTTCTCCCCGGTGATGGCCGGAGACCTGCCATGCGCGTAACTGTGGTCGTACGCTTGTCGGCACCATCGATACGACAGCGCTGGCTGCTGGTGGCGATCGGGAGGTCACGGGGGTGGAACGCAGCCCTGCGAGGGTTCGCAACGAATTAGTCGCCGACATCGTCGACGTACTGCAGGAATCGAGCACGGTACGGCAGGGGAACAGCGCGGATCTCTGGGTGAGCATGCTCAACAAGGAGCTGAGTTCACCGGTTGAACCCCTGCGCGGCGAAGCGCTGCGGCCCTGGCTGCTGCGCCTGGTGGAGCACTGCGCGGTAATCCCCGACGGGCTGCCGTGCCTCGTCCGCTGCCTGGGGTATCTGGAGCAGCGGTCTACCGCCATTTCGTCGCTGCTGCGCCTGGTGGACGAATGGGAGGCCGTGGACTTCTTCGACGGTGCCGACCTGCATCCGCTGCAGCCGGTCCTGCGGGAGATCCGCTCCACTTCCGCGCTGGCCGCCCTGGCCCGGCGCGCGAGCCGCTCACGCACCCAGGAGCTGCCCGCGTGGTGCGACACGGGATGGGCAGTCTTCCTACGACTGGCCGGCGGCAACTCCGCCGCGAAGGAACTCCCCGTGAGCATGGCGTTCCTGGCCCTTGCCGCCGACCGGCTCGTGGAGGAAGGGAACATGGAGGCAGCCGAGGACCTGCGTCGCTGGAACCGCCAGCAGGCCCGCGCCTGGGGCCTCGAGGAGAAGATGGCCGACTGGCAGCGCGGTGTCGTCGACCAGCACGCACCACAGCCTCCTATGGTGCCCGCGTATCTGATGATCCAGTTCGAGCCCGACGGGGTGGATCCGGACCGCTATTTCCTCTCCCACTGGCGGCAGTCCGACGCGGAAGGCTGGCATCCGGTCCCCGGCGAGACCCTCCATCTGCACCGCGACGATCTGCCCGCCGAAGTGGAGACGCTCATCGAGCAGACCGAGGAGCGCTGGTCGGACCTGAGGCAGCCGGTCGTCCTGGAATTCATCCTCCCGTGGGAACTGCTGGGGGAGCCGGTGGAGTGGTGGCACAAGGAGTCCTCCACCCTGTCCCCGACCCCGCTGGTGATGGACTACGCCGTACTCGTACGCAGTTTCGAGCGCCTGCGCAAGGCGGCCTGGCACCGCCCCTGGCACAACAAATGGCGGCAGCTCAAGGAACGGCCCGCCGACAGCCACCCCTACTGGAAGCAGCCCGAGCAGTCGCACTTCCACCTGGAGCGCGAACTGAAGGAGGACGACCACGCGGTCTGTCTGGTCCTGAGCCAGCCACCGGGCACCGACTCCCGCTCCAGTCACCAGGAGTTCATGGCGGGCCTGCGGGCGGGGGTCCCCGCGATGATCTGGCACCGAGGCGACTGCGGCGATCCGGCCTTCAGGGAAGCGGTCGCCGACCTGGTCCAGGACCGAGGGCTCTCCGGACTCCTCAACCGCGCCGGAAATTGGCGCAAGGAGGCTCTGGCGCTGGGCCCCGAGGGCTGGGACAACCACGTGGGACGCCACCTGGCGATCCTGCTCGACGATCCGGAACGCAGACCCGGGCCGCCCGGCCCCGACCGTGCGCCGGTGACGACTTGAACGGGATCACCGGCCACATGTCCCTGAACCTCCCGCACCCGGCGAGAGGGGGTGCCGCGCCGTGAACCGGCAAGACTCCGCTGCCGTGCGGCTGTTTCACGCCGGAAGCGCCAGAAGCGCCACAAGCACGCCTCCTAGCATGTTTTCCGTGCGCCCCGGCCCATGCCGCCGTACCCCCTTGCTTGCAGTGCGGGCGCACTGCCACGCTTCGCGTGTGGATGTCACGCACGCCCGCGCTCTGCGGGACTCCGCACAACTGTCAGCGTCACCACCACGCCTTGAGGGCGCATATGCGGAACGATGACGATGGGCAGCGGCAAGGACCGGCTACGCGGGCACGTCGTGAAGCCGCGTCCGTCCTCGGCAGGCTCGGGCAGTCCGACCCCGGCCGGCCGGGCAGACAGGAGCGCGCGGAAGCGATCCTGGTCATCGACACCCATGTGACGATGCGCGTCTGGGACCAGGCCGTCGGCGAACTGATCGGCGAGCTGAACCGCGCGGGGGACTTCTCGCGCGTACGCGTACTGCGACTGCTCGGCACCGACGAGACGGACCCGGCCCGGCTGCGCCCCGAGGAACCGCTCGGGGGCGCAACCGACGACCCGCGCCGGGTGATCCTCGTGGTGACCGACGGGCTCGGCGCCGCATGGCGTTCGGGCGCCGTCATGCCCCTGCTGCGCGCCTGGGGGCGCATGTGTCCGGCCGCCGTGGTCCATGTGCTCCCCCAGCAGCTCTGGTACCGCACGGGGCTCGACGTCTCCCGGTTCCGGCTGCGTGCCGCCCGCCCCTGGGCCGCCAACAGCGAGCTGGAATGGGAGCTGCGCGAGGCCCCGGTGGAGTCACGCGACCCGGACGAGCCGGACATCGAATCGGACGCGGTCCTCGTACCGGTCCTGGCACTGACCAACCGCTGGGCAGAGGCCTGGACACACCTCGTCATGGGCCCCGAGTCGCCATGGCTGGAAATGACCGCCGTCCGTGCGCGGGAGTGGAAGCGCAGGCCCGACGCCGCGCGTGCCCTGCCCTGGACGGACGACGTTCCCGACCCGCACAGCACGGTGCCGGCGGCGGAACGCGTATCGGACTTCAGGGCCGGCGCGTCTCCCACGGCCTTCACTCTCGCCACCCGTTTATCCGCCGTTCCTCTCAGTCTTCCGCTCATCCGCAAGGTCCTGGAGACCACACCGGGAGCGGGCCCCGTGCACGCGTCGGAGCTGCTGATGAGCGGACTCGTCCGGCCCAGTGGGGCACAGGGCGACGAAGTGACGGATGTGACGTTCTCCTTCGCCCCCAACATTCGCGAGGAGCTGCTCGCACTGGGCCGCCGCAGCGACACGGCACGGATTCTGCACGACGTACGCGCCTTATTGGCAAGGGACGGCACAGCAGCGGCCGCCCTCCTGCCCTCGCCCGCAGAACCCCTGGACACCTTGGCCATGCCTCGGGTGAACAGCCGCAATATCGGTTTCCTCCGCGTCGAATTAGCCGCGCTGAGGGCACTCTCCGGACGCTTTATGCAGCGCGCCGCCCTGCTCGCAGGGGTACTTGGCTGGCACGATCGTCGCTACGCAGTCAGCCTGGAGAAAAGCGGTGGAACCCCTGTCTCTCGGCCCGATTCCGAAGGAGCATCGGTGATGTCGACTACGCCCCAGCAAACGGTAGAGGGGGACCGCACATCACAGCCGCGCGTCTGGGGAAATCTACCGCCACGGAACCCCAATTTCACCGGCCGCACAGAGCTGCTCGAACTGCTCGGCGAGCGCTTGCGGGAAGGCACGACGACCGTGCTTCCCGAGGCGATTCACGGCATGGGCGGAGTGGGCAAGACCCAGCTGGCCATCGAGTACGCATATCGCCATCAGGGTGAATACGACATCGTTTGGTGGATTCCCTCCGAACGGCCCGGACAGATCGGCCAGGCGCTGGTGGAACTGGCCGGGCGCCTCGGCCTCGAAACCAGCACCGAGGCGAACATCGCCGGTCCCGCGGTGCGTGAGGCACTGCGCGAGGGCCGTCCCTTCTCCCGCTGGCTGCTCATCTTCGACAATGCCGACAACCCCGAGCAGGTACGCCATTACTTCCCCACCGGAGGCAACGGCACGATCCTGGTGACCTCCCGCAACAGGCGGTGGGGGCTCGTCGGCGGCTCCCTCGAAGTGGACGTCTTCACCCGCGAGGAGAGCAAGGAACTGCTGCGTCACTCGGGGCCGCCGCTCCAGGACGAAGAGGCCGATCAGCTGGCCGAAGCCCTTGGAGACCTGCCGCTCGCCCTGGAACAGGCAGCGGCCTGGCGCGCGGAGACGGGAATGCCCGCATCCGAATATCTGCGGCTCTTCGAGAACAAGCGCACGGAACTCCTCGAGGTCGCACCGCCGCCGGACTACCAACTGCCGGTCGCCGCCGCCTGGAACGTCTCGTTGGACCATTTGGAGACCCGCAGCCCCTCGGCCCTGCGCCTGCTGCAGCTCTGCTCGTACTTCGCGCCGGACCCGATTTCACGTTCCATTTTCTCCGGGCTCGGAAACAGCAGCATTTTCCCCGAGCTCGACGCGACACTGAACGACCCGATGCGCCTGGCGCGAGCCATAAGGGAGGTGAACCGCTACTCCCTCGCACGCATCGACCACCGTACGAACTCGATTGAAATGCACCGCCTCGTTCAGCTGGTCCTTAACAACCGCATGACCCCCGAGGAGCAGTCCCGCATGCGCCATGGCGCCCACACTCTGCTGGCCGCCGCTGACCCGAAGGCGCCCAACGCGGCCGCCAACTGGCCGCGTTACGCGGAGCTCTACGGTCACGTCATCGCCTCTGACGCCATCAAGTCCGATCAGCCCTGGGTCCGTCAGCTCGTCATGAACATCGCCCGGTATCTCTACTACTGGGGCGACCACGAGGTGTCGCTCGACTTCTCCGAGCAGGCCTGGGAGACCTGGCAGACCGTGTTCGGCGAGGAGGATCAGCAGACACTGCTCATGGGGCAGTGGCTCTGCTACATCTACTGGGTCCTCGGCCGCCACCGCGAAGCCGTCGACCTGGTCGCCAAGCTCAAGGAGATCTACGAACGCACCGCCCCCGAAGGCCGCGAGGACACCCGCGAGGACGCCCTCGCCGCGATCAACCTGGAAGCGGCCGTGCGCCGCGTCGAGGGGGAGTTCGCCGCCGGAGCCCAACTGGACGCCACGGTGTACGAGCGGGCCCGCGTCGCCTTCGGCGAGGAGGACCCCACCACGCTCGAAGCCGCCCACAACCTCGGCACGAGCCTGCGCCAGGCCGGCGAATTCCGTAAGGCGCTCGAACTGGACGAGCACACCCTGGCACTGCGCCTGCGTGTCCTGGGCCAGGACCACCAGCGGACGCTGATGACGGAGAGCAACGTAGCCATCGACGTACGCGAAACAGGTGACTACGTAGGAGCACGCGCCCGCCAACAGGCCGTCCTGGACGCCTACCGCGATGTCTTCGGCCGCGGCAATCCCGCGACCATCGGCACGGTGCGCCAGCTCAGCGAGGCGTGCCGCAAGGCGGGCGACCACACCCAGGCGCTTGAGCTCGCGACCGAGGCGTACTCGAAGTTCACCCGGCGCTACGGCGACACCCACCCCTCGTCGCTGATCGCCGCCCTGACCCTGTCGGTGGCGCTGCGCCAGAACGGCGACCTGAACGCGGCACGCGAGCGCGGCGTGAAGGCCTGCCAGGAGTACCGCAACGTCTTCGCCCCGCAGCATCCGCACGTCCTTGCCGCGGACGTCGACCTCGCCGTCACGCTGCGGCTCCTCGGCCAGCCCGAGGAGGCCCGCCGTCTTGACGAGGCCGCGCTGTCCTCGCTCACCGAACGGCTCGGCCAGTCCCACCCGATCGTCCTGGCCACCGCCATCAACCTGGCGAGCGACCTGGCGGCGCTCGGCAACCACCGCGAGGCCCGTGCGATCGGCCGGCAGACGCTCGAACTCTGCCGTGCCGTCCTCGGCGACGACCACCCGACCACGCTGGCGTGTGCGGGGAACCTCGCGATGGACCTCATCGAGCTGGGCGAGGAGGCCGAGGGCACTCCGCTGCGGGCCGACACCCTGGCGCGGATGGAGCGCGTGCTCGACGCGCCCCGACTGCTCTCGGAGCCGGCCACTCCGCACCCGGCCACCTTGCAGGCCAAGGCGGGACAGCGCGCCAACTGCGACATCGACCCGGTACCGCTGTAGCGACGCCGGAAGCCATGAGCGGGGCGGGCACCACCCGCCCCGCGGTCCCCTCAGGCGCTATAGACCCGCACGCCCCAACCACCCCGCGAGCCGCACCGGATCGGCACCCTGCCCGGTGGTGTTCTCCAGCGCGCTCTGCACGGCGCAGGCCCGCTCCGGGAAGTGCCGCAGCAGCCACGCGGCGTCCCTGTGGGGCGCCGCACCGGCAAGGGCCCGCCCCAGACCGGCCCAGGCGTCCAGCGGGGCGCCCTTGCCCGTCAGGCGGGCGGTGAAGGCGTCCCGCGCCGCTGCCCGTTCGCCGCGGCACAGGAGTACGTCGGCCTCGTCGGCCCCCTCGACTCCGTACATGTCCCGGTCGGCGCCGCTGAGCCGGTGCCTGGCCAGGACGGCCGCGGTGTCCAGGAAGCGGCTCTCCGTGTCCGGTACGAGAACGGGCTCG
Organism: Streptomyces sp. NPDC021622; assembly: GCF_040640795.1. Lineage (NCBI taxonomy): Bacteria > Bacillati > Actinomycetota > Actinomycetes > Kitasatosporales > Streptomycetaceae > Streptomyces > Streptomyces sp. NPDC021622. The sequence continues at coordinate 496,277 of NZ_JBFACK010000005.1, forward strand.
CCCGCGAGACCCGCCGGAGGCCCCTCGTCCCCGCGCTGCCAGGCAAGCACCGCTTCCTCCACGGCCGCGGCGGGCGGCCGCAGATGGTGCGCCCGCCAGCGGGCCCGGTGGTCGGCGGCCACCTCCTGGGCCAGCTCCAACTCGGCGGCGGGCACGTCATCGCCCATCCACTGCGCGCAGCGCTCACCGAGGACCTCCAGGACGCGACGTCCCAGCGGGGTCAGCCCTTCGTGCGTCCGTACGAGGCCCACCGTGGACGTCACTTGGGTGCGCCACAGCGCGAACTCGAAGTGGGCGAGCGGGGCTCGTCCGGCATCGGCGGAGTGCCGATGGGCCCGCCAGAAGCGCGTGACTCCCACGAAGGCGTAGATCCCCTGCAGCAGTCCGCCCAGCGGGCGCGGATCGTCACGCCATGGAGCGTAGAAGAGCTCCTCGGCCGACTCGGGCCCGTTCACGTTCAGCGGCCGCAGCCGCATGAGGCCGCCCAGCTTGATGTGCTGGAACTCGTGCACCAGCGTCGCGGCGAGCTGCGCGGCATCGTCCGGAAGTGACGCCATCACGCCCCCGAAGGCGTCCCCGGCGGTCACGCTGTGCGGCCGGAACCTTTCTCTCGCCGGTGTCGGTGTCACCGACTTCAGCCCGACCCGCATGGCCTCCGCGGTCTCCGGCTCGTCCCGCAGCAGCACCTCCCAGGCGTCGGCGAGCACGCCCTCCCACGTCCGCGCGTCGGCAGGGGACAGCAGCACGGGGTCGCTGGGGCGGGGAAACGTCCGGTAGGGATCCAACTCCTCTAGGGACAGACGCTTCTGATGTTCCGTCACCCCGAGCTCAAGTCGGCGCACTGAGTGCCACCCCGGTCCGCCCCGAGCAGGACCCGTCGAAACCACCACAGCACCCACCGGCGCCCCGGAGATCCGCACCTGCCCGTCCCGCGCGACGACTTGGGCCGTGCCCCATGGCTCCGCACCCTCCAGTTCCGCACACCCCAGCGTCGGCAGGAACGCGACGCCACGGCGGACCGGCACGGTGATCGAGAAGTCGAGTCCGGCCCGCGCTCCCGCGGCTGCGGCCAGCGCAGACAGATGCCCCACCACCGCCCACAGCGGCGCGTCCTCGGAGGGCACACCCCTGAGCCTGCGCAGCGCCAGGGACATCCACATCCCCGTATGCGGAGACATCAGGATGTCCTCGAAGACGTCAGGCGCCCGCCCCTGCGCACGCTCCAGCAGGGCCCATGCCTCGCGGTACGAGATCGCGTCCCCATCCGCGGCGGGCGACGCGCCGCCCCCGGAAAGACCGTCATGGAGCGCCCGAAGGAGCAGCATGCGGCGGCTCCGCTCGGCGGCGAGCAGCTCTTCGACCACCGCCTTGCCGCCGTCACCCCGCGCGAGGGCGTGGAATCCGGCGGCCGAGAGCCGGTGGACCGGCAGCTGCCCCGATCCCACAGGCCTAACCGGCATGGGCCGTCCGCCACGGCGCGGCTAAGGCCCCGTCAGTCGAAACGGGACGGCCCTCCGTACGACATCGTGATGGCCCGGGCCTCGTCGATGTGGTGCAGCAGCGAGTCGAGCGACTCCGCGATGGCACTGCCGTCCATGGAACGCAGCGCTTCAAGAGAAACCCCCGAGAGATCTACGAGATCGGACTCGACGGCAGGCATCGATTGCTCCACGGCTGCCAAGTCCCCTCCCGCGATTCCGTGCATGCGCTGTCCCTTTCCCCCTCATGATGACCCAGCACGGCACGCCGCGAAACCCCGCATCCGAGCCGCCCCCGACATCAAGTCAGCAGTAATGCTCGGCCAGTTGAGCCGCTTCGCGGTCCATCCGGGCCACTTGTGACGACGGCCCTTCCACCAGACGCACGGCCTCGAGAAGCTGATCGAGCGTGCCCCGGTAACGCAGACAGGTGTGCACGATGCCGTAGATGTCCATTCTGAGCCGCGTGTCACGTGGCCGGTTGGCGGCGATCTCCGAGCTGATGCTGGCGAGCACCAGATGCAGACCATTGGTGTCACGGAGTGCCGGAATTTCCACCAACGCGTCGACCAGTCCCATGAGTTCCTGCAGCGGCAGATCCGCGGGAAGCCCGGCAAGGCTCACCGGAGCCGGCGGCCCCTGCACCACGGTGGACCCGCTCGTCTCACGCAGGGGCAGCCCCGCGTAGTGGTGGAGCTGCTCGAGATCGGCGGAGGACAGCGTTTCGTACCACCGCTCGACCCGGCTCGCCGCGAGGCGGCCGCTCCCCTCCCCGCGGTGATGGGCGCTGACCACACCGACGATCGCGCCCTCGCACCACACCGTCGCGCCGGACATCCCCTCCCAGGGGGAGTGGCCCGGTTCGGGGTCGGTGCCCGGCGCGAGGACGGCCAGTTCGAGTGTGCCCTCGCGGCGGTTGGAGAGCACGGAGATGGTCCCCGTGAGATGACAGGAGTCGCGGTACTGGCTGGGCGAGCCGTCGTCGAGGAGCCGCATGCTGTCGTTGCGCAGCTTGAAGCGGGGAAAACCGAGCGCGCTGAAGCTCAGCACCACATCGGCCTTGGGAACACCTTCGTATCGGGGAGGTTCGAGCGTGGGCCCCTGCGGTGCGCCCACGATCTCGAGAAGCGCGATGTCCACGGCTTCGGCGACGAGCACGACGCGTACGTCGGCGCTCCACTCCCCCGCCAGATCGGCGTCGAAGCGCACCCGCACCGACGTCACAGGACCGGCGACCACATGCGCGGCGGTCAGCACACACCCGTTCCCCACGCGGTATCCGGACCCGCGCCTGCCGGGCTGCCCGCCCGGCCTGCTCACCAGCACTTCGGCGACGCGCGCCGCTTCAAGACCCGCTGACTGCGGCATGGCAACGGCCCGGCTCAGCGCTCGCGCGGGCTCTGGTCACCCGCGACGTAGGGCGGTTCCCCCGTGGCGCGGACGCGCGGCTGCAGGGTGAGGTGGACCCGGTGGGTGTTGCTTGCCGTCTGCTGGGCGGAGGCGCCTGCCTCGACGACCCAGAAGCGGATCCTGCCGTCCGCCGTACCGGTCCGCTGGACGGCGAACTCCGCCTCCAGCTCCACGGCGCCCAGTTCGAAGCGCAGTTCGTCGCGCTCGGCCGCCGCCATGGCCGTGGCGAGTTCTCCACGTAACTGCGCGATCATCTCGGCGAGTTCAATCACGCCGAGCACCTACCCCCGGCGTGTCACCCCCACACGGAGGCCGGGCCCCCGGGGAAGCCGAAGGGGCCGGCCGGCACGACGGCGGCCGGCCTCGACGGCTGATCAGCCGTTGCCGTGCCGCCCTGGCCGGGTCGGTGAGCACGTTCTCCGTACGCAGACTGCTCAACACGGCGACGAGAAAGCGTTGTTGGCGCTGGATCCGCCGGAGGTCGGTGGCCTTGTCCACATGCCGGGAGCGGATCTACTGGAGGGGGCGCGAGGTCGAACTTCGTCGTGGGCTCCTTGAGCCGCCGCTGCATGCAGATCTGCACGCCGCCCACGGCTTCCACGACATCCGGAATTCGCGCTTCTCCCGCCGCGTGATGGTGTCGCGGCCGTCCGTCCCCATCAGCAGGATATTCGTACCCCCGTCCCTCATTCGGACGATTCCTCATGTCGCCGAAAACATCGACGCGTTGGACAGGGTGCGGCAATGCTTTGTCGGTTCTGACACCCTGCCGCGAGAGCGAGCCTGTCCGCGTTGACCGGTGCGGCACCTTCGCGGCACGCACGAAGAACAACTCGTTCGCCCCAAGCACCGCGGTTTCGCCGGTTTCCGAAACTGGAACAGTTGGAACAGATTGCTCGACACACGCCCGTCGATGGCGAGGGGATATGACTGACTTCGCGATGCGCTGGAATCGTCAAGGCCTGATTCCAGCGAGCAGGAATTCCCCGGAACGTCGAGTTCCGGAGCCCATCTACACCTCCCTTCAGGACTCCTGGGAGCGGCAGGGCAAGACCGTGCCGGGGCGCCCCGACAAGGAGTGGCTCGCCCTCATGGCACGCGACCACTGGCCACGGGGCTGACGCGGAAGGAAACCACGGGGCCGACACGGACAGAACAGCGGGCCGCCGGTGAACCGGCGGCCCGCCGGCGATGCCGAGGGGCCCCTTTTCCCTTGCGGTGATCCGGGTGAATTTCTCGGGCAGCGAAAATCCGACGGTTTCTTTCACACGTTTAACTCGTTTGCAGACTGCCGGTCATGGCGCGGGGCGTAAATGATGTGCCCGCTCGGTTTCGACTGCCATATGGGCATGACCGCGGAGAAGGGAAGATCCGTGAAGCACAAGAAGAGCGCGATGATCATCGCCGGTGCCGTGATGGCGATGGGCATGGCGGCTCCGGCGTTCGCCGACGCCGGCGCCAAGGGCGTCGCCGCCCACTCCCGGGGTGTCCTCTCCGGCAACCTCGTCCAGGTTCCCGCCCACGTCCCGGCCAACGTGTGCGGCAACACCGTCGACGTCATCGCCCTGCTGACCCCGGCGTTCGGCAACACCTGCGTCAACAAGTGATGTAGCGCAGCCACCAGGCTGCTCATGGCCGGCCTTGGACCGTCACCTCGACTCCAAGGCGGGCTTTCCACTGCTCAGAGGAAGACAACTAGAGTGCGACAGGCCATTAACAAGGGAATGCTCACGGCCGCGGCCGCGACCAGCATCCTCTCCCTGTCCGGTGCGTCCGCGTTCGCCGCGGACGCGGACGGCGCGGCGTCGGATTCGCCCGGGATCTTGTCGGGCAACAGCGTGCAGGCTCCCGTGGACGTACCGGCGAACGCGTGTGGCAACAGCGTGAACGCGGTCGCTGCCGCCAACCGGGCCACCGCCAACTCCTGTGCGAACTCCGGGGGTTCGACGGCACCGCGCGAGCGGCCGGACAAGACCGAGCCGACGGCCGGCACCAAGGCCACAGCCGCCCGGGGCGAGGCCAAGAAGTCGCCCGGCGTCCTGGTCGGCAACAGCGTGCAGTCCCTCCTGGAGGAGGGGACGCCGCACCTGCCGCGGACCGCGCGCGTGCCCAAACAGTCGGACGGCCAGGACCGGGCGATGCGACACACGTCGTCGTCCCCGGCCGTCACGGAGCGGTCGGAGCCGTCGCCCGCCGGTGCGCCGGCGGACGGCAAGGACCGGGCGATGCGGCACACGTCGTCGTCCCCGGCCGTCACGGAGCCGTCGGAGCCGTCGCCCGCCGGTGCGCCGGGTCCGCAGGTGCGTGACGTGCTCGCGGCGACCGGCAGCGACGAGAACCTGCTGGCAGCTGCTGCCGCGGGGAGCGCGGCGCTCATGATCGGCGGCGGAATCCTGTACCGCCGGGGAGGCGCGGCATCCCGCCGCTAGTGCGGCCGGACATGCCGACTGGCAGGGAAGAGACGCCCTGAGGTCTCTTCCCTGCCAGAAGGAGAGAGGGAAGGGCCGGCCCGGTCAGGGGTATTGCCCACCTACGGCGGAAACGCCGACGGCTGGCGGAGGACAACCTGGCCCGTCCCACGAAGGCACAGTCCACCACCTGGCCACCGCCACCGAAGAACCGATTCACCCGTTCGCCGACCGCATCACCTGCACGGGTTCTTCCCGTACACAAGGACGACGGCACCGCTCGACGACACCGCCACCGGCAGAGCCCGCGCTGCGGGGACTCGAACTCGGCTCTCACGCAGGGCTCTTGGGACGAGTTGACCGCCAGGCTCTCGCGTACGTCAGGGTCCGGCATCCCGAGGCGGTCGCTCGTCGCCAGTTGCGCCATCCGCAGCCCAGGCCGGTGTGCGGGGCGCCGTAGGGCCCCGCCCCGACAACCAACAGGTCGTACATCAGCGACTGCTCGCTCTCTCGTCGTCGGTCCGAGCATCGTCGATCCGGGCGCCCTCGATCCGGGCGCCCTCGACGCAGGTGCCTTCCGGCTCCCTGGGCGGGGCCCCGAGGCGTACCGCCCGCCGCAGCCGGTCGAGCAGGCGCCGCGTGACATGGCGGCACCACAGCACCCCCATGGCGAACGCGGGCGCCAGGTCGTCGCGGGCGAGCCAGGCAAGCTCGCGGCGGTACATCGCGGTGGCCGCGGGGCCCGTCGGCAGCAGGGCCCGCAGCGCGGTCAGCGGCGCATAGTTCTCCACCACGAACGAGCGCCCCGGAAGGACGGCGCCCGACGGCAGCGGACGGTGCGTCATGTCCAGGTGCAGGGCGCGTACGACGTCCAGGTCGGCGCCGTCGGCGAAGAGCCGGAACTGGGCGCCGGGCCGCGGGTTGAAGTCGAGCAGGCAGTGCTCGCCCGTCGCGGAGTCCACCCGGAAGTCGAGGTCGAAGATGCCCCGGTAGCCCAGCGTGCCGATCAGCCGCTCCGTGCCGGCCTTGAGGTCCGGGTCCGGCGTCCACTGCCCCACCGCCGTCAGGCCCGCGCTCCGCGGCCAGGAGCGATGCTTGCGGCCCGAGCCGCCGCCGCGCACGACGCCCGTCCGGTCGACGTATCCGTGTACGAACCAGTCGCGTCCTGGCCCGTCCGGCAGGAAGGCCTGGAGCAGCAGCCGGCTGCCCGCCTCGTCGCTGCGCCGGTACAGCTCCTGCGCCTCCCCCACCGAGCGCACCAGGACGGTGCTGCGCAGCCCCGCCCCGCCGGGGACGAGCCACGGCCGGCTCCACTTGGCCACCACGGGGAGCCCCAGCCGCCGTACGGCGACGGCCGTTTGAGCGGTGGATTCGGGCAGGAGCGTCACCGGGTGCGGAATGCCGACGGTCTCGCACATCTCGGCCAGCGTCGCCTTGTCGGCGACCCGCTCCGCGAGTCCGCTCGCCTGGTCGGGCAGGAGATAGAAATCGGCGAGTTCCTGTTGCAGATGCCCGATGGCGAGGGCGCCCGCGTCATCCATCGGAATGAGCACGGCGGGGCGCGCAACGCGCCGGGAAATACGGCGCAATTCCTCGGAGATCTCCCCGAGCGACGCGTCCGGCGGCGGCGCAGGGTGGGTCTGATGCAGATAGCGGGATCTGCCGACGGGGCTCCACCCGGAATCGGCGGCGGCCACATGCACCTCCACTCCCGCACGGCCCAGTGACCGGACAGCGCCGAGCGTGCCGTGATGAAAGGGGTTCCGGTCGATCCGCAGCAGAACCGCGGGGACCCGGGTGTCGAGAGTCAGCACCGTCAAATCCTCTCAATTCGATCCCCCATGCGGGCGATGGGCACGCCCAAAGGGTTAACGGCTCGATTGGCGCAATAGAAATACATATGACTGAGTGTCAGTGGATGGAGGAGCATCTTGAGGAGCCGCCATGAACCCGCAAAGACACCGGCGCAGTAGAAGACGGCCGGTATTCATCGCCACCGGAATCGTCGTGTCGGCGGCGCTCGCGATCGGCCCGGGATACGCGTGGGGAGCCGGGCAGGAGCCCGATCCGCCGGTCTTGCGCCCCGCGCTGCCGACGACGGCGCCCGCACCGTCCCCGCCCGCACCGCCCGCGTCGCCGTCCCCGCCCGCGTCGCCCACCCCGACTCCCGCCGCCCCCACGCCACCCGTCCCGCCGAGCCCCACCGCACCCGACCCGGCGGAGCGGAGCCCGGCGTTCGGCGCCTATCTCGACTACGGCCCCGAGGGCGTAGAGCGGATCGCGGAGCTCAGCACCTGGCTGGGCGGCGCGGAGCTGCGCGTCGGCCACACCTATCTGCCGGGTGACGTGTGGAGCAATATCGAGGGTGCTCCGAACTTCCTGGAGAACTGGGCGCAGTGGCGGCGCGAGAAGGACGACCGGCTCTTCGTGCTCAACGTCCCCATGCTGGAGCGCAACGAAGAAAATGTCGGTGACTGGGAAGTACGCTCGCAGCTCCGCAAGGGCGCAGCGGGCGACTTCGACGATCATTTCCGCACCCTGGCCGAACGCCTCGTGAAGCTGAAGGTGCCCGACACGGTCATCGTGCTCGGCTGGGAGATGAACGGCACCACGTACACCCACCGATGCGGTCCCGACCCGGAGTCCTGGAAGAAGTACTGGAAACGCATCATCACCACGATGCGTTCGGTGCCGGGCCAGAAGTTCAAGTTCGACTTCACCCCGAGCCGGGGCCGCGACGCCATTCCCTGGACGCAGTGCTACCCCGGCGACGACGTCGTGGACATCATCGGCATGGACTCCTACGACCAGCCGGCGGGCCAGTCCTTCGCCGAACAGGTGAGTGAGCCGTACGGGCTGCAGGAGCACGTGGAATTCGCCGCCGCCCGCAACAAGCCGATCTCGTATCCCGAGTGGGGTCTTTTCCGCAACGGAGACAACGAGGAATACATGCGGAAAATGCTCGTCTGGATGGACAAGCACAAACCGCTCTACAACACCGTCACCGACTACTGCCCGCACGGCGTGTGGCAGTGCGAGGACAACCCCAAGGCGTCCAAGGCCTACCGGTCCCTGCTCTTCGGCCGCAAGGACACCGGGCCGGCCCCGCAGCCGACGCAGCCGGTCGCGCCGACGCATCCGCCCAACTGTTCCCCGCTGGAGCTGGGCGACTGGGTCGAGTACTGGCTCGGCGGCAAGCTGTGCATGCGCCTCGACTGGTGGAGCCGCCGCTGATCCGGCATCGCGCGGTGGCGGTCCGGCTCAGGAACCGCCGCCGCGCTCCTCCCGCCGGCGCAGGTACTCCTTGCAGCGGCTGCGGGCGGCCGCGTCGCAGGCGGCCGCCCGCAGCACGGGGGCGGTGCGGCGGCGGGCCAGCAGGAAACGGTGGTTGGTGACCGCATCGGGGCGCCAGTGGTGTTTGTACGGCTCGTTGCCGCGCAGCAGGCTGAGCACCCGGGCGCGGTCGCCATCGGCATGCTCCATGCAGGCGTTCAGGAGCATGGTCGCCACGTCGACCTTCCGCTCCCGCAGCCGCGGATGCGCGCCGTAGAGGTAGCCGCCGACCAGGCCGGGCGAGAGCAGCGTCAGATCGGCCGCGACCACGGTGTCGTCGAGCCGGAACTCGGTGACGACCGCATCGCCCGCCCTGACCATGAGCCCCACCGACCTGATCAGGTGCTCGGAAAACCGTGGCCGGAGGTGTTCGGACGTCACCTTCCGTCCCTGCCACTGGAGTTGGTGCAGATGAAGGAGCTTGCGCACCGAGGCGTCCACCTCGTCGTGGCGTACGATCCGCCACTCGACGCCCAGCGCGTCCAACTTGCGGATGTTGGCGCGCACCCGCTGGGCCCGCCGCGTGGGCAGCCGGCCGAGCAGTTCGCCCATGGAGGCCGTGGGCAGTTCGAGGCAGAGCGAGTCCGTCAGGCGCAGCCGGGGCCCGTGCCACCGTTCGTAGATCCGCTCCACGGCGGCACCCGACCTGACCTCGCGGAAGTCGATCAGCGCGCCGAGCGCCAGCCTCGACAGGCCGTCGGCGAGCGCCTCCAAGGCCTCGTCGGCGCATGCGTCGTCGAGCAGCACATCGGTGAAGTCGGAGATGGCGCCGCCCAGCGGCACAAGCGCCGGGAGCGGCAGATACGTCCGCATCAGCGGAGCGGCGGCGACCAGCTCGCCGTCCCTGCGCACGAGCACCACCCGGAGCCGGCCGCGCCTGCCGTAGGAGAGCCACCACGAGTGCAGCCACGCATGGCTCTGGAAGGGCGTCGCCGTCCGGCACCGGCGGTGCAGCCGCGCCCACGCCGCCGCGAGCCCCCCGAACTCCTCCTGGTCCGTGCAGACTTCGGCGGTCAGGGCGGGGCCGTGCGGAGCCATCACGTCTCCCGGCCGAGATCGGCGGCCTGCGCGGGTCCCGGCACGGGGGCCGCCACCGGCTCCTCGGTGCGCCGGGGCCGTACGAGCAGGGCGAGGCCGCCGAGCAGGCCGCCCGCGCTCGCGCCCACCAGGGCCGTCATGGGCGGTGCCGCCGACGCGGGCGCCGCCGGCTTGATCGCCCGGGAGAGCTGGAGCAGCCGTACCTGCGTGCTGTCCTTGGTGTGGTCGGCGTTGTTGGTCAGGGACCGCGACACCGCGTTGGCGATGTCGCGCGCCTTGCCGGGCTTGGCCGCGGTCGCCGAGATGGAGATCATCGGCGCGTCGGGCGAGGTGGCCGCCTGCACGCTGTCACGCAGCGTCTGCGGCGACACCCCCGACTCGACCTGGGCGTCGCCGAGCACCGCGAGCTGGGTGGCGACGCGGCCGTACGCCTGGGCGAAGCCGAGCGCCGCGGCGGGGTCGGAGTTCTCCTGCGGCACGGCGAGCACGTAACTCGTGGCGGTGTACGTCGGTGTCTTCACCACGCCGTACGCGCCACCCGCGATGGCGCCTGCCAGCGCGCCGGCGGGCAGCAGCCACCACGCGGGAAGGCGCTTGACGCGCGCGAGCACCGTGGTCGGCGGTCCTGCCGGGCGGTGCCTGCGCTTGAGGGTTTCGGTCATCGGGAACTCACTCTCGGGGTCGAGCGTCTCGGGTCGGGCATCTCGGCGCCGGGCGTCTCGGGCTCGGGCCGGCGGCAGCTGTCTCGTACACACGCATCAGCTGATCGGCGCTGCGCGTGATGCTGTAGTGGTGCGCGGCGTCCAGCGGCAGCCGCAGCCGCGGCCCCGCGTCCCGGGCCCGCAGCAGCGCCCGGGCGAACGAATCCGGGTCCCCCTGGACACGCAGCGCCCCGCCGGACGCGCCCGGCGGCAGGTCCTCGACGGCCGGGCACCTGACGTAGAGCACCGGCAGACCGGCGGCGAGACCCTCGACCACGGCCAGGCCGAAGGCCTCCTCGGGCGAGGGCGACGCGAGGACGTCCATCGCGGCGAGGAGCGCGGGCAGGTCACCGCCCTCCGTGGCCGCGTCCGTGGCCAGGTGCGGGCGCTCCCCGGCGAACAACACCCTTTCCGCGACGCCCAGTTCACGCGCGCTCGCGCGCAGCCTGGCCTCGTCAGGGCCGCCGCCGACGAGCAGGACGCGTACGTCACCGGGCAGCGCGGCCAGGGCGAGCAGCAGGACGTCGAAGCGCTTGCCCGCCGCGAGCCGCCCCACCCCGCCGACGACGAACGCCTCGTCCGGAAGGCCCAGTTGACGGCGGGCCGCGATCCGGGCCCGTGGATCGAAGCGGAACCGCTCGACGTCGATGCCGTTCGGTACGACATGGATGCGCTGCCGGGGCACGCCCCACCGGCTGAGCCGCTCGGCGACGGACGGCGAGACCGCCACGGTGGCCCGCCCCAGGCGCTCACCGGTCAGGTACAGGGCGCGGACACCGGCGGTCAGGGGGCGGCCCTCCATCTGGGAGTCGCCCAGGGAGTGCTCGGTGGCCACGACCGCACGGGTCCCCGCGATGCGCGCGGCGATCCGGCCGTACAGGCAGGCGCGGTAGAGGTGGGTGTGCACCAGGTCGTAGCCGCCGCCCCGGATCAGCTTCACGAGGCGGGGCAGCGCGCCCACGTCACGGTTGCCGGACATGCCCAGGTGGATGACGCGCACCCCGTCGGCCGTCAGACCGTCGGCGACCGGGCCGGGATTGGTGAGGGTCACGACGTCGCAGGAGGCGGGCAAGTGCCGCAGCAGCAGCCGCAGTTGCTGCTCGGCGCCGCCCACGCCGAGGCCGGTGATGATGTGCAGGGCCTTCAAGCGGTCACCGCCGGTTCACGGACCGCGCGCCGGCGGAACCGGTTGAGGCGCAGCTTCAGGTGCAGCCGCAACGCGGTGTCCCGCCCGCCGATGTGGACACGCGGCAGGGCGTGGATCCCGGTCAGCGGGCCGGGGGAGATCGCGCACGCGTAGCGGTAGCCCGCATCGCGCACGGCGTCGACGACCCGCGCGTCGACCGTTCCGTACGGATAGCAGAAGCCCTCCACCTCGCGGCCCACGAGCTCGGCGAGGGCCTCCCGGCTGCCGCTGGTCTCCTGCCGCAGCTCCCGGTCGTCGGCGAGCGTGAGGTCGGCATGGGTCAGGCCGTGCGAGGCGACCTCCATCCCCTCGGCGGCCGCGCGCCGGATGCCGTCGGCGTCGAGCAGCAGCTTGCGCGGGCCGAGCGGGTCCCAGGCGTTCTCGCCGGCCAGCCTGCCCGGCAGGACGAAGACGGTGGCGTCGAAGCCGTACTGGTGAAGGAGCGGCAGCGCGTGGTCGACGAAGTCGGTGTACCCGTCGTCGAAGGTGAGGCCGACCAGGCCCCTTCCCTCGCCGCGGGCGCGCGCGTCGAGGAGCCGCGTCATGCTCACACCGCGCAGGCCCTGCCGCCGCAGCCAGCGCAGTTGGGCCGCCAGGCGCTCGGCGGGGACGGTGATCTCGTACGGATCGTCGGCGCAGTCGTCCACGGAGTGGTACATGGCCACCCACATCGGCGCCTCGGGCAGCAGCCGCACGCGGCGCGGGCGGGCTGTCCGGGACGTCTCACCCAGTGCTGTGTCAGCGGACATGCGAGCGCCTTCGTGTGACGGATCGGATGACGGAACGGATGGAAGGGGCGACGGGTTCGAAGGCCTTGGCCCGCAGCACCCAGAGCACCAGCGCGAAGACACCGGCGACGGTCAGGCTCCCGGCAGCGACACCGGCCAGCGGGGACGCGACGCGCAGCGCCACCGCCGCGCCGAAGCCGGTGGCGCACACCGCCGCGGCCGCCGGCTTGACCAGCTCGGCAAGGACCCGGCGGATCCGGATCGGCACACTGCGCGGCCCCATCCCGCACAGCAGCACGACCGCCGTGATGCTGATGCCGGCCGCGTTGGCGAGCGCGATGCCGCGTACGCCCCACAGGTCCACGGCCCGGCTGCCGATGGCGGCCGTCGCGGCGACCCCCACCGCCATCGCGCCCAGCGGGTACCACGTGACCCGATGCCCGGAGAAGTACGAGCGCACCAGCGCCCCCACCAGCGTGTGGCCGATGAGCCCCAGGGCGTACACGCGCATGACGGCCGTCGTGGCCGCGGTGTCGGCGGGGGTGAACGCGCCCCGCTGGAAGAGGAGTTGGATGATCTGCGGCGCGCACGCGATCACCACGGCGGTGCCGAGCAGCACGACGCACGAGGCGAGGCCCAGGTCGCGTTCGACGCGGGACCTGGCCCGCTTGACGTCGCCCTCGGCCAGGGCCTGCGCGACGACAGGGAGCGTGACCGTGCACAGCATCAGGGAGAGGATCATCGGCACCTGGGCGACTTTTTGCGCGTAGTTGAGGTGCGAGATCGCCCCGGCGGGCAGCGACGACGCGAGGAAGCGCTCGATGAGGACCTGCGACTGCCGGCACAGCGCGAACAGCAGCACGGTGGCGATGAGCGCGCCGCTCATCAGCCGCGCCGCCGACGCCTCGTCCGTAGCGGTGCCGCCCGGCGGGGGCGCCGCACGCCGCCGCAACTGCCGCCAGAGCGACGGCGCCTGCACGGCCACCATCAGTACGCCGCCGATCGCCACGCCCAGCGCCGCGGACCGGACACCGCCGCGCCCGTCGAGGACGAGCACGGTGCCGATGATGCCGACGTTGTAGGCGACGTAGATGGCGGCGGGCGCCACGAACCTGCGGTGCGCCCGCAGCGCCGCGCTGCAGTAGCCGGCGAGGCCGAAGCTCAGGGCGCAGGTGGCGGTCAGGCGGGTGCAGTCCACGGCGAGCCGCGGGTCGGGCAGGCCCGGCGCGAGCAGCGCCACCAGGTGCGGCGCCTGCGCCATCAGGATGAGACCGACGCCCGCGAACGCCAGCGAGAGGCGGGGCAGCGTGGCGGACACGAGCTCCCGCACCGGGTCCTCCCGCGCGCTGCGGCGGCGGGCCAGGGCCATGCTGAAGGCCGGTACGAGGGCGAACGCGAGGCCGTCCTCGATGAGCAGCGTGGTGGCCACCTCGGGCACGGTCCACGCGACCAGGAAGGCGTCGGTCTCGGAGCCCGCGCCGAAGAAGTGCGCAAGGGCCTGGTCGCGCCCGAGCCCGAGCACCGCCCCGGCCACGGTGAGCACGGCGGTGACGAGGGCCGCCTTGGCGAGAAAACCGTTGGAGGGGTCGGAGCCCTTGGGAGGCGCCGCCTCGGTGGCAGGGGCGGGCACCTTGCCGGACGGGGCGGCATCGACGGAGCGGGTGGTCGACGTCATCGCGGGACCTCACCGGCCGACGCCCGCCGGGACAGCGCCCACCAGGCGACGAGCCCGAGGACGACCGCCATCAGGACCGTCGAAGGGCCGCCGATGTCGGCGTACGCGAAGTCCACAAGGAGCCACGTGAGCAGCCCGCACGCGACCAGGGCGCAGTCCAGGCCGCCGCCCGGTCCGCCGCGTACCTGCACCAGGCGCCGCAGCCCGAGCACGAGGCAGGCCAGCCAGCTGCCCGCGAGGGCGCACAGGCCGAGCAGCCCCTGCTCGCTGAGGACGAGGAGATACATGTTGTGCGGGGAGAGCAGCGGCTGTCGGCGGAACTCCGCGCCCGCGCCGCCGGTGTCGCTGCCCGAGGAGAGGGCCAGCGACGCGTGGCTGTCGCGGTGGTCGGGGAACCCCTTGAGCCCGACGCCGGTCAGCGGCTTGTCGCGCCACATGTCCACGGCCGCCGCCCACATCGTGTACCGGTCGGTGACCGACTGGTCGGGGGCGTCGGTCACCTGCGTGATGCTGGTGATCCGCTCCTGCAGCATCGCGGTGCCGATCCCGAACCCGCCGACGAGTACGACCGCTGCAGCAGTGACGGCGGTGAGCACCCGCAGCGCCCGCCGCACTCCCGCGAACGCCAGCTGCGCGCCGCACGCCACGGCCGTGGCGATCCACGCGCCGCGGCTGAAGGACAGCGCGAGGGGGACGATCAGGAGCAGCGCGCAGATCGCCGCCGCCCGCCGCTGCTTCAAGGCCGCCGGGCCGAGCGCCAGGGCGAGGGCGCACACCACGCCGTACGACACGACGGTCGCCATCCCCATGACGTCGGAAGAGCCGAAGGTGCCCACGGCCCGGATGTCCGAGCCCATGTAGGTGGCGCCCGTGCCCGTGACGTACTGGTAGACGCCCAGCGCGCCCTGCCACAGGGCGAGGCCGATGAGGGACCAGGCCACCAGGCGGAAGTCGCGCCGGTCCCTGACGAGTACGAGGACGGCCACGGGCACCAGGACGAAGACCTGGAGGTAGCGCACCAGGCCGGTCGTCCCGGCGGACACCGTGCCCGCGCCGACAGCGGCGACCGCGATACCGAGCACGGGAAGGCCGAGCACGACGGCGGCGGTCCGGGTCAGCGGCCGCCGCGCCGTGCGCACGGCGTGGGCCACGCACCAGAGCACCACGAGACCGGAAGCGGCGTCGGCGATCGTGCCGCCCCCGGAGTCGGCGCCGCTCGACGGCACGGGCAGCGCGAGCAGCCCGACGAGCAGCACGACCGGCAGCACGGGCGCGGCCCCGCGCAGTGCCGCCGAGATCGCGGCGGCCGGTGAGCCGGGCGGGAAGACGCTGATCGACGCGCTGTTCACCGGGTCAACTCCCTGACGGGCGTACGAGGGAGGCCGCGGTCCGGAGCAGGATGCACAGGTCCTGCCAGAACGACCAGCTGTCGATGTAGGCGTTGTCGAAGCGGCACCGGTCCTCGATCGAGGTGTCGCCCCGCAGACCCTGGATCTGCGCGAGACCCGTGATGCCGGTCGGCATGCGGTGGCGTTCCGCGTAGCCCGGATACATCTGGCTGAACTTGGCCACGAAATAAGGGCGTTCGGGGCGCGGACCGACCAGGCTCATGTCGCCCCGCAGGACGTTCCACAGCTGCGGCAGCTCGTCCAGCGAGGTACGGCGCAGGAACTGGCAGAACCCGCTCATGTGCTGCTCGCCCGCGACGGTCCACCGGGTGGCCGCCTCGTGCGGATCGGCGGGCCGGTGGGTGCGGAACTTCAGCAGCGTGAAGGGCCGCCCGTCCCTGCCGATGCGCTCCTGACGGAAGATCACTCCGGGTCCTTCGCTCGACCGCAGGACGGCGGCGCAGGCCAGCAGGACGGGGCTGAGCAGGAACAGCAGGATCCCGGACGTCACCAGGTCGAGGCCTCGTTTGCTGACGCTGTGGTGCCGCTGCCCGACCGGTGCCAGCGGGCGGCAGGGGAACCCGGCGATGCGCCCCGAGCGATACCGGCGGCCCGGCGCGTCGTACCCCGGCGGCTGCGTCGCGTCGACCGCCCAGACGTCACAGCCCGACGCGCTCAGCGACCGCAGCCAGCCGATCTGCTCAGGGCCCGGGTCGGGCCCGACGACCAGCACGGTCCGCACGCTGTTCTGAATGACCGCGCGGCGCAGCTCCTCCAGCGTGCGCAGCACCGGCAGTTCGGCACCATCCGCCGCTTCAGGACGCCCGCCCTGCGCATCCCCCACGATGCCCACGGGCCGCACCCCGGCCTGCGGATGGCGGAGCACCGCGTCGGCCACCCGGCGCGCGACGGCACCGGGGCCGACGACGAGCGCCGGTCGCGGCTGCCGGAGCACCGCACGGCGCGCCCGCAGGTACACGGCGCCGCGCCCGGCGCAGCTGAACACGCACTGCAGGGCCGCCGCCGACGCCAGGCCGGCGAGGGAGACCGGTTCGAACGCGGAGAAGTTCGCCGCGAGGAGCCCTGCCGCGCCCCACGCCACCGCGATCTGCCAGGCCAGCGCGGGCAGTTCGTCGAGGGCGGAGGGCACGGCCACCCTGCGGTACAGCCCGGCGCGGGTGTTCAGGCTGGTCACACCGACGACCAGCACGGCAACCAGCAGAGGGTGGCGCTGCGGCGCGGCGAGGAGCATGGCGCCGAGCAGGGCCGCGGCGCAGTCGGCGGCCAGCAGCGGGAAGGCCGCGGGGCGGCGCGCGGACGAGCCGAGGCCGATGGTCGTCCGCAGGCTTCGCCCGGCCGCGCGGGGATGGACGACCGATGCGGTGGTGACGGCTTGGTCCGCGGCCCGTGGCTGCACGGCATGGGTGACGACGCTTCGTTCCGCACTCACGGGTGGATGGACTCCCTGCACTCGGTGGGACCCACGCCCAGCAGCTCCCGGTACACGGCCGCGACAGCGTCCGCGGTGTGCCGCACGTCATGGGTGTTCCGTACGTGGCGGTGCGCCTGGCGGCCGAGCACCGCGCACAGCCGCCGGTCGCCGAGCAGACCGGTGAGGGCCCGCGCGAGGACCCCGGGGTCCTCCGCGGGGACCAGGCCGTGCGGCACGAGTCCGGGCGGCAGGCTCTCGCTCGCGCCGTCGACATCGGTGACCACGACCGGGCGTGCGCAGGCCATGGCCTCAAGCGGTACGAGCGCCATGCCCTCCCACCGGGACGGCAGGACGACGAGGTCGGCGGCCCGGTACCAGGGCACGACGTCCTCGATGTCCCCGGCGAACAGCACGGACGGGGGCGCCTGGCGGCGCAGCGCGGGTCCATCGGGCCCGTCCCCCACCAGCACGAGCCGGGCATGCGGCAACCGCCGAGCGACCGCCGCCCAGGCCCGCAGCAGTACGTCCTGTCCCTTCTGCCGGCAGAGCCGCCCCACGCACACCAGCAGGGGCGCCCCGGGCGCGAGGATCTCGTCGAGACCGAGCGCGGCCCGGCCCGCATCGGCGTCGCCGGGCCCGAAGCGCCCGACGTCCACCCCGTTGGGGACGACCGACCAGCGGGCGGCGATCCCGGAACGCTGCCCGGTACGCCGCTCCGCCTCGCTCACACAGACCACGTGCGAGGCCCACCGAGCCCCGAACCGCTCCCACTGCAGCGCGAGTTGGGCGGTGACGCCGCCGACCGCCTCGAAGGACCACGCGTGCGGCTGGAACACCGTGGGAACCCGGCCGCGCACGGCGATGCGTACCGCGAGCCCCGCCTTGGCACTGTGCGCGTGCACCACGTCCGGCCGGAGCTCGTCGACGATACGCGCGATGCGCCGCACCTCGTCCGGGAGCTGCGGCCCGGGCGAGCGCGTCGCCTCCCAGCGGTGGATGCCGCAGTCGAGGCCCCGCACTGCCCCCGCAAGACGGCCGCCGTCCGGGCAGGCCACGTCGACCCGCATCCCCGCGGACAGCTGGGACCCGACCAGGTCGGTGACCACCCGGGCCACTCCGCCGTCGACGGGTTGCGTGACGTGAAGGACCCGCGGCCAGAGGGGAGTTGATGACTGTTGCATGCACGGCGCCTTGCTCAGGGGGAAGGAGGTGCGCTACCGCTTCGCGTCGACGTACGCCGCGAAAGAAAGGGCGCACGGCACCACACGGCGCAGAAGCGGGCCCAGGGAATTGCGCATGACCGGCGTTGCCCTTTCGGGAAAGGTTCCGAACCAGGAGGGAGAATTGAAATGCGAAAGTCACACTAGCCTCGTGAACTTCCCGCACTCGTTCTGTCATATGGCTTCAGGAGGAGAGCAACACTAGCCGCTATCTGAATTTATCCAGGAAGGCTGACAAGTGTGTCGGATTCGTGAAGCACCGCGCGTCCACGGCGCGCCGGGAACACCGGCCGGAGGCCGCCGCGTTAACCCCTCGCCCGCAGATCACCCTTTGGGGCCACAACCCGGGCGAGCGACGCCCGTTGAGCCATGGGCCGGGCACCCCGCCCTGCCGATGCATCAACTGACCAAGGAGCAACTCTCCATGTCGCTTACCGCGAAGGCTTTCGCCCTCACCTCCGTTGCCGCTGCCGCCCTGGCCGGCAGCGCCGGCATCGCTGCCGCCGACGCCGGCGCCCAGGGGTTTGCCGCCCACTCCCCCGGCGTCGCCTCGGGCAATGCCGTCCAGGTTCCGGTTCACGTTCCGGTCAACGTCTGTGGCAACACCGTCAACGTCATCGGCGTGGCGAACCCGGCCTTCGGCAACCACTGCGTCAACCGCTGACACTCCGGCAGCTGACGCCTCAGCAGCCGGCTCTCCGCGACGGCCGTCCTCCCCTGGGAGGGCGGCCGTCGTGCGTTCCGCTTCGCCCCGCGTGAACCCGCACGGCCCGCATGCCCCAAATGGCAGTCGCTCGGTTGCGGTCGGCCTTCACCGCTTTCACGGTGAACACAAGATCTGACGCATCATCGAAGGGAACATCCATGCGCGCTCTGCCCGCACGGCGTATCGCGACCTCCGTCCTTTGCACATCACTCCTCGTCGGGGCGGCCGGTCCCGCCGTCGCCGCCGAGAACGACTCCCCGCCCAGCAGCGCCCAGGCGGCGGCCCGCGCACCGGTACCCGGAGCGGACGCGCTGCTCGCCCAGATCAAGACCCTGGGCGACGTCGGCGGGGTGCTCGGCCCGGTCACCAAGCTGCTCAACGACATCCTCAAGGCCGACAACGGCCAACTGCCCGCCGCGGAGGCCACGAAGCACGCCGAAGCGGTGAAGGCCGCCATCACGGCGGCCACGGCGGCGGCACCCAAGGCCCCCGCACTCCCCAAGACTCCCGCGGTCCCGGAGGCCCCGGCGGTCCCCAAGACTCCCGCGGTCCCGGCGGTCCCCAAGGCCATGTCGGGTGACGACAAGGCGGCGGCCGACCTGAAGGACGACGCTCTGAAAGCCCTTCAGAGCGCGGTCGACGCCCTGCTCAAGGCGGCCGCCAGCGGCGACGTCGCGGCGGTCGTCGCAGCGGTTCCGACCGTGCTCACCGGCCTCGTCAACTTCGTCGCCCGTCCATCCGACTCTGCGTCTGCGGGAGCGGGAGCGGTGGGAGGGCCCGCGTCCTGCTCGACTGCGCTCCCACCGTACTGCGCGGCGCCGCCAG